>JAXWVI010000050.1:0-161347 GCA_037245165.1 bacterium
TTAAACGGTGTTCCCATTCAGCGGTCAGCAGAGGCGATTGCAGCTGTTCCGGCAGAACGGTGATCAGGGACACCGCATCTTTGGATGGCATGAGCTGCACAGCCTTCTTGCTCTTTTTTCGCTCCAAAAAGCCGGTGGACACCAGTTTTTCCAAAATCCCGGCGCGGGTGGCGGGAGTGCCAAGCCCTTTGCGCTCGGCATCGTCCGGCATTTCCTTTGAGCCGGCAGTTTCCATCGCGGAAAGCAGCGTATCCTCTGATACATTTTGTCAAGGTGGTTTTAAGAAATTTTCCCGCAATCGTTCATAATAAGCCGCTTGATTTTATCGCTCATAGTTTCCTTGCTGGTGGTGCTGAAGTGGATTTTCACCCGATAGGTCGTGTTTCCGATTTTCTTCACAATATCGGGCTGTTCTGCTTCCTTTACGGTCAGAGGGGAAGCGTTTGCGGGGGTGCTGGCTTTATTGCTCATAGGCTCTCCTTTCCATGAAAAAAGCCCTCATGCTACGGCGCACAAGGGCTTATAGTCATTCTTCTATAACTCTGAAAGTGCGAAAGTGCAAAGCGCAAAGGGTCTGCGTTTTGCACTTTCAGCTTGCGGGTTCGGGTGGCTGCTTCTTCTTGATGAAGTTGTACCATTGACCGCCGACACGCCTTGCGCCTAAAATGCCGCCCATGTTGCGCTTGGCGTTCTGTACCGTCCTTTCGGATATTCCGGCTTCGGCTGCGGCTTTTACAATGTCCTCGCTGGCAAGCTCTTTCCCGTCTGCAAGCAGGTCAAGTATCAGCCTTTCAGCCTGTTCGGTTTTGGTGGCGTTGTTGCCGCCCGCGCCGGACAGCAGCTCGTCGGCGGTGATGTCGTATTCGCCTATCCACGAAAAGCCCGTTTCCGGGTCAAGGCAAAAGGCAACGGGCTTGCCCTCCGGCGCAAGGGAAGATTTGTCATGGACGATAACGCGCACATTCGGTTCTCGCTTCACGCGCCCGATCAGCAGGACGCTCCTTGCTGCGGCGCGGAAGTCGATAGAACCTAAGCCCCGGTATGCGCTCTGCCCTCCGGCAGCTTTGTTGAGATGTCCGATAAGGATAACGGCGCACCCGGTACGCTCGGCAACATCGGCAAGGCGGCGGAACATGGGGCGCACTTCGTTTGCCCGGTTCATGTCGGTCTTTTCGCCCATGTACGCCTGTAAGACGCATGTGCCATACCCATAACCACATAGAAGGCCAGTAAGCAAACGGCGGAAATTGGTAGATTCCCGTATGGCAAGTGCTTGAATCAGCCAGTCCAAAAACATGACCCCACAAAAAAACAACAGTAGGGGAGTACTGGGTTTTACAAAACGGAAACTGAGAAAAGAGACACATTCTCCCAAAAACACACCAGTACAGCGGGCACAGACCGGGAACTGCTTTCCACGGAAGAAAAAGCTGCGGTCTGGTCGTTGATGGCAGCCTAATATATGGCCAACACAGACGCATGTCTGATAGAAGCTAGTCACAGCGATCAATCTCCCAACGCAAGGTCCAAAAGAGGCAGACCAAACAGTGTGATAAACAGAGCCAGCCCGATTGCCACAAGCATCTTCATCAAGCGGTCATGTTCTTCTTCCGCTGACAGAAATTCCGACATTGGTGCACCCAATTCCTGAGAAAGCTCTTTTTCCGCCTCAGATATTCCCACATAAAGGATATAAATACAAAAGACAATGGGAGCAACGAACACGACTGCGGAAGCCAAAAAGCCATACCCGAAAAACCATCTCAGGATGGCCTTCATAATAAGCGCCGCAATTCCGGTGGAAAAGCCTGTAACAGGGAGGCCACTCATTAAAATTTCCCATTTCTTTTTTGCGTCTGCCAATGCAATATGCTGCTTCCCGCATGTTAAACAGGTCCACCATAAGGCACTCTCTGATTTCATCTTAGATCCAGTTCCACATAAGCCACACAGCAGACCAAACGGGCCTAACAAGAACATGCCGCAGCAGCCTTGTCCCCAGCGATAACTTTTATGCTCGATTTCTGCGCTGTTCTTCTGCATGGGCTGACAGTTGGGTGCCTGACAAAACGGGCAAACAGTGTCATTACGCTCCTTGCTCTCACCCGGTTGCTGAGACGCTGAAGCAGATGATTTAACCGCTTCCTGTTTGCCTGAGGAAGGATTTTTCCCATCCAAGTTAGTCCCACAACGATAACAGAATTTTGCTCCATCTGAATTTTCCGCACCACATGTTTGGCACACTACCATATCATCGACATCCTCTCATGGCTGGACACCATTCTTTAGACACTATTTTACCCATCTTTTTCCTTGAAGTCAATGTCTATAAACACTATATTAGAGCATATAGCAATTTGAAACAAGTATAAAAGTCCGATAACCTATAGACAATACCTGTTTATAGGCGGTGAAGCAGTATGGATGATCAGAAGCAGAAAATCATGAAAGAAGTGGGAGATCGAATCAAATACTTCCGCCGACTGAAGTCTGTCAGCCAAGAGGAACTGGCTCTGCAAGCCAATCTGAACCCCGCCTATTTTGGACAGGTAGAGCGTGGGGTGAAATGCCCCACGATCGACACCCTATGTAAGATTGCCAGCGCTTTGGAGGTATCTCCTACAGAACTGCTTCAATCCGATGACCGGCCAACGCTTCCATCGGAATATCATAGCAGGGCAGCAGCAATGCTGGCCCGAGTGCCTGAAGAGAAGTTGGATCAGGTGCTTCGAATTATGGACGAGGTAACTTCTCTTTTCTAAGATATCAATAACATGGACATGACACCCTGGACGACAGTTCGTCCAGGGTGTTTTTTCATAGCCTTGCTTGGGTTCGGATGTATTCCGCTACCGCTTGACGGGGGATACGCCAGACTCGCCCGTTCCGGTAAGCTTTTAGCTTATGGCTGTTTAAGAGACGGTACAGAGCGTTTTTTCCGATTCTCAGCGCTTCGCAAGCCTCATCAGCGGTTAGCAGGTCATCATACGGTTCCAGCATAAGGACTCTCCTTTCCACAATTGACACAGTCCTTTACCTGACAGATCAAGCAATAACATTGGGGGATTGGCTCTTTCTTTTTCCGGCTTCGATGTTTACCTTGAGGGGATAAGAGGCCCATTTTGGTAAGCTGCTGACAGACTGCGCCCTCGGTACGTCCCAGCTGCAGGGCAATGTCTGATATTCCAATGCCCTCCTGACAATAGAGCCGCACCAATAATTGAATGTCTTCCTTGCTCCAATATTCCCCGGAGTGTTCTGCTGGAACCTCTCCGTTTCTTAAAGCGATTAATTGATTTTGTTTCGTTGTCATCGATGATTTCACCTCCTGAAAGGTTATTAAAATGTTACTTTATTTTCTGAAAAAGTAGAAAATTACAGTGACATATTATCATCCTGATATACCCTGGATCGACCAGGGAAAAGAATGTATTCAGGAGGAAATACCCATGAAAGAGAACAAAAAAGAAGCAACTTTTACCTGCGGCGGCTGCCTGGAAGAGTTTCCGACGGATCAGCTGCACGAATTCGACGGCAGAAACCTTTGCCCGAAATGCTTCCGGGAGGAGACCATGGTATGCTCCGTGTGCGGAGAACGAATCTGGATCTATGACAATGCAGGAACGGAAGGTACCCCACTGTGCCAGCAGTGCTATGACCGGTACTACACCAGCTGTGAACGCTGTGGTGTTCTGCTGCGCCAGGAGTATGCCCGATATGCACCGTATGATTATGAGGAAGAACATCCTCTGTGTGATGACTGCATGGATCAGGTCGAGTGCAGCGACGATGTGATCCAGGATTACTGCTATAAGCCGGAGCCCACATTCTTTGGGACTGGCCCACGTTTTTTCGGAGTGGAGCTGGAGATTGACGAAGCCGGGGAGACCAGCCGTAATGCATGGGAATTGCTCAGCATTGCTAACGGAGAAGGGGAGAAGCGGCTTTACTGCAAGCATGACGGTTCGCTGAACGATGGGTTTGAAATGGTGACACACCCTATGTCGCTGAGCTATCACAAAGAGGTAATGCCCTGGCCGGACATTCTGCACCGGGCTGTGGAGATGGGCTACATAAGCCATCAGGCCGGAACCTGTGGTCTCCATGTCCATGTCAGCCGAGCAGCTTTTGGCAGCACCGAGGCACAGCAGGAGGCAGTAATCGCCCGTATTCTGTACTTCTTTGAAAAGCACTGGGAGGAGCTGCTGAAGTTCAGCCGCCGAACTCAGAGGCAGCTAAACCGCTGGGCGGCCCGGTATGGCTACAAGGAACAGCCCAGGGACATTCTGGAACATGCCAAGAAAGGGTGTCACGCCGGGCGCTATACCTGCGTCAACCTTCAGAATCGTGACACCATTGAATTTCGCATTTTCCGAGGGACTCTGAAATATAACACTTTGATTGCCACATTGCAGATGGTTGACCGCATCTGTGATGTGGCTCTCTTTTTGTCGGATGAAGAAATCAAGGATATGCCCTGGTCCACCTTTGTGGCTGGATGCCAGGAACCGGAGCTTATCCAGTACCTGAAGGAGCGGCGGCTCTATGTAAATGATGTAGTTTCGGTAGAGGAGGAGATCTGAGATGTGCAGTTTATTTGGACTGATCGATTATCGCCAGACCCTGACGGGCCGTGAAAAAAACCGTATGCTTGCTGTATTGGCCTCTGCCTGTGAGGTACGAGGGACCGACGCTACCGGCATTGCCTATAATGTAGGAGGCACACTACGGATCTACAAGCGCCCAGTTCCTGCGCACTGTCTGCACTTCCGGGTTCCGGAGCAAGCCAGGGTAATTTTAGGACACACCAGGATGACCACCCAGGGAAGCGCAACGCGCAACTATAACAATCATCCTTTTCTGGGCGTAGCCGGTAAGGATGTTTTCGCTCTGGCTCATAACGGTGTATTGAGCAATGATGGATCCCTGCGTAAGAAACTGAACTTGCCCAGAACAAAGATCCAGACAGACAGCTACATCGCGGTACAACTTATTGAGCAGAAAAAAGCCCTCAACTTCGACAGCCTGAAATATATGGCTGAAGAAGTTGAGGGCTCTTTTACCTTTACTGTGCTGGACCGAAAAGATCGGCTGTTTATCATAAAAGGGGACAACCCCCTCTGCCTGATTCACTTTCCATCCCTTGGACTTTACCTCTATGCCTCTACGGAGGAAATTTTACAGCGAGTCATGTCTCAGATGGACTTTGGCGCACACACCCCTTGCCGAATTTCCCTGGATTGCGGAGAGATTCTGCGCATTGACCGGGATGGAACCTTGACTCGGGACGTGTTTGATGATTACCGATTGTTTGCGCGCTGGCGCTCCCCACTGTGGAACATGCCCTATCACTATCCTTGGGAAGAGGTAGTGGGTACCGCTCCAGAAGAAAGCTACTTGGAGGAGATCAAGTCAGTGGCCTCTGCCTTTGGCTATGCTCCGGAGGAGATTAACCGGCTGTCTGGACTCGGTTTTTCTCCAGAGGAGCTGGAAGAATACCTATATTGTGGAGAATTATAAGGAGGCAGCTATGAAATCAATATTAGATGTTCTCTTTTCTGGTGAGCTATCCTTTCCCGGCAGCTGGATAGAAGAAAGCAAACTGGGAAAAGAGCAGGACCAGATAGAAAAACTGGAGATTCAGGTTAAGGCAAACTTAGGAGAAGAACAGTCGGAGCTCTGGAAAGAGTATCAGAAGAAGGCCAGAGAGATGATGGTACTTCAATGCCGGATGGAGTTTGAACGGGGATTTCTGTTGGCAGCGAATCTAGGTATGGAAGTGTTCTGCCGCACTGCGCAGGGAACGGAATAAACAAGGCCACCCGTCAGAGGTAATAGGCCTCTGTTCGACGGGTGGCGTATTTGTATAGAAATACGACGGGTAAAATCAAAAGATTGCAGGGGGTTCCCGAATTAAACCGTTATCTGTCGTATTTTCAAGGCCGAAATGTCGTATTTTGGCCACAGAAGAGAGGTGAAAGAGATTGAACAAACGAACCGTAGCGTTGACTGTGCAGCAGTATAAAGAGATCATCTCCACCATGAAAAAGGGCTTTTCCGGCAGCCGCCCCAACCAGGAAGTGGCCACGGCCTTAATGTTGGAAGCCAACTTAGGGCTGCGGATCTCCGACATTTTAAAGCTCCGCCTCTCCGACATTGTTAAAGACGGGGAGCGTTACCGTCTGGCCATCACCGAGCAAAAGACTGGAAAGGCCCGGGTGTTCACGGTGCCACTGGCACTTTATCAGTTTATCCGCTGCTACTGCCTGGATCAGGAGATTCCGGAAGATCGTAGGATATTCTCGATGACCGAACGGACCGTTCAGCGCCATCTCAAGACCGTCTGCGACTACTTGGGCTACCGGGATATCAGTACCCACAGCTTCCGGAAGTACTATGCCACCGAGATCTATAAGAACAGCCACTACAATATCGCCCTGGTACAACAACTCCTCCAGCACAGCAGTTCTGCCGTTACCCAGCGGTACATCGGCATCCAGGCGCGGGAAGTGGAGGAGGCCATTGAGGGACATTTGCAGCTAGATATGTAAGGAGGATGGCCATGAGAATTTTACTGGTGGAGCCAGGTAAACGGCCCGTTTTGAAAGAGATCGATAGTTCTTTAAAGTCCATGCAGGAGGCAGTGGGTGGAACCATCCAGGCTCTCTATCCTTTTAAGGAACCTGTGGCACTGATCTGTAACGATGAGGCAAAGCTGCTGGGCCTTCCGCTCAATCGGGCCCTGCGGGATGAAAATGGCCAGATCTATGATATCGTGGCTGGAACATTCTTCCTATGCGGGGCGCCGGAGGGGAGCGATCGGTTCGAGAGCTTATCCCAACAGGCGGCAGAAGCCTTTCAACAATATTTTCTATGCAGTAAGAGTTTCTGGAGGGTAAATGGAAAAGTTTTGTGTGTGCGGGTTGACAATCGACGTGATTTGTGATAGCATAAACCATACAACAAAATAAGGCCTTTTTTGTTCTACCCAAATGGGTTAGGTGTCCAGTTTGGACATCGTAGAGGGTTCGATTCCCTTCAGAAGTTTGTTTTACAGCTTTCTGAGGGGATTTTTTGCGCCTCGGCAGACTGTAAAACAGTTTGCCGAGATTTTTTATTTTTAGGAGGTTTTTCATTGTGAACGAAAAGCATGAATTCGGAGTAAGAAATGACACAAGTGAGGCGCTTCCGCTGGTTTTGACAGTGCCGGAGGCCGCCGAAAAGCTCCGCATCGGCCTTGGGCGGTGTTACGAGCTGGCCCGCTGCGGGCGGCTGCGCAGTATCAAGATCGGCAAGCGTATCTTGGTCCCCAGAAATGCCATTTTTGAGTTTCTGGGGATGACGGAAGTAACGCCCGCGTGAGGCCCACAGCGAGGAAGAGGTGATGCATATGGCGAGAAAAGGAGGTAAACGAGGCCCACAGGGCGACGGCACCCTTCGGAAAAAGACTGTCATCCGCAATGGGGTCGCTTACGAATATTGGGAAGCTCGCGTCACTGTCGGCTACGATCCGATGACTGGTCGGCAGAAGCAGCGGTCCTTTTTAGGCAAGACGCAGAAAGAGGCCCTGCAAAAAAAGCAGGCTGCCCTGGTAGAACTTAATAACCACGAATACCTGGAACCCACCAAGCTGACAGTAGGGGAATGGCTAAAATTTTGGGAGCAGGAATACTTGGTCGGGGTCAAGCCCTTCACCAAGCTCAGCTACACCCAACACATTCGCAACCATATCATCCCTGCGCTTGGGAACCGGAAGCTTCAGCAGCTGAGCGGGCCGGATATCCAAAGATTCTACAACCAGATGCTTAGGGAAGGAGGAAAGATTCGTTGCCATGACAAGGATGGCAATATTCTAAAAAAGGACGGAAAGCCGGTCTATGAATCGATCCCCCTGTCTGTCAAGACGGTCAAAAACATCCATGGCGTCCTTCACAAGGCACTGGAAAAGGCCGTAAAGCTGAAGTATATCCGGACCAATCCGGCGGACAGCTGTGAGCTGGGCAGGGTGGAGAAAAAGGAGATCCGCCCTCTCAACAGCGAGAATATCACCCGTTTTATGGAGGCGGTTCAGAACCATCCTTTTCGGGCCCTGTTCCTGACCACACTGTTCACCGGCATGCGCCGTGGTGAGGTCTGTGGCCTGCGCTGGGACTGCGTGGATTTGGACAACCGTACCATCACCATCAAAAACCAGCTTCAGAACATCCCCGGGCAGCCGGGCGCTTACCGCCTGGTCTCCACCAAGAACGGGAAAAACCGTACCCTGAAAGCCAGCCGTTTTGTGGTGGAGCTGCTTCGCCAGCAGAAGGCAGAGCAGGAGGAGATGAAGCGGCTGGTGGGAGAACTGTGGCATGATGAGGGCTATGTGTTCTGCAATGCGGTAGGGGAGCACTTGTCACCGAGCACGGTCTACCACAACTTCAAGCGGATTGCCAGTGACATTGGCATACCAGATGCACGGCTTCATGATCTGCGCCACAGTTATGCGGTGGTTTCCTTGCAGGCTGGGGACAATATCAAGACCGTCCAAGCTAACCTGGGCCACCACACCGCGGCC
This sequence comes from bacterium, assembly GCA_037245165.1. Lineage (GTDB taxonomy): Bacteria > Bacillota > Clostridia > Oscillospirales > Oscillospiraceae > Lawsonibacter. Next base: position 8,558 of record JAXWVI010000050.1, read on the forward strand.
TTTACATTGGATGTCTACGGCCATGTGACGGCACAGATGCAGCAGGCCAGCGCAGAACGGATGGACTCCTTCATCCGCACGGTCTCTGAGGCGAAAAGAGAAAACAAAAGGGAAAATGAAGGCTAAAAACAGCAAAGGAGCCTTGAAACCCAACAGTTTCAAGGCTCCTAAGGTGGTCCGAGTGGCGGGATTTGAACCCACGGCCTCATGGACCCAAACGGATTTGTAAAAATTTTCCTACTATTTTTTACTGCTTTGAACCGTTTATGCTCCGTTCCATTTCATCTTTGGCCCTCTTTGTCCATGCTGGTTCCGTGTAGTACAGGGCGGTGTGTGGTAGGTCCTGTGGTCAGAAACGCTCCCAGCCCTTTGTCGATGTGTTCACCAGCAGGGGAGAGGGAGCGTTTTTCGTGTTTCTGATCGCCTGTATGGTACCTCTGAAGGCGGGATGATGCAAGTAACTTCTCCATGATCCACGGCTCAGAAAATGAGGGACCGTAAACAAAAAAGGATCGTCTGGTTCAGAAGTTCAGACCTGTTCCGGTCCTGCATCATGGGTATAATCCAGAATCTGAACCTGATCGCCCACGGCATTTTGTACCAGATCTTTCATACGCTTGGCAAAGGGGTAGGGATAGCCAATGGGAGTGCCCTTTTGGATACAGGAGGCAAACGCAATGGTATCCGCCCCTTGGCTGACAAGGGATTTTGCTCGCAGCACCGCTTTTTTGCCCGGGCAGCCACCGCAGTTGATAAAGTCTACCAATTCAATGTCATCCACATCCGAAAAAGCCCCCTTCCGTTCCCGGATGGTTTTGAAATCCCGGTTTTCGGGGCAGTGGTCCTCGGTCTGCATACAACGAATAATACCCAGTTTCATATTGATTTCCTCCTTATGAAATTGATTCTTAAGACTCCGATAAAACACGTTCCGGTTCAATTCTAAGCAGTGTTTGGGAGAACTCTGCCAACTCTTTCGCGTAGGGCGTGACGGCTGGATCAACGGATTTTTTGCGGTTCAGCAGCATAGTTGACATGGTACCCCTAACCTGTGACCGGGCGAGATCACGGTGTTGGATGTCTACCGGGCGATTGAGGGCAATAAGCCCCTGCTTCACTGGGATATTGATACCAATCCGGAATGCGGTGTGGGGATCTATGTGCAGCTGAGCATTGCAGACTTTTACCAGGAGATCCAGAAAGCTGCCGAACAAAAAATGTAGACTATCACCCTGCAAGACATCATAGACCGGTACGGAAAGAAACTGGATGAACTGGAACAAAAGTCGGAGTGAGACCCTACCCCGTGAGGAGATGTTAACAACGAACACGCAGAAAAAGATTGGATTGGTGGTGGAAGGCGGCGGAATGAAGTGTGCCTATAACGCCGGAATTCTGGATGCCTTTCTGGACGAAGGGATTACGTTTGATTATTGTATCGGCGTATCCGGTGTATCAGGCAATCTGGCTTCCTATCTGGCGGGGCAAAGAGGCCGGAATCTTCTTTGCTGGACGCGGAAAAATAGGCACTGCCCCTGACAGAAAGGGGTCCTCCCGCATCCCCCGAAATAGAGCAAAACACCGGAATGATTTGACTCTCTGTCAAACCATTCCGGCGTCTCTTATATTCTGGATAGAACTTTTAGGGACGGGTCACTCAAGGGATATATTTCATGCCCCACTGGGAGATGGCGTAGAAGATGGGCAGCAGATCCGTTCCCTTTTCGGTCAGGGAATACTCCACCCGGGGCGGGATCTCGTTATATTGTTCCCGGTGCACCAGACCGTCCCCCTCCAGCTCCTTCAATGCGTTGGTGAGCATGGTGTTGGTGATCGGTTTGAGCATCTTTTTCAGTTCCCCAAACCGCATGGGAGACTGGATACACAGCTCGTAGATGACCTGGAGCTTCCATTTCCCCTGGAGCATCTGGACCACCGGGGTCACCGGGCAGTTTCCATTTTCAGTAAGGATAACGCTGCCCACTCGTTTTTGAAATTCCTCATAGGTCATGGATTGATTCATAACGCAGCCCTCTCTCCGTCGGTATGGTTTTTCGTACCAAGTACAAATATTCTGCGTACTTGCACCTTTATTTCTTCTAAGTATAATAATTATATCGACATCAAAATGGGATGTCAATGACAGAACTAATCGAGAGTGAGGCGCTGATTTATGAAAGAACTGAACATTATGGAGGCCACTGTCCTGACCTCCCCCAATCCCCTGACCCTGATCTGTTCCCAGAATGAGGACGGTACCACGAATCTGGCCCCCATCTGCTTTGTGTCCTACTTGTCCTTCAACCCGCCCATGGTCGGCTTTGCCGCCGGCAAGCAGTCCCATACCGGCAAGCGGGTGCGGGAAACAGGAAATGTAATCGTGACGGTTCCGGGGGAGATCCTGACCCAAGCCGTGGTGGCCTGCGGCAGTTCCACCGGTGCCACCAGCCACAAGGTAGAGGAGAACCACATTGAGATGACCTCCGTGGAAGGCAGCGACATTCAGATTCCCGCGGATACCCGCCTTGCCATGGTGGCTACTTTGCAGCAGGCTGTGGAGGTGGGTGACCATATCCTGCATATCTGCCAGGTGGACAAGTTCCTGGGTGATGAGAGCAAACAGGGCCTCTATGCCTGGAATGGCTTTGGAAAAGTAGCCCCTGCGGTAGAAGGCTAAGAAAGAAAAGAACTGGGGGAGATTCCAATGGCGGTGTGTATCAAATCCCAGATTCAGAATATGAATCTGGTCATTGGCTGTACCATCGGCTGCAGCTACTGTTATGCCAGAAAGAATGTACGGCGGTTCCATATGATTGATGATTTTGAGAAGCCGGAGTACTTCCCCGGAAAATTGCGGCTTATGGAGAAAGCTCGACCCCAGATTTTTCTGCTTACTGGAATGAGTGACTTTTCCGGCTGGAGAGCAGAGTGGCGGGATGAGGTATTTGCCAAAATGGAGCGCAATCCCCAGCACCAGTATCTGTTTCTGACCAAGCGGCCGAAGGAGATCGATTTCTCTACCCATCTGGATAACGCCTGGTTTGGCGTGACGGTTACTTCTTGCAAGGAAAAGAATCGGATCCCGGCACTGCGGGAGCATATCCGCGGCGGACATTATCACGCCACCTTTGAGCCCATGTTTGACGACATTGGGCCAGTGGATTTCACAGGGATCGAGTGGGTGGTCATCGGGACTGAGACCGGACGCCGAAAAGGGAAATCCATATCCAAACCGGAGTGGGTATGGAACCTGACCGACCAAGCCCATGCTCTGGGCATCCCGGTCTTTATGAAGGAAGACCTGCTTCCCATTATGGGAGAGGAGCAGATGATACAGGAATTACCCACCGCATTTCATAAGGTACTGGAGGAACAAGCCAGATGGCAGAAATGATGGAAAACGATATTCTGATCCGGGATGTGGAGACAAAAAACATCATGACCAAATCCAATCTGCCGGTGGGAGGCTACTCCGTAAACCCCTATGTGGGCTGCACCCACGGCTGCAAGTACTGCTACGCCTCCTTTATGAAGCGCTTTACCGGACACACCGAGCCCTTGGGAACCTTTCTGGATATAAAACACTGGCCGGAGATTAAAAATCTTCCAAAATACCGAGGACAACGGGTGGTCATTGGCTCGGTGACCGACGGCTATCTCCCTCAGGAGGAGCAGTTCCAAAATACCCGCAAGCTGCTGGAGCAGCTGAAGGGCAGCGGGGCGGAGATTCTCATCTGCACCAAGTCCGACCTGGTGGTACGGGATATTGATTTGCTCCGGGAGATGGGAAAGGTGACCGTCTCCTGGTCCATCAACACGCTGGATGAGGACTTTCGGGCGGATATGGACAAGGCAGCGAGTATTGAGCAGCGGCTTTGTGCTATGAAGCGGGTCTACGACGCAGGGATCCGTACCGTGTGTTTCATTGCGCCGGTATTTCCCGGAATCACGGATTTTGAGGCCATTTTCCATCGGGTAAAAAATCAGTGCGACTTGGTCTGGCTGGAAAACCTAAATCTGCGGGGTGGATTCAAACAGGAAATCTTAGATTACATTCAGGAAAAACATCCCGAGTTAACATCTTTATATCAGGAAATCTACCAAAACGGTGACCGAAGCTACTTCCGGGGCCTGGAGCAGCAAGCAGAACAGCTGGCGATGGAAAACGGCTGTCCCTTTGTGGATAACGAACTGCCCTATGGCCGGTCGGAGCCCGGCCACCCGGTGATTGTGGATTATTTCTACCACGAGGAGGTCCGTGGCTCGGAAAATACCGGGAAGAGAAGCCGGAAAAAATAGAACTGCCGAAGAAAGGGTGCCTAAGTAGTTTCGCCGATAAGAACAGCCCGGCCTGCATCAAACACAGGCCGGGCTGACTGGTGCAATCACTGTTCAAACCGGATACCGTGCAGTCGATGAACCTCGTCCAAACTGGTGATGTTGAGAATCAAACTGTGCCCCAGATCCATCTTTTGGATTTGTTCCATGTCCTCCTGAGATAACACAAAGTCATCAATGGAAAAGTTTTCCCTGATCCGATTCTCATGTACTGATTTGGGAATGGCCACGATATGATTCTGCAAAAGCCACCGTAAAAAGACCTGAGCCGGTGCCTTTCCATAGACATGACCGATCTGTTTCAAAAGAGGATGGGTGAAAATATGATTCTGCCCTTCCGCAAAGGGGGCCCAGGCCATGGGCTGGATCTGGTACTGAGCCATCAGCGCGCGCAGTTCCGCCTGCTGGCAGAAGGGGTGAATCTCCATCTGATTCACCATGGGGGCGATACGGTGGGTCAGGATGAGGTCGGTCAGCCGATCCGGCAGGAAATTGCATACCCCGATGGCCCGAACCCGCCCCTCCTCATAGAGTTCTTCCATGGCCCTCCAGCTGCCGTGGTAGTCGCCATAGGGCATGTGGATCAGATAGAAGTCCAGATAGTCGGTCCCCAGATTGTCCAGAGTCTTGGAAAAGGACCGCTTGGTCTGCTCATAGCCGGCATCCTGAATCCACACCTTGGACACTAGAAAGATATCCTGCCGTGGGATACCGCTCTCCGTCACGGCTTTTCCAACTGCCCGTTCGTTGCCGTAACAGGCCGCCGTGTCAATGAGTCGATAGCCTGCCTGAAGGGCCTGAGCTACTGCCTGTTCACACTGAGTAGGGTCGGTAATTTGAAATACGCCAAACCCCTGAAGGGGCATTGATACCTGGTTTCTCAGCAATATTGTTTCCATCATTTTGGTTCCTTTCTCCTGAAATGTGATAGTACAATGGGCGAAGCAATATACTGCTTCGCCCATTGTAAGTTGGCGTATGACGCCCCTGGTTTCATCTCAGCTGTTTCCCCAGCGCATAGGCCTTCTGGGGATAGGAGGAGCGCTTTGTCATGGACGGTGTTCCGCAGCCATAGCCCAGTATCATCCCCATGTCCTCCAGATCGAGATAACGGACCAGCGTTTTGTAGTGGGCTTCCAGTGCCTCAAAGGTCCAATTGTCGCTGTTCCACGCTGCGGTGAGCAAAGCGGATTTCATGTGTTTGCGCTGAATGGAGCTGTTAAAGGCGCAGAACCGATCTACAAGGGTCTTGAGCTGTGCGGACATACCGTAGTAATAGAGCGGCGTCACAAATACCATCATGTCAGCATCCAGTATCTTCCCGCGAATGGTCTCCATATCGTCCTTCTGAGAGCAAGGCCCTTCATAACCGCAGCGGATGCAGCCAGTGCAGGGGTGGATATTCCCATGGGCCACATCAATCATCTCCACTTTATGTCCGGCTTCTTCCGCTCCCTGACGAAAGGACTCCGCCAGCATACGGGAGGAACCCTGACGGTTGGGCCTGCCCAGCAGCAAAACAATTTTCATCTGCGCTCCTCTTTTCAGATCTTCTGGTTCCCGGTGGACCAGACATGATCCTTTTTTGCCGCAGCGGCTGTGTTCTGGGCCATGACACCCACCAGGCGGTGGGGCGTGTAGAACTCCTCCAGGTAGGCGCATTCATCCGCGGTCAATTCCAGATCCACCGCTTTGGCCGCCCCTTCAATGTGGTGGAGTTTCGTAGCGCCCACCACCGGAGCGGTGACCTTAGTCAGCAGCCAGGCCAGAGAGATCTCTGTCATGGACACACCCCGGCGGTCCGCCAGCTCCGCCACCCGGTCCAGAATGGGGGCGTCCTGGTCGTGAGCCGCGCCGTATTTGAGTTGGGCGTAGCTGTCCTCCTGAAGCCGCTTGGAGGTCTCCCCGGGGTGCTTGGAAAGCCGCCCGCCGGCCAGAGCGCTGTAAGGCGTCATGGCGATGTTTTCTTCCCGGCAGAAGGGGGCCATCTCCCGTTCCTCCTCCCGGAAAATCAGGTTGTAGTGCCCCTGGACGGAGACGAATTTGGCAAAGCCCTCCTTTTCCGCCAGGGCGTTTGCCTTGCAGAGCTGCCAGGCAAAGCAGTTGGAAATGCCGATATACCGAGCCTTGCCTGCCTTTACAGCATTGTTCAGTCCCTCCATAATGTCATAAAGGGGCGTCTGGTGGTCCCACATGTGGTAGATGTAGAGGTCTACATGATCCATCCCCAGGTTCTGAAGGCTCTTGTCCAGCATCCGCCGGATATGCTCCTGGCCGCTGATTCCCTCCGCAATCTCCTCATTGGTGCGGGGGAGGAACTTGGTGGCCACTACCACATCCTCACGCTTGGCAAAGTCCCGGAGGGCCCGGCCCACATACTGCTCGCTGGTGCCGCTCTGATAGGCAATGGCAGTGTCAAAGAAATTGACCCCCAGCTCCAGCCCCCGCTTGATGATCTCCCGGGAGTGGTGTTCGTCAATGGTCCAGGAGTGCTGACCGTTTTGGGCGTCTCCAAAGCCCATGCACCCCATGCAGATACGGGAGACGGTGAGATCGGAATTTCCTAATTTTGAATACTTCATGTCAGTTGCCTCCTAAGCTCATTTTTTCTGCCCAGGACTTCAACTCATTCTCAGAAAGCCGACCGTTGAGCAAGCGTCCGTCCACAATCCTGGCGCCGGGGGCGCTGGGCCGGAGCCCTGCCACCGACTTGCCCAGTCCGCTGCCGCCGGAGGTGGCAAAGAGGACAATGGTCTTGCCGGAGAAATCATAGCTCTCCAAAAAGGAATTGATAATCGTCGGCGCCATATACCACCAGATGGGAAAGCCCAGGAAGATCATATCATACCCGGCTACGGGGGCATCCGTATCGGCCAAGGCCGGACGGGAGTGCTTGTCGTTCATCTCCACACTGCTGCGGGAGTGCTTGTCCATCCAGTTGAGATCGGCGCTGGTATAGGGAACAGCGGGCTTGATTTCATAGAGATCCGCCCCTGCGGCCTTTGCCAGGACCTTTGCCGCCTTAGCAGTGGTACCGCTGGCGGAAAAATAAGCAACCAATGCCTTCATAAAATAACCTCCTTGTATCCGTTGCTTTTATTGTAATCCTACCGTCCAGGAATGTAAAATGCTCATTTCCTATTTAGAAATATTCTTACAAAGCATTTTTAACTTGCCGGATAAGGACGGATATGATACGATAGGAGAAAGGAGGCGGGACTATGGAACTTCGTGTTTTGAAATATTTTCTGGCGGTGGCCCGGGAGGAAAACATCACTAAGGCGGCAGCCCTGCTCCACCTGACCCAGCCTACCCTCTCCCGACAGCTGATGCAGCTGGAGGAGGAATTGGGGGTGCAGCTCTTTCGCCGCAGCCGTTATCATATTGTTTTGACTGACGAGGGGATGCTGCTACGGCGCCGAGCCCAGGAGCTGGTGGATCTGGCGGAGAAAACAGCTCAGGAATTCCAAAAGAATCCGGAACTGCGGGGAGAGATTTCCATTGGCAGCGGCGATTTGGAGGGGATGTATGTCCTGGCGGAACTGCTGGCCTCGTTCCAGAAGCTTCACCCCCAGGTGATCTATCAGATCTACAGCGGAAACGCCGATCACACCAAGGAGCGCATTGAGGGCGGAACGCTGGACCTGGGTCTTTTGCTGGAGCCCGTGGATATCAGCAAATATGATTTTATTCGGATGCCGGTGAAAGAACACTGGGGTGTTTTGGTCCATGAGGACGCCCCACTGGCCCAGAAGGAGGTGGTAACGCCGAAGGATCTGGCTGAAATCCCCCTGATCCTCACCCGGCGGGAGCTGATCCAGCAGGAGATGGAGCGCTGGTTCGGCCCCTACGCCCAACAGCTCCAGGTAAAAGCGACCGGAAATCTACCCTACAACATGGCCCTGTTGGCCGGCGCCCACATTGGAGCCTATCTTACTTTGAAGCTGCACTGCACCTATGAGGGGCTGCGTTTTATTCCCCTTTCTCCGGCATTGGAATCCAGCACCGTACTTGCCTGGAAAAAGACAGAGACCTTTCCTCCTGCCCTGTCTGCTTTTTTGACTCATGTTAAAAAATGCCTAAATTCTATTTCTGATAATCCAGAATAAGCATTAGACATAAATTGAATTGTGCCTTACAATGCAGGTGTCCGAGGAAGGACGCCTGCATTTTTCATTTTGGAGGGTTTACGATGACGAAACAGGAGGCAAGCGAGCGCTACCAGATCCCCATGCACATCCTGAACGAATATGAGAGCTGGGGGCTGTGCGGGGCGGTAAAAGAAGTGATGGGGGCCTGGCAGTACGACGACACGGATCTGGAACGGCTGAGCACCATCCTGACGCTCCATGACCTGGGCTTTACCACGGCGGAGGTGGAGACCTATATGCGTCTGCTGCTGGAGCAGCCCCACACGGAGGAGCAGCGGCTTAGGATGCTGGAAGAAAAGCGCACTGCTGCTCTGGATGAGATTCACTTTAAGGAGCGCCAGCTTCAGCGGCTGGATTATCTGCGCCACGAAATTCGCAAGACACAAACCATGACAGGAGGTACCAAAAGATGAAACGACTGATTCCGATTCTAACCACTTTGACTCTGCTGCTTGGCCTGGCGGCCTGCGGCCAGGCAGGAACCCAGAGTAATCCCGACCAGTCCCAGACGCAGCAGGAGGGAACATCCTCAGTGGGGGAGCCGTCCGATCCCGATCAGTCCACCCCTCCCGCTTCCTCCACGCCGGGGGCAGGCGAATCTGACGAGGAAACACCGGAAGGCGGCGTGCTGGTGGCTTACTTCTCCGCTACCGGCAACACCGAAGGCATTGCCCAGCATCTCCAGAGCATCCTGAATGCCGACCTCTATGAGATCGTTCCGGAGGTGCCATACACCGACGAAGATCTCAATTACAGCAATGACAGCTGCCGAGCCAACCAGGAGCAGAATGATCCTGCCGCCCGGCCCGCTATTACCGGCACCCTGGAAAATCCGGAGGACTACGATGTAGTGTTCCTGGGCTACCCCATCTGGTGGGGCCAAGCACCCAAGGTGATCTACACCTTCCTGGAGAGCTATGACTTCGGCGACGCCACCATCGTTCCCTTCTGCACCTCCGGCTCCAGCGGCATCGGCTCCAGTGCCGACGGTCTGCAGGAACTGACGGAAAACGCTCAGTGGCTGGACGGCCAGCGGTTCAGCAGTGGAGCCAGCCAGGATGAAGTAGCCCAGTGGGTGGACAGCCTGGGCCTTGACCTTTGATTTCAGAAAGGAGAAGAGAGCTTATGAAACGATGGGCGTCCCTTGTCCTCTCAGCGCTTTTTCTCTTCTCACTGGCCGCCTGTGGCGACGGAGATACCAGCAACGCACCGCCGGCAGAGTCCCATGAGAACATGACATCCCAGACTCCTTCCGACACCAACCGCCCTGACCAATCCGAGCCGGTCGGCAGTCAGGAACCTGCCGGTCAGGAGGAAGCGGAGGGGAGCCATATCCTGATCGCCTACTTCACCTGGGCGGACAACACCGTGGTAGAGGATCCATCCAGCGTGGATGTGGACGCTACTACCTCCGCCAGTGTTCTCGCCCCCGGCAACGCCGCCAAACTGGCCGCTTGGATTCAGGAGGCAGTGGGCGGTGACCTCCACTCCATCGTTGTCGAGGAGCCCTATTCCAGCGACTATGACGAATGTCTGGACCGGGCCGCCGAGGAAAAGGCGGACAACGCCAGGCCTGCCCTGACCACCCATGTGGAGAACATGGAGGATTACGACATCGTCTTTCTGGGGTTCCCCAACTGGTGGTACACCCTGCCCATGCCGGTGCTGACCTTTGTGGAAGAATACGATTGGTCCGGCAAGACTGTGGTACCCTTTGTCACCCACGGCACAGGTGGCCTGTCCAGCACAATCCGGGATCTGACCGCTGCACTGCCTGAGGATACCACGATTCTGGAACCCATCGGCGTTTACCGCCCGGAGGTAGACACCTCCCAGGGTGCTGTGCAGGACTGGCTGGCCGGACTGAATCTGGAATTTTGAACATCCGCTTTGACAGGAGGCAACCAATGAAACGAATTCTCTCCTTTTTGTTGGCCGCTCTGGTGGTAGGGACAATGGTATCCTGCGGCTCTCAGACGCCGCCGGAACAGTCTCAGCAGCCAACACCTCCGCCCTCCTCCAGCCAGCAGGGCCAGGAGGAGCAGCCGCAAATCCCCGAAAACTTTATTCTGGTGGAGGGCGGCACCTTCTCCATGGGCAGTCCGGACAGTGAGGCCTGGCGCAGTGATGACGAGATACAGCACACCGTCACGGTCAGCGACTTCTATATGAGTGCCTTTGAGGTGACCCAGGCGGAATATCAGGCTGTGATAGGCTCCAATCCCAGCGCTTTTTCCGGCGAGGATCTGCCGGTGGAGACCGTCTCCTGGCTGGACGCCATCGCATACTGCAATGCCCGCAGTGAGCTGGAGGGCCTGGATCCTGCCTACACCATAGAGGGACAGACGGTCACCTGGAACCGCAGCGCCAACGGCTACCGCCTGCCCACCGAGGCGGAGTGGGAGTACGCCTGCCGGGCCGGAACCCAGACGCCCTTCAACACGGAGACCTCCATCAGCGCGGAGGAGTGCAACTACTGGGGCCATTACCCCTACCTCATTGAGGACAACTACTTCAACCAGAGCAATCTGGAGACCCGGCCCGGCGTCTATCGGGAGACCACCGTAGAGGTTGGAAGTTTCCAGCCCAACGCCTGGGGCTTCTATGATATGCACGGCAACGTAGGCGAGTGGGTCTGGGATTATTACGGGGACTATCCTGCCGAGGCATAGACGGATCCCCCCGGGCCGGACAGCGGCGTGCTGCGGGTGAACCGGGGCGGAGGCTGGAACGACTCTGCCAAAAATCTCCGCTCGGCCTACCGGGCCACGCTGCCCAAGGACAGCGCCGCTTTCAATGTGGGCTTCCGTCTGGTGCGCAACGCCGCAGCCGGCAGCGGCACGGTGACCGGCTCCAATCTGGAGAGCACGGGCACACAGGGTGGAACTGTGCTGATCGCCTACTTCTCCTGGGGCGGCAACACCCAGGGAATCGCGGAGGAAATTCAGTCCCAGACCGGGGCCGATCTGTTTGAGATCCAGATGGTGGAGCCCTATTCTACTGACTACAACACCGTTTTGGAACAGGCCCAGCAGGACCAAAACGCCCAGGCCCGGCCGGAACTGTCCACCCATGTGGAGGATATGGAGCAGTACGACACCATTTTGCTGGGCTATCCCAACTGGTGGGCCTCTATCCCCATGCCGGTGGCCTCCTTCCTGGAGGAATACGACTTCACCGGCAAGACCATCGTTCCCTTCTGCAGCCATGGCGGTGGCCGGTTTGGCCAGAGCCTGACGGCCATCACCAAGCTGGTGCCGGAGGCGGTGCTGGGTGAAGGCCTGGCCATCTCCTATTCCGGCGGTTCCGGGATGCCTGACGATGTGGCCGCCTGGCTGGAGCAAAACCAAATTCCTGTTGTGTAAGGAGGAAACCCATATGAAAAAGAACATTGGGCCGGTTCTGGCCCTCTATCCCACCCCGCTTGTGGTGGTGGGAACCATGGTGGACGGAAAGCCCAACTGGACCCTGGTGGGACACCTGGGCATTATCGGCCACGACCTGGTGATGGTCAGCATGGCCTCCAACCATTACAGCAACGCTGGCATTCGGAAGATGAACACCCTTTCCATCAACATCGTGGACGAGGCTCTGCTGCCCAAGGCGGATTATGTGGGCTGCGTCAGCGGCAGCAAGGTGGATAAAAGCGAGGTGTTCCGCTATTCCATCGGGGAAGGCGGCGCGCCCATTCTCACGGATGCCCCTGTGTCCATGGCCTGCACCGTGGAGGATGTCTATGAGACCCCCGGCTTTGAGTCCTTCATCTGCAAAATTGCCGCCACCTACGCCGACGATTCGGCGCTGAATGAGGACGGCAAACTCAATTATCATGCCCTCAAGCCGGTGCTCTTTGAGATGCCCACCTATGAGTACCTCAAGACCGGTGAGGTACTGGGCAAGTGCATGCACCTGAACAAACAGTGATGGGAAAGGAGAAACAAACGATGGAACACAACAAGCAGATGCCCGCTGTGGCTTTGGGCACCTGGTCCTGGGGAACCAGCGCGGTGGGAGGCGACCAGGTCTTTGGCAATCACCTCAGCGAGCAGGATTTGAAGCCCGTATTTGACGCTGCCATGGAGCAGGGCCTCAACCTGTGGGACACTGCCGTGGTGTACGGCATGGGTGCCTCCGAGGATATTCTGGGCGCCTTTGCCAGGACCTGTCCCCGGGAGCAGATCATTCTCTCCACCAAGTTTACCCCTCAGATTGCTGGACAGAGCGACGATCCGGTGGATGAGATGTGCCGGAGCAGCCTGGAGCGGCTGGGCACGGACTACATCGACATCTACTGGATCCACAATCCCGCCGATGTGGAACGCTGGACCCCCTTCCTTGCTCCTCTGGTGAAGAGCGGAAAGGTCCGCCGGGTGGGTGTGTCCAACCACAATCTGGCACATATCAAGCGGGCACAGGAGATTCTGGCACAGGGAGGCGTAAAACTCTCCGCCGTGCAGAACCACTACAGCCTCCTGTACCGCTCCTCGGAGCGGGCCGGAATTCTGGACTACTGCCGGGAGCAGGGCATGGACTTCTTTGCCTACATGGTGCTGGAACAGGGGGCCCTCTCCGGCAAGTATGACACCGCCCATCCTCTGCCTCAGGGCAGCCAGCGAGCGGAAACCTACAACCCTCTTCTGCCTCAGCTGGAGAAATTGACGGCGGCTATGGCACAGATGGGCGAGAAATACAGTGCCTCTGTCTCCCAGATCGCCATTGCCTGGGCCATTGTCAAGGGAGCCATTCCTCTGATCGGTGTGACCAAGCCCCGCCATGTGACCGAGGCCGCTGCTGCCGCCGGCATTACCCTGACCGTCGATGAGGTCGTCCAACTGGAGCAGCTGGCCGCGGATGCGGACGTTGACACCCGCGGCTCCTGGGAAGCCCCTATGGTATGAGCCTATGGGGAACAGGAAACTGATCCTGCGCATGATGTTGGATCTGCTGATGACGGTATGCCTGCTGGGACTGATGTCCTTCATGCTGACCGGTCAGCAGTACCATGAGTGGATTGGTGCCGCCACGCTGGTACTGTTCATCATCCACCATATCCTCAATCTCTCCTGGATCCGCCAGTCAGGCCAGGGGCGCTATACCCCCTATCGGGTGCTGCAGTTTCTGCTGGTGATACTGGTATTTCTGGCCATTCTGGGCTGTATGGTCAGTGGCATCGTCATGAGCCAGTATGTGTTTGCTTTCCTTCCCATCCAGGGCGGCATGTCTCTGGCCAGGCTTGTCCACATGGTCTGCGTCTACTGGAGTTTCATCCTGATGTCTCTCCACCTGGGACTGCACTGGAACATGATCCTTGGTGTGGTCAGAAAGGCGGCAGGGGCACCGGCTCCGTCCGCTATGCGCACCCTTGTACTGCGGCTGATGGCTGCCGCGGTGGCGACTTACGGCATCTATGCTTTTGTAAAACACCGATTGATCGATTATCTCTTTCTTCGCACCATGTTCGTGTTCTTCGACTACGAGCAGCCGCCCCTTCAGTTCCTGGCGGAATACCTGGCCATGATGGGGCTGTTTGTCCTTTTCGCTTACTATATGAGTAAATTCATTGGGAAACATGGAGGAAAATTATGAGAAATTTTAAAGGAGTATGGACCTTGTTCCTATCCCTGGCACTGGTCTTAAGCCTATGCATCCCTGCCTATGCCGCCGTGGAGGATACCGGTTTCTCCGATGTGGCAGCGGACGCTTGGTACACGGAATTTGTGGTCTACTGCCGGGACAACGGTCTGATGGCCGGTACCAGCGACACCACGTTTTCTCCCGACACTCCCACCACTCGTGCCATGATGGCGACCATCCTGTACCGTCTGGCCGGCACCCCTGCTGTCTCCGGCACGGACAGCTACACCGACACCCAGTCCGGCGCCTGGTATTCTGACGCAGTCCTGTGGGCCAGTCAGAATGGGGTGGTCAGTGGGTACGGCAACGGCCTGTTCGGCACGAACGATCCCCTTACCCGGGAGCAGATGGCCACCATGCTGTGGCGGTATTCCGGCAGCCCCTCCGCCAATGCCGGTTCAGATTTTGCCGATGAGAGCGGCATTGCCTCCTGGGCAGACACCGCGGTGGACTGGGCCAGAGGGAACGGCTATATGGGCGGTGTGGGTGCAAATCTCTTCCAGCCTCAGGGCCAGGCTACCCGTGCCCAGATGGCTACCATTCTTACCCGCTATCATCAGGATGCTGAGTCCCCGGTGACCCCCGAGCCTGAACCGGAACCGGAAGGCGGCGAGACTCTGGTCGCCTATTTCTCCGCCACTGGCAACACAGAGAGCATTGCCCGGCACATCCAGACGATTCTGGATGCCGACCTCTATGAGATCGTCCCGGAAGACCCCTACACCAGCGAGGATCTGAACTACAGCAATGACGATTGCCGGGCCAACCAGGAACAGAACGATCCCAATGCCCGGCCTGCTATTTCCGGCAGCGTGGAACATATGGAGGACTACGATGTGGTATTCCTGGGCTACCCCATCTGGTGGGGCCAAGCGCCCAAGATCATATACACCTTCCTAGAGAGCTACGACCTTGACGGTGTGACCATCGTGCCCTTCTGCACCTCCGGTTCCAGCGGTATCGGCTCAAGCGCCACCAACCTTCGGTCCCTGGCGCCTAATGCCAACTGGCTGTCTGGCCAGCGCTTCAGCGGCAGCGCGTCCCAGGACACCGTAGCCTCCTGGGTGGAGGGACTGGATCTCCCCGAACCCTCTGCAGATACCGAGAATACCCAGACCCAGCTCCGTCTGACCTTTGAGGGCGGCGAGGCAGTCGTTGTCCTGGAGAACAATGCCACCACCCGTGATTTTCTCACCATGCTGCCCACCACCCTTACCTTTGAGGATTATGCAGGCTCCGAGAAGATCAGTTACCTGACGCGAAACCTGTCTACATCAGATGCTCCCGCAAATTATGATCCCCAGATAGGTGATGTAACGTTGTATGAGCCCTGGGGCAATCTGGCCATTTTCTACGGAGACGCCGGCAGCTCCTCCGGCCTGGTCCCTATGGGCCGGGTGATTTCCGGTCTGGAACTCCTGTCCGGCATGGATGGTGAGTTTGAGGTATGGGTTGCGGTCATGGAGTAATTGCCCAGAACCGCTTGTCCATACTAGTTGCGTGTAGTACAGGGTGGTGTGTGGTGGGTTCTGTGGTCAAAAACGCTCCCAGTCCTTTGCCGGCGTTTTTCACCGACAGGGAAGGAAAGCGCTTTCCGTGTTTCTGATCGCCTGCATTGTAACTCTGAGGGGTGGATTAAACAAGGAATTTCTGCGCCGCCTACGGCTCAGAAGTTGGGGGACTGTAAACAAAAAAGTCATATGGTTATTTTTACAGTTCCCTTTCACCCAGACACAGCAATCATAACAGATTAGCGAATCCTAGGCCTCCCACTCGCTTCTTAAGAGTCGCAGAAATTCCTGTGATGCCTTTGAAAACACCTGATACCGTTTCCAGACAATGCAGAGTCCGGCTTCCATGGTAGGATATAGTGGACGGAAGCACAATTCGCTGTCGCCGGAGGTGTTGATGATCTTATCCAATGCGATAGCATAGCCAAGTCC
Organism: bacterium; assembly: GCA_037245165.1. Taxonomy (GTDB): domain Bacteria; phylum Bacillota; class Clostridia; order Oscillospirales; family Oscillospiraceae; genus Lawsonibacter. The sequence goes on from JAXWVI010000050.1 coordinate 24,624, forward strand.
CTGCCTGACAAAAAGAGAGGCATTGAAGATCAGGTCATAGGTCATGACGATGTTCAGCTTGCTGGCATCTCTTTGTAGCCAGGCCATCATATCGCTGCTGATGGAGGTCTGGTGGGATACGATCAACGGCTTATCCCACAAGTCCTCGGCCTGGATAGAGTCTTTCTCCGCCAGCGGGCTGTCCTTGCGCATGAGAACCCCCCAGGTATCCCGGATAGGAAGTCGGATATATTCATACTTACTCACATCCACCGGCCCGACCAGAAGCCCAAAGTCAATCAATCCCTTATCCAACTTCTCCATCACAATCTCCGCATCGCCGCTGTATAGATGATAGTGGATCATTGGATACTTTTCCTGCAGTTCTTTGGCAGTTGCGGCAAATGAGAGGACAGAATCCGTCTCGCCACCTCCAATGTAAATATCTCCACCAATGGTTTCATCCGAACCCGTCAATTCCGCCTTGGTCTTCTCCATCAGGTCAACCAATTCTTCCGCACGCTTACGGAGCAGCATCCCGTCTTCCGTAAGCGTGATTTTTTTGCTCCCGCGCACCAGCAGCTGTTTCCCCAATTCTTTTTCCAGATCTTTGAGCTGCCGTGAGAGCGGGGGCTGCGTCATGTTCAAAAACTCTGCTGCTTTTGTAATGCTTTCTTCGCGGGCAACAGCAAGAAAATATTCCAATACCCGAATATCCACAACAAGCCCTCCTTTTCTTTCCTCATAGAGTATATCAAAATATCCCATACCTTTTAAGTATGGAATGTCATTCTATATATGTATTTGATATTCGGAAATCTTAACTCTATAATGAAAATCGAAAGGGGGCTGACTCATTATGGAGGCAACGCAGCGTGAACAATCACTTATGATGAATCTGATCGATGCAGGGTGCGATGATGCGCTGATCCAGCAGTGTATGAAACTCTTGGAGTCGAGGCAAAAAGAGGCGATCATTTCACTGTTGTCAAAACACCGCAGATATTTGCTGGACTGTTATCATGCCGATCAAAAGAAGATCAGCTGCCTTGACTTTTTTCTATATCAGTTGAATCAACAGGAACGGAGGAAGTAAGATGAATGATTTTATTTTTCATAACCCGGATAAGGTGTACTTCGGAAAAAATCAGATTCAGCACCTGCCGGAGGAACTTTTGAAGCACGGTAAAAAGGTTCTGCTGGTCTACGGCGGCGGCTCCATCAAACGCAGCGGCCTTTACGACACCATCCGGAAACTGGTTCAGGACAACGGCATTCAGCTGTTTGAACTATCCGGCGTAGAACCCAATCTCCGCCATACCACCGTCAACCGAGGCGCTGCCATCTGCAAGCAAGAAAAGATCGATGTGATCCTGGCCGCAGGCGGAGGCTCTACCATTGACTGCGCCAAGGGAATTGCCGCCGCCGCTCGGACAGAAGACGGCGATGTCTGGCCCCTGGTTTCCAGCGGAACCTGGGTCACGGAGGCCATGCCAGTAGTAGCCATTTTGACCAATGCGGCCACCGGCTCAGAGATGGACGCATGGGCGGTTATCTCCAACATGGAGACCAACGAAAAAATCGGTCTGGGCGGAAGCGCACTGATTCCCTGTGCGGCCTTTGAGAATCCCGAGTACAGCTATTCTCTGCCTGCGTATCAGACGGCCTGCGGCGCCTTCGACATCTTCAATCATGTGCTGGACAACTACTATCTGGCCGGTGACGCTACCTTTGATCTGATCCTGGAGATGCAGGAGGCGGTGATGCGCACCGTGGTCAAATGGGCGCCTGTGGCCATGGCGGAGCCGGAGAATTACGAGGCCCGCGCCAATCTGATGTGGGCCTCCTCCATGGCGCTGAACTCGATTCTGGACGGCGGAACGGTCCACGGCTGCGCCTGCCACATGATGGAGCATGAGTTGTCCGCCTACTACGACATCACCCATGGCCATGGTTTGGCCATTGTCACCCCCCGCTGGCTGACTTACATCCTGGATGAAAACACCGCTCCCGCTATTGCCCGCTTGGGTGTGAAGGTGTTTGGTTTAGCCCGGCAGGAGGATGTTATGAGCGGTGCAAAAGCTGCCATCCAGGCGCTTTCGGATTTCTGTTTTAAGACTCTGGGCCTGAAAGCAACACTTTCCGATCTGAGTATTGACGAGACGCATTTTAAGGCCATGGCGGAACACGCCTGTAACGGAGGAAGTATTACCGGGCCCAAGGTGCTGTACCCATCTGATGTGGAAGCCATTTATCGGCTTTGTCTGTGATGATGAAAGGAGAAAACATCATGAACTTGAATCGTTTGAAAATCGCCCTGGGCGCATGGTCTTGGGGAGCTGGAGCCGCTGGCGGTGACCAGGTGTTTGGCAATCGTCTCTTTGAGGAGGAACTGCGTCCGGTGTTCAACCGGGCGCTGGAACTGGGCCTGACACTATGGGATACCGCCGCCGTTTACGGCGAGGGAACTTCCGAGAGAATCCTGGGCAATTTCGTCAAGGAAGTACCTCGTGACAATGTGATCCTTTCCACCAAGTTCACCCCCCAGATCGCCAGTGATTCTCCCAATGCGATGCAGGAGATGCTGGACGGCAGCAAGCAGCGCCTCCACACAGATGTGATCGATGTGTACTGGATTCACAATCCCATGGATGTGGAGCGGTGGACACCAGATCTCATTCCGCTGGCTAAGAGTGGGCAGATCAAGTCCATCGGCGTATCCAACCACAACCTGGCCCAGATCAAGCGGGCCAATGAGATCTTAAGTGAGGCTGGCCTGCGCGTTTCCGCCGTTCAGAACCACTTTTCTCTCCTGCACCGTTCTTCGGAGCGTGCGGGCATCCTGGACTACTGCAAGGAGAACGACATCTCCTTCTACGCCTACATGGTTCTGGAGCAGGGAGCTCTGTCCGGCAAGTATGACGCCGCTCACCCCTTCCCGAAGGGCAGCGACCGTGCCAGATGTTACGGCCCCGTCATGCCCCAACTGGCGGCATTGATGGATGCCTTGCGGCAGATCGGCAAACAGTACGATGCCTCTCCGGCACAGATCGCCACTGCCTGGGCCATTGCCAAGGGAACTATGCCCATTATCGGCGTGACGAAGGTGGAGCAGGTAGAGGATGCCGCGAAAGCTGCCCGCATTGCGCTGACTGCGGAAGAAGTCATAAAGTTGGAGATGTTGGGCGACGCAGCCGGGATCAATACCCTGCGTGAGTGGGAAAAGGAGATGTAAGGGATGAAGGTTTTATTGTTGAACGGCAGTACCCGCAAGAACGGCTGCACCTATCTGGCCCTTTCGGAAGTGGCAAAGGCCCTGAACGCCGAAGGGGTGGAAACGGAAATTGTCCAGTTGGGGGCAGACCCGGTCTGGGACTGTATCGGCTGCAATCACTGTCAGGGCGCTGGCGAAGGGCACTGCGTATTCGAGGATGATGTGGTGAACGCCTGGATTGACAAGGCGAAGGATGCGGATGGCTTTGTGTTTGGCTCTCCGGTGTACTACGCACATCCCTCCGGTCACCTGCTGGCCGTGATGGACCGGCTGTTTTACGCCGGCGGCAGCACCTTTACCCATAAGCCCGCTGCCGCGGTGGTTACAGCCCGCCGCGCTGGAACCACCGCTTCTTTGGACACAATCCAGAAGCACTTCACCGATGCCCAGATGCCGGTGGTCTCCTCCACCTACTGGAACATGGTATTCGGCCCGGCCCCTGAGTTGGTGGAACAGGATAAGGAGGGGCTCCAGACCATGCGGAATCTGGGCAAAAATATGGCGTGGCTCCTCAAGTGTATCCATACAGGCACACAGCAGGGTATCATGCCGCCGGAAGCAGAAATGACCCAGTGGACGAATTTCAATCGTTGAGGAAAGTTATGGATCAAAACGAATTGCTTCAGCTTTTAAACGCTGGGAAAACGATTATTGCCGGTTCACAGGCTCACCGGGAGATGATCCGCATTTCCAACGAGTCCATGAAGCTGACCGCCCAATTAAACAGTGCCTACCATACGCCGGAGGAGGTTCGGGAAATCTTTTCCCGAATCATTGGCGCAGAAGTGGACGAAAGTTTTTGCTTATTCCCGCCCTTCTACACAGATTTTGGCCGGAACATCCATGTGGGCAGGCATGTGTTCATCAACTCCAGCTGTCATTTTCAGGACCAGGGCGGCGTGACCATCGGGAACGGCACACTAATCGGCCACAATGTGGTGCTGGCCACCATCAACCATGACTTTGAACCGGCCCATCGGGGAGACAATCATCCTGCGCCCATCGTCATTGGGGAGAATGTTTGGATCGGCTCTAATGTTACCATTCTCCCCGGCGTGACCATCGGACATGGAGCGGTCATCGCCGCCGGAGCGGTGGTAACGATGGATGTGCCGCCGTTGACAGTGGTTGGCGGCGTCCCCGCGAGGGTAATCAAAGAAATAACTGTAGCGGGAAAAACGCCAGCGTGACAGCGTAAACTGTCACGCCTGCGAGCGCAGCTGTCCCCAGCAGATTCCCATTACCCGGTGGCTTGCCAAAGTTGCAGAAGCCTGGAAATCAAACATGGAATGGAGGAATCAAGATGAAAAAACGAGTTCTTTCCCTTGTGATGGCAGTCTGTATGCTCTGCATTTTGACTATGACTTCCTGCTCTGCGACGGAGATTTCTGAGGATGAAACTTCGGGGACGGAACTGCTTGCCGCCGAAACTGGAGATGCGGCCGCATTTTCTGATGTTCCGGCGGATGCTTGGTATGCGGAAGCGATTGCCTGGTGCCGGGAAAACGGGATCATGAACGGCACTTCTGCCACCACCTTCGCGCCCGAAAGCACCCTGACCCGGTCACAGTTGGCTGCGGTACTCTACCGGATGAGCGGCAGCCCCGCCGTGTCAGCCTCGCCTGCCTTCACGGATGCGTCTGCTGACAGCTGGTACAGTGATGCGGTGTCCTGGGCCGCCGATACCGGAGTTATGGCTGGCTATGGAGGCGGCACATTTGGTGTAAATGATTACACAACACGGGAACAGGCGGTGACCATTCTCTGGCGTTACGCAGAAAGTCCGGAGAGTAATGGGGACACGAGGTTTTCTGATGCCGAATCCATCTCCACTTGGGCGCGGGAAGCGGTACATTGGGCAGACGATACCGGCCTTTTGACGGGAATGACCGATGATGGCCGTTTTGCACCCAAGAGCAACATCAAACGCGGGGAAGTGGCATCTATGCTGTATTACCATCTGACCAATGATACCGCCAGTCAGCCGGAAGCGGCGGACAGCAAGATCCTGGTGGCCTATTTCTCCGCCACAGGCACTACCCGTCCTTTGGCGGAATATGCATCGGAAATTCTGGATGCCGACCTCTATGAAATTGTACCGGAAGACCCTTATACAGACGCTGACCTGGCCTACTATACAAATGGACGAGCGGACCAGGAGCAGAATGATCCCTCCGCACGCCCTGCTATCTCGGGAAGTGTGGAGAATATGGCGGATTACGATGTAGTGTTCCTGGGATACCCCATCTGGCACGGACAGCCGCCCCGAATTATCAGTACCTTCCTGGAAAGCTATGACTTCACGGGGAAAACCATTGTTCCATTCTGTACCTCTCACTCCAGTGGGTACAGCGACGGCTCTCTGGAATCTCTGGCCCCCAATGCGGAGTGGATGACCGGACGGCGTTTTGCCGGAGGAACCAGCCGCAGCACCATCGAGGAATGGATCAACAGCTTGGACCTGCCGGAGAGCGTTTCCGCCTCCAATCGTCCCGTATTCAACTTCGACACACGCCGCGTCACCCTGAACAGCGGCTATGAAATGCCTATCAACGGTCTGGGAACCTATAGCCTTCACGGGGATGAGTGCATCAATTCCGTAAAGTCCGCTCTGGCCAGCGGTGTTCGGCTCATTGATACTGCCTCTGCCTACGGCAACGAGGAGGAAGTAGGCCAGGCCATCCGGGAATCCATTGAGGAAGGCAGCGTTGAGCGGGAGGATGTGTTTGTCATCACCAAGATCTATCCCGGCAGTGAGATGGCCAACCCGGAGGAATCCATTCAGGCGTGTATCGACCGGCTGAACATCGGCTATGTGGACATGATGCTCCTGCACCATCCGGATGCCAATGATGTGAAAGCCTACAAGGCCTTGGAACAGTTTGTTGAGGAGGGCCAGATCCGCTCCATCGGCTTGTCCAACTGGTATGTGGAGGAACTGACGGACTTTCTGCCCCAGGTGACCATCACCCCGGCGCTGGTACAAAACGAGATCCACCCCTACTATCAGGAAAACGATGTCATTCCCTTCATTCAGGAGAAGGGGATCGTTACCCAGGGCTGGTATCCCCTGGGAGGCCGGGGCCATACAGCGGAGCTGTTGGGTGATCCGGTGATCTCCGCCATTGCCCAGGCCCACGGCGTGTCCTCCGCGCAGGTGATCCTCCGATGGAATCTCCAGAAGGGTGTGGTAGTCATTCCGGGCTCCAGCAACCCGGATCACATTCGGGAGAACAACGAACTCTATCACTTCGAACTGACGGATGAAGAAATGGCCCAGATCAATGCTTTGGACCGGAACGAAAAGCACGACTGGTATTAACGCATAGCGTCCTGCCTGTGACACCCGTTCTGGGTGCTCACAGGCAGGACTTTTTGAAATAGGAGGCGGTGCCCTTGAAACTGAAGAAAAAGAATTTGATACCCATGAAAGAGAATATCAAAATGCGGTGCTCCTGGGAAGACCGGTTTTGTTCCTGGCAGGGTTGCATCTCCACTGATTCACAGAAATCCAGCAGCCGGGCAGCATGGAAGTTGCACACACCAATGGCCCGCAACCGGCCTTCCTGGTAAGCTTCCTCCATAGCCCGCCAGGCTCCGATATAATCTCCCACCAGCTGGTGAATCAAGTATAGATCCAGGTAACCCAGGCCCAGATTGTCCAGAGAGGTCTGAATAGCTTTCTTTGCTGCCTTATAGCTTACGTCCTGTACCCACAGTTTGGTGGTGATAAACTGGCATCCCGTACCGCCTGCTCACACTGAACCGGGTCCGGAACCTGACGGAACCCTTATAAACAATGATCGAAAACGCCCCCCCAACTCTTGCCGGTTCCTTCCGACCAGCCAAAGTGGGGAGCATTTTTTCATGCCTGCCTGCGTGACAGCTCTGAAGTGAGATTAAGAAAACTTAAGAGAATATTCATGCGCTTCCTTCATTCGCTGTGATATAATCTCAGAACTTCATCAAAACATAGCCGGGAGTATCCGCTCCATGCCGGACGGCCAGGACTGGCTTTTAGTGTGAGGAGGTGTAGCCTTGATGTGGCTTGACATTTTATTTCAGGAATGCATGGATGTAGCAAAGTCGGAACGCGTTTCCAGACCGGTCCGAATCCTGTGCATCGCGCTCATATCACTGGTGTTTCTCATCGCGATTGCTGGCTTGTCCCTTCTAGTTTTTGTGATCGAAGGCCAAGGCCTTGTCAGACGGAGCATCTTTCTGATCATGTGGATGATTGCACTCGTCTCCTATCTTCAATTCTTACATGCCATTATGAGAAAGGGGAGAGGGAAGCGGTAATGCGACCGGACATAGAAAAAACCAGGGCCTATTACCATCAGCTTGGCCTTGAAAACATCTGCAGCTGCGCCGACTGCCGGAACTACTGCGCCAGGGTTAGGGCGGCCTATCCAGAGGTAGCGCGCTATCTGGCCTCCCTGGGGGTGGACATTGAAAAACCCTTTGAGTTATCTCCATTGGGGCCAGAGGACAACGGATACCTGGAATATTGCGACTGTCAGTATATCGTCTTCGGCACCTGCTCAGAGGACTTCACCCACCGAATCGGGGATGTGACCTTTGGCCGCTCAGACTGCCATCCCAATACGAAAATTGACGAGGAGCACTTTGTGCTGGCCTTTTATCCCATCAGGCTGCCATTCGAGGAGCCGGAAAGCGAGGTTATACAGCGATGAAATGTTTGGATTGCGGAACTGAGATGGAACGCGGTACAGCGGAGTGCATTGGCGCCGGTTTGGAGAGCTGGTACGAGTTTACCTCAGAGACGGAGAAGGCGAAAAAGGGAATCGCGGGATTTCTCACCCTGCAAACTGTGACAATCTCATCTACCTTGGTGGAGCATCCAGCGTGGCATTGCCCCAGGTGTAGGAAAGTCCTGATGTGGGTAGACAGCAAGGAGTAGGCACGGAACAAAATAACGGTTCGACACAATTTGACGGACAAGCATGTTTAGAATGATATAATTAAGATGGCGAAAGCCAAAACTCGCAGCTTTCCGGTGAGGTCCACACCCCGGTGGGACCTCAGACATTCATGGGGCTCGTAGGCCACTGCAATCACCCTGGACGAAGGGAACTTCCATGAAGGTCTTCAGTATTTGGCGCTGTGCCGGCAGCGCGGGTGTGTATCTTTCCGTGAAAAGCGGAAAGGACACAAATGAGCGACACCGTCGTTATCATCTATTATGGGGAGCCAGTATCAGTGCCAAAGGAGGTCGCAGACTTCCTGGAGCAGGATCGGAAGCAGGAACAGGCACAGGCCAAGCAGGACCAAAGGCATCTGAGTAAAAGTGAGTTTGAAACGGTGCTGTCCGGCTTGGGTTATGTCAGGCGTCCCGTGGAAAATGCGGCGCTCCGGAACCTCCAGCTTGAAACTCTGCGAAAAGCCGTGGATGACCTGGATGACCAGGGCCGGGATCTAATCCGACTCCGATATGGCAGTGGTCTGACCATGGAGGAGATTGGGAAGATCTACGGCGTGTCCAAAATGGCGGTATCAAAGCGACTGAAAAAACTCCACGAAATGCTGAGGAGCTCTGTCCTATGACAGGGCTCCTCAACTTTTTTGTTTTCTGGTTTACAAACCTCTTGTAAGTGTCCTGATCAGTGAGGGACAAAGTTTTCATTTCCCGAAACCACGGTTGGATGGCGCAGCCGGATATGCCCTAACTGATTTCAAAAAAGGAGTGTATGAACCATGGAAGCCTTTCGGATAGACAATAATTTTTTCTATGAGCTCTTAAGAATCAAATGCGAGCGTGAGACTATGGACTATGTTCTACGCGCAATGAAAAAAGTGCTGGGAGAGGATCTGCCGGATGCAGAACAGGTGTGCGCCTATCTCCAGGCGCCGGATAAACCTACCACACTCAGTATCTACCAACAGCTGGTAGCCATGGACAAGCTGCTGGAGTGTGCGGAGATAGACTTCCGAACCACCTGTGACCTGTTCCGGTATCGTCAAATGAAACAGGCAGGAGTGATCAACACCGTGGATGAGTTTCTGCAGTTGAAACGTCCGGACAGGGAGGAGGTACAGGGTGAAGAAATCTGAGTACAAGTCCTATGACGACCTGCCGCTGTTTCTCAATTCGGAATTGGTGGCGAAGGTGCTGGGCGTATCACCATCCAGTGGGTACGAACTCATGCACCAACCGGACTTCCCGGTGCTGCGTGTGGGCAGCCGCATGGTGGTGCCAAAAGAAAAGTTCATTCAGTGGGTGGAGGAGCATACGGGAGGTGCGGGATGAAGTACATGGGAAACTTTTTCTCTCTGCCCAATGAGATCTTCCTACTGGGACTGAGTCCCGGTGAGCTGTCGGTGTACTGCTATCTACGCCGGTGCGAAAACCAGAAGACTCACCAGTGCTGGCCCAGCTACAAGACCATCGGGGAGGCAGTCGGTATGTGCGCAAATACCGTGAGCCGGTATGTGAAAAAGCTGGAGGAGCATGGGCTCATTGTAGTGGAGCCCACTAAGGTCACAACAAAGGCTGGTGTGACGCGCAACGGGACCTTGCAGTTTACTCTGCTGCCGCTTCAGAATGTGATCGCCCGACACTATGAGAGCAAGCTGGAAGAACTGGAGCTGGAAACCGAGCGGCAACGGCTCCAGAAGATCCTGGCGGAGCAAGACCAGAACGACCCGTGTGTCCCGCTGTGAGGGGCTGTGTGCCCGCCTTGGGAGCAGGGCAGAGGCCCTGCCCCAACTGGGAGATTGAGCCGAATTTGGACTGCTGTTGAGGGACAAAATGGGGGCCCCGGCGAAGCCCAGCGCAGCGGGTTCGCTGGGGAGAGGAGGCGCAGCGGATTGAGCGAGTTTTCGCCCTTTTGGGCGGAAACGAGGGATATGGAGCTTGCGGCGACGAAGCGCAAGGCGAGGACGAAAGAAAAAGCAGGAGAAACTGCCGGGGTTCTATGCCCCACGGCAGAGCCACAACTGCCCGCACTGCGGGCAGTTTCAGGGGATGGACGAGGGCGTTCCAAAAACAAGATTTTTTCCATTAGGGGGTTCTCCCGGAGTAAAACCCAAGAATTACAGGCTATTTCAGGGCGTTCCTAAGAAAAAAGGAGGTTTTAAGCTTGGTCATCGGAAAAGAAAAGTTTGCCCTCTGGATTACGCCGGAGGCAAAAAAAGAAGTGGAAGTTCACTACAAACAGGACAACTGCAAAAGCCAAAGTGAGTACATAGAGAAGGCTGTCCGGTTCTACTCCGGCTACCTGGAAACGAAGCACGCAGAGGAGTACCTGCCTCGTGTCCTCTCTGATGTGCTGGAAGGGAAACTGGGTGCCTTTGGAAAGCGCATAGGCCACCTGCTCTTCAAGCAATCAGTGGAACAGGACATCATGGCAAACCTGTTCGCCTATGACATTGATGTGAATCTGGACACGCTGCAAAAACTTCGGGTGCGCTGCGTGAAGAATGTGAAAGAGACCAACGGAGAAATTGATTTCCAGGATGCGTTTCGGTTTCAGAAGAGGATTGAGGAATGAAGGGTCTCATTCAAAAGTCGGGCTACATCAAGCCGGGAAGCGGCGGCGGACACTACGCCGAGTACATCGCCACCCGAGATGGTGTGGAACTGATGGAACCCACGGCAGGTGGTGGTTACCTGGAGTACATTGCAGATCGCCCCCGCTCTCACGGATTGTTTTCGGCGGACGGTCCTGCTGATCTGGAGCAAACCATGGAGAAGATCAACGCACATGCCGGTCCGGTGTGGACCTTCGTCTATTCCCTGAAGCGGGAGGACGCCGCACGGCTGGGTTATGAGAACGGCGAGAGCTGGCGCGGATTACTGCTGGCCCATCAGACAGAACTGGCAACGGCGATGAAAATTCCTCCCAGCAGTTTTCGGTGGTGCGCCGCCTTCCATGATGAGAAGCACCACCCACACATCCACATGATGGCCTGGTCTGCCGAACCTAAGCAGGGCTATCTGACTGAGCGAGGTATTGAGCAGATGCGCTCCCAGCTGTCCAATGATATTTTTCAAGGCGAGCTGCTGTCTCTCTATCAGGAGAAGGATATCTCCTATCAAGAGGTGCGGGAGGCGGCCATGGAGGCCATGGGCCGTCTCATTCAGGAGATGAAGTCCGGACTCTGTGACAGTCCGGTCATTGCAGAACAGATGGAAACGCTGTCTGAAATGTTGTCAGAGGTCAAAGGTAAAAAGGTGTACGGCTATCTCAAAAAGCCAGTAAAGGCACAGGTGGATACCATCGTGGATGAGCTGGGCAAGCTCCCGGAGGTGGCGGAGTGCTATGAACAATGGAACCGAATGCGGGATGAGCTGGAGCGGTACTACAAAGACACGCCAAGAGAACACAAACCATTGTCACAGCAACTGGAATTTAAGGCCATCAAGAACATGGTCATCCTGGAAGCAGAGAGACTGCGCCTGGGTGTGCTCACCTTCGAGGATGCATCCATGAGAGACGAGGTTGATGAGGACCAGGAGGAGGTGTACTACGCCTGGTCCTCCCGGTGGGAGATGGCGGAAGCCTACCAGACTGCCAAGGAGATCCTGTCGGAATATGAAAACACAGAAGCGGAAAAGGCGGAGCAGGTGCAAATGCTGGAGCAACTCTGGGACGCCGGCTTCACCGTGGCAGCTCATCTGTTGGGCAAATGCTGGCGGGATGGTATGGGTGTGCTGCCGGACGACGAACAGGCGGAGTTGTGGTTCCGCCGTGCAGCCGAAGCCAGTCATGACTTCTCACAGTACGCCCTTGGTAAACTGCTGCAAAGTCAAAAGCGGATGGAGGAAGCGGCATCCTGGTATGAGAAAGCGGCGGCGCAAGGCAATCCCTACGCCGCCTACCGGCTGGGGAAACTGTATCTGGATAGAAAGAATGTCCCCAAAAATGCGGCCAGGGCGGTAGAGTACCTAACCAATGCCGCCCAAGAGGGCAACCAGTATGCGCAGTACACCCTGGGCAAGCTGTACCTCACCGGCCAGGATGTAACCCAAGACAGGGAGCAGGCGTATCGCTGGTTCTGGGAATCCGCGTCCCAGGGAAATGAGTACGCCCAGTTCTTTCTGGATCACTTCAATGACAACCACAGCCCCAATGTGCTCCTCTCTGCCACCAAGCTGCTCCACCACATGGGCCAGATCTTTCAGGACAACTCCGTTCCGCCCTGCCCGCCGGGCAGTCACAGAACGGACCGTAAACTGCTCCAGAAGATCCGTCAGAAGAAGATCGCCCTGGGCCACAAGCCGGACGACCATGAGGAGGAGCAGACCCTGGGTGGCATGACCATGGGCGGGATGTGATACTCTCTTCTAAACTTGCGCCACATAAAACAAAAATAGGTGCCGGGCAATTGATAACAAATTGATAACTCGCTGGGATTGGGATGGCTATTGACCAAACCTTGTGGTATGGTGTGTTGCTGCAAGGAGGCGGTACACATGAACGATTACATGAGAGCCCTGCACCAGCGGTTCTTCCGGGAACCGGATGTGTCAGAGTTGGAAGAGGATATTGAGAACACCCGCCAGGAGGTCCGAGACTTCTTGGATAAGATGCAGCGCCGCAGGCTCATGCATTTGGTGGACAGTCAGAATCTGTTGAAGGAAGAAATCTCCCTGGCCAGCTTCACCGCTGGGTTCAAACTGGCCTGGGGACTGAGCAAAGAACTGGAGGCAGACGGCCTGTACTCCTTCGATGAGGAGGAGACAGAGCGTACCTGCCGCCAGATGAGAGAGGAGGAATGAAACTATGGGGAAGCGCAGACCGTCCGGGGACGGCATGGTGCGCAAGCGGAAAGATGGCCGCTGGGAAGGGCGCATTGTCATCGGCCACAAGGAAAGCGGAGAGCCCATCTTCCGCTATCTATCTGCCAAGACGCAGAAGGAGCTGTTGAAAAAGCTCCATCAGAATATTGAGGAATACCGGGATGTGGACTTGAGCGAGAACAGCAAAATGCCCCTGGGCCAGTGGCTGGACCGCTGGCTGGAGGAGTACGCCGCCCCCTCGGTGCGGCCCTCCACTCTGGAAGGTTACCGGGGTTACATTGAGCGCAACATCAAGCCCTACCTGGGAGACAAGCCGGTGGGGAAGATCACCCGAGAGGATGACCAGAAGCTGTACCGGGAACTCCAGAAAAACGGTCGGAAGGAACTCCACCCGGAGTACGGATTCCAGTTGTCCAGTGCGACCATCCGCCGTATCCACGGGGTATTCCACCAGGCCATGGATGCAGCGGTACAGGAAAACCTCATCGCCCGAAATCCCACCGAGGGCATCACACTCCCAAAGAAGAAAACGGCCCCCAAGCAGATTCTCAATGACGCTCAGCTGGAGCGTTTCCTGGAGGTGATCCGGGCGGACAGTGTCTGGCATGATTTCTTCTACACTGAGCTGACCACTGGCTTGCGGCAGGGTGAGATATGCGGCCTTATGTGGAGTGACTTCGACGCGGTCCATGGTACCCTCTCTGTCCGCAGGACTATGCACATCCAAAAGGGTGGCGGTCTGGCCGCGGGGGAGACCAAGACAGGGGCAGGGAAGCGGACCATCACCCTGCCGCCCAGCACGGTGGAGCTGCTGACAAAGAGAAAGAAAAATTCCTACTCCCAGTGGATCTTCCCCAATCCTCTCCGGACGGAGTAGCCCGTCAATCCCAACGCCGCCTACGACCACCTGAAGAAGCTGCTGCAACAGGCGGGGCTGCCCAGCATCCGCTTTCATGATCTCCGTCACACCTTCGCCACCCACGCCCTGGCCAGTGGAGTGGACGCCAAGACCCTGTCGGGAATCCTGGGCCATACTCAGGCGTCGTTCACCCTGGATACTTATACCCATGTGACCGGCGACATGGAGAAGCGGGCCAGCGAGATCGTGGGCGACTTTATGGAACACATCATGGTGAGGTGAGCGTATGGCGGGCAAGAGAAAGAAGGGAGAGGGCACCGTCCGCCTGCGGAAGGATGGCCGCTGGGAGGGCCGGGTGGTGGTGAGCTATGACGAGTCAGGCAACCCCAAGACGAAAAACGTTCTGGCCAAAACGAAGAGAGAGTGTGTCGCCAAGCTGGAGAAGCTGAAGGGGGAGTGCAGCAGCGTCCGGTCTAGCCAGGTGCGGCCGGATATGCTCTTCCGGGATTGGCTGAACGAGTGGTACCAGAATGACGCAAAGCCCCGGCTGCGCCCCACCACACAGCTCCAGTACGAGGGCTTTCTTCAACATCATCTCATTCCCAGCCTGGGGGAGATCCCGCTGAACCAACTGACCCAAGGGGAACTCCAGCAATTCTTCCGGCACATGAAGGAGAGTGGGCGGAAGGTCCAAGTAGAGCGCTACGGCCCCGGCATGGCAGACCGCTCGGTGCGCAGCTGTCACGCCGTCTGCCAGATGGCCCTGGATAAGGCGGTGGAGGAAAAGCTGATCCACGCAAACCCGGCGGTGGGCTGTAAGCTCCCGCCGCTGAAGGGCAAGGAGATGAAAATTCTGACCCTGGAGGAAATCCAGCGCTTCCTCATCCAGGCCAAGGCGGAAGGAATGTACGAGCTCTTCCTACTGGAACTAACCACCGGAATGCGCCGGGGAGAACTGCTAGCCCTCCGGTGGGATGATCTGGACTTCCATACCGGGAAGCTGCACATCGAAAAGCAGGTCTATCCCGTGGGCGGAAAGCTGGTCATCAGCGAGCCCAAAACCAAAGCGGCTAACCGCACCATCATCCTGCCGCCCGCCATGGTGGAGCTGCTGGTGGAGTACAAAAAAGGCGTGTTCTCTGACCTGATGTTTCCCTCCCGAACGAAACCGGAGCAGCCCATCGACCCCCTGCTATGTCCGCAAGCGGCTGCAGGTGATTCTGAAACGGGCAGGATGCAGCAAGGTACGGTTCCACGACCTCCGACACACCTTCGCCACCATGTCTTTGGAGAACGGGATGGATATCAAAACCCTGTCCACCATCATCGGCCATGTCTCCGCAGAGACCACGCTGAACACCTACACCCACATCACCGACGAGATGCGGCGGAAGGCTGCCCTGAACATTGACCATGGCATTGCGAAAGCGGAGGTGCTTCCCGTTCCCAAACGAAAGAAAAAGGAGCCCAAGCAACCTGACTTTGTACCCGTGCCCCTATCCCGCCGCCGGCCGGGAACGGGATGTGTCAGCCAGATCAACGACACCCTGTGGGAGGGCCGGTACTCCCCCAAGTGGCCGGATGGGGTGAAGCGCCCTCGAAACGTCTATGCCCACTCACTGGATGAGTGCGAGGAGAAATTGAAGGAGTTGATTCTGGAGATAAACGGGGAGATGGCCGCCCTCCGATCTGGAGCTAGCACAGAGTATCCGGAGGATGGCAACACCAAAAAGAAGGCCATTGAAGCCTATCTACAAGAACATCCGGGTGTGACCAACAAGTCTAGAATTGCCAGAGACCTGCAAATGGACCGCTCTACAGTGCGGAGGTATTATGATGAGATTCGGGGAGAGCTTCGGCAGCGTATATAATAAAAATACCGGGAGGGCTGAGCTTGAAAAAAGCGCAGTCCTCCCGAATCTTTTTCGAACGGTCTTGATTGTTCTGAGATGTCCGCTGTGTTATCATCAGGAAGAGGTCCAATAATTTGGGAGGGAAACAGAGCATGGAAAAAATCCGGTGTCATTGGGCAAACCCCAAGAATCCGCTTTACCTTCAGTACCACGATGAGGAGTGGGGCGTCCCGGTCCACGATGACCACAAGCTATTTGAAATGTTGATTTTGGAGAGCTTCCAGGCGGGGCTCTCCTGGGAGTGCATCCTTAACAAGCGGGAGGCATTCCGCCGGGCCTTCGATGAGTTTGACCTGGAGACGGTCTGCGGATACGGGGAAGAAGAGCTGGCAGCGCTGGGGCAGAATCCCGGCATTGTCCGGAACAAGCTGAAAATCCGCGCCGCCGTAAACAACGCCAGGATCTTCCGGACCATCCAGCAGGAATGGGGGAGCTTCGACCGCTACCTCTGGCACTGGACAGAAGGGAAGACAATCTATGAGACAGGCAAGGTCAGCTCCGAACTGTCAGACGCCGTGTCCAAGGACTTGAAGCGCCGGGGCATGAAGTTCGTGGGGACGGTCATCATCTATTCCTATCTGCAGGCGGTGGGGGTGATCAACTCCCATGAGGAGTCCTGTTTTTGCAGACAGGCAAGGATATCCACTGTACATTCGTGAGCTGGCAGAGGCCTAAAAATAATACTCAAATCCTGCACCGAAGAAAACAAAAAGGAAGGACACCCCTTCTAAAACGGGGCACCCCTCCTGTGGTCAAACCAAAAACCTGTCTGTGGTATTTCTGTGGTCAGATGAAAAAGCGAATTTTTGACCCTCGATTTTCACAACAAAAAGCAAGAAAAAACCGCCATTTTCGTACGAAAATGGCGGTTTTTTGGTCCGAGTGGCGGGATTTGAACCCACGGCCTCATGGACCCGAACCATGCGCGCTACCAACTGCGCTACACCCGGATGACCAGCTTCATTATTATATTTTTTTTCCACTCTTCTGTCAAGTGTAATATTGTGTTCTTTCCGGAAATATACTGATATCACACAAAAACTGACGGGGAGGGGCGCCTATGTACGATCAGTCCGCGCGGACTGGGCCAAGCTATGGCAGAGGAACCAGCCGCACCAGACACCGGTCAGCCAATCGGGCCGGAAAGAACAAGGGAAAGCGCACAGAGCAGATCCTGTTGATCCAACTTGTCATCTGTGTGGCGCTGTTTATGACTGTGTTTGTGGGAAAGGGAATTTTCCCCGGACGGCTTGTCCAGCTGCGGGATGATGTACTGACGATGATCTCCAAAGACTTTGATTTTCAGCAAGCTTTGGCGGAGCTTGGGGCTTCCCTGGCAGAAAGCGACTCTGTTTTTTCTCAGTTGGGAGATTTCTGTGTCCAGGCATTTGGGGCGGATGACCAGGCAGACCCTGTCCAGCCCGTGGAATTTCAGCCCCCGGAGCCTGCGGCAGTTCTCACCTCAGAGCTTCAATTTCTCAGCGATGATCCGGATGTTCTGGCCCGGACAGAACACTACTCCGCACTGGGAAAGCTCGGAATTACCCTGACTGAGAAGGTTGATGCAGCTGAAACAACACAAGCGGCAGAGTCAGAAAGCACTGCTTCCTACACAGGAGATATTATGCCGGCTGGAAATGTTTTTCTGCTTTCCGACTATGACGGGCCGCCCCTGCCCAATAATTATACCATGGATGTTTTGTCGTTTGGAGGGCTGGAAACCATGACGCCCCTGTTGGGGAACATGAATTCCCCCTATGGGTATCGTACCAGCCCCATAAGCGGAGAAGCGGGGGACTTCCATGGAGGGGTGGACATCGGCGGCCAGACAGGGGACCCTATTGTGGCCTTTGCCAGCGGGACAGTGGAGTACATTGGCCAGAATGATTCCTACGGCCTGTATTTGCAAATTGATCATGGAAACGGGGTCAAATCCTTTTACGCTCATTGCAGCAAGCTCCTGGTTCAAAAGGGGCAGCCGGTAAAGATTGGGGAGACGGTGGCGTTGGTGGGTTCCACTGGAACGGCAACCGGCCCGCACCTTCATTTGGAGCTGAAGTACCAGAAGATGCATGTCAATCCGGCATACTATGTGGATTTTCTGAACGACCAATGAGCATAGGGCGGCTGGAAGTGACCGGAGGTTTCTTTTTGCTGCTGGCGTGGATGAATTACCTGGACCGACAGTTTATCCTTCCCATGGCGGCGGCAGCCTGTGTGTTGCATGAGCTGGGGCACTATTTCATGATCCGAATCTTAGGGGGTGAAATCAGACTGATCCGTTTGACGGCGGTAGGGGCGGAAATTTCGGTAAAACGCCCTTTGAATTACTGGCAGGAGGGCCTGACCGCTCTGGCGGGGCCGGCGGTAAATCTGGCATTGGCCCTGGTTTTCTGCTCCTGGAGTTGGGGGGCGGTCTTTGCCGGACTCAACCTGGTGCTGGCGTTGTTCAACATGGCCCCGGTGGGGCGGCTGGACGGTGGGAGGGCTCTGAACTGTGCCATGGCTTTGTTGGTGGGACCGGAGCGGGCAGATCGGATGGGGCAGCGGCTGGATTTGTTGTGCGCTGTTCTCTTGTTGGGCGGGGGCGTCCTGTTGGCAAAAAGAGGGGGAAACCTCACCCTGCTGCTGGTGGCTGTGTGGCTGACAGCAGCTCTGGCCAAACAAAATAACAGGAATCCATGGAATTCTAGAAAAAGGGCTTGCCAGCGGCTGTGGAAAGCAGTAAAATAAAAGGTACGCGTATAATGACCTGGAGGGAAGATCATGAATCGTACCTTGGAGCAGATCCTGCCAAAAGTGCAGAAGCCTGCCCGCTATACCGGCGGGGAATACAATGCGGTAGTCAAGGATAGGGGAGAGGTAGACCTGCGCTACGCCCTGTGTTTTCCGGATACCTATGAGATCGGTATGTCCAACTTAGGCTGCCGGATTCTCTACGGGGTCATGAACCGGGAAAAGGGCGTGTGGTGTGAACGGTGCTATGCCCCTTGGGGGGATATGGAGGAGGAGATGCGCCGGGAGGGCCTGCTCCTCTACGGCCTGGAGAGCGGGGACCCCATTTCCGACTTTGACATCATCGGCTTTTCCCTGGGCTATGAGATGGCCTACACCAATGTGCTCAATATGCTGGATTTGGCAGGGCTTCCTCTGCGGTCTGAGGAACGGTCCCAGCTCACCCCACTGGTGGTGGCCGGAGGGACTTGCTGCTACAACCCCGAGCCCCTGGCCCCCTTTATTGACTTCTTTGTCCTGGGAGAGGGAGAGGAGGTCACCCTGGAGTACATCAATCTCTATCGGCAGGCCCGGGAGGAATGCTGGACCAAGGAGGAATTTCTCCAGGAGGTATCCCAGATCAAGGGAATCTATGTCCCGTCATTTTATGAGCCGGTCTACCGTGCCGACGGGACCCTGGAGGAAATGGCCGTCAAAGAGGGCTCCGGAGCGCCCGAGAAAGTGACCAAGCGGGTGGTGGAAAATATGGATGAGTCCTATTTTCCGGTGAAAACCATCATTCCCTCCACTGAGATTGTCCACGACCGGGTGATGCTGGAGCTGTTCCGGGGCTGCATCCGGGGGTGCCGGTTCTGCCAGGCGGGGTATGTGTACCGCCCGGTGCGCAACCGCAGTCCCAAACTGCTGGCCCAGTACGGAAAGGCCGCCTGTGAGGACTCAGGCTATCAGGAGATGACCCTGTCCTCCCTGTCCTCCACCGACTACCCTTGTCTTCTGGAGCTGTGCGACGAATTGCTGGACTACTGCGCCCCACGGGATATTGGGCTGTCGCTGCCTTCCCTTCGGGCTGATACCTTTTCCATGAACCTGATGGAACGGCTTCAACGGGTGCGCAAGGGAGGACTGACCTTTGCCCCCGAGGCGGGGACCCAGCGTCTGCGGGATGCCATCAATAAAAACCTCCGGGAGGAGGACCTTATGCAGTCGGTGCGCACTGCTTTTGCCGGAGGCTGGAGCGGGGTGAAGCTCTATTTTATGTTGGGTCTGCCCACGGAAACCGACGAGGATGTGCTGGGCATCGCGGACCTGGCCCGGAAGGTCTACTTTGCCTGGCGGGAGTGTACGCCCAACAAGGCCAGAGGGGTACGGATCACCGTGTCCACCTCCTGGTTCGTGCCCAAGCCCCACACTGCCTTCCAGTGGGACGCACAAATTCCCGTGGAGGAGTACCAGCGGCGGGTGAACCTGCTTCGGGATGCGCTGAAGCGGGACAAGTCCATTACCTACAACTGGCACGACCCGGAGACCAGCTATCTGGAAGCTATCTTCTCCCGGGGGGACCGGCGGCTTGCCGATGTTCTGGAGCTGGCCTGGGAGCGGGGGGCCAAGATGGACTCCTGGACAGAATATTTTGATTTTCAGCGGTGGATCGACGCCCTGAAGGACTGCGGCCTGGATGGAGACTTCTATGCCCATCGGGAGCGGGGGAGAGATGAAGTGTTTCCCTGGTGCCGCATCGACACCCAGGTGAGCCCTGACTTTTTGTGGCGGGAGCGGGAGCTGTGCTACCAGTCCCAGACGACCCCCGACTGCCGCACCCGCTGCTCCGGCTGCGGGGCAAACCGGCTGCTGAAGGGAGGGGTGTGCAATGGCTGACCGTCTGCTGTTCTCCAAGACCGGAAGGGCCAAGTACATCTCCCATCTGGACCTTATGCGTACCTTCCAGAGGGCGTTTGCCCGGGCAAAGATCCCCATCAAGCATACGGAGGGCTTCCATCCGCACCCGTTTGTCTCCATTGCCTTGCCCCTCTCTGTGGGTTACTCCAGTGAGTGCGAGATTTTGGAGTTTGGTCTTCTGGAGGGAACGGACCCAGGCGAGGTTCCCGGTCGGCTGACTGCTGTCATGCCTGAGGGAATCGTAATTCATGACTGCTATCCAGCCCAGAGGAAACTGAAAGAACTTTGTTATGTTAACTATATCATGAACTTTGAGTATCCGGAGGGCCGGCCTCAGGAGTGCGAACCCGCCATTGCTCAGCTGCTGGGGCGGGAGAGCCTGGTGGTGCAAAAGAAGTCGAACAAGTCCAAGAAGGGGTATACGGAGGTGGACCTCATTCCACTGATTCGTGAGTGGAGCGTGGAGTGTCAGAGCGACACAATGACGCTGAGCATGGTGGTCTCCGCACAGAATCCTGGGCTGAATCCGGAGCTGATCCGTGCCGCTTTCTGCCAGGACTATCCTCATCTTGCGCCCCAGTTCGTGACCTTCCATCGCAGAGAGGTACTGGACAGCGAGGGGAAATTTTTCCGATAAATGCCTGATTTCCCCTTGACAGGGAGAGGGTAATATGCTAATATTCCCCTTAACAAAGGGGAGTAGTCGGCGCGTCATTGGCGCGCGGCACCGGCCAACATCATGGGTTATACCCTGGCCATGCCTGAAATGACAAGACCTGCGTTCCGAACAGGAACGCGGGTCTTTTTGTTTTGCTTCTGCTCTTTTGGGGAAGAATAAAAAAGAAAGGGAGTAGAAACATGGGATTTGAATTTCTATGGGAAGGTCTGCTGTCCATCACATGGCAGCAGGCGGTCATGTATGTGGTGGGCGCGGTGCTCATCTGGCTGGCCATTGAAAAGGGCTTTGAGCCGTCTCTGCTTATGCCCATGGGCTTTGGCGCCATTCTGGTGAATTTGCCTCTGTCCGGCGTCATCAATCAGGTGAGCGAGGGCGTGGGGGAGACCAACGGCATCATCCAATGGCTGTTTGAAGTGGGCATTGAGGCCAGCGAAGCCATGCCCATCCTGTTGTTTATCGGGATTGGCGCCATGATTGACTTTGGTCCTCTGCTGGCCAATCCAAAGCTGTTTTTGTGCGGCGCCGCCGCCCAAGCCGGCATATTCCTGACCATTCTGATTGCGGCGGGGTTGGGCTTCGATATCAAGGACGCTGCGTCTATCGGTATTATCGGAGCTGCCGACGGCCCCACCTCCATCCTGGTGTCCCAGACGCTGAAGAGCAACTATGTGGGCGCCATCGCTGTGGCCGCTTATTCTTATATGGCTCTGGTGCCCATTATCCAGCCCTTTGCCATCAAGCTGGTGACCACCAAGAAGGAACGGGCCATGCGTATGCCCTACCAGCCCAAGGGTGTGACCCGCCGGATGCGGATCATGTTCCCCATTGTGGTGACCATCATCGCCGGCCTGGTGGCCCCCTCCTCCGTGGCTCTGGTGGGCTTCCTCATGTTCGGCAACCTGATCCGGGAGTGCGGAGTGCTCACCACTCTGTCCAACACCGCCCAAAATGATCTGGCCAACCTGATCACCCTGCTTCTGGGCATTACCATCTCCTTCTCTATGAAGGCGGATCAGTTTGTCCAGCCCGCCACCCTGATGATCATGGGTCTGGGCCTGGTGGCCTTTGTACTGGACTCCGTGGTGGGTGTGCTCTTCGTCAAGGTTCTGAACATCTTCACACCCAAGAACAAGATCAATCCTATGGTGGGCGCGGCCGGCATCTCCGCCTTCCCCATGTCCGCCCGTGTCATTGAGAAGCTGGGCCAAGAGGCCGACTCTCAAAATCACCTGCTCATGCATGCCATCGCCGCCAACGTGTCCGGGCAGATCGCTTCCGTTGTGGCCGGCGGCGTGGTGCTTCAGTACTTTGCCAACCTGGGCTGATAGGAGGTAGCTGAGATGAGTGAAAATGTTATGATGGCTCTGGAGATGATGGGCCAGGGCATGCTGGGAATCTTTGTGGTACTGGGCCTGATCGCCCTGCTGGTGCTGCTGATGCAGAAAATGGACGGCGGCAAGAAAAAATAAGTCTCCCCTTTACAAAGCCGGGCGGCCCGAAGATTTTGGGCTGTCCGGTTTTTTTACAGCCAGTCGGCCACCACATCTGCCAGCCCTGCCGGCCCCACCTTATTATCTACCAGCAGCGTCATCAGCTCGTCGATGCGGGTGGCACTGGTGGTCAGGGAGGGACAGCAGGCTTCTCCCCCCGCCTCCTCGGCAATGCGCACCCCATAGTTTTCACAAGCAAAGCGGGGGGTTTCTACCTGATCCACGGTTAAGTAGTAGTGAAAGAGTCTGGGAGTGCCCTTAGGGTCCTCACAGCGCCTGGTGGCGATTTTCAGTTCCATGATATGGTATCTTCCTTCCGCAAATATGATTTTCAACCACATTATATAGTGCCCAGGGAGAGAGGGAAAGAAAAAGATATCGCACAAAGCAACACCCTTCCCACTTCTTCGCCATATGAAAAAGCGATGAGAGGGGAAGGGTGTCGGGGACTGTTGAGGAGAGGAAGAAAAAACACCTGTAAAGGCTTATCCTTTACAGGTGTTTTTTACAGCTCAAACGCCTCGTCGCTGAGATCTGTGCCGGCCAGCTTAGCCGGGCGGGGCGGGACCCGCTTCAAAGGGTCGTACTTAAAGGAACGGCAGTGGGAACCGGCCGCCATAACCCCCTTTTTGGGGCATACGATCTGATCTGCTTCCAGCTCACGCCCATGGGCACAGTAGGCGCACCGGGGCTCAATACTTTTTTGGAACAGGCCCATGAAAAGCCCTCCTTGTCTTTGGTATCTGCTTCATTATACTACATGGCCGCTGGGTTTTCCACTGCTTTTTTTCACCACATAAATGGCCAGCGCCAAAAAGAACAGCCATGTGGCCCAGGCGGCCGCCGCAGAGATGGTAATCGCCTGGTGGAAGTCCAGGTGGGCGATGGTCTCAGTCTGCTCCAAAAGGTAGTAGGACACAGGGCCGCTGAGGGGAAAGCAGGCGCACAGGACGGCCGCAATCAGGGAGGAGAGGATTCCGTGCAGGAGCTTTCCCACCACATAAGTACGCATGGACAGGCCGCTGTCCCCCAGAAAGGCCAGAACTTGGCAGTGGACGGACACCCCCGCCCACCCCAGCATGAAGGCGGCCATGGACAGCCGGCCGGTGAGCCCGCCGTCTGTCAGAGAGGATACCCCGGAAGAAACCTCCAAAAGGCCGGTCATCAGCCGCCTGGCCCACAGCTCACTGAGCCCCAGGGGAGAAAACAGGGCGGCAAGTCCCCGGGCTAGGGTCCCCAGTACTCCGGCATAGGACAACAGCCGGAGGAAAACAGTGAAAAAGAGCACAAAGGCGCAGATGTTCAGGGCGGAGGACATAGCCCCGGTAATGGAATGGGTGAAGGCGACCGGAAAGCTGGCAGCCTGGAACTGCGGCCCCCCTCTCCGGTAGGTCTGAGGCCGGTGAGAGGGCTTGTAAAAGCGGAAGATCAGCCCCACGGCCAGAGAGGCCAGAATATGGGCCAGGTAGAGCATGAGCCCCGCTTTTCCGCTGCCGAAGACTCCAGCTCCCACTACCCCCAGGATGAAGGCGGGACCGCTGTTGTTGCAGAAGGCCAGCAGCCGTTCTGCCTCAGTGCGGGAGCACTGGCCGTTTTGATAGAGTTCAATGGCGGTGCGGGCTCCTACCGGATATCCGCCTACAAAGCCCAGTGCCAGGGCAGCGGCACAGGAACCGTTGACTCGAAACAGGGGGGCCATCACCGGCTCCAGCAGCCGCCCCAGATATCGGGACATCCCCAGTGCCACCACCAGGGAGGACAACACGAAAAACGGAAAGAGGGAGGGGAGGATCACGTTGCCGCACAGCTTCAGCCCATCCTTCATGGCGGCCATTGCCTCGCCGGGCCACAGCACCAGAGCCAGGGCCGTCCAAAGCAGCCCCAGCCCCAGCAGGCAGTCCCGATACTGCGCCTTTCCCACGATCCGTCCCACGGCTGACCACCTCCGGCAGAAAATCACTTCTCTCAAGAAGATATGCCGCCTGGGAAACGTTCTTGCCTGTCCCCGGGAAACAGGGGAAAATTTTTGTTCTGACTGGAAAAGAATTGCGGGAAAGGGAGCTTTTCGCTATAATAGGTAAGCGAATGAAAAGAGAGGCGTAAAGATGACAAAACGAAAAAATGCCTGCCCGGAACAGCTGCGGTTCATGGACACGCCGGAGGGTACCCTCTGTTATGTGCTGCGGCGCAAGGGGATCAAAAACCTCAACCTCCGGGTGGACAATCAGGGGGTTGTGAAACTGTCCATCCCTCTGCAAT
Source organism: bacterium (assembly GCA_037245165.1). GTDB lineage: Bacteria > Bacillota > Clostridia > Oscillospirales > Oscillospiraceae > Lawsonibacter. Next base: position 49,475 of record JAXWVI010000050.1, read on the forward strand.
ATCCGGAGGGGCGGGCGGAGGAATTTCTACGGGACAAAAGCGACTGGATTTTTCGCCAGCTCAGCCGGGAGAGGCAGTCCCGTCAAGAACCACTGCCCGAAGTCTCTCGGGCGGAATGTGTCCGTCTGCTGACAGAGGCCCTTCTGCGGGTTTATCCGCTGGCGGAGCCCCTGGGCGTGGCTTTCCCGCAGCTGAAGCTCCGAAAGATGAAGAGCCAGTGGGGCAATTGCCACTGGACCCAGGGATATATTACCCTGAATACCGCTCTGGGCCGGTGTCCGGAGCGTTTGAGAGACTATGTGGCCCTCCATGAGCTGGTCCATTTTCTTCACCATGACCATGGGCCTGGATTTTATTCGGTCATGGACGCTCTGATGCCGGACTGGCGGGAGAGAAGGAAAGCTTTGCGGGGATACGGGGCCGCTCTGAGCTGAGCGGCTGCTGGCGATCTTTTAAAGGAAGTGTTACTATGGCATATCGTCCCCTTGCCGACGAAATACGGCCCCAGACCCTGGATGAGGTGGTGGGTCAGACGCATATTTTAGGGAAGGATGGACTGCTTCGGCGCATTGTGGAGGGTGGGACCATTCCAAACCTTATTTTTTATGGGCCATCGGGAACCGGAAAGACCACTGTGGCCAACATCATTGCCCAGCGGACCAACCGGCCCCTCCACCGGCTGAACGCCACCACCGCATCCATCTCAGACATCAAGGATATCATTGCCGACATCGGCACCTTGCTTGCACCGGAGGGGGTTCTGCTGTACCTGGACGAGATTCAGTATTTCAACAAGAAGCAGCAGCAGTCCCTTTTGGAGTTTATGGAGGACGGACGGATTACCCTCATCGCCTCTACCACGGAAAATCCCTTCTTTGCGGTGTTCGGGGCGGTACTGTCCCGGGCCACCGTCTTTGAGTTTAAACAAATCACCGCCCAGGAGGTGCTCCCCGCCATCGACCGGGGCATCTCCATCATGGAGAAGCGGCTGGGGGGACAGGTGGTCTGTGAGGAGGGCGTGCGGGAGCATATTGCCTCGGCCTGCGGGGGAGATGTGCGCAAGGCCATGAACGCCATCGAGCTTTTGCTCAATGCTGCCAAGAGGGAGCAAGGGAAAGTCCTTGTCACGTTGGAAGATGCTCAGACTGCCGCTCAGAAGTCGGCCATGCGCTATGACCGGGAGGGGGACGCCCACTTTGACATCGCCTCGGCGCTGATGAAGTCGCTGCGGGGCTCCGACCCGGATGCGGCCCTGCACTACTTGGCAAGGCTGCTGGAGGCGGGGGACCTCATTACCGCCATCCGGCGCATTCTCTGTTCAGCCAGCGAGGACGTCGGACTGGCCTACCCAATGGCCGTGCCCATCGTCAAGGCCTGCGTGGACAACGCGCTCCAACTGGGACTGCCAGAGGCCCGGCTGCCGCTGGCGGAGGCGGTGATCCTCCTGGCCACCGCGCCCAAATCCAACACCGCCTGTGTGGCCATGGACCGGGCGTTGGCCGATGTGCGGGCGGGGAAGGTAGGAGATATTCCCAGGGAGCTTCAGAATGTCCACGCCGATTCCGCCGGTATGGAACGGGAGCAGGGGTATCGCTACCCCCACAATTTCCCCCACCACTGGGTCAGACAGCAGTATCTGCCCAATGAACTGGTGGGAACAGAATACTATCAGTATGGGGACAACAAAACTGAACAGGCCGCAAAGCGGTACTGGGACGAGATTAAAAAAATGCCCTGAGCGCAGGGATGGGAGAGAGAAGTATGGAATGGACGGAACTGATTCGGATTTGGGCCATTGTCTGCCCGCTGGTATTTTTGGGCGGGCTGGTGGATGCGGTGGCGGGAGGCGGAGGGCTCATTACCCTTCCCGCCTATCTGCTGGCGGGCCTGCCCGCCCACAACGCTGCCGCCACCAACAAGTGCGGCAATGCCTTCGGCACTTTCCTGGCCACCGGCCGATTTTTGAAGCGTGGCCAGGTCCATATGCCCAGCGCCATCGCGGGCGGCATTGGAGCCCTGGTGGGAGCCTGGGTTGGCGCCAAACTTAATATGATCATGCCTGAGCAGGTACTCTACTACCTGATGTTGGCCATTGTGCCGGTGATGGCAATTTTCCTGATTTTCAAACGGAACTTTGGGACAGAAAACCACTCCGACTCCTTTAGTGGGGGCCAGCTGCTGGCGATGGCCCTTGGCATTGGGCTGGTCATCGGGGCCTACGACGGTTTTTTCGGACCGGGGGCGGGGACCTTCCTGATGCTGGCCTTTACCGGCCTTTGTAAATTTGACCTGCTTACCGCGTCCGGGAACACCAAGGTAGCCAACTCCGCCAGCAACCTGGCCTCTCTGGTTACCTTTGCTCTGGCGGGGAAGGTGCTGTGGGCCGTGGGAATTCCCGCCGCCATCTGCGGCATCATCGGCAACTATGTGGGTTCCGGCCTGGCCCTGAAGGGCGGGGCCAAGATCATCCGCCCCATGTTCTTTGTGGTTTTGTCCCTGCTGGTGATCCGTCTGGTCTATGACCTGGTGGTATGAGATGGTAAAAGAGGCGCTTAATATAGAGTTAAAACCACCGGCTAAGCCGGTGGTTTTACTTGTTTAAGATACTTTCTAGCCTATTTTTTCAGGAAAAGTAGGCGACCAAAAGGTCCACACAGGCTCCGTAGGAGCGGATGCCCAGCGTCTGGTCGTTGCCCTTCAAAAAGTTATCATACACCTGGGCGGCCTTCTCTTCCACCGGCGAAGAGAGGGCGGCCCAGTATTCGTTGTTGTCATTCCAGTCGGTGGACAGCTCCGGGGTAAAGTACTGTCCGGCGATCTGGTACCAGATGTCGGGAGCTGCGGGGTAGAGGGCGTTGCATAAGTGAATCAAGCCCATGAGATAGCCGGAATATTGGAACACCGGGTCGTCGCTGGTGACGCAGGCGGCGATGCCCACAAAATTGGCCTCATCCTCCAGAGCCACCATACGCTGGTGGGACATCTCATGGGCGATGGTGGCGGGGAGGAGGCAGGCGGGGGCATCCACATTCACGTTGGCCTCCCCAGTGATGGGGGAGTAGATGCCGGTAAAGCTCAGAAGACTTTGGAGCTTAGAGCAGAGAAGGGGCTTTGCCTCCACGGATTTTAAATTGAGACAAGGAAAATCACTTGACAGATTGTCATAGACTCCAACCGCCCGGTCAAAGCATGCGTGCTTGTCTTCCGAAAAGTGGCCCTCCCGGTCCCGGGCCACTTGTGTGGACAGGCGTGCAGCATTTTCAGCAAAAAAGGCGGTGACGGAGGCCAGAGTTTCCACGGAGTAGGCCTCTGTCTCCAGTCCGGCGCGCTGGGCAAAGGAGGGGACGTAGTATGCGGCGTTCCAAAGCCAGCATACCCCCGCCCAAATCCACAGAAAAACCGTTCCCAGGGCGCACAGCCGCCGAACAAAGGGCAGCAGTTCCCGGCGGCAGATCAGCAGGATTACCGCACGCAGAACCCATACCAGGCAGAAGGCCAGAAACAGGAACAGGAGGACTTCCCCCACGGAAAAAGGGAACAGGGAACACAGGCGGCCGACAGCTTGTTCCAGGGGAGCCATTGCTCCGAAGACCCAGGCGGACATCAGGTCCTGCCTGCTCCGCAGAAGCTCGAACAGACAGATGAGTGCCAGCGGCACCAGCACTGCCCCGGCCCAACGCCACAGGACGGAAGAGGGGGAAAATTGCTTTTTCATGTTGATGATGGTTCCTCCAGAACGACAGGTCCCGTCCGCCACTCACGGCCGGGAGGCTGGACCGTCTCAAAGCACAGGTCGTAAAGATCAGTACATCGGGCCTCCAGGGCGAAAAGCTTTTGCGCCGGCTCACTGAGCTGGGCGATATGGGCGGGCTTGGTGACAAGGGGCAGACGGGCGCGGTCCTTCATGGCCCGGAGTACCGCCCGGCCCCGATGGTTGATGCCCAGTACCCGGAGGTAGGGGGGAGAGGGCGGGAGGTCCCCGGCGGTAATTCCCAAATAGGCCCGTAGGACCAGCCGACGAAGCCTGGCATGTGTAAAACGCTTTACCTTTACAAGATCGAAAAATTCCTGAACGCTGGTACATGACCGGCCTGCACGCTCCAGACGCCGGGGTAGCCCCTCCGCCTGGCCGGAGTCGGGAAGCCTGGCCCAGTCGTCGGCGGTCATGGACCGCAGCTTAGCTAATATGGCCCGCTCCACCTGCTGAAAGCCGGGCAGTCCCACAGTGCTCCCCTCCAGCAGGGATCGTCCGCCCGCAACCAGATAGGGCTGGGCCTGATCCCAGTTCCCCTCCATCAGATCCATGCGCAACTGGGTGGCGGAGACAAATTGGGGTATGGCCATGGAGGCGGGGCCGGACAGGGAAGCGCCGGCATCGTCCCGACTGAAGACGACCCCATTGTGCGCAGCGCCCCGGCGCTGTATGGTCATGGGTTGGATGGAGCTATGAAGGGCACGGATGGCCCGGAGGTACTCGATGCCCAGATTGTTGTTGGGCTTGGAGAGGGGACTGGCAGCCTCTTCCCCAAAAAGACGCTCCACCGCCTGCTGGCGGCATACGGCAAAGGGCAGGCCGCTGTCCGCCAGGCCGGCCACCGCATTCTGGTAGGCTGGGGAGTCCAGACAGGCGGCAATCTCTCCCAGTTTGTCTATTTCCCCGCACTCGCTGCCGAAGGAGAGCACATCCACCACGCCGCAGGCATCCAGAAGCTCCACCGCACCCCGGGCAAATCCTTCCGCCGATGCGGTGGCCCATACGGTGGGCAGCTCCAGCACCAGGTCGGCGCCTCCCATCAGGGCCAGTCTGGCTCTGAGCCATTTATCAGCAATGGCGCAGTCGGCCTGCTGAACCCAGTTGCCGCTCATGACCACCGCCACAGCGGCATCCCCGCCCAGAAGGCGGCGGCTTTCCCGAATCTGATAGGCGTGGCCGGTGTGGAAGGGGTTATATTCGGCAACGATTCCAATCACCTGCATGAGGTTGACCTCCTGATGGAATATCTTCCTTTTTTTCAGAAAAACGGTTGTCTTTCTTAATAAAGCGCTGTATGATAGGATCATAAACTGGGTGCGCCTTTATTGTATTACATTCCACCCACCAAGGCAACCCACGACCATGTTTAAATTTTGAAGTGTGAAGGAGACGATTTCCATGAATATTCTGGTCATCAACGCCGGCAGCTCTTCCCTGAAGTATCAGCTGCTCAACCCTGAGACGCAGCAGGTGCTGGCCAAGGGCCTGTGCGAGCGTATTGGCATTGACGGCAAGTTTACCTACAAGCCTGACGGCAAGCAGGCCATCAAAGAGGCCGACGTGGCCATGCCCACCCACTCCGAGGCCATCCAGGCCGTGCTCAACGCTCTGGTGGACCCGGAGAACGGCGTGATCGGCTCTATGAAGGAGATCGATGCAGTGGGCCACCGTGTGGTTCACGGCGGCGAGAAGTTTGCCAAGAGCGTGCTCATCACCGACGAGGTCATGGCCGCCATTGAGGAGTGCAACCCCCTGGCTCCCCTCCACAATCCCGCCAACATCATCGGGATCAAGGCCTGCCAGGCCCTTATGCCCGGCACCCCCATGGTAGCCGTGTTCGACACCGCCTTCCATCAGACCATGCCTCCCGTGGCCTACACCTACGCCCTGCCCTATGAGTATTATACCCAGGATAAGGTCCGCCGCTACGGCTTCCACGGTACTTCCCACAAGTATGTGGCCGGCCGGGCCGCCGCTATGCTGGGCAAGCCCATTGAACAGCTGAAGCTCATCTCCTGCCATCTGGGCAACGGTTCCTCCGTTACCGCTGTGGACGGGGGCAAGAGCGTGGACACCTCCATGGGCTTTACCCCTCTGGCCGGTCTGCCCATGGGCACCCGCTCCGGCGACATTGACGCGGGCATCATGGAGTACCTGATGCACAAGCATGGCTATGACATTGACACCATGCTCAACATCCTGAACAAGAAGTCCGGCGTCCAGGGCATCTCCGGCGTCTCCTCCGACTTCCGGGATCTGGAGGCTGCCGCCGAGCAGGGCAACAAGCAGGCTGCTCTGGCTGTTGAAGTCTTTGAGTACAGCGTGAAGAAGCTCATCGGCGCTTATGCCGCCGCTATGGGCGGCGTGGACGCGGTGATCTTCACCGCCGGTGTGGGCGAGAACGGCGCTGGCAACCGAACCAACATCGTCTCCGGCCTGGAGTTCATGGGCATTAAGATCGACCAGGAGAAGAACAAAATCCGTGGCCAGGAGGTGGACATCTCCACCGAGGATGCCAAGGTTCGCGTCCTGGTCATCCCCACCAATGAGGAGCTTATGATCGCCATGGATACCGCGGCCATCGTCAAGGGCTGAGAAAAAAGCGCGCTATCTTCGGTGGGGATGACTGGAAAATTGCCGCTGCGCGGCAATTTGCGCAGGGCGAATTCACTTCGCCCGAGCATGGAAAACAAAGGGTCCCCAAAGCCATGATATCATGGGTTTGGGAGCATCCCCACCAATGAGAACTTATGATCGCCACGGATACCGCGGCTATCGTCAAGGGCTGAGAAAAGTTTAAAGCAGGGCGGGCGCAGTTAGCTGCGTCCGCCCTTTTTCCTTCCACTCTTCCGGCGTTGACAAGGGGGAAAATACCATATTATAATGGTGTCATGAAAAAAACGGGGGATCGGTATGGATATCCATGTGAACGACATATTAAAAATGAAAAAGGCCCATCCCTGCGGCAGCCAGGAATGGCTGGTTCTCCGGGTGGGAATGGACTTTAAAATCCGCTGCCAGGGCTGCGGCCACGAGGTCATGCTGCCCCGGAGCAAAGTGGAAAAGAATATCCGCAGGGTGATGCGGGATGGGCAGGCTGTTGACCTGCCCTGAGAAAGGATGGATAGAAATGCGTTATGACAGCGACCTGCTGTACCGGCCGCCGGGGGAGTGGAAGAGCTACCTGCTCCAGTGTACCATTGGCTGCTCCAACAACCAGTGTACCTTCTGCGGGATGTATAAGGAGAAAAAGTTCCGTATTCGCCCGGTGGAGGAAATTCTGGAGGACATCGACATGGCCCTCGGCTACTACGGCCCCGGGCTGGAGCGTGTGTTCCTGATGGATGGGGACGCCATCATCATGAAGACAGAGGACCTGCTCCAGGTCCTCCATAAACTCTACGCTACCTTCCCAAAGCTGGAAAAGGTGACCCTCTACGCCGGCCCCAGGAGCACCTTGGCCAAGACTCCGGAGGAACTGAAGGCCCTCCACGAGGCCGGGCTGTCCCGGGCCTATCTGGGGGTGGAGAGCGGCAGCGACACCGTTCTGAAGTTTATTCACAAGGGCGTCAACGCCCAGGAGATGCTCCAGGCCGGCAGGAGGCTGGTGGAAGCGGGTATCGACCTGTGGGTCACCGTGATCCTTGGCATGACCGGGGCCAGGGGAGAGGGAGGCGACTGGGAGGAGCATATCCGTTCCACCGCCAAAATCATCAACGAGATGAAACCTCGTCACCTGTCCGCCATGACCTTCGCGCCGGCGAAAGGCACCCCCTTGGGTGAGGATGTGCTGGCCGGGCGGTTTGAAGTCTGTTCCCCCGATCATATTTTGGAGGAGTGCCGTCTGCTGATCGAACTTCTGGATGTGGACCCGCTCCACTTTACCAGCAATCACGCCTCCAACTATCTGCCTCTGAAAGGGGGACTTCCAGAGGACCGGGAGAAATTTCTCTCTCTGATTGACCAGGCGCTGGAGGGCAAAATCCGGCTGCGCAAAACCTTGAACCGAGGAATTTAAGATCTCAAATCAGCGCCCGTTCTCAGGTCCGTTCGGCCTGGGGACGGGCGCTTTTTACTGGGAAAGCAAAAACTCAAAGCTGGTCGAGAATCGGTAAAAACAGGTCGAAATCCGCTTATTCTTAAACAGATTATATAAAATGCACAAGCTCCGCAAAGTATTTATGGGCAGTTTTGCCCTTGTTTTGGCCTGACAAATTGGTTACAATGTGGTAACAAAAGTAACAACGGTTGCTTTTGTGTGTCACCAATTTGTAAAAAATTTCAAAGAAAAGGAGTGAAGACAAATGGTACGCAAGCTGTTTTTTGTGCCGCTGTGTGCGTTTGCCTTACTCCTCCTGATGGGCGCGTCGGCTGCCCCCCAGCAGTCCGCTGCCCTGCTGGCAGAGGAGGAGAGCGCCGTCCTCGATGAGGCGGAGCTTGATACTGATTCCCAGGCTTCTTCCGAGGCAATTGAATCCGTCGGTATGGCCCAGTCCGGTGAGGCTACGGCCACCGAAAGCATGTCTTTGGCAGAAAAAGCTCTGGCGGAACAACAGCAGGCCGAGGAACAACAGGCCGCAGAACAGCAGGAAACGGTGACCGGAGACCAGACACTGTTGATTGACGGTGTGGCTGCTCCTTCCAACCTTGGAAAATTTCAAAAGAACGGCGTTACCTATGTGGCGCTGGCTCCCATGGCCAAGGCCCTGGATTCCAGCGTGGAAATCGGATGGGACGGTTCTACCGCCACCCTGAAAACCAGCCGTCTGACCCTGAGCGCCAAAGTGGGTCAGCTCTATCTGGTGGCCAACGGCCGCTATCTCTACCTGCCCGAGGGGGTTCAGAATGTAAATAATATGGTGACAGTTCCCCTTAGTGCCGTGGTAGAGGCCTTTGGCGCCTCCTTGTCTTGGGATGGGGCCACCGGCGTCATCCGAATCACAAGGGGCAGCGGCGGGATTCAGTCCGGCGACAGCTACTACAATCAGGAGGATCTCTTCTGGCTGTCCCGGATCATTTATGCCGAGAGCGGCAATCAGCCCCTGGAAGGGCAGATGGCCGTGGGCAATGTGGTGATGAACCGGGTAGCCAGCCCCGCTTATCCCAATACCGTACAGGGGGTTCTGGCTCAGAAGAACCAGTTTACCACCTACAAGTCCGGCGCTCTCGCCAACCGCACCCCGAACCAGAGCAGCGTGATTGCCGCCAAGCTGGTTCTGGACGGCGGAGAAGTGGAGGAGACAGACGGCGCGCTGTACTTTGACTCCAGCTCCAACAGTTGGGCTTCCCGCAACCGGGAGTTTGCTGCGGTGCTGGGCGGGCACAAATTTTATTATTAAGGAAAAAGACCGCTTCGGCGGTCTTTTTTATTGGGAAGAAAAAGGAAATTTATAAATTGGGGGTTTCTTTTTTGTATATTCATGTATATAATAACAGAAGATGAATTAAGATGAGACTATAACCCTTACTGTACGGTGGGAGGATACCAGATATGACAAGAAGTAATGCCCGTGAGATCGCGGTACATATGATTTTTTCCCTGAGCTTCGGCAACCAGAGCGCCCAGGAGCTGCTGGACAGCCAGCTGACCCGTGAGCGCTTCCGGGAACTGGCGGAGGATATGCCGCTCTATGCCCAGTTCCCTAACGAGAAGCAGGAGAAGTACATCCGGGAACTGGTCCAGGGGGTATTCTTCCACGGGCCTGAGCTGGATGACTGCATCAGCCGCTACGCCAAGGGCTGGTCCTTTGCCCGAATCCCCCGTATGGCCTCCGCCATTATGCGCACCGCCATGTACGAGGTGCTGTATATGCCCGACGTGCCCAACGCCGCCGCCATCAACGAGGCGGTGGAGATTGCCAAGAACTATGAGCCTCAGGAGGTCGTCTCCTTCCTCAACGGGATTTTGGGCACCTTTGTCCGCAGCGAGTGCGAGGACGCCAAGCCCAAGCCGGAGAAGGCCGACGGGGAGACGGAAGCGACGCAGGGCAAGACGGAGATGTGACCATGACAGTGTTGGGACTGGATACCAGTAACTATACCACCTCCTTGGCCGTCTTTGACGGGAAGGAGGGGGTCAATATAGGCCGTCTGCTGTCGGTGCGTCCCGGGGAACTGGGGCTTCGCCAGAGCGAGGCGCTGTTTCAGCATGTCCAGCGGCTGCCTCAGCTGTTCCGGGAGATGGAGCAGGGAGGGCATTTGAAGCAGATTGCCGCCGTGGGAGCCAGCACCCGCCCCCGTGCGGTGGAGGGCTCCTATATGCCCTGTTTCCTGGCCGGCGCCTCCCAGGGGGAGGGACTGGCCAGTACGCTTGGGGTGCCCTTTTACGAAAATTCTCATCAGCAGGGACATCTGGCCGCGGCTGCCTGGTCCGCAGGCCGAATGGACCTTTTGGACGCTCCGTTCCTGGCCTGGCACCTGTCCGGGGGGACCACGGAGCTTTTATATGTGGAGCCGGAGGGGTATAACCTCCGGGCCCAGGCGGTGGGGGGAACCAGCGATATCTCCGCCGGACAGCTCATCGACCGCACCGGGGTGCTGCTGGGGCTTTCGTTCCCTGCGGGCAAGGCCCTGGATGAGCTTTATGACCAGGGGGATGGCTGTGAGAACTACCGTGTGAAGCTCAATGAACTTACCTTTTCTCTGTCCGGGATGGAAAATCAGGTAAAGCAGCGGGTGTCTTCCGGAGAGAAGCCGGGGAATGTAGCCCGGTTTGCCTTGGGTACGGTCGTCAGCGTGGTGCTGCGGGCCACTCAGGAGGCCCAGAAACGCTGGCCCGGCCTACCGGTGCTGTGCTCCGGTGGAGTGGCCTCCAACCGGCAGCTCAGGGCTGCGATGGCCTCCGCTTGCCAGGCAATCTTCGCCCAGCCCCGGTATTCCACCGACAACGCCATGGGTACCGCCATTCTCACTTGGCGGGCCCTGAAGGCCGAGGAGGGACAGCGATGAATCAGTCCGCCCCCATTCTCAGCCCCTCCCAGGTCAGCCAGTACATCAAAGGCTTTATGGACCGGGACCGGATGCTCTCCGGGCTTCTGGTGCGGGGGGAGCTGTCCAACTATAAAATGTATCCCTCCGGGCACCACTATTTTTCTCTGAAGGACCGGGAGGGCAGTTTGCGGTGTGTCATGTTCCGGGGGGACGCCGCGTCTCTTCGATTTCGCCCGGAAAACGGTATGCAGGTCATTGCCGCCGGACGGGTCACCGTTTTCCCGAGGGACGGGCAGTATCAGCTCTACTGCGTCCGTCTCACCCCGGAGGGGGTAGGCGACCTGTATCTGGCCTTTGAGCAGCTGAAGGAAAAGCTCTCCCGGGAGGGCCTCTTTGACCCGGGGCACAAAAAGCCCCTTCCCGCCTTTCCCGGTACCATCGCCCTCATTACCTCTCCGGCGGGGGCGGCGGTGCGGGACATGGTGCGTATCCTTCGGGCGAGATGGCCCATGGCCCAGGTGAAAATCCTTCCCGTTCGGGTCCAGGGGGCAGGTGCGGCGGAGGAGATTGCCGCCGCCATTGGCTGGGCCAATGAGAATGCCGTGGCCCAGCTGATTATCACCGGCCGGGGGGGCGGGTCTATGGAGGACCTGTGGGCCTTTAATGAGGAGGTCGTGGCCCGGGCCATCTACCACTCAGACATTCCGGTGATCTCCGCTGTGGGCCATGAGCCTGATGTGACCATATCCGACTTTACAGCCGATCTTCGGGCTTCTACCCCCTCCAACGCCGCAGAACTGGCGGTTCCGGACCAGGGGGAGATGAGAGGGGTCCTACGGGGCCTGGGGGAGCGGCTGGAGGGCAGCATCAACCAGCGTCTGGAGAACAGCCGCCATACGCTGAACCGTCTGGCTGCCAGCCGGGCCATGACTGAGCCTGGGGCCTACTTCAAGGACAAGCGGCTGCTGCTGGACTATCAAAGCCGCCGCCTCACCCACGGCCTGGAGCGCGCCGTATCGGGTCAGCGGGAACGGCTGGGTAAGCTGGCCGCCGCGCTGGATGCCATGAGTCCGCTGAAGGTGCTGGGCCGTGGCTATTCCATCGCCCTGAAGGCCGACGGAGGCGTGATCGCATCCGTTAAGGATGGCAGGCCAGGGGAGGAATTTACCCTGAAGGTGTCGGATGGCCAATTCCATTGTCGTATTAAGGAGTAAATAAGCAGAGAGGAGCGTAGCTCGATGGGTGAGAAAAAGAAGCTGGATTTTGAGGGGTCCATGGCCCGGCTGGAGGAGATTGTGGGCCTTCTGGAACGGGGAGACGCCCCCCTGGAGGAAGCAATGAAGCTCTTTGAGGAGGGGGCCAAGCTGCTGCGGGAGTGTACCGCCCAGCTGGACGAGGCGGAGCAGAAGGTGACGCTCCTGACCCAGGGGCAGGATGGCGAAATACAGGAAGAACCCTTCCAGGGAGTTGAGTGACATGGAGAGAGACTTTACATTGTTGATGGCCCGTGACCGGGCCCTCATTGAGGATTATCTGTCAGGGGTGTTTCGGGATGAACCCCGGTACGCCGACCTCCAGGAGGCCATGGAGTATTCCCTTCTGGCAGGTGGAAAACGGATTCGGCCGGTGCTGACACTGGAGGTGTGCCGCATGTGCGGCGGCAACCTTCAGGCGGCGCTGCCCTTTGCCTGCGCCTTGGAAATGGTTCACACCTACTCCCTCATCCACGACGACCTTCCGGCGATGGATGACGACCAGCTGCGCCGGGGCCGCCCCACCAACCATGTTGTGTACGGGGAAGCCACCGCCATCCTGGCGGGGGATGGTTTGCTCACCGCCGCCTTTGAGCAGCTTACCAGAGCGGAACTGCCCCCGGAACGGATTGTGGAGGCGGTCCGCTGCCTGTCCCGGAATGCCGGTCCGGGGGGAATGGTAGGCGGTCAGGCCCTGGATATGGCGGGGGAGGGACGCTCCATGACCAGAAGTGAGCTGGAGCAGCTCCAGAGCCTGAAAACCGGGGCGCTGATCTCCGCGGCGGCGGAGATGGGCTGCATTGCGGCCGGGGGCACCGGGGAGCAGCGGGCCCAGGTCCGTGCCTATGCTCAGGCCCTGGGCCGGGCCTTCCAGGTCCAAGATGACATTCTGGATGTGACCAGTACCGATGCGGAGCTGGGCAAGACGGTGGGCTCTGATCGGGTCAATGAAAAAAGCACCTTTGTTACCGCTCTGGGACTGGAGGGCAGCCGGGCCCTGGTGGAGGAGCTGACGGACCGGGCGGTGGAAGCACTGGCCGACTTTGAGGACCCGGGCTTTTTGATTTGGCTGGCCAAAGAGCTGGCGAATCGAACCCATTGAACAAACGGATGAGCCAGTACGGCCTCCCTTTGGGAGAGAAAGTGAGGTAACGATGGATCATGCGGGATTTTTAACTGGAAACCTTACCCTGGATTTAGCTATTTTTGCCTGGTTTGTGGCCCAGGTCATCAAAACGGCGCTCCACTTTGTGGTAAACCGAAATCTGGATCTGAAGCGCATGGTGGGCAGCGGCGATATGCCAAGCTCCCACTCCGCCTTTATCTGTGCCGCCACAATGTCCATTGGTCAGGTGTGCGGCTGGCGGGACCCGATGTTTTCCTTGTCGGCGGCCATAGCTCTGGTGGTCATGTACGACGCCTGTAATGTGCGCCGGTGTGCCGGGGAGCAGGCCAGGGTACTCAATGAGATATTGGAGCGCTGGGACAGCATTCCTGAGGAGCTTAAGGGGCGGAAACGGCTCAACGAAAATCTGGGCCATACCCTGCCTCAGGTTCTGGCCGGAGCCGTGCTGGGGAGCGTTATCGGCCTGACAGGGCCGGTGATTCTGTGAGACGCCAAGCAAGCTGTTAGAGATGTGAGGGGTTATACCTTGACAACGAGAGATAAACATGAGAGCCGGCCTTTGCTGGAGGGACTCAGCGATCAAGAGGCCAAGGACCTGTGCGGCAAACTGCGCCGGGACCTGGTGGAGAGCGTGTCCCAGACAGGCGGGCATCTGGCCTCTAACCTGGGTGCGGTGGAGCTGACAGTAGCCATCCATCGGGTATTTGATACCACGCGGGACCGGCTGGTCTTTGATGTGGGGCATCAGTGCTACCCCCACAAAATGCTCACCGGCCGGTGGGAGTCGATGTCCACCATGCGCCAATATGGCGGCCTGGCCGGATTTCCAAAACCGGCGGAGAGCACCCACGACGCCTTTATTGCCGGACATGCTTCCAATTCGGTGGCGGTGGCCCTGGGAATGGCCAGGGCCCGGCGGGTGACCGGCGAGGATTATAAGGTCATCGCCCTCATCGGAGACGGGGCCCTTACCGGCGGTCTGGCCTATGAGGGGCTGTCCAACGCTGGGGAGTGCGGTGAACAACTGTTGGTTATTCTAAACGACAACGGTATGTCCATTACTCAAAACGTAGGCGGAGTAGCCGACCATCTGGCCCGGCAGCGCCTGAGGCCGCAGTACCGGACCTTTAAGAAGCACTACCAGAATTTTATGGCGGCCACCGCCCCTGGCCGGGCTGCCTACAAGGTAATTCATAAAATCAAACAGGCCCTGAAGCAGAGTCTGCTTCCGTGCAGTATGTTTGAAAACATGGGGTTTCGGTATCTGGGTCCGGTGGACGGCCATAATCTCACTGAGCTGACGGACATTCTTCGGTATGCCCGGGATCTGAATGAGCCGGCGCTGCTCCATGTCAAAACTGTAAAGGGAAAAGGCTTTCTACCCGCAGAAGAAAATCCCGATGCCTTTCACGGGGTTTCTCCTTTCGATCCTATTACGGGAAAGCCCAAGAAGCCGGGAGGAGAGAACTTCTCCGCTGTGTTTGGAAGGACTCTGACTAATCTGGCCCGGGAGGATGGACGGGTATGCGCCATTACCGCCGCCATGATGAGCGGCACCGGGTTAGAGGAATTTGCCCACACCTTCCCGGAGCGGTTTTTTGATGTGGGCATTGCCGAGGGCTGCGCCGTCTCCATGGCCGCCGGCATGGCCAAGGAGGGGGCTGTGCCGGTGTTTGCGGTGTACTCCACCTTTCTTCAGCGCAGCTACGATATGCTGGTCCACGATGTGGCCCTCAGCCGCCTTCATGTGGTGTTGGGGGTGGATCGTGCCGGACTGGTAGGGGAGGACGGCGAGACGCACCACGGGGTATTTGATGTGGCCTATCTGGACAGCGTCCCCCATATGACCGTCTTGGCTCCGTCCAGCTTTGCCGAACTGGAGGAGATGCTGGAGCGTGCTGTGCTCCAACTTTCCGGGCCGGTTGCGGTGCGCTATCCCAGGGGCGGGGAGGGAGCCTACACCGGCAATGCCGGAAAAGAGGCTGCGGTACTGCTGCGTCCGGGCAAGGACATCACACTGGTGAGTTATGGGGTGGAAATCAACCAGGTTCTGGAGGCTGCCGAGGTGCTTGAGCAGCGTGGCGTACAGGCTGATATTGTAAAGCTGAATCAGCTTACACCACTTGATCCACAGGTTATTATTCGATCTGTCAAGCAAACCGGAGTGCTGCTTGTGGCGGAGGAATCCGCTGCCCACGGCTGTGTGGGCCAGCGTCTGGCCGCCCTGTTGGAGGAGGCAGGCGTCCCGGCGAAAGTGGCATTAATCAACTGCGGTGAGGACTTTGTGCAGCACGGGAAGACGGAGCTTTTGAAAAAAGAACTGTCCCTGGATGGGGACGGAATCGCGCGTAAAGCATGGGAGGTGCTGGGCCGTGGCTAAACAACGGCTGGATGTGGCTCTGACAGAACAGGGACTGGCGGACAGCCGTCAGAAAGCCCAAGCTGTCATTATGGCGGGGCAGGTCTATGTGAACGGCCAGAAGCAGACCAAGGCCGGAGCCTCTGTTAAGCCCGAGGACCACATTGAGGTCCGGGGCAAGACCCTCCCCTATGTGAGCCGGGGCGGGCTGAAGCTGGAAAAAGCCATGAAGCTCTGGCCGATCACCCTAAAAGACGCAGTGTGCGCCGACATCGGCGCTTCCACCGGCGGCTTTACCGACTGTATGCTCCAGAATGGGGCCAGACTGGTCTATGCGGTGGATGTGGGCTACAATCAGCTGGACTGGCGTCTGCGCACCCACCCCCAGGTAGTGTGCATGGAGCGAACCAACGCCCGCTACCTGACCCAGGAGCAGATCCCGGAGCCACTGGACTTTTTTTCCGTGGATGTGTCCTTTATTTCCCTGAATCTCATCCTGCCTGCTCTGCGCCCTTTGATGAAGGAAAAGGGCCAGGCTGTGTGTCTGGTTAAGCCCCAGTTTGAGGCGGGGAAGGATAAGGTGGGTAAGCACGGCGTGGTGCGGGACCCCCAGGTTCATCTGGAGGTGCTGGAGCACTTTTTGGACCACGCCGCAAGCGCGGGATTTACTGTAAAGGATATTACCTTTTCACCTATAAAGGGCCCGGAGGGCAACATTGAGTATCTGGGCTACCTCCAGGCGGAAGAAGGACCCGCCTACAAGGGGGATCTGAAGGCCTTGGTGGAAGCGTCCCACAGCGTCTGGAAGGAGGAGGATAGATGAAAATTGTACTTAGCTCCAACCCATACCGGGACCGGGGGCTCCGCGCCGCTTTGGAGGCCAGACGAGTGCTGGAAAACGCCGGAGCGGTGACTGCCCTGTGTCTGCCCTTTCAGCCCAAGAAAGGGGAGCGGCTGGACCTGCCCAGGCAGGTGAGCCTGTCCCTGATGGAGCAGGAGCTTCCCTCCGCCGACCTTCTCATCTGCTTCGGCGGGGACGGAACCATTCTCCATGCCGCCCGGGATGCCGTCCAGCATGAAATTCCCATTCTGGGCGTGAACATGGGAAGCGTGGGCTTTATGGCGGAACTGGAACGGGGAGAGCTGTCCATGCTGGCTCCTCTTGCCCACGGAATGTTTTCCATTGAAGAGCGGATGATGCTGGATGTGCGGGTACTCCGGGGCAACCGGGAAATCAGCCGGGATCTGGCGCTGAACGACGCGGTCATCTCCAAGGGCTCCATGGCCCGGGTGGCCGAGGTGGAGGTGCTGGCGGACCACATGAAGGTATCCACCATCATGGGAGACGGCGTCATCATCTCCACCCCCACAGGCTCTACTGCCTATTCTATGTCGGCGGGCGGCCCCATTGTTGAGCCCACCTCTCAATGCATTATTATCACGCCTGTCTGCGCCCATCAGCTGGCCGCCCGGGCGATGGTGCTGGATTCCAGCCGGGTGATCACCGCTCAGATCCCAAAAGCAACCCGCAAGTATTTATACTTGTCAGTTGATGGCGGAAAAGCGACTCGTCTGAATAATGGAGATCGGGTGGAGATCAGCAAATCAAAACACTGTACTCGTTTGGCACGTTTGGCCGACCGGAGCTTTTATGAGATCATCAATCAAAAATTGGGAGGGATGGTTCCGTGAAAAACGCGCGTCAGGGTGAGATCATTAAAATTATTCAGTCCATGGATGTGGAGACGCAGGATCAACTGCTGGAGGAGCTGCGGGCCAGGGGCTTTTCCACCACCCAGGCCACCATTTCCCGGGACATCAAAGAGCTTCGGATGGTAAAGGAGCTGTCCAAGTCCGGCGGCTACCGCTATACCCTGTCCGAGCGGAAGCCCTCCGCGGCGGTGGATACCCGTCTGAGGACCATTTTCAAGGAAGGTGTGGTTTCCGCTGAGGCGGCACAGAATCTTGTGGTTGTGCGGACTATGCCAGGGTTGGCCTCCGCCGCCTGCTCCGCCCTGGACGGGATGGAGATTCAGGGAATGGTGGGCAGCCTGGCCGGAGACGACACAGGAATTTTGATCATGCGGGACAATGCCGCCGCCCAGCAGTTTGTCACGGAAATCCACAAGCTGCTCAAATAATCCCGGCAGGCGAAAAAGAGGAGGCAAGACGAGATGCTTTCGCTGCTCCATATTGAAAATATCGCCATCATCCAGTCGGCAGACATCACCTTTGATCCCGGCTTCAATGTCCTCACCGGCGAAACAGGCGCGGGCAAATCCATCGTGATCGACGCCATCGGCGCGGTGCTGGGCGAGCGTACCAGCCGGGAGCTCATCCGTACAGGGGCAAAAAGCGCCCTAGTCACCGCTGTCTTCACCGGCACGCTGCCCACACAGTGGCTGGAGGAGAACGGTTTCCCCAACACCGGCGAGGAGCTCATGCTCCAGCGGGAGCTTCATGGGGACGGGCGGAACGTGTGCCGGGTGAACGGGCGGCCCATGACGGTGGCCCAGCTGCGCCAGCTTGGCCGCCAGCTGCTGAACATTCACGGACAGCATGACGGACAGCAGCTGCTGGACCCGGAGTGCCACCTGGGTTATCTGGACCGATTCGGAAAAACCGGGCCTCTGTTGGAACGCTACCGACAGGCCTATGGAGAGGTGGCCCGCCTGCGCCGGGAGATCTCGTCCCTGGAGATGGACGAGGCCGAGCGCTCACGCCGGGTGGATACCCTGGAGTACCAGATCCGGGAGCTGGAGCGTGCCGAGCTGAAACCCGGAGAGGACGAGGAGCTGGATGCCCGGAAGACCCTCCTGCGTGGGGCGGGCAAGCTTATGGAGGCCATCCAGGAGGCCCAGTTCGCTCTGTTGGGGGGCGAGGACAGCCGGGGAGCCTGCGACCTGATTGCCCAAGCGGAGGGCGCGGTCCGGTCGGTAGCCAAGCTGGGCCCCCAACTGGAGGAGCTGGGAGAAAAGCTTACTGCCCTGCGCTATGCCGCCGACGACGCGGCGGAGACCGTCCGGGATTTTGGAGAGGAATTTGACTTTTCTCCCGAAGAGCTGGACCGGCTGGAGAGCCGTCTGGATGTGATCTACCGTCTGAAGAAGAAGTATGGCCCAACGGTGGAGGACATGCTCTCCTATCTGGACCGATGCCGGGAGGAGCTCAGTCAGATTCAGGATGCCGACGACACCATCCAGCGTCTGGAGGAAACGCTTCAGAAGGCCAGAACCAAGGCTCAGACCTTGGGCGGGGAGCTGTCCCAGGCCCGGAAGGCGGCTGCCCGGGAACTCCAGGTTCGGATTCAGGAGGAGCTGCGTCAGCTGGATATGCCAAAGGTGCGCTTTGAGGCGGAATTTGAGGAAAGCCCGGGCCAGGACCACATGGACGAGACAGGAATGGATCAGGTGCAGTTTCTCATGTCCGCCAACCTGGGGGAGGCCCTCAAGCCCATCCAGAAGGTGGCATCAGGAGGCGAGCTGGCGAGGATTATGCTGGCGCTGAAAAACGTTCTGGCTCAGGATGACGGAGTGGGCAGTCTCATCTTTGACGAGGTGGACACCGGCGTATCAGGACGGGCGGCGCAGAAGGTGGCCGAAAAGATGGCAGACGTGGCCGAGCATAAGCAGGTGCTGTGCGTCACCCACCTGCCTCAGATTGCCGCCATGGCGGACACCCACTTCTCTGTGGAGAAGGGAGAGCGGGATGGGCGGACCTATACCAAGGTAGAGCGCCTGGACAAGCGGGGCAGGGTGGAGGAGCTGGCCCGGCTGATCGGCGGGGCGGCGGTCACGCCCGCTTTGATACAAAGCGCGGAGGAACTGCTTCAGCAGGCCCAGACCTACCACAATTCCAAATAAAAACAGGGCCGGTATCCAACGGATACCGGCCCTTCGCTATAAAAAGGGGAGAAACTGCCTTCCCAGCCTGTTATGCAATGGTGAAGAAGCTCTGAAGCTGGCCAAAGAGGACCATGAGCATTCCCAGTGGAGCGATCACATAGATACACGCCTTGTAAAAGGTGTAGAGCCCATCAGAGAAGGGGTGTCCCGCGGCCATTACCTCGCTGCGGATGGTCTTGGGGCGGATTTTCCACACCAGGATAATCATCAGCAGGGAGCCCAACGGCATGGCAATCCCTTCGGAGATGAAGTCCATAAAGTCCAGCCAGGAGGCGCCCAGGTTCATGCCAGTGGCATGGAAGGGAATCCAAAGGCCGTTAGAGCCCAGACCGTCGGCGGCCACCAGAGTTGCTTCTGCCATTACGATCAGGCAGATCACCAGCACCACCATACTGCGGTTGGACTTTTTGCCCTGTGCCGCCCGGTGGTCCAGCGTGAAGGTGACCAGCACCTCAATGAGGGCGATGGCCGAGGTAATGGCAGCCAGGGTGACAAACAAATAAAAGAGGATGCCGAACAGGGGACCGAAGGCGCCCATGGAGTTAAAGACGTCCTGGAGTGTGATGAACAGCAGCTTGGGTCCCGACAGCTCAGCGTTTTCTCCGCCCAGGGCGAAGGCGGCGGGCAGTACGGCCAGGCCGGCCATAATGGCCACGCAGGTGTCGGAAACGATGATAATAAGGGAGTTTTTGACCAAACTCTCTTCCTTGCGCAGGTAGGAGCCATAGGTCACTGTGATTCCCATGGCCAGGGACAGGGAGAAAAATACCTGACCGCCGGCGGCGGAGAGCACAGACAGGAAGCCCTTAGGGGTCTGGAAGGAGGTAAAGTTAGGGGCAAACATGAACTTCAGGCCCTCAGATGCGCCGGGGAGGGTGACCGCCCGAATGATGACGATCACCAGCATGATGGCCAGTGCGGGCATGCCCACCTTGTTGAACTTTTCAATTCCGTCCTTGATGCCGCCCCGAATAATCAAAAAGCAGGCGGCAATGAAGAGAAAGGTAAACAGTACAGCCATGGGCTGGTTGGTGAGCATATCTGCAAAGGACTCCGCGCCGGAGACGCTGGACAGCTTGAAAATCCCCAGCAGCTCGGCAAAGTTGAGGCATACATACTGTACGCAGTAGGCCCCCAACACCGTGTAAAAGCTTAAAATTAAAAACGGGGCCAGCATGGCCAGAAAGCCGATGAAGGTACCGAATCTTCCGCCAACGGTCTGGTAACTGACCAGCACGCTCTTACCTACCTTACGGCCGATGGACAGCTCGGTGAGCATAATGGGAAATCCGATGAGCACGGCCAGAATGAGATAGACCACCAGGAAAGCAAAGCCTCCGTTCATCCCCATTTTGAAGGGGAAGGCCCAGATATTGCCCAGGCCCACGGCAGCGCCCACAGTTGCCATGAGAAAGCCCAGGTTGCTGCCCCAGTGCCCTCTATGATGATGTTCCATAGAATCCTCCTATGTTGTAATCCTTTCAAACACAGCTGTTCTCAAGGGAGTCAGAAGACATTCTATCAGAAAATAACAGTATGGTCAACCAAAAGCACTTTAATTTTGTTGAAATTTATAAAAATATGGAAACGGATGTGGGAAAAGAACCGTTCTGCCATTGCCTTTTGCGGGAGAATCGGTATAATGGTTTTACAAAATATCAGGGCGCGCCCGTCAGCCGTGCAGGCGTCGTCTTAGAATGAAGTGAGGGAATGACTATGGATTACGCGAAGGAAAGTCTCAGACTCCACGCACAGTGGAAGGGGAAAATCGAGGTAGTGGCAACTGTCCCCGCCGGAAACCGGGAGGAGCTGTCTCTGGCCTACACCCCCGGCGTGGCCCAGCCCTGCCTGGAGATTCAGAAGGACCCGTCCAAGAGCTACGAGCTGACCCGCCGCCACAACCTGGTGGCCGTCATTACCGACGGCACCGCCGTGCTGGGCCTGGGGGACATTGGCCCAGAGGCAGGCATGCCCGTGATGGAGGGCAAGTGCGTGCTCTTCAAGCGCTTTGCCGACGTGGATGCGTTTCCTCTGTGCGTGAAGACCAAGGACGTGGACGAGTTTGTCCAGACGGTGTACAATATCTCCGGTTCCTTCGGGGGCATCAACCTGGAGGATATCGCCGCCCCCCGGTGCTTTGAAATTGAGCGCCGGTTAAAAGAGATGTGCGACATCCCCGTCTTCCACGACGACCAGCACGGCACCGCTATCATTGCCCTGGCCGGGCTGACCAACGCCCTGAAGGTAGTGGGGAAGAAGAAGGAGGAGGTCCGGGTGGTCTTCTCCGGGGCGGGTTCCGCCGCCATCTCCATCACCAAACTGCTGCTGGAGGCCGGGTTTAAGGATATCACCCTGTGCGACAAGTTCGGCGCGTTGTATGACGGCAACCCGGAAATGAACTGGGCCCAGCAGGAGATTGCCAAGCGCACCAATCTGGAAAAGCGCAAGGGCACCCTGGCCGATATGCTGGTGGGGGCCGATGTGTTTATCGGCGTGTCCGCCCCCAACCTGGTGACCACTGAGATGGTCAAGACCATGAACAAGGACGCCGTCGTCTTCGCCTGCGCCAATCCCACCCCCGAGATTTTCCCCGACGACGCCAAGGCAGGGGGCGCGAAGGTGGTGTCCACCGGCCGAAGCGACTACCCCAACCAGATCAACAATGTTTTGGCCTTCCCGGGCATCTTTCGTGGAGCGCTGGACGTGCGGGCCAGCGACATCAACGAGGAGATGAAGATGGCCGCCGCCATGGCCCTGGCCTCCATCATCCCCGACGAGGAGCTCAATGAGAACAACATCATTCCCCAGCCCTTTGACAAGCGGGTGGTGCCCGCTGTGGCCAAGGCGGTGGCGGAGGCGGCCCGAAGAACCGGAGTGGCCAGGCTGTAACCTGCGCTACATGATTCGGAATAGAAGCGTCCCCGGTTGACAAACACGAAAAGATGTGCTAGAGTCTAACTACTGCGAAGAAAAGGACCCGTAGCAAGGTATGCCCCTGTGCAGAGAGCCCCCGGATGGTGGAAGGGGGACAGGGCGCTTTGTGAAATTACCCCTTGGAGCAGCCGCCTGAAGCGCATATTTGCGTGAGTAGGGGACAGGCCGGGTACGCCCGTTACTGCGTGGGAGTCACGCACTCCGTGAGGTTCCGGCCGCGAGGCCGGGACAAAATCAGAGGTGGTACCGCATAATTTGCCCTCTGTCCGTATTTTGGACAGAGGGCTTTTTTGCCAGAGGGAGATGGGAACTTGTCCAGAGAAAATCGGGGAACCCTGTGTGTGTTCCTGGCCGCGCTGTTTTACAGCATCGGCGGGCTGTGCATGAAGATGATCCCCTGGAACGGGATGTCCATCAACGGCGGGCGCACCGCCATCGCTCTGGTGGTCATCGGGGGATACCTGTGGGTGGTCAAGCACCCCTTGCGCCTCAACCGCTGGGTGGCCCTGGGGGCGCTGTTTGTCTTTGGCTGCAACGCACTGTTTTCCATCGCCAACAAACTGACCACCGCGGCTAACACCATTGTGCTCCAGTTTACCGCGCCCATTTTTGTCCTGCTGATTACCCTTCTGGTCTTTCATCGCCGCCCGGGCAGACTGGATGTGATTACCTGCGTGGTGGTCTTCGGCGGAGTGGTTTTCTTCTTTTTGGACAGCCTGGAGATGGGGGGAGGCCTTGGCAACGCTCTGGCTCTGCTGTCCGGCCTGGCCTACGCCGGAGTGTTTCTTCTCAATGACCTGCCTGACTCCGACGCCATCTCCTCAGTCTTTTGGGGGGACGTGCTTTCGGCCATAACCGGGCTTCCTTTTCTTGTAAAGGAAACAGACTTTTCAGTACCTGTTATGACCAGCCTTGTGGTGCTTGGGGTATTTCAGGTGGCGGTGGCGTATATCCTGCTGACCAGCGGACTGAAGACCACTCCTCCCGTGACCGCCAGCCTGGTCTCGGGCATTGAGCCGGTACTCAATCCCATCCTGGTGGCGGTGTTCTACGGGGAGAAAATGGGCCCTATGGCCCTTGTGGGGGCGGCCATCGTCATCGGCGGCGTCATCGTCTATAATGTCTGCCGGGCCAAGCAGCAAAAACCGGAAAAAATACATGCCAATTAACATGTTTGATAAAGGAGTAAAGGAATATGACTTGCTATGAAGAACTAAAGGCCAGAGGCCTCATTGCCCAGGTGACCAACGAGGAAGAAATCTCCAAAATGATTAACGAGGGCAAGGCTGTGTTCTATATCGGCTTTGACCCCACCGCTGACTCCCTCCATGTGGGCCATTTTATGGCCCTGTGTCTGATGAAGCGTCTCCAGATGGCCGGCAACAAGCCCATCGCCCTTATCGGCGGCGGCACCGGCATGGTGGGCGACCCCTCCGGCCGCACCGATATGCGCTCCATGATGACGCCTGAGACGATCCAGCACAACTGCGACTGCTTCAAAAAGCAGATGGAGCGCTTTATTGAGTTTGGAGAGGGCAAGGCCCTGATGCTCAACAACGCTGACTGGCTGATGAAGCTCAACTATATCGAAGTGCTGCGGGATGTGGGCGCCTGCTTCAGCGTGAACAACATGCTTCGGGCTGAGTGCTACAAGCAGCGCATGGAGAAGGGCCTGAGCTTCCTGGAGTTCAACTACATGATTATGCAGTCCTACGACTTCTACTACCTGTTCCAGCACTACGGCTGCAACATGCAGTTCGGAGGCGACGACCAGTGGTCCAATATGCTGGGGGGCACCGAACTGATCCGCCGCAAGCTGGGCAAGGACGCCCATGCTATGACCATCACGCTGCTCCTGAACTCCGAGGGCAAGAAGATGGGCAAGACCGCCAAGGGCGCTGTGTGGCTGGACCCCAACAAGACCTCTCCCTATGAGTTTTACCAGTACTGGCGCAACGTGGGCGACCAGGACGTGCTCAAATGCCTGCGCATGCTCACCTTCCTGCCCCTGGAGCAGATCGACGAGATGGACAAGTGGGAGGGCAGCCAGCTGAACACCGCCAAGGAGATTTTGGCCTTTGAGCTGACCAAGCTGGTCCACGGGGAGGAGGAGGCCACCAAAGCCCAGAACGCCGCCAAGGCTCTGTTTGTGGGCGGCGGCGATATGAGCGACGTGCCTTCCACCACTCTGACCGCCCAGGACCTTTCTGACGGCTCCATCGGTATCCTGGACATGATGGTCAAGTGCAAGCTGGCTCCTTCCAAGAAGGAGGCCCGCCGCCTGGTGGAGCAGGGGGGCGTCACCGTCAATGACGAGAAGGTGTCCGATGTAAACACGACTTATACCGCCGACCAGCTTGCCGGAGACGGCCTGATGGTCCGCAAGGGCAAGAAGGTTTTTCACCGGGTTTCTATGTAAGGGAAATAAGCTTGACAGCGCCACGCCAGTCTAGGCGGGGCGCTGTTTTTATGTTTCTATCATTTGTTTCCCATAGGCCGCTTGCTCCTGCGTAAAAGTGAGGCCGCGAGCGCGATAGCCTCCACGAGGAGGAGCCGGGAAAAAATCAGAAAGGGCGTAATGAGATAGTCCGCCAAGGAAAAAATAGGGTCGGCCAGAGCGAAGGGGACGGCTGTGAGCAGAAGAGCTGCTGTCAAAAGGACCAGAAAGATGCCGCGTCTTTTTAAGGAAACCGGGGGCTTCCAAGTCAGCTCTAGACACAGCAGCAGCACGAAGCCAATCAGAGAAACGGCCAGCGCCAGGCCGTCCAGAGATTCCCAGAGTTCTGAAATCTGAACATGGGTTTCCATCACAGTGCGGTCTGCCGCAGCGCCGTCCGCAAGAGGGAATATCCGGTTGTTGGCGCACATCAATACGGAGCGCAGCAGCACCAGTGCGGCTAACAGACCAACGGTTCCCCATTGGCAGAAGCGCAGCCATCGTGTGCGGGAAACCATGGTACTTTGGCCATAGAGGATGTCCTCCAGACTCGCGCCGTACAACTCCGCCAGGCGGGCCAGAGTGTCAATATCCGGCCGGGTACGTCCGGACTCATAGCTCGATATGGTCTGCCGCGTGACGTTTAATTGGGCAGCCACCTGTTCCTGGGTCATGTTACTGGCCGACCGAAGCTCTTTTAGATTCTGATAGATTGCCATGCTGGATCACCTCAAACAGAGCATAAAAGAAACAGGCCTTTCCAGTCAAGCAACGATCTGTTGCGTCCTCAAAAGCCCCCCAACTCCCGGGCGACAGCGCTGGCTAAAACCAGCCCGGCGGCGGCGGGAACAAAGGAGATGGAGCCGGGGGTATCCCTCCGGGCGTTGGAGCCGGGGCGGGTGTCGGTGGCGGCGGGGGCCTCCGCTTCCATGGGACGGATGGGGGAGCGGGGCAGTTCGGTGGAATAGACCACCTTCAGGTGCGCAATGCCCCGTTTCCGCAGCTCCTTGCGCATGACCCGAGCCAGGGGGCAGCCTTGGGTTTTGGAGATGTCGGTAATTTGGAAGGCTGTGGGGTCCAGCTTGTTGCCCGAGCCCATGGCGCTGATGATTTTTACCTGTAAGGCAATACACCTTGTCACCAGTTCCAGCTTGGCAGCTACCGTGTCGATACAGTCCACCACATAGTCATACTGGGCAAGATCCACCTCACCGGCGTTTTGAGGCAGGTAAAACATCCGGATAGCCATTACCTTACAGTCCGGATTAATGTCCTTTACCCTCCGGGCCATTACCTCCGCCTTAGGCTGGCCCAGGGTGGAGTGGAGGGCGGCGATCTGGCGGTTCAGGTTGCTCTCTGAGACGGTGTCGTCGTCATAGAGATGTAAAGTACCTACACCTGCTCTTGCAAGCGCCTCAACGCAGAAGCCGCCAACTCCCCCTACGCCAAAGACGGCTACACGGGCATTGCGAAGGCGCTCCACGGGCTCGTCCCCGACGAGCAGGCGGGTGCGGATCAGTTGGTCGGACATGGGTAGATTCCTCCTGTGATATTGATAAAACGCAGCCCCTCAAAATAAGGGGCTGCGTTTCCAGTTATTTCACCAGCATACTCATATCATACATTCCTGGTGTTTTTACAGTGGCCATGAATTTTGCGGCTTCCACCGCTCCCTGGGCGAAAATCTCCCGGGAGAGGGCGGTGTGCTTGATTTCCATGACCTCGTCATGGCCGGCAAAGATGATCTCATGCTCACCCACGATGGTGCCGCCCCGGACGGCAGAGATGCCGATTTCCTTCTTTTCCCGGGGGCGGCGGACACTGTGGCGCTCAAACACATATTCTGTCTCGTGGCCGCAGGCCTGGGCCGCTGCGTCGGCAATCATCAGGGCGGTGCCCGAGGGGGCATCTACTTTGCGGCGATGGTGGCGCTCCACAATCTCGATGTCGTAGCTGTCCCCCAGAATGGAGGCGGCCTTTTTTACCAGCTCCAGCAGTACGTTAATGCCCAACGACATATTGGCCGAGCGGAAGATGGGTACCTCCAGAGCGGCGGCGCCGATCTGCGCCACCTGCTCCGGTGTATATCCGGTAGTGGCCAGCACCAGGGGGATTTTCCGCTCCCTGGCAAAGGCCAGAAGGCCGTCCAGAGCGGCGGGGGAGGAGAAGTCGATGACCGCGTCCGCCTCGCCCCGGAACTGCTCCGGGGAGGAGAACACGGGGAACTCCCGGTCGGCGGGGCCCAGCACATCGAAGCCGGCAACCACCTCCACCTGGGACTCGGCCTGGCACAGCTCGGCCACCACCCGTCCCATATGGCCGTTGCAGCCGGAAATGATTATCTTCAGCATGGAGCGCTCCTTACTTCAAAAGGCCCATGCGCTCCATAGAAGCACGGAGGGTGGCCAGATTCTTTTCCGACATCTCGCACAGGGGCAGGCGCAGGGGGCCGGCCTCCATGCCCATGAGGTTCATGGCAGTCTTCACAGGAATGGGATTGACCTCGCAGAACAGGGCGTCGATCAGGTCCATGTACTGAATCTGGAGCTTAGAGGCGGACTCAAAGTCGTTATCCAGGCAGAGGTGGCTCATCTTCACCATGACCTCGGGGAGGATGTTGGACACTACGGAGATGACGCCCTTGGCCCCCAGGGCCATCATGGGCACCACCTGGTCATCGTTGCCCGACCAGATATAGAAGTCGTCGGGGCAGAGGTAGCGGGTGTGGGCCAGGAGGGAGAAGTTGCCGCTGGCCTCCTTGACGCCGTTGATCTTGGGGTTCTCGGAGAGTACCTTGTAGGTGTCGGCGGTGAAGGACACGCCGGTGCGGCTGGGCACGTTGTAGAGGATGATGGGCAGATCCACCCGGTCGGCGATGTACTCATAGTGCTTGATGAGGCCGGTCTGGCTGGCCTTGTTGTAGTAGGGGGTCACATGAAGCAGAGCATCCGCCCCGGAATCCTGGGCGTGCTGGGACAGATAGACGGCGGCGGAAGTGTCGTTGGAGCCGGCGCCGGCAATGACCTTGACCCGGTGGTTGACCCGCTTGACGCAGTACTCCACCGCGGCAATGTGCTCCCGAATGGACATGGTGGCCGATTCGCCGGTGGTGCCGCAGACGCACACCGCGTCCACGCCGCCGGCAATCTGATCGTCAATGAGCTTGCCGAAGGCGTCATAGTTGATGGTACCGTTCTCGTCAAAGGGAGTGACCAGAGCGGTACAGTTGCCGGTAAATACGGGAGTTCTCATAGCTAACAACCCTTTCTATATTAGAAATTAGCAGTTTAAGCAGCGGAATCAGCGATCCATGTATCCTTCTGCGCACAGCAGCTCGGCCAGCAGAACCGCCCCGCCGGCGGCGCCCCGGAGAGTGTTGTGGGACAGACCCACAAACTTATAGTCATACTGGGTGTCAGGGCGCAGACGACCGGCGGAAATGGCCATTCCGCCCTCCAGCTCCCGGTCCAGCTTGGCCTGGGGACGGTCGGGCTCCTCAAAGTAGTGGATAAACTGCTTGGGGGCGGAGGGCAGCTCCAGCTCCTGGGCCCGGCCCTTGAAGTTCTTCCAGATTTCCTTGATCTCCTCAATGGTGGGCTTCTTCTCCCCGAAGGTGACAAAGGCGGCGGCGGTGTGACCGTCGGACACAGGCACGCGCAGGCACTGGGCGGTGATGGCAGGGCCGTCGGCCTTAACGATCTCATTGCCCTCAATGCGGCCCCAGACCTTCAGGGGCTCCTGCTCGCTCTTCTCCTCCTCGCCGCCGATGTAGGGGATGAGGTTATCCACCATCTCGGGCCAGCGCTCAAAGGTCTTGCCCGCGCCGGAGATGGCCTGGTAGGTGCAGACCAGAACCTTTTCAATGGGGTAGCCCGCCTGCATGATAGGGGTGAGCAGGGGAGCGTAGGACTGGATGGAGCAGTTGGACTTGACGGCGATAAAGCCCCGCTTGGTACCCAGGCGCTTGCGCTGGGCGGGAATGATCTCCAGGTGCTGGGCATTGAGTTCGGGGACCACCATGGGTACGTCGGGCGTCCAGCGGTGGGCGGAGTTGTTGGACACCACAGGGCACTCAGCCTTGGCGTAGGCCTCCTCCAGGGCGCGGATTTCCTCTTTCTTCATGTCCACGGCGCAGAAGACGAAGTCCACCATACCGGCGATCTTCTCCACATCGGCCTGGGCGTCCATGACAACCAGGTCCTTGGCCTCGTTGGGGATGGGGGTCTTCATAGCCCAGCGGCCGGCGACGGCATCCTCATACCGCTTCCCCGCGGAACGGGGAGAAGCGGCGATGGCAGTGAGCTTAAACCAGGGATGGTTTTCCATCAGGGTGACAAAGCGCTGACCAACCATGCCGGTGGCGCCGATGACGCCTACTTTATACTGTTTCATTCTAAACTACCTCCATGCTCGTTCCTGAACAGTCTATGTGCCAGGACGAAATTTGATGAACTCCCATCCCAAAAACGGGACGGAGAAAAAAATAAATCAGCGGCTTTTCAAGCGGCTGATTTTGTACTATAATGTCGAAGTGACAACCACAGGCTGCGGCGACAAAATATTCACAAAAGCAGACAGCGCTCCATCAGTCCCACTGATGACAGTCGGCTGGCTGTTCACCAGACGACCAGGGCCCGCTGCGTCGGCGTAGGGGTCCTTCGGCGGCCGTCCCTTTCAGCGTGAGTAAAGCGGGAGCCGACCCCCTGCTCATGCCTACTGATGTTGGCCGCAACCTCTATCTGGCAGTTATCCTATCATGTTTGCCGGCGGGTGTCAATAGAGCAGAGGCAGAAGAAACAAAAGAAATGGAGCCCAATATGTATAAAAAGCTTTTGAAACTGGCGGCGGCGGCCCTGGCCGTGTGCCTGGCCGTCCCAACGGCAGGGGCCGTGACCACCAACCGTGACGGGGAGACCATGATCCGGGTGGGACTGGCCTCGGCCCACTACCACAACGCTACCGGGGAACTGGAGGCCGCCCATCTTGAAAATGAAGATGGCTACGGCGCGGGGTACCGCTTTGGGTACTACGACAGCAATCTGGATTTTGTGGAGCTGGGGTATACCGACACCAGAACCAAGCAGGTGGCGGTACTGAAGACAGAAAACCTCTGGTACGGCTACTCTGCCTCTCTTGGCAAAAACACCTACTCCAGCTCCATCCACAGCGACATTCTGGTGGGCTGCTTCCATGTGCTGGTGGAGGAGGGCTTCCGCAATTTTGAGGATGCTCAGGACGCGGCCGAGGACTACGAGGACGGCTTTGTGGCCTACATCGACGGGGAATATCAGGTACGCGCCGGAGCCTTTGAGACGAAGGAGGATGCAGAGCGCTACGGCGAGCGGGGAGACGTGGTGGGCACCAGCTCCTACGGTCTGACCGTTGTGGAGACGGGCACCGACCATATTCTGTTTCAGTATGACCAGGGCTCCGGCACCAAGCTGGCCATCCAGCCCGGGGCGGATGGGGCCAAAGAGACCCGCACCTGGTTCAGCAACTACCACTACCGGGGAGGCTTTGAATATTTCCGCCGCACCGGGGGCAATGTTACGGTGGTCAATGTGCTCTCCCTGGAGGACTATGTGAACGGAGTCATCTGCTATGAGATGGGCCCCTCCTGGCCCCTGGAAGCCCTGAAGGCCCAGGCGGTGTGCGCAAGGACCTACGCCCTTCGAAATATGGGCGCCCACAGCAGCTATGGCTTTGACATCTGCAACTCCACCTACTGCCAGGTGTACCGTGGCATGGGCAACGGTACTGCTTCTTACAGCCCCAGCCAGACCAGCATGCAGGCCGTGGAGGAGACCGAGGGTCTGGTGGTCACCTACAACGGAAAGCTGGCCGAAACGCCTTACTCCGCCAGCTTCGGCGGTGCCAGCGAGGACGCCTACTATGTGTGGGGCTCGGACACCACCAATACCTATCCCTATCTCCGCGGGGTAGAGGACCCCTATGAGACTTACGATTCCAGCTGGACGATGAGCTATACCGCCTCAGAGCTGGAGAAGCGTCTGCAAAGCTACGGCTACGGCACCAGCACCTCCCTGGATTACCTGGAGCTGAAGTACTCCAAGCTGGGCAACGTGATCGAGGTCATCATCCACTGGAAAAACGGTCAGACCAACTCCATCTATCCCAGCGGCACCAACGCCATCCGCTCAGTGTTCAATGTGAGCTCCATCCGCTTTACCATCAACGGGGAGACGGTCAGCTCAACAGGACGCAGCGCCTCTGTTCAGAGCGCTTCGGCCCGAAGCACCTCCGGCTCCGGCCTCGCCGTCAACGGGGAGAGCGTGGACAGCCTGGACGGGATGTATACCATCTCGGGCAGCGGCACCGTCTCCGCCATTGGCGAGCAGCCCTATGTGATCAGCGGCTCCGGGTCCGTATCCGCCGTGGAGGACTTTGGGAGCTCCGGCGGCAGCGGCGGGACCAGCGGCGGCAGCAACCAGGGGGGAGGCACCGTCACCGTCTCCGGCTCCAGCTATGTCTTTGAGGGAGCGGGCAACGGCCACCAGATCGGCATGAGCCAGTGGGGGGCCAACGCCATGGCCAAACAGGGCTTTGACTTTGAGGAAATTGTCACCTTCTATTACCCCGGCGTAAAGGTTACCCGTTATGAATGAAAAGGAAGTATTTGAGTGAAGACCGTAGATTTTGATTTTTACCTGCCCGAGGAACTCATCGCCCAGACCCCTTTGGAGCGGCGGGACGCCTCAAGGCTGCTGACCCTGGACAAGGTCACCGGCCAGACGGGCCACTACCATTTTTATGACCTGCCCAAATTTTTAAAGCCGGGGGACTGCCTGGTGCTCAACGACTCCCGGGTGCTCCCCGCCCGGCTCATCGGCCACCGGCCCACCGGCGGCGCCTGTGAGGTGCTGCTGCTGGTGGACAAGGGGGACAAGTGCTGGGAGTGCCTGGTGCGCCCGGGGCGGAAGCTGAAGCCCGGCGCTCAGGTGATCTTCGGGGACGGTGCGCTTACCGCCACTGTTGAGGAGGAGCTGGAGGATGGTAAGCGCCTGGTCCGGTTCCACTATGATGGCATTTTTTTGGAAATCCTGGAGCGGCTGGGAAAAATGCCCCTGCCCCCCTACATCAAGGCGGAGCTTCAGGACAATGAGCGGTATCAGACCGTCTATTCCAAAGTCATGGGATCCGCCGCCGCTCCCACCGCCGGACTCCACTTCACCCCTGAGCTGCTGGAGCAGATTCAGGATATGGGAGTCAGGGTGTGCTATGTGACCCTCCATGTGGGCCTTGGCACCTTCCGCCCGGTGAAGGCGGAAGACATCCAGGATCACGAGATGCACTCGGAGTTCTGCATGATTTCCCAGCAGACGGCGGACGTGATCAACGACACCAAGAAAAACGGCGGCCGGGTCATCTGCGTGGGCACCACCTCCTGCCGCACCATCGAGTCCTTTGCCGCCGAGGACGGCACCATGACTGAGCGCTCGGGCTGGACCAACATCTTCATCTATCCCGGCTACCGCTTTAAGGTGCTGGACGCCCTCATCACCAATTTCCATCTCCCAGAATCCACCCTGATCATGCTGGTGTCCGCCCTGGCCGGGCGGGAGCATGTGCTGGCGGCCTATGAGGAGGCGGTGAAGGAGCGCTATCGATTCTTCTCCTTCGGAGATGCGATGTTCATTTCCTGATTGGATTGCCGCCACCCGCGGCAATGGCAATCCAACCATCTGTTTTCCCTGGAATGGGATGATTTTGTCACATGTAAGGAGTTTTTCTGTGTTTGAAGTAATCAAGCAAGAGGGCAGAGCCCGCCGGGGCGTATTTACCTGCCCACACGGCACCGCCCAGACCCCGGTATTCATGAACGTGGGCACTCAGGGGGCCATCAAGGGGGCGGTGTCCGCCCATGACCTGAAAGAGATCGGCTGCCAGATCGAGCTGTCCAACACCTATCACCTGCATCTGCGTCCGGGGGACGGGGTGGTAAAGGAGATGGGGGGGCTGCACAAGTTTATGGACTGGGACGGTCCCATGCTCACGGACAGCGGCGGCTTTCAGGTTTTTTCCCTGTCCTCCCTGCGGAAAATTACCGAGGAGGGGGTCACCTTCGCCTCCCACATCGACGGCCGGCGGATCTTTATGGGCCCAGAGGAGTCCATGGCCATCCAGTCCAACCTGGGCAGCGACATCGCCATGGCCTTTGACGAGTGCATTGAGAATCCCTCCCCCCGGGAGTATGTGGAGCGTTCCATCGCCCGCACCACCCGGTGGCTGGAGCGGTGCGTCAGGGAGCACAAGCGCCTCAATGAGCAGCCCGGCTGCGTCAATCCCGGCCAGATGCTCTTTGGCATTAACCAGGGGGGCACCTACCCGGACCTGCGGATTCAGCACATGGAGGACATCGCAAAGCTTCCCTGCGACGGCTACGCCATCGGCGGCCTGGCGGTGGGGGAGCCCACTCAGGTGATGTACGACATCATCGACGCGGTGGAGCCCCATATGCCTAAGGACAAGCCCCGGTACCTCATGGGAGTGGGCACGCCGTCCAACATCATTGAGGCGGTGGCCAGGGGCGTGGACTTCTTCGACTGCGTCATGCCCGCCCGAAACGCCCGCCACGGCAAGCTCTACACCTGGAAGGGCACCATCAACATCAAGAATGAGAAGTATAAGCTGGACAAGCGGCCCATTGACGAAAGCTGTACCTGTCCGGCCTGTCAAAGCTTCTCCCGGGCCTATCTCCGCCATCTCGTAACGGCGGGGGAGATGCTGGCCATGCGCCTGGCGGTACTCCACAACCTCCACTTCTATAATGAACTCATGGCCCGGATTCGTGAGAGCCTGGAGGAGGGGACTTTTTCCAAATTCCGGGAGACATACTCGGGTATGCTGGACCGTCCCTGTCAGGAAGATTAGAGAAAAACGGAAAATTGGGAAAAACACTTGTCAATGGGAATAAAATCCGTTATAATGTTTTGCAACGCGTCAAGCTAACACGCTTAGTTGGATAGCAAACCTTTGGAGGGAACAAAGTATGGATTACAGTTGGATTATCATGATCGTGCTCATGTTCGCGATGCTGTACTTCTTCATGATCCGCCCGGAGAACAAGCGGAAGAAGGAAGCCGAGAACCTGCGCAATTCCCTGTCTGTGGGGGATGAGATCACCACCATCGGCGGCATGACCGGAACGGTGTGCGCCGTGAAGGAGAACACCATCGTCTTTGAGACCGGCGCCGACCGGGTGCGCATCGAGATCACCAAGTGGGCCGTGTCCACCAAGAGCGCAGCCGCTCCTGAGCCCACCAACAAATAAATAACAGGTATGTCTCACACCCTCCCCGCATAGGTTTTACCAAAACCGTGGGGAGGGTGTTTTCATGAAAAAACGGGACAAACGGCAGGAGGACGGGGCGGGTCCCTGGCTCAATGCCATGTGTGAGATTCTGAAGGGCGGCGTGCTGGCAGGGGTCATCACCATTCTGGCCCTGTTGGCCTGCGCGGTGCTGGTATCCATGGGTGTGATCCCGGTCAGCGCCATGGAAGGCGCCGTGCTGGCGGTGTGTGTGCTGGGCACCCTGGCCGGCGGAATCTATGCCGTGGGCCGGTCGGGAGGACGCAGCCTGCTGGCCGGTATGGGCGTGGGGGCGGTGCTGTTTTTGCTGCTGCTCACCGCGGGGCTTTTGGTCTATCAGGAGACGTCGGTGGCCAACGGAGGGGTGGAAATTCTGTGCGCCTGCCTGTGCGGCGGGGCCATCCCCGGGATTCTGGGAAGAAAACCCAAGAAAAAACGCAGAAGATGATTGAAATCCCAAGAGGGCTATGCTATAATCAACTCACTATGGCAGATGATGTGTCAGCCGTACGCTACACTATTTTCAGGAGGAGATACCAAATGAAGCACATTCAGACTCTCAACGGGGCCACTCTGAAGCAGAGCGCCGCCAAGGGCGGCTGCGGCGAGTGCCAGACCTCTTGCCAGTCCGCTTGCAAGACTTCCTGCACTGTGGCCAACCAGAAGTGCGAGAATCAGTAAACATCGTGCCTGAAAGGGCAGGCGCTTCAGGCGCCTGCCTTTTTGCTGTGCATCTTTTTATGCCCAGATGCATGATTTCAGGGCCGCCCCGGCGGCCCCGTTTTGTTCCGCCCAAGGCGGAACAGACCAATTTGTAAGGAGAAAGAACCATGATGGTACATACCTTTACCGCCCTGGGCCAGTATCTGGCGGCGGATGTAAACAGCGGCGCCGTCCATGTGCTGGACAAGCTGAGCTATGACCTGCTCTCCCAGATTGAGGGCCCTATGTGGGAGGAGCTGCCTGAGGAACTGTGCGCCCGGCTTCCTCAGTACAGTAGGGAGGAACTGAAGGAGTGCTGGGGGGAGCTGCTGGAGCTGCAAAAGGCAGGTCTGCTGTTCACCTCCGACGAATATCTGGACCCGGAGGCGGCCATGGCCCTGCCCAAGGCGGCGGTGGTCAAGGCCCTGTGCCTGCATGTATCCCACGACTGCAACCTGCGCTGCCGGTACTGCTTCGCTTCTACCGGCGACTTCGGCACCGGCCACCGGATGACCATGGACTTTGAGACGGCCAAAAAGGCCATCGACTGGGTGGTAGAAAAGTCGGGCAAGCGTCGGAATATCGAGGTGGACTTCTTCGGCGGCGAGCCGCTCATGGCCATGGACACGGTGAAGAAGACGGTGGAGTACGCCCGGTCCCTGGAGAAGGCACACGATAAGGTGTTCCGCTTCACCATTACCACCAACGGCGTGCTCCTCAGCGACGAGAACATCGACTACATCAACCGGGAGATGTCAAATGTGGTCCTCTCCCTGGACGGCCGCCCCACCGTCAACGATCATATGCGTCCCACCGTCAACGGGAAGGGAAGTTATGAGCTGATCGTCCCCAAGTTCCAGAAGCTGGTGGCCGGCCGGGGGACCAAGGATTACTATGTCCGGGGCACCTTCACCCGGGAGAACCTGGATTTCTCCGAGGATGTCATGCACCTGGCCTCTCTGGGTTTCCGCCATGTGTCGGTGGAACCGGCCAGCGGTCCTATGGACGACCCCTTCGCCATTAAGGAGGAGGATCTGCCCCAGGTGAAGGAGGAGTATGAAAAGCTGGCCCGGGAACTGATGGGCCGGAAGGACGTGAATTTCTTCCACTTCAACGTGGACCTGAAGCAGGGTCCCTGCGTCATCAAGCGTCTGCGGGGCTGCGGGGCCGGCTGTGAATATGTGGCCATTACCCCCGACGGCGACATCTACCCCTGCCACCAGTTTGTGGGGAAGGAGGAGTACCGCATGGGCAATGTCTATGACGGCTCCTTCAATATGGACATCTCCGGGGAGTTTGCCAAGCAGAACATCTACACCCGTCCCGCCTGCCGTCAGTGTTGGGCCAGGTTCTATTGCAGCGGCGGCTGCTCGGCCTCCAATCTGCTTGTCAACGGCGACATAACAAAGTCCAACGAGGTGGCCTGTGAAATGGAGCGCAAGCGTCTGGAGTGCGCCATTGCCCTCAATGCCATTGCTGCCGGGATGGGGGAGAATCCCAATACAGAGTGTAATAATACAGATTGTAATCA
This sequence comes from bacterium, assembly GCA_037245165.1. GTDB lineage: Bacteria > Bacillota > Clostridia > Oscillospirales > Oscillospiraceae > Lawsonibacter. The sequence goes on from JAXWVI010000050.1 coordinate 85,737, forward strand.
GTGTGAAACCTGCGGTTCCTGCTGATTTCCACCAGATTTAGAAACTTTTTCCGCAAAAAACACAAGATTTTGAAGAAAAGAGCCCCTGACCGTGGGGCTCTTTTCTTGCTTCGTTTACATAGTTTACATAAAAATATTAACATAACAAATTAAAAGAAATAAGAAAATTGGAGAAAATCGCAAAAAACTCTTGCGAAAAATGACGGAAAGCGCTATATTAAAAACACGACTTTCCAAAGCTTACCTGCAAGGCGCCCATGTCTATTTTCCGATCCTCTCTCATAGTCTGTAACGAGGTGACGGCTGTGGGAAAGCGAATTCGAAGAAAGTGGGACTTGCCGTGGGGGCTGGGGGGCGCGCTGGCGGTGCTGAGCGGCTGCTTTCTCCTGGGCGGGATCGCCGGGTGTCTTTTCGCCGCCTTATCTGACGGACAAGGGGCTCAGGAGCTTGGCGCTTATTTGGAGGATTATCTTCTCCTGGCCGGGGAGGGAAGTATTTCCGGTGGGCTGTGGCCGATTTTATGGGGACGGATGAAGTATCTTCTGGCAGCTGTTGTCCTGGGGGCCACCGCCTTGGGGACGGTGGGGCTGCCCATTCTGCTGGGGGTGCAGGGATTTTTTCTGTCCTTCTCCGTGGGCTGCTTCTGCCGGGTTTTTGGGGCCTCCGGTCTGCTTCCCGCCTTCGCTCTGTTCGGTCTGCCCGCCTTGCTGTGGGTCCCGGCCCTTTTCCTGGCCGGAGTTCAGGGTCTGACCAATGCCAGGAACCTTCTCAACCGGGCCATAGGGACTGCGGGAAAGGGAGGGGGCGGCTTTGGCGGTGATCAGTGGCGCTGTGTCGGCCTGTGTGTGGGACTCACCTTGGGATGCGGTTTTCTGGAGTGCTGGGTGGTTCCGGTGCTGCTGGAGGCCTGCGCCCGTGCTGTGTTGTAAATTTTAATTTGGGAGATGTGTGTGTGTCTGATCTGGTATCGGCCTATGAGGCGTATCTGAAAACTGAAAAGCGCGCGTCGGCCAATACCGTCAGCTCTTATCTGCGGGATATTCACCAGTATGCCGCAGCCATGCTGGAAAAAGGGTTGGACCTGTCCGATGCGGTGACGGAGGATGTGGCGGAGTACACCGCTTCCCTCACTCGTCAGGGCAAGTCTCCCGCCACGGTGACCAGGTCCCTGGCCTCCATCAAGTCCTTCTACCAGTACCTGCTTAATGAGGGCGTGGTAGACCGTAACCCGGCCAAAGGGGTGACCCCTGCCAAGGTAGAGCGCAAGCTCCCCCAGGTGCTCACCGGCAAGGAGGTGGAGCTGTTTCTGGAGCAGCCCGAATGTACCGACCTGAAGGGCTACCGGGACCGGGCCATGCTGGAGCTGCTGTACGCCACTGGTATCCGGGTCAGTGAGCTCATTGATCTGGATGTGGATGACCTGAACTTGCCCGGCAGCGTTTTGAAGTGTTACAGCAAGGGCAGGGAGCGGATCATCCCCCTGTATCCCGCGGCCGTCCGGGCGCTGAGCGAATATGTACATAACATCCGGCCCCAGCTGGTGGAGTCAGTGGACGAGACGGCTCTGTTCGTCAATATGAGCGGCGAGCGTATGAGCCGCCAGGGCTTCTGGAAACTCATCAAGTACTACCAGGAGAAGGCGGGGATTCAAAAGGACATCACCCCTCACACCCTGCGCCACTCCTTTGCCGCTCACCTGTTGGAAAACGGGGCGGACCTGCGCTCCATCCAGGAGATGCTGGGCCATGCGGATATCTCCTCCACCCAAATTTACTCCAAGCTTTTGAATCAAAAAATCAAGGATGTGTATAAAAAAGCCCATCCCAGAGCATAAGCGGGTTCCGGCCGTCGGGGAAAATTCTCCGGCGGCCGTTCCGTTTGGAAAAAGGCCGCCGGTAACCAAGGCATGATTGTATTTTAGGGATAAATATGGTAATATAATACGGTATCAGAAAAAATGGAAGGAGGACACATCCATGTCCACCATTACGGAATATTTTGAGAGCCTGCGCGGCAAGTCTGTGGCCGTCATCGGCATGGGAGTGAGCAATACCCCCCTGATCAAAATGATGCTTCGCTCAGAGCTGAAGGTCACCGTCTGTGACAAGTCCCCCCGGGAACGGGTGGAGGAGATTGCCGGCGAACTGGAGAGCCTGGGAGCCAAGCTCCAGCTGGGGGAAGGCTATCTGGATAAGCTCAGCCGGTTTGACGTTATTTTCCGCACCCCGGGCCTCAGCCCCAACACCCCCCAGCTGAAGGAGGCGGTGGAAAAGGGGAGCATCCTTACCTCTGAGATGGAGCTTTTCTTCCAGCTGTGCCCCTGTAAGATCATCGGGGTCACCGGCAGCGACGGGAAGACCACCACCACCACCCTCATCAGTGAGTTCTTGAAGGAGGCCGGGTATAATGTATACCTGGGCGGCAATATCGGAAAGCCTCTGCTCCCCGACGTCGCCGGCATGACCGCCGAGGATGTGGCGGTGGTGGAGCTGTCCTCCTTCCAGCTCATGAGCATGAAGCGCAGCCCCAATGTGGCGGTGTTTACCAATTTGAGTCCCAACCACCTGGACTACCACCACACCATGGAGGAGTATACCGCCGCCAAACTGAACATCTTCTCCCACCAGAAGGCGGGGGACCGGGCGGTATTTAACTATGACAATGACATCACCCGCTCCCTGGCCAAGACCGCCCCGGCCGAGGTCATGCTGTTCAGCCGCAAGCAGAAGCTGGAGGAGGGGGTGTACCTCCGGGACAACGCCATCTGGCTGACCAATAAAATGGGAAGCCGGGAGGTACTGCCTTTGGACGATATTCAGCTGCCCGGCGTACACAACATCGAAAACTACATGGCTGCCATCGCCGCTGTGGACGGAATTGTTCCCGACAAGTGCGTCCGGGCCGTGGCCCAGCGCTTCACCGGGGTGGAGCACCGCATCGAGCTGGTGCGGGAAGTGAATGGGGTGAAGTACTACAACGACTCCATCGGCACCAGCCCCACCCGCACCATGGCGTGCCTGGACTCCTTCGACCAGAAATTAATCCTGATTGCCGGCGGCTATGACAAGGGCGTGCCCTTCACCCAACTGGGGGTGGAGATCGTGAAGAAGGTCAAGGTCCTGATCCTCACCGGGGCTACCGCGCCCGCCATCCGGGCCGCGGTGGAGGGGGCTGAGGGCTACGCCCAGAGCGGTCTGAAGCTGATGGAGACTGCCGACCTGCCCGCCGCCGTGGCCGCCGCACAGGCTGCCGCCGTCAGTGGAGACGTGGTGGTGCTCTCGCCCGCATGCGCTGCCTTTGATCAATTCAAGAACTTTATGGAACGGGGCAAGGTCTTTAAAGAACTGGTCAACGCCCTATAAACTGGAGGAACCATTTTGAACTACGAGAAAACTTTGGAGCAGCTTTGTTCCCTGTCCGGCCCCAGCGGCTTTGAGCAGCCTGTGGCCCGGGCGGCGGCGGAGCTGCTCCGCCCCTGGGTGGAGGAAGTAACCGTCCACCCTATGGGCAGCGTGATCGGGGTACTGCCTTGCAAAAAGCCAGGGGCAAAGAAGCTGCTGCTGGACGCCCACCTGGACGAGATCGGCTTTCTCATCACCGGATACGAGGAGGGCTACCTCACCTTCGCTCCCCTTGGCGGGGTGGACCCCCGGATGCTCCCCGACCGGGAGGTCATGATCCTCACCGATCCCCCCATCCTGGGGGTGGTGGCCTGCCTGCCTCCCCACATTCAGACCAGGGAGGACATGGACAAGTCCCAGCCCATCAAGGAGCTCTATCTGGATGTGGGCCTTTCCCAGCCGGAGGCCCAGCGCCTGATTCCCATCGGCACCCCTGCCGTTTACCGGGGGGGCTGCGCCCCGCTGGGGGAGGAGCTGCTGTGGGGCAAGGCCATGGACGACCGGGCCTGCTTTGCCGTCCTGCTCCACACCCTGGAGCTTTTGAAGGGGGAGGAGCTGGACGTGGATCTCTATGTGCTGGGCTCTGCCCAGGAGGAGACGCACTCCACGGGAGCGGTTACCGCCGCTTACGGCATCGTCCCTGACCTGTGTGTGGCGGTGGACGTGACCCATGGGGACAGCCCCGATGCCGGGAAGGGTGAAACCTTTAAGCTGGGGGGCGGTCCGGTGCTGGGCCTTGGGCCCAACTGCACCAAGTGGATGGAAAAGCGTATGGAGGACAAGGCCGGGGAACTGGGGATGGACATCCAGAAGGAGGTCATGTCCGGTTCCAGCGGCACCAATGGCTGGCCCCTCCAGGTGAGCCGGGAGGGAATCGCCACGGCGGTGCTGTCCATCCCCCTGCGGTATATGCACACCCCCATCGAGACGGTGTGCCGCCGGGACCTGGAGGACGCCGCCCGGCTGCTGTGTGCCTTCATCAAAGGAATTGGCAAGGAGGTACCCGGGTATGATTGAATTACTAAAAGACCTGTGCCGCCTGCCCGGCGTGTCCGGGGATGAGGACCGGGTTCGGGACTTTATCCGGGCCAAGGCCGCGCCCTACGCAAGCGCCATCCGCACTGACGCCCTGGGCAACCTCATTGTCTTTAAAAAGGGCCGGAAGACCACCGGAAATAAGCTCCTGCTGGCGGCCCATATGGATGAAGTGGGCGTGATCGTCACCCGCATCACCGATGAGGGCTTTTTGAAGTTTGATTTCGTGGGCGGGGTGGACCGCCGGGTGGCCATCGGGAAGCCGGTACTCATCGGGGACAAGCAAGTTCCCGGCGTCATCGGCCTGAAGGCCATTCATCTGGTCGGCCAGGAGGAGATGAAAAAAGTCCCCAAAACCGATGCGCTCTATATTGACATCGGAGCTAAAGACAGGGAGACGGCGGAGAAGCTGGTAGCCCTGGGGGATTACGGCAGTTTTATCGGAGAACCCGAGGCGTTTGGACAGAGTTTTCTCAAGTCCAAGGCCATTGACGACCGGGTGGGCTGCGCCATTATGCTGGAGCTTTTAAAAGAGGAGCTGCCCCTGGACGTGACCTTCGCCTTTACCGCCCAGGAGGAGGTGGGCACCCGAGGGGCCTTCGCCGCTGCCTTCTCCGTCACCCCGGAGGTAGCCCTGGTGCTGGAGACGACCACTGCCGCCGACAGCCCCGCCGTGGAGAAGCACCGGCAGGTGTGCGCCCCGGGAAAGGGGCCGGTGATCTCCTATATGGACGGGGGCACCATCTATGACCGAGGCCTCTTTGAAGACCTGCGGCGACTGGCGGAGGACAACCACATCCCCTGGCAGACCAAGGAATATATCGCCGGGGGCAACGACGCCCGCACCATTCAGCGTACCAAATCCGGCGTGCGGGTGGCCGCCATGTCCGCCGCGGTGCGCTACCTCCACGCCCCGGCCAGTGTGGGCAGTATGGCCGACTTTGAAAATATGCTGAAGCTGACCCGGCTTTTCCTCCTTGACCAGGCCGAAAAGTGATGAGCTTCTGAAAAGGTGAAAAGAATGGAACTTTTTGAATTGATTCAGACACTGAACGCCGCCCATGGCCCTTCGGGAGACGAGGGCGGTGTGCGGGAGGTGATCGCCCGGCTGGCCGCTCCCTTCGCCGACGAGGTTAAAACCGACACCTTGGGCAACCTTATCGTCCGCAAAAAAGGGACAGGCCCCAAAGTGATGTTTGCTGCCCACATGGACTCCATCGGCTTTGTCGTCACCCACATTGAGAAGGCGGGCTTCCTTCGGGTGGGCCGCTTGGGGGGCATCAGCCCCAAGGAGGCTGCCTACACCCCTGTTAAATTTAAAAACGGTGTGCGGGGGGTGTTCGTTCCTGAGGAGAAGGCCGATTTTGGCAAGCTGAAGCTGGACGAGTGCTATGTTGACATTGGGGCCCCGAATGAGGAGAAAGCAAAGAAGATGGTGCAGGTGGGAGATACCGCTGTCTACGACTCCCCAAGTTTTGTAAATGGGGGTAAAGTAGTTTCCCCTTACCTGGATAACCGCGTCTCCTGCGCCATTCTGCTCCTGACGCTGGAGCGGATTGAAAACAGCGCCAACGACCTGTACTTTGTCTTTACCGCCCAGGAGGAGGTGGGGCTCCGGGGCGGCAAGACCGCAGCCTGGGCTGTGGACCCGGACTATGGCATCGCCGTGGATGTGACCGATGTGGACGATACCCCCGGTTCGGAAAAATCGGGCACCGTCCAGCTGGGCAAGGGTGCCGCCATCAAGGTGATGGACTCCTCGGTGATCTGCCACCCCGAAATCGTGGCGAAACTGGATACGCTGGCCCAGGAGCAGGGGATTGCCGCTCAGCGGGATATCCTCCGGGCGGGAGGCACGGACGCTGGAGCCATCCACCTTACTCGTATGGGGGTGCGCGCCGGAGGCATCTCCGTACCTTGCCGGTATATCCATACCCCGGTGGAGATGGCCGACCTGGAGGACGCGGAAAACTGTGTCAAGCTGGCCGTAGCCTTTGCCCAGTGTAAGCTGGAAGGATAATTACTGAAACAGATAGGACTGACAAGGAAAATGCCATTACAGATTAGCGAGAAGGTCCGCTCCCTGGGCGACCGGGCCCAGCAGGAGCTTTTTGCGGAGTTTGCCCGCATTGACGCCATTGCCCAGCACAACACCCAGCGGGTGCTGGAGGCCTTCCAGGACCACCGCGTGGCCGAGGGATACTTCGCCGGCACCACCGGCTACGGCTATGACGATCTTGGCCGGGATAAGCTGGATGAAATTTACGCCCAACTTTTCGGCACCGAGGCCGCCCTGGTTCGCATCCAGTTTGTCAACGGCACCCACGCCATCGCCTGCGCTTTGTACGGCTGCCTGAAGGCGGGAGATGTACTGGTGTCCGCCGTGGGCGCCCCCTACGACACTCTTCTGGGGGTAGTCGGCGCGGTAGACAAGGGCCATGGTTCTCTGAAGGACTACGGGGTTGAGTATCGTCAAGTGGAATTGCTTGACAATAGGCCCGACCTGGAGGGCATGGCCAAAGCCGCGGCCGACCCCCGGGTGAAGGCGGTGCTCATCCAGCGCTCCAAGGGCTACTCCACCCGCGCCTCCCTGTCCGTAGATGAGATCGGGGAGATGTGCAAGGTCATTAAGGCGGCCAACCCCAACGCCGCCATCCTGGTGGACAACTGCTACGGGGAGTTTGTGGAAGCTATGGAGCCCACCCATGTGGGGGCCGACCTGGTGGTGGGCTCTCTCATCAAGAACCCCGGAGGGGGGCTGGCCCCCACCGGCGGCTATATCGCCGGGCGGCGGGATCTGGTGGAAGGGGCCGCCCAGCGGCTCACCGTCCCTGGCATCGGCGGAGAGTGCGGCTGCACCCTGGGACAGAACCGGCTTTTATATCAGGGGCTGTTCCTGGCCCCCCACACGGTGGCCCAGGCGGTGAAGACAGCGGTCTTTGCCGCCAAGGTGATGGAGCTGCTGGGCTATGAGACGGAGCCCCATTCCAGCGCAGTCCGCCATGACATCATTCAGATGATCCACATGAAGCAGCCCGAGGCGCTGAAGAAGTTCTGCAAGGGCATCCAGTTCGGGGCCCCTGTGGACTCTTATGTGACCCCGGAGCCCTGGGATATGCCGGGCTATGACTGCCAGGTCATTATGGCCGCCGGAGCCTTCATTCAGGGCGCTTCCATTGAGCTGTCCGCCGACGCCCCCATGCGGGAGCCCTACACCGTCTATCTCCAGGGCGGGCTGACCTTTGAGTCAGGCCGGCTTGGGGTACTGCTGGCAGTTCAGGAGCTGCTGGGGTCTTGAATCAGTCATAGGCCAAGCCGGAAGGGCCATATCCTACCCTGAGGGGGTGTGGATATGCCAAGAAGAAGACGGCCCTGGGGCTCCGTCCTGCGCCGGAGGCTGGCCCGGCCCAGGGGCATTGGGTCCAAACGGCACCCCATTCTCATTACTCTGGCGGCGGCAGCTCTCATTGCGTGGGGAACCATCCAGATTCTGGAGTGGAAGTTCCGGCCTGTGGTAGCTCAGCTGGCTGAGGCCCAGGTGCGCAACACCATGACCGCCGTCATTGAGCTGGCGGTAACCGAGGACCTGGCCCGGCGGGACGTGAGTTATGGGGACTTGGTCACCATCCAGCGGGATGCATCCGGGGCCATCACGGCGCTGAGTACCGACATGGCACAGCTGAACCTGCTTCGGGCAGAACTGACCACCGCTATTTTGCAGGCGCTGGACGGGGTGGATGTGTCAACCATCCGGGTTCCCCTTGGGAGCCTTCTGGACTTTGAGCCCTTTTGGGCCAGAGGTCCCGCCCTTCAGGCCCGGGCCATGACCGTGGGAACGGTGACCGCGGAATTTGAGAGCGAATTTACCTCCGCCGGGGTCAACCAGACCATGCATCAGATCTGGCTGGATGTGGCGGTCCCCATGACCGTTCTGCTCCCCGGGGGAGAGCTGGAGGTAACCGTCCGCACCCGCCTGGCGGCGGCGGAGACAGTCATTGTGGGCCAGGTGCCCAATACCTATCTGAGTCTGGACGGTGCGCTGACAAACAGTTGAGGTTAATCCATGAATTTATACGAGACGGCCTGGTGGTATCTGGGCAATATTTTGGAATACGGGGAACAGATGCTACCCTGTATGCTGATGGGTGTAGTGGGGTTTCTCCTGCTGCGCCCATTTCGGCACAAGAGATTGCAAGGAAAAGGGCTTGTCAGCTCTGCGATCCGGGAGCTGGCCCTGCTGATCTTTGTGATGTTCTGCGCGGGGCTTGCCTCTCTGACCCTGTTCCCCGCCAATCTATGGGCCTATGTGACCGACTGGCTGATTCATCATCAGAAGTGGGCCATGGTGTGGAGTGACCGCACTTTGAGCAGCTTTTACCCAAGCTGGGAGGAGACAATCGCGGGAGCGGCCTATCTCCCCGACATTCTTCAGCCCTTTCAGGAAATCCGACGGGCTATGAGAAGTCTGAGCCCATGGCTCATGTTCATGCTTCTGGGCAATATCGGGATGTTCGTGCCTCTGGGCTTTTTCCCGGCCCTGCTGTGGCGGGGCTGGAGGTGGTGGAAGGCGGTGCTGCTGGGCTTTTCTTGCTCCTGTACCATCGAGTTGATTCAATTTTTCATCGGCCGGAGCACAGACATTGACGATGTGATCCTGAACACCACCGGGGCGCTGGTTGGCTTTGCCCTGTATGCCCTGTGTCGGGCGGCCCTGCCCCGCCTGACGGCGAAATTCCACTGTACACCCAAAGGGGAGGTATCCATATGGACGAATTGAAGGAGATTGAACGCCTGCGGGAAGAGCTGAACCGGGCGGGCTATGAATACTATGTGCTGGACAACCCCACCATGTCCGACTACGACTATGACCACGCTTTGCGCCGCCTGGAGGAGCTGGAGGCAGCCCATCCTGAGGCAGTCACTCCCGATTCCCCCACCCAGCGGGTGGGGGGACAGGCCCTGGAGTCTTTTACCCAGGTCACCCACCGTGTACCACTGGAATCCCTCCAGGACGTGTTCGATTTTGAGGAGCTGCGCGCCTTCGACCAGCGGGTGCGAGGCGTAGAACCACACGTCTCTTATTCGGTAGAGCCCAAGGTGGACGGGCTGTCCGTGGCCCTGGAGTACCAGGACGGACTTTTTGTCCGGGGCGCTACCCGGGGAGACGGACTGGTAGGGGAGGACGTGACAGAGAACCTGAAAACTGTCAAGTCAATCCCCTTGCGTATCCCTGGTGTGACAGGGACATTGATTGTCCGTGGGGAGGTCTATATGCCCAAAAAGGTGTTCCATGCCCTGAATGAAGAGCGGGAGAGAAGGGGAGAGGCCCTGTTTGCCAATCCCCGGAACGCCGCCGCCGGCTCTCTGCGGCAGTTGGACCCGAAGGTGGCCGCTTCACGGCGGCTTGATATCGCGGTGTTTAACATCCAATGGGCGGAAAATGAGGACTTCCACAGCCATACAGAGAGCCTTAACTACTTGGCAGACAAGGGCTTTAAAGTGATTCCACATGTCATATGCTCCACCATCGGGGAGGCAGTGGAGCAGGTAACGGCCATCGGAGAGGGCAGGGAAAAGTACCCCTTTGATATTGACGGGGCTGTCATCAAGGTGGACGACCTGGCCCAGCGACAGGCCCTGGGTTCCACGGCGAAATTTCCCCGGTGGGCAGCCGCCTATAAATACCCTCCGGAGGTCAAGCCCTCCAAGGTGTTGGATATTGTCATCCAGGTGGGCCGCACCGGCGTGCTCACCCCCAAGGCGGTGCTGGAGCCGGTTCGTTTGGCTGGGACCACGGTGACCAACGCCACCCTTCACAACCAGGATTTCATTGCGGAAAAGGACATCCGCATCGGAGACACCGTGCTGGTGCGCAAGGCGGGGGAGATCATCCCAGAGGTGTTATCCGTGGTGATGGACAAGCGGCCCGAAGGCACTGTGCCCTACCGCTTCCCGGAGGTGTGCCCGGAATGCGGCGCGCCGGTAGAGCGGGACGAGGACGGGGCCCACATCCGCTGCACCGGGGCGGAGTGTCCCGCCCAGCTGCTGCGCACCCTGGCCCACTTTGCCAGCCGGGACGCCATGGACATTGAGGGCCTTGGCATTGCGGTGGTGGAAAACCTGGTGGGCGCCGGTCTGGTCAAGACCCCCGGCGACCTCTACTTCCTGAAAGAGGAGGATGTGGCCGCCCTGGAGCGCATGGGCAAAAAATCCGCCCAAAACCTCCTGGCCGCCATTGAAAAATCCAAGGGCCAGGACCTGTCCAGGCTCATCTATGCCTTCGGCATCCGCCAGGTGGGGCAGAAGACGGGGAAGATCCTGGCCGCCCGGTTCGGCAGCCTGGATGCGCTGCAAGCGGCCACCGTGGAACAGCTGACTGCGGTGGAGGACATCGGAGAGATCACCGCCAGGAGCATCGTGGACTGGTTCCACAGCCCGCAAAGCCTCCACCTCATCGCCCGTCTGAAGCAGGCCGGGGTCAATATGAAGGCCGAGGAGAGGGGAGAGGACCAGCGCTTTGCAGGCAAGACCTTTGTCCTCACCGGGACTCTGGAGCGGTTTACCCGGGATGAGGCCACCAGGATGATCGAGGACCGGGGCGGCAAGGCCTCCGGATCGGTATCGAAAAAGACCACCTATGTGGTGGCGGGGGAGGCCGCCGGCTCCAAGCTTCGGAAAGCCCAGGAGCTGGGGGTGCCGGTGCTCACTGAGGAAGAGTTTCTCCACCTGATGGACTGACCTTGTGCCGCCGGGCAGGATGTGGTATACTGATAGGAGAGAGAAGGGGAGAAGATGTCAACCAAAAAAGGCTATCTTTATATCGTTGTTACCATCATTATGTTTACCTCCTATGAGGTGGTGCTGAAATTCATCTCAGGACAGCTCAACTCCATGCAGCTGACCCTGTGCCGGTTTGCGGTGGGCTTTGTGATCTTGCTGCCGCTGGCGCTGCACACCCTGAAAAAGAGGGGGGAGCGGCTGGACGGAAAGAGCATGGCCCACTTCGCCCTGCTGGGACTTTTGGGCATTGCTCTGAGCATGCCCATTCTCCATGTGTCGGTGAATTACGCCGGCTCCTCAGTGGCGGCGGTACTGTTCAGCTGCAACCCGGTCTTTGTCACCTTTTTGGCCTTCTTTTTGCTGAAGGAGCCCATTCTGCCCCGACATATCGCCGCCCTGGTACTGGAGATTGCGGGAACAGTGGTCATTATCAACCCCTTCCAGACCTCGGTGAATCTCTTGGGGACGGGGCTGGCTCTGCTGTCCACCGTGCTGTTTTCCTTTTACGGGGTGCTGGGAAAGCGGAAGTGCGCCCGGTTCGGCGGGGCGGTGGTCACCTGCTTCAGCTTCTTCTTCGGCAGCTTGATTTTGTTGGTGCTGATCCTCCTGTCCCATGTCCCGGCTCTGGCCCAGGCCCTGATTGGGGCGGGGCTGTCCGATTTCGCCAATATCCCCATCTTTGCCGGGTATACCCTGCAAAATCTGCCCTATGTGCTCTTTGTATCGGTGGGCGTAGCGGGGATCGGCTTCTGTTGCTATTTTCTGGCCATGGAGTATCAGCCAGCCAGTGTTGTGTCGCTGGTCTACTTCTTCAAGCCGGCCCTGGCCCCGGTACTGGCCTGGATGGTCCACGGGGAAGTCATTTCCCGGGATATGCTGATCGGTATTGTACTTATCGTGGCCGGGTCCCTGTGCGCGATTATCCCGGGGATTCTGGAGTCAAAACGGGTCGCCGGGACCTAAACATTATTTTGCGTTTTACTATGTATTGATAAAGGGAGTTGGAAGTATGTCAGTTTCAAAGGTTTATTTCACCGATTTTCATACCGAAGCCTACGGTGACGGCCTGCCCACCAAGCTGAAAAAGCTCATCAAAAAGGCGGGAATCCAGGAGCTGGACCTGGAAGGCAAATTTGTCGCCATTAAAATGCACTTTGGAGAGCTGGGCAATATCAGCTACCTGCGGCCCAATTACGCCCGGGCGGTGGTGGATGTGGTGAAGGAGCTGGGCGGCAAGCCCTTCCTCACCGACTGCAACACCATGTACCCCGGAAGCCGAAAAAACGCCCTGGAGCATTTGGAGTGCGCCTGGGAGAACGGCTTTACCCCGCTGACCGTGGGCTGTCCCATCCTGATCGGCGACGGTCTGAAGGGCACAGACGATGTGGAGGTGCCCGTAGTAGGCGGCGAGTATGTGGAGAAGGCCAAAATCGGCCGTGCGGTTATGGACGCAGATGTGTTCATCTCCCTGACCCACTTCAAGGGCCATGAGATGACCGGCTTCGGCGGTACCATCAAGAATATCGGCATGGGCTGCGGTTCCCGGGCCGGAAAGAAGGAACAGCACGCCAGCGGCAAGCCCAAGATCAGCAAGACCCGCTGCCGGGGCTGTATGCGCTGCCAGAAGGAGTGCGCCAACAACGGCCTGGTTTTTAATCCTGAGACGAAGAAGATGACCGTGGATGAGCAGAACTGCGTGGGCTGCGGCCGGTGCCTTGGCGCCTGCAACTTTGACGCCATCTACTTCACCAACGACAATGCCCAGCAGGCCCTGAACTGCCGCATGGCCGAGTACACCAAGGCGGTGGTGGACGGCCGGCCCAACTTCCATATCTCCCTGGTGGTGGACGTGTCTCCCAACTGCGACTGCCACGCGGAGAACGACGTGCCCATCCTGCCCAACATCGGGATGTTCGCCTCCTTTGACCCTTTGGCACTGGACCAGGCCTGTGTGGACGCCTGTCTGGCCGCCGCCCCCATGCCGGGCAGCCAGCTGGCCAAAAACCTGGCTGACCCCAATTTCCACGACCACCACGACCACTTTACCAATAACACCCCCGAGTCGGAGTGGCGCAGCTGTCTGGAGCACGCTGAGAAGATCGGCCTGGGTTCCAGAAAGTATGAGCTTATTAAGATGTAAAGGAATTTCCCATTATGATATGAGGCGGACGCCCACAGCGTCCGCCCTTCTTTTTTTCGTTTCTTTGTAACCTTCTGTGCCGCTCCTGCGTGTTAAAAATAGAAGGGCAAAAGAGGGAGGCGTATCATATGGAATATGAGCAGGCGGAGCAGCTGGTACAGCGGTACGGCCAGACGATTTACCGCCTGGCCTACGCCCGGACGGGCAGCCGGGAGGATGCGGAGGACATTACCCAAGAGACATTTCTGCGGCTGATACGCTCCAATCCAGAGTTCAAAGACGAAAATCACCGCCGGGCCTGGCTGCTGCGGGTGGCGGCGAATTGCGCGTGCAACCTGTTTCGCGCTCCCTGGCGGAGGAAAAACTGCCCGCTGGAGGCTGCGGAACAAATTGCTGCGGAGAATTCAGAATTGGAAAATACGGGGGTGTTGGAGGCGGTACTGTCTTTACCGGAAGATTACCGGATTCCGGTGCACCTGTTTTATTACGAGGGAATGTCCGTGGCAGAAATTGCCCAAGCCCTGGGAAAGCGGGAAGGCGCCATCCGAACCCGCCTGTTCCGGGCACGGACCATGCTGCGGGATAAGCTCAAAGAGGAGGGAGACTATGTTTGAACGGGACTATCGTCAGAAGATAGAGCATATTTCGCTCCGTCCTGACGCTATGGCGCGCATTGCCAAAGCTATGGCCGCTGAACCGGCCGTGCCTCCCCGCCGCCGTGCAAAGCTTCGTATTTTCCTCATTGCGGCAGCCCTGTGCATCGCCGTCACAGCAACGGCGCTGGCCGCTTCTCCCGGTCTGAGAGAACAGCTCTTTGAGGCATTGGGCGACTTTGCCCCGTATAGCCGGGAGATTGACAAATCCTCCGCTGTGGACCAGGACTTTGAGATTTCTGTACTCTCCGCGGTCACCGACCGCTACCGGCTAAAGCTCTATGTTCAGGTGCGGGACCTGACCGGGGAGCGGATGATCGATGAAAACACCAAAATCTGGAGCAAAGTGCAGCGGGACACCGGGGAGGAAAACGTGTTGTCCGACTGCGTGGCCTTTGACCTGGACACCCATACCGCGCTGTTTGAGATCAACGAAGAGCGGGAAGAACCCAGCGATTTGCAGGAGGACATCCGGTTTTGGGTGGGTTATGTCTGGCCCAAGGTGTATGAATTTTCTACCACACAGCCGCTGCCCAAGGAGCTTATTTCGGAAGAAATTCTCGGCTCTATGACCCTGGACAATGGGCAGGTGGTGCTCAAGCCGGGCCAGACCCCGGCGCCCCTGAGCGGCTTTGACAAAGCGGAACTATCCTCCATGGGGTTTGCCGCGGACGGTACGTTCCAGGTCTTGGTCCAGCTGGCAGACGGCGCTCTGCTGGAATCGGCATACGATCGCCAGTCGCTTCTTCTGACCAATGTCTATCTGGATGGGGAGATGCATACCGGCGCTTCCGAGGACATCCGCTTTGAACTGGACGGCAAGTCCTATGTGGGGATCAGCTTTTCCAATTCCGATGCCTATGGTACCGTCCTTATGAGCGAGCCGATTTTGGGCGAATGGGAGATTCCCTTCCAGGTCGAAAACTATCCGACCATGGAGCTGACCCTCACCGGCGAGGCGCAAGGGGAACGCCTGCCCACCCAGCTCATCCTGACGCCTCTGGGCGCCATGGTGAGAGGGGAGTGGGAGATGGGGTATCGCGGAAACTGCCCGTTTGCGGTTGTGCGCAGGGATGGCTCACGGCTGGAACAGGTGCAGATCAGCCACGGGCGCATGAGTCCCACAAAAGTCTGTATTTTAGGAAACTGGCAATTTCTGGAGCCCCTGGATCTGGAAGAAGCGGTGGCCGTGGAGCTGTACCCGTGGTATATCCCGCTGACCGGGGAAAACGCAGGCGTTGCCTATCCTATTGACTCCCACCCATAAAGGTCTTGATAAAAAAGCGGAACGCCGTGGGCGTTCCGCTTTTCCATCCTCTGAACTTTTATTTTTTGTCTTCCTCAAACTGGGTCTTCAGCAGCAGGTCCACCATAAAGACAGACACACAGAACAGCGCCATCTGTCCCACAATCAGCCACATCCAGAAATCGGCATGATGTTCTGAAAAAAGGACGATGAGAACGCCGCTGACCACGCCGCTGATCAAGCCGATCCGTACCCACAGCTTGCCGCAGTGCCGGTGGGCGGCGGCCCAGGCGTCCGGGTTTTTCCGGGTGAGTTCGGTGCTGTAAGCCAGTCCATGCTTTCCGTAAGCGGGAGGGGAGAGGCGCCACCAGATTCCCACCAGGAGCATGGCGGCAGGGGCAACGAAATCAGCAATGAAATAGAATAAATTCATTGGTAAAACCTCACTTTTCAGCCCTCTTCCGGGGGCAATTTTGGCTTTTTCCGCTGCTTGGTGTGGCTCAGCGGGTTTGCCCGGGCGGCGGTACGCAGATCCTCGTTATCCACATGAGTATAGATCTGGGTGGTGTTCAGGTGATCGTGGCCCAGCACCTCCTGGAGGGTACGCACGTCCACGCCGTTTTGCAGCATCAGGGTAGCTGCGGTGTGGCGCAGCTTGTGGGCAGAGTACTGGGTGCTGTCCAGGCCGGCAGCGGCCAGGTGCTTTTTGACCAGCTTGTGGACAGCGGCAGTGGAGATCCGCCGGCGGTTCTGGAGGGTGACAAACAGGGCGTTCTGATCCACCAGCGTCATGGCGTCCCGTTCGGTCATCCAGTCAGCCAGGGCCTGCTGACAGGCGTCGTTGAGAAACAAAATTCGCTCCTTGTTGCCCTTGCCCAGCACCCGCAGCTGGTCGCCTCGAACATCTGTTTTATTTAGCCCAACTAACTCAGAGATTCGCAGTCCGCAGTTTAAAAATAGGGTCAGAATACAGTAGTCCCGGACGGAATTTTTCCCATCTACACTGTCCAGCAGTTCCAGGCTCTCGTCCAGATTCAGATACCTGGGCAGAGACTTTTTCATCCGGGGCGAGTCCAGGTCCTGGACGGGGTTGGTTTCCAGAAGTTTGGCCTTGTTGGTCAGGTATTTATAAAAGGAACGGATGGTGGCGACTTTCCGGGCCCGGGAAGCATTGTTGAGCCGACGGTCCCGGGACAGATAGTTCATAAAGGCGTAGACATCAGTCAGGGTGATGTTTTTGACCAGAGACAGATCCACGTCGTCAATGGAGATCTGATCCAAAGGCGTATCCTTTGGAACCAAATTTTTTTCCCGCTTCAAGTAGCGGAAGAAATTGCGCAGGTCCAAAAAGTATTCATCCACGGTCTGACGGGAATGTCCTTGAATGGTTTCGTGATAAACCAGGAAATCCCGGAGCAGCGCCGGAGCTTCGGTGCGGTAGTCCATAAGCGGGGATATCCCGGGAAACAGGGCTTTAGCCTCCACTCAGGTCAACAAAATTTTTATTTTGTTGACCACTTACTCACAAAAAAATAAGTATGCGATGGTCAACAAAATCGCCGGTTTTGCTTACCTGGAGTGAAACACCCTCCACCGAGAACCCCTTTCCTCCCTTCCTTGCGAGTTGATTCATCTTACCATAGCAAACCTTGGCCTGTCAACTGGGTTTTGACTTTCCTCGACGCTTTGCGTCTAGGAGCTCAGCGGCCATCACATAAACCATCGTCGTGGCGCAGTCGGAATGATTCAGCGCCCGCTGGACCCGTTTTACGTCGCCGCAACGTCGCAGCAGCTCCACGGCGTAGACCTTGCGGAAGCTGTGGGGCGCTACATTCTGGCGAATGCGAAACGCCTTAGCGGCCCGTTTCACATCGGCCCACACGGCCTGACGGGTTCGGTGCTGTCCGGGCTTACGCCCAGGAAAAGCCCAGACCTCCCCGGCCTGGGCTGTGATTTGATTAAGAAGGTCACGGGGCAGATTGACCCGGCGGCGCTTTTTGGTCTTAGACTCCACAATCCAGAACTGACCTTTCAAGTCCCGAGTTTTGAGGCTGACCACATCCCCAACCCGGAGGCCGGTCTGTAAACAGACCCGGCACACCAGGCGATTTGACGGGGTAAGGGCGGCCAGCACATGGTCCATCTCCCGGCGCAACAGATATTCAGTGGTCAAGCTTGGCCACCTCCTGGTCCATCCAATCCAAAACTACGGCGGCGGCCCTGAAATGGCCGGTCAACAGCAGCTTTTGGGCGCACTCCCCGTAGTATCTGGCCCGCAGAGCGCACCAAACATCATCAAGATTTATGTCCATAGACTTTACCTCCTTTTTTTGCTGAACCCCTTGGGCCGCAAGGCCCCAAGGGTCTGTTTGACTTTCCGAAAAATGTCAAATGATACCTTTTCCCGCCGGTGCAGCGGCCTCTTGGGCTAGGGGCGAATTTCCCCCGGCGGGGGGAAATTCGAGTTGTGGAGAGGGATTCGGGCCATCCCACCAGAGGACGAACACAGCGCCGGCCTCGGGCACCTCGATAACCCGGGCCCCGGGTCGCTCCCGGACCTCCCAAGGGTCCAGGTCGGCCAGCTCCACCTGGGGCCGTTCCAGCTCGCCCCCGGAGTAGTACCACCGGCCCCCGGGCTTGTCCACCCCGGCCCCGTCGATGGCCTGCTGCTTGCCGATGTACTTGCACACATAGGAGACAGCCCGGCGGTAATCCCCCACCAGCTCCAGGGCCGTGGTGAAGCCCAGGGACCAGCCCGGGAGATTCCATACCACCCTTCCCCCATCGGCCTCCCAGGCGGCCCGCTGGGCTTTGCTGCGGGGCCTTCTGGGCTTGCCGCCGCCGGGGGGTATCATAGTGCCGCTGTCCACTCTCTCAAGCACATCATTGAAAAAGCCGTGGAAGTGGATAGCGCCGTCCTTGTGCCGCTCGGGCACCAGGACATACCGTAGCCCCCGGCGCTGGACCTGGTTGGAGAGCCAGACGTTGAGCTTGCGAGTGATGGCCTCCATGTCGTAACGGTCCACCCGGTTCTGGTCCAGTGTGAGGGTAACGAAGTGGGTAAAGGCATTGCACAGGGCCAGGTCCCGAACCTGGGCCCGGGCTCTGCGGACCGCCCGGGCCGTGTCGCCGTCCCCGCCGTTGGGCTTGGGACGGCTCCTGATCTTGGGGCGGCGATCCTCCCAACCTTGGGCACGAAACCAGGGCTTGGAGCACGCCATGACCTCCCGGCTGCCATCAGGATAATGCTTGATTCTACCGGAGAAAGTGACCTCCGAGAAAGTGCCTGAGAGCATGATTTACGGGTTTAACTGATGGAATAACGTCCTCTTATCAAGTAGAGGGCCCGCCCTTCGGGCGGCCCTGGTCCGGCTGCGCCGTCCCTGCTCGCTGCGCTCGCTCTGCGGGGCTGCGGCCCCGCACCCTGGGGTGCTGCTGCGGCAGGTCCCGGGTCCGGGCCCCGGGGGCGCTCTGGTCGCTCGCCACGGGGGACGGCTCGCTTTCCCCTCGGCCCCCACCCGTCCCCGTTGCCCGTCCCTTCGGTCCGGGCTTCTTCGGTATGCGGGGCCCCATGCCCGCCCCGGCTCCCTTCCCCCTTCGGCTGCGCCGCACAAGCGGCGGCCTCCGGGGTTCGGGCCCGGGCTGCGGCTTCGGCGGTGCCGGTCCGGGCCTCGCCCATGGCGGCCCCGGCTGCGGCCCCGTCGTGCGCCTTGGCGATTGCGCGGGGTCCCCGCCCGTCGGCCCGGCTGCGGCAGCCCCCCGTGGGCCCCCGCTGCGGCGGGGGCGGGCCCTGCGTCCGGGCGGCCTTGCCAGCCCGGGCGCTGCGGTCCCCGGCCCGTTGGTCTTGCGTCCCCCTCCGGGCCTCTGCGGGCCCCCTGCGGGGGTGGGGGCCCTTGGGCCTCTCCGTGGGCCGCTGCGCCCATCTCGTGCCGCCCCGGGCCCCCCCTGCCTTGCCCCCGCCCACAGGGCGGGGGTGGCCCTTCGGGCCCCCGGGCCTCCTCCATCCCGGGGGCGGCTGGGCGGCCCTGACGGGCCGCTGAAATCCGCCGCCCCCGGATTAAAAAGCCCTTGACATGTTGGTACATCCGTGCTATTATGATGTCGCCGGGTCCGCTTTGCGGACGCCGCCCAGCGGGCAGCAATGCCCCCCCCGTCGTGTACCGGGGTCCATGCTGGGCGGTTTTTTTATGCCTTGACAGAGTTTTCACCCCCTTCCCCCCGCCCTTCCCCCTCCGGGGGAAGGGTGCGCCGGGTCCAGCACACCCCCTGCGGGGGTGCGGACCCCCGCCACGGGCGGGGACGAAAAAACCCGGACGGGGCTTCCCCCGTCCAGGTAAACAAAACCTCTATTTATTTTGTTGACCTAATACCGTGGGGTGATTCCCGGGACGCTCCGTCCCCTCCTTTCTCTTATTTTACCTTTATGAGGTTCATGGGGCTTACGCCGCCTTTCAGCCGGTTGGCGTATAATTGATGTATCAGCTTGATCTGGTGGTCAATACCGGCAGCCTGTCCCAAAACGCAGCCCACTCATATCCATTGCTCCGGCGGGACATACTACTGCTTGCCGAATTTGTCAGATGGAGATGAGAAACCTTGAGTCTGATCGCCTGTACCGACCCCTGCGTCTATCAAAAGGACGGCCTGTGTTCTCTGTCCCGGGCGGCCTCTCCCGGCCAAGCCGGACATGGGGGCTGCGTCAACTTTGTCCCGCTGGCTTCCAGCCCGTCACAGCAAAGCGGCCATGGCCTCCCGGATGTTGGACACCCGGATCAGCTCCAGGCCGTCTGGGACGGTCAGTTTCCCCTGGACTCGTTTGGGGACGAGACACTTGGTAAATCCTAACCGCCGAACCTCTCCCAGGCGCTGATTGAGAGAGCTGACCGCCCGCAGCTCGCCGGTGAGGCCCACCTCTCCAATGGCGGCCAGGTCGTGAGGAACGCTCTTGTCCCGGAAGCTGGACGCCAGGGCCAGCACGGCGGCCAGGTCGGCGGCAGGTTCCTCCAGATAGAGCCCCCCGATCACGTTCAGGTAGGCGTCGCAGTTACCCACCAACAGCCCGCCGCGCTTCTCCAGTACCGCCAGCAGGAGCATGGAGCGGCTGTAATCAAAGCCGTTGCTGACCCGCCGGGGATTGCCCAGACTGGATGGCACCACCAGGGCCTGAATTTCCGCCAGCACCGGACGAATCCCCTCCATCACACAGGTGACGCAGGTGCCGGGGGCGTCTTGAGGACGCCCGGCCAGCAGGGCCTCGGAGGGGTTTGGGACCTCGCTGAGTCCGCCGTCCTCCATTTCAAAGACCCCGATTTCATTGGTGGCCCCAAAGCGGTTTTTGGCAGAACGGAGAATCCGATAGGCCATCTGCCGCTCCCCCTCAAAGTAGAGCACACAGTCCACCATGTGCTCCAGCACCTTGGGCCCGGCGATGGAGCCCTCCTTGTTCACATGGCCGATGACAAAAACGGTGACCCCCTCCCCTTTTGCAAGCTGCATCAGGGCCATGGTACATTCCTTTACCTGGCTGATGCTGCCGGGGGCGGAGGTCACATCCCCATGGTAGAGGGTCTGGATGGAGTCCACAATCAGGATGTCCGGCTGAAGCTCATGGACGGCGTCCAGGATGTTTTCTAAATTGGTCTCCGACAGCAGGTAGAGCCCCTCCCCTTTGACCTTCAGCCGCTCAGCCCGGAGCTTGATTTGCCGCTGGGACTCCTCTCCGGATACATAGAGCACCTTGGCAAAGGAGCACAGGCTGTCACAGATCTGGAGCATAAGGGTGGACTTACCAATCCCCGGCGCGCCCCCCACCAGAACCAGGGAACCCTTCACCGCGCCGCCGCCCAGCACCCGGTCCAGCTCCCCCATGCCGGTGGAAAAGCGCAGCTCGTCGGTGGTTTCCACCTCTCCCATGGGAATGGGGCGGCTGACGGGCACGCCCAGGGCGGAGCCTCTGGCCGTGGGGGCGGTTTTCTTGGCGGGCCGCTCTGGGGGCTGTTCCACAATGGTGTTCCAGGCCCCGCAGGCGGGACACTTTCCCTGCCATTTTGGGGTCTCGTTGCCGCACTGGGTGCAGTAAAAAAGGGTCTTGGCTTTCATTTGGAAACTCCTTTGCCGGGACTTCCCGGAAACTTCATTTCTGTTATTGTATCAGATTTTCCGGCTGTTGTAAATCCGCCTCTCCCCGCTCCTGCCCGGTGAGCCAGGCCCCCGCCAACACCGCCGCCAGTTGGCGCTGATAGCCCTGATCCAGGAGCATGGCCTCCTCCTGGGGATTGGTGAGAAAGCCGCACTCCACCAGCACGGCAGGACAGGTGATGTGGTTCATCAAGTATACGCTGTCCGGAATTTTCTTGGCGGCGCGCTCATTGTCAGGCTGGAGCCGGTCCCGCAGGGCGGCCTGAAAGCCCTCCGCCAAGGCCTGGGACCCATCCGTGGGAGCGTAAAACACCTGGGCCCCGTGGTACCGGGAGCTGGGATAGGTGTTTTGGTGAATGCTGATCAGGGTGGCTCCCTCCACAGCCTCCACAGCGGCCACCCGGTTCTGCAAGTCAGAGCGTTTTTTCTCCCGCAGGGTAGAGGCGCTCTCATCGTGGAGGGACACGTCCTCCTCCCGGAGAAGGATCGGGTCCGTCCCATACAGGGCCAGGATATCCCGGAGCTTCCGCACAATTTCCAGATTCAGCCGGCTTTCAGGTACCCCGGTGATGGATACCGCCCCCCCGTCCTCCCCGCCGTGGCCTGCGTCCAGAATGACAGGAACGGCGTTGGTATAGCTTACAGGACTGATCACCGGCTCCATCAGACGGTTCAGCCGCTCCAGCGCCAGTGCCAGGAGCACCACCACCAAAAATATAGCCCCCGCCAGAGCAATTCCTCGTTTCAATTTGACCACCTCCCCCCTATCCTATGGCAGCCAAACTCCCCGTATGCGTGGGCCAACAAAGGTCGGGGCGCATAGATTTGACTGAGGGGGACGCCGCGCCCTCTCGGCACGGCCCCCTCTCAATCCAAAGAAGGAGGCAATCCCCTTTGTATAACGATCTTAACAGCGCCCGGAGCGCCCAGACCGGCAGCTCCTCCGCCAGCTGTCCTGATTCCAACGGCACCATGCCCTCCTGCGCGGGGCTGGCCGTTCCCTACGTCCCCTTTCAGCAGACCGGCTCCCAGAAGTACTCCCAGTCTGAGGCTCTGAGCAACGGCACCCTGTTTCCCGGGCTGAATCTCCCCTTCCGCCTGAAAACCGAGGGCTCCACCCTGCCTGACAGCCCCCTCACCGAGCTCCAGGCTTTGGAGTTTGTGGTGATGGAGCTGGGCACATATCTGGATACCCACAAGGATGATACCGAGGCATTCCAGATGTTCAAGCAGTACGCCGCCATGGAAAAGGCGGCCAAGGCTGCCTACGAGTCCAAGTATGGCCCCATTACCAAGTCGGCCGCCGCCGCCGGCGAAAGCTATCAGTGGCTGTGCGATCCCTGGCCCTGGAATTATGAGCAGAACGAGGTGAAGTGAGATGTTTGTGTATGAAAAAAAGCTCCAATTCCCGGTAAAAATCTCCACCCCCAACCCCAAGCTGGCCGCCTTTATCATCAGCCAGTACGGCGGACCAAACTCCAATAGACTATAATAATGAAATATCCGTTTTGTTACTTTTCTATCCCGGCCAATACCATGGCCATGCCTTCCACACGGCTCAAGTTGTCCAGCGGGCGTGACCCATCCGAAATACCGGCATCTTTGGCTTTCTGAATGGTTGCCAGCTGCCACGGCTCCGTAGGCTTCTTTTCCTGCTGCTCCTTGCGGTAGCGCTCCGCAAAAGCCACCCACTCCTCATAAGTCACTTCGTCCACCTCCTTCAGATCGTAAACTTCCACCAGGGCCGCCACGATCCCGTCGGCTACCTTGTCGGCGTAATCCTCGGTGAGGATAATCGGCGTGTCGGTAGTGGAGTCCATAAAGCCAAACTCGCCCAGCACGGCAGGCATTTTCGTGTTGATCAGCACATAAAAGTCGGCCACCCCAAGCGGCTGAGAACGGTTCCCACGAAGGCCCGTGGAGGCCACTGTATGCTCGTATACGGCCCGCTGGATTCTGGTGGTGTCCTCGCCAACCCCGGGGCAGACATACACCACGATACCGCCACCAGAGCCGCCCTTGATACCGGCGTTGTGGTGGATGGACAGATACACATCCGCCTTTGCCCGGTTGGCGGCGGTGACCCGCTCATATAGCGTGACCTCTTCCTTCCCGGTCACATCATCCACACGCATTGTTTTGCAGTCGTAGGCGCACAGGCGGGACTGTACTTTGTCGGCTACCCTGCCATTGAGTACCCATTCCCGGGTTTCCCCGGGGTCGATTGCCTTGAGACATCTCTTCCCCGGGGTCCCTAAGTAGTGGCCGGCGTCAATGCAGATCAGCATTACGCCTCGCCGCCTTCCTCCGCTTTTTCGGCCTCGGCAATCTCTTTGGCTTCCTGGATGTCCTCGATGATCAGCTCGGCCACCTTCTGGACGAAATCCTGCTCAGTCTTAGTCTCGTCCCCGAAAACCTTGGCCAGTGCCTTACCGTGCCGGCCAGTAAACTCTCTGAGGATGTCGGCCTCCTGCTCGGTAATTTCGGGGTGTTCTTTCTGAAGCATGGCCATTCCAGTGGAGGAAAGATCGGGAGCGTCGTTGTCTCTAGTGATCTCATAGAGGTCATACAGCGTGTTGGGGTTGACTACCAAAATTTTCATAATTCATTCTCCTTTATGTAAATATTTTGAATAGCCTTTCGGCTCATTCATCCGTTTTGTTTCCGGTGATCTGCTCACCGGCGCCGTCGATTGCTTCTTTGCTGATTTTCAAAATTTTTGTGAGCCATCCGGGCACCGGGGCGCCCATGGCCACGGCGTTCTCCGCAATGCTGCCCAGCTCCGTTATCACATACCACACCAGCACAATGGGGCAAATCAGGCCTTCATACGCAAATGGCAGCTGCACGGCCGGGACATTGGACAGCACCATGGAGATTAGAAGATCAGCAGCAGCGGCCACAATTACCACAACAATCATCCCTGCTTTGTGCCAGATTCCTTCCCTAGCTTTTGCGCTGGACCACTGGCCCTGTTTGGCGGCGGCCGCGCTTCCGGTGATGTAGTCCAGCGCCATGACGGCCACCCATCCGATGACCAGCCACCCCATCCATCCCCACAGACCGGTCAAGGTACCAATAGCGGCGGCAAACAGCAGTTTCCCGTTTTCCACATTTTCCATTGTCATTCTCCTTTGATTCCGTATTTTTCGAGGATTGGGCCGATAGTTTCATCTTTCAGAAGGTTTTTGACTTGGCCGGGAGGCAGCGCGCCCAAGACCGTCATAAAATCATCGGCCTTTTCCTTATTCTGTGCCAGCCCCCGGTTGTACTGGATGATCTTCTCTCTCAGTTCCGGCTTCATGATGTCACCCCTGAAAGGATCAGATTCAAGGCCTCTTTCAGCTCAGCAATATCTGTCTCCAACTGTTCCTCTCGGCTGGGTTCTGGTTCGGGCTGGCCGTCTTCTACTATTTCGTACTCACCATTGTAGGCGTACTTTAACGCCTCCGCAATTTGGATATCTTTGTCTGATTCTGTAAAGTACAGGCTTTCGGTTTGAAGATATGATTCACGGATTGTAATAAGTTTTCCATTGGATTCTTTATCTGAAACTGCAGGTATTTCTCTTTTATATGTTACCCTTTTCATACGGCCTCCTCAGTCTGTTGTTTTTGTATATTTTATTTTGACATAAACCGTATTTGCCGAATAATCTGCTGTTCCAGCAATTTGTATGGACGCTTCCTGCATAGTACAGTTTATAGCCTGCGCACCAGAAGAATCTCCAGAGTACCACTCGTATGGAATAGTTATGGCTCCCCAAGTTCCAAATGCGGATACTGGGGTTTCTACATTTTGCGCGACACCCGATACAGTTTTTCTGGTTTTGTTTGGCCCAGCTCCGCAGTCCACTAATTTTGTATATACAGGTTTTTGATTGTACCGCTCGGTTGTTCGATACTCAACGCCCAACACCATCGGCGGATTAACCCACTCCCACACTCCCCAAGTACCGTTATCACAAACTCTTCTTTGTACTGTGCTTGCAGTTGGCGCTCCACTTGACGGACGATAAGCATAAGCATATTGAATCTGATTAGCAGCGGTTGCGCCAACTTTAGCTTCAACAATAAATGTTACGCCAGAAATCGGGACATTTTGATTTGCTGCATAAATACCATTTGCAACTATTTGATTAGCGTCTACTCCCGGAGCATTCGCAAATCCAGTCCCCAACCCAAACCCACTTGGGGCCGCCCCTATATCCCCAGCAGTAATAGCCCCGGAGCCTGGAGTGGCCTTGACACGATCTACCGCATTGTCCATCTCCTCCCCGCTGAAGCGATGGGTATAGTAGTCATCCGGGGGCGCGGTGATTGCGTTGACCCGCTGAGTCAGCGCAGTCAACTGGGCCTGTAATTCATCCAATGTCGCCATGGTCTCCACCTCACACAATACATCTGCGGCCCAGCTTATCCAGCCGCCAGCGGTTGTTTTTGGTCACAGCGGCCAGCAGCTTCTGGCCGGGCTTTGGGCGGCGGTAGAAAAGAATCAGAATCCCCGGCCCTCCCCTGGCTCCCTCAGAGCCTTTTCCCGGGCGGCCTCTGGTGATAGAGGCGTTCTCCCGCAGCCGGGCAACGGCCAGGCCCACGCCGCCCTCACCACCTCCACCGTGGCCTCCATTCCCGCCTTTTCCGGGGATCGTCTGATCACTGGGGGCTTTGGCATCGGCGCCGTTTCCGCTGCGGCCGCCCACAGCCTTTGCGTTTTCCGGTTTGGTTCCGGACACAGAGCCCAGAGCCCCGTCAAATCCGTTTGATCCCACCGCAGGGCCGCCGCCGCTGCCCTTACCAGCTTGGGCGATATAATAATCTCCATAAGAAAGCATGACATTGTCCGCTACGCTTGTCATCGCTCCTGGCAGCCATGTATTGCCGTCACGGTCCGTAATGGATGTGCCCGGCTCATAGCCGTAGTCCTCCGTGGTGGACATTCCGGACCCGCGGCCTCCGGCAATACCCGGGAGATCTCCGGGGGTTGCGTAGGTGCTCCCTGTCAAAGGGTTGGTGTAGCCCGTGGGAGACACGGCCCCATTAGCAGAAGATAAGGACCCGAAAGTGGTAGCGCCGCCCTCCTGACCGGGGTTGGAGTCCTGGTTTGCCTCCGAGGGCTGTCCACCGAGGCCTCCGACCCCAGTGGAGTAGGACACCTTTACCCCTGGAGTAACCGGGAGATCCGCTACCAGGATTTTTCCTCCCTGGCCCGGCTGGCCTCCCGGGCCTCCCTCAGCTCCATAACCGGGATTCCAGCCGTATAGCTTCTGCTCAGAGTCGGACAGCTCCGTTGGGTCCGATGAAACGCCGCCCCGGCAACCGCTGAATCCGCCGAAGCCGCCGCTGATCAGCACTGCGGTCACCACCGTCACGCCCTCCGGAGGCTCCCACTCCCCTGCCCCGGTCAGCTCCTCATAGGCGTCATAGTATTGCAGCTCCTCCGGTTGTGGCGGCAGAAAGCCCACCAGGGCCGAAATGTCCGCTCGCAGCACTGCGGACATGGCAAACTCCATCGTGCCGATACAGGCCGTCACCATGCGTTTGTCGTAGGGGTGCCAGATAGAGACCACATGGCCGGGTTTCTCCGCTATGGCAGTGAGGCCGCTGTTGATGGTCTCCTGGCAGCGGTAATAATCAGCCAGCCGGCGGGCCACGCCGTTGGAACTTACCAGAGACACCAGGGTGGAGTCTGTGATGGTTTTGACGTTCTCAGCCGCCCCCTCCGTCACCGTTTTCACCACCTGGCGGGTGGTATGGAGATACCCCTTTCCGGTGAGAGTACCGGTACCGGTGGACAGCCTTGCCCAGTTGGCCCCACTGCTGAGAATGGAAAAGCCTGTTGCCTTGAGGCTGTGCATGGGCGCATCAAAGATGACCAGCTGCCCCTCCTGGGCTGTGCCGTCGTACAGGGTGGTCTCCTCCGTCTCCTGGGTGTATTGGTGCTCGGTGACGGACACCGCGCTGATGGGGCTCTCATAAGGCACGGAGCCGCCGGAATACATCCGGTCCATGGTCACGGTACTGGCCACCCCGTCCCACAGAGGCTCTACCCGGAGAACGCCCTCCATGTCGGTGCCCAGATAGGCCCCAATGACAAAGAGAACCTGAGCCAGGTTGTCACGGGCGGAGCTGTCAGGCGGATTCACATAGGGGAGCCAGCCGTAGAGCTGGACATCCTGGAGGCTGGTCTTGATATGGACCGGGACGGAGCCGCAGATGTCCCGCACTACTTCCTCCACTGTCTGCCCAGTGTAGATTCCGCCGGGGTGAGGCATTTTTTCCAGCCGTCCCAGAGCGGACAGGCCGGAGAGGATGTACCGGTCCGGCCCCACACGCTCCACTGACTGGAGATAGAAAAGCCCCGTCTGTTTGTCCCGGTAAAAATAGGTCATGGGGGCATTTGGGGTAAAGTCCTTGATAGAGGGGTCGGAACACTTGGCGGTGAGCTCCATGGTGTCCACCCCCAGGGCGGAGGCAGGCAGGGACGTCTCCAGATAGAAACTCCCCTCCGCCAGCTGGTTGTCTGGCTGCTGGCTGTCAGTAAAGACCCACTTGTCATAGATCAACTTGTTTCTCATACCTGCTCCTTTAGTCCGGGGTACGCTGAAGGCCGATGGGCTTGAAATTCACCGCCAGCCCCGTCCAGCGGCTGACCCCGGCCATCCTCCCCTGCCACACATCCCGCCCCGACTCCACCTCAGCTTGAAAGGTGATGGTGGACTGGCCGTAAGGCATGGTGATCTCGTGGCTGTCCACCGGCGCTGAGATGGCCTCATAAAAGGCGTCATAGTCCTCCGGGTGCTGGGGATCCGGCTCCACAGAAAACTGATAGGAGTACCCGGTACCCAGCAGATCCCGCTCGTGGCGGCCGGAGAGCATATAGCCCTCATTGTCGCCGCTTCGCAGCTCAAAGGCACGCTCCATGGTGTTATACCGTACCCGGAGCCGATAGGGTTTCCCGTCCATTGTGACTGTGTACATCCATATCCTCCTATTTTGTGAAGCTGGGCCCCTGGCGGGCCGTCTCCACGGTCACCACCGGCTGGAGCAGCCGCCCCAGCTGGGAGAGGGAACCGGTAAACCGGACACTGACATTGACCTTACTTGCCGCCCCCACGCTGCGCTGATCCAGGGCGTCCAGGAAGGCGTCCTGCATGGCCGAACGGGGGGCGGCGATCTCCACCTCCCGGGGGTTATCTCCCAGTACGCCCAGCATGGGGTTGTTGGGAGCAAAGACGCCGCCGGAGGCGAAGTGGGGGAAGTCGCTGAGAGAAGCAGCGGACGGCGAGGACGGATTGCCCGTTCCATTGGGAGAAACGCTTCCTGATGAACCCGACATAGACCCTACCACGTTGCTGATGGTATCATTCATCTCATCCCCCTTACCGACGATAACGGCGATGATGGCCGCCAATGCGGCCAGGGCCAGAACAACAGCGGCAATGATCAGCGCCCATTTGGAAAATGCCACGCTTGACACAGTAGAGGCCACACCAATGGCGCTGATGATTCCGGCAATGGGACTGATGGAGGCTACCAGCAGCGCAATAATTCCGATGGCAACCTGGGCACCCTGGGGAAGCCCATTGAACCAGTCCAGAAAGGCCGTTGCCGCCTGTGTTACCCTGGTCACAACAGGTTGAAGGCTTTCCGCCAGCCGTGCCGTAGACATCTGGAGCTGAAGGGTGGCATCTCTCCCCTGGGCAAGCTCCTGATTATTCTGTTTCCACCCCTCATACACCTGGGACAGTCCCGTGCTGGCCAGCAGTCCCAGTGCGTAATTCTGGCGCTCCACTTCGTCGGGCAGAACGGCCATTTGCGCGTTGAAGGTTTCCGCCCCAATTCCCAGACGGTCCAGCAGCTCCGCAAACTGTCCCGTGGCCTCGCCGGTGGCCAGCGTCTCCTGGAGGCTGTCCGCCAGGCTTTCAAATTTAAAGGTTTCGGGAAATTTGATATAGGCGCCGGCCAGGTTTTCCACCGCCCGCTGCAAATTGCTCTCGGTAAATCCGGCGTTCAGCAGATTATTGGTTGCCTCAATGGCCCCGTCCAGGTCTCCGGAAACCATATTCATCTGCCGCATGGCACCGTTGGCAACATCTAAACCGATTCCGGCGTTTCGGGCGTTTTCCTCAATGTTTCCCAGACCTGCCCTGAGGCTCTCTGTGGCCGGGACGGTGGCGATGGCAGCGGCCCCGATGCCCAGAATGGTATTGGTAACCGGCTGCATGACGTCATGTACTTTTCCCGCCCTATCGGAAACAGAACTCAAATTTCCACTGAACTGAGACATAACCCCGCCGGTACTGTCCATCTGGTCTTCCAGGCTTTCCAGGTCTTTTTCCGTCTGGATGATCTCACGCTGCAACGATTCAAACTGCTCCTGATTGAGCTTCGTGCCGTCAAACTCTTTCTGAAGGTCCTGCTTAGCTTTCTTCAAATCATTAAGCCGGTCCTCCGTCTCCTTGACGGTCTTCCAAAAGGCCTCGTACTCCTCAGCGGGCAGCTTCCCGGACTGGAAGTTGGCCTCTACTGACTCCGCCCTTTTTTCCAGGCCATTAAGCTCATCCGTGACCTGGGAAATTGCCTCTTTCAAAGGCGTATATTTTGCCTCATAGGCCTGGCCGCGCTCCAGCGCCTGATCCGCGCCCTCCGCAGCCTGCCGGAGGGTGTTCAGCTTGTTTTTCGTTTCATCGGCTGCCTGGGCCAGGAGCCGCTGCTTTTGGGCCAGAAGCTCCGTATTGCCGGGGTCCAGTTTGAGAAGCCGCTCCACATCCTTCAGATTTCGCTGGGTGGTCGCCAGTTCCCGGTTGGTGGCTCCAATCGCCTTATCTAGCTTTGTGGTGTCGCCGCCGATTTCAAGGGTAATCCCCCGTATGCGTGATCCGGCCATATCCGTCACCTCCTAGAACCGGTCAAAATCCTCCTGAGTGGCGACTCGGGCATAAGGCGCCTGATCATTGAGCGCCTCCACATACATATCCTGGATCATCCCAATGGTCAGAAGATCCATATCGGATATGGAGACGCCCACCTGCGTTGCCCGGAGGAGGAGCAGTGCGGTGGTCATCTCACGCTCGGTCGCCTCTATTTTTTTGCCGGTACGCTCATCGTCCGGACATTGGCTTCCCACATTTCACTGATCACCGGAAAAACCGCATAGATGGAGAAGGTGTCAAACCCGTCCAGCCACTCCTCAACGGTACCTGGCACCGTCTGATCCGCATGCCTGGCCATCAGATAGGAGACATTTTCAAACATCTCCAGACACTCCATGGGAATGGGAGAATCTCCGGCGTTCGCGGTTTCCACCGTGTTTTTGATCCGCACCATGTCCTGCATAATGTCACGGTGGAACTTGATCCGGTAAAGCCTGGGAATGGAGGCGGAGGCCCGGAAGGTGACCTCCCGGCCGTCAATGGTTACAGTTCTGGTCATCAGGTACTCTCCTCCGCCGGGGGCTGCCACACTGTCTGATACCAGCCGTTATAGACTTCCTCCGTCGTGCTGGCCGTGGTCTTGGCCTTCACGTTGCCGTTGGCCAAAGGCGCGGCCGTCAGGGTCAGCGAGGAGGTGGTGGGAGTCTTACTGTTGGTGATGGTGGCGCCGGCCACATTGGCCCTGGCCGCCGTACAGTTGTATAGGACATGGCGGATGGCCTTCTTATCCCCCTTAAACTCAAAGAGCAGGGCAAAGGCTTTGCCCTCCACGCTGGCGTTTTCCACCAGCACCCCGGCTTCCGCCACCAGCTGCTCCCCCAGCGCCGCTTGGGCAAAGTCGTCGGGTACCAGGGCGCTCTCGTAGTCTCCCTGGTAGCCGTCGTTGGTGGAGGAGACATAGTAGGCAATGTCGTCCGCATAGAACTTGGTCGTCTCCCCCTGGGGCGGCAGGGAGAGATTGACCGCACCGGGCCAGGGCTTCGGGGTGTCATAGGTGACCACCCCGCCCTCTGTGGACTGGATCATGGCGTAATGGACATTGGAAAGGCCGAATTTGACCTTGTTGGCTGCATTGTCAGGCATTTCTTACACCTCGATTTCAAAAATAGATTCATAGAGCGCTTCGCTCTCCAGATAATCAAAGTCCGCCTCATAGGGGATCTCCGCGGCGGTGAGCGCCGCTTCTACCTTGGCGTCAAGCCCTGGGTTCCGATCGGCGGAATAGACCTCCAGCCGTATCTGGCGGGCGTTGAAATAGTTGCGGTTGTCCGCATGAAAGGGGTCATAGGGGCCGTCCAGATAGACTCCATAAGGCGGTGCGGGTGGGTTATCCCAGTGGTGATACGCCCATGGGATTCCCACCGGCTTTAGGACGGCCAGCAGCTCTTCGTAAGTCATGTACTCACCCTCCCAGTCTCCGGGTAACCTCAGAGATAAGATCTTCCTCCGCCTGCTCTGTGGCTGGTCCTATGTGGGGCTGCCCCTCTACGCGGCCGCCAGCCGCCTTCTGAAAGCCATGCTCCAGCAGGTGGGTCAGCATATACCGGGTCTTGTTGTAAAGCGTGACCGTGGTCCTGCTTCGCTCTCTGCTCTGTTTCATAGTCCATCCCTTGCGGTAGTCCCCAGTTCTCTTAGGAGCGGTCTGCTTAATGCGCCGCAGCGCCTTTTTGGCCACGTTAATCACAGCCAGGTCCACTTCCTGTCCGACCTCCTGGGAATAGCTCTCCAGCTCCGCCCGGACAGACCACTCCAGCTGGTCAGGCCTTATTTTCACGAAGCCACCCCCTCACGGTTCCGTCATCGTCCTCCAGGTCAAGGTCTGTCACCAGCAGGCCGTCCTCGTCGGCGGTGGGCGTCACCTTGCGGATCCGGTAATAGATCCCGTCCGCCAGACAGATGTCCCGGACGGTGATGGGGATGGAGGCGTCCCGCCAAATGCGCACCGTTCGGTCGATCCGCTGCCCGACCTTGGCCGCCGCATAATAGCGGGTCGCCCCCACCACCTTCTCTCCGAAGCACGCCGTCCGTTTCACATCCAGGGAATACCGCACCGGCGGAGGCGTAGTGCCCTCTGTGGAGGACACCCCGTAGATGGTCAGCACTCCCGCGTCCAGGATCATGGTGACACCTCCCGCCCACGGCTCAGCAGCAGATCCTTCCGCAGCCGCCGGAGGTACTCCGGCTCCGCCTCGCCGCTGATACGCTTGCGGTACATCCACGCGGCGGTGCCCACCACAGCCTGGAAGTAATCCTGGGAGCCGTCATCCACAATTCCCTGCCGGGTCAGGCTGGCCCTGGCCACCTCCAGAAGAAAGGGCAAATATGTCTCATCCCCGGGAAGGTCTCCCGTCCGCTGGAGGTCCTGCTTCAGCAGCGCCAGCAGCGCGGTGTCATCCATGGCGGCCGCCTCCTCAGGACTTGGTCACCGTGACGGTGTAGACCTTGGAGTTCTTGCCGTTGTTTACGGTAATAGACACCACGTTTTCGCCGCTGGCCCAGGTGGCCTCCCCGCCGTTCTGTACCCGGGCACTGCCTACCTTGATGGTCACGGTAGAGCCCATGGTAGGCACCGCGCTGATGGCGTCCTTGGCGTTGCTGGTGGTGGCGGTATAGGTATCGGTGCCGGAGGCGAAGGTGGGGCTCAGGGTCAGCCCGCCGATGGTCAGAGACTGGAGCGCAGCCACCACCGGGTTTGCCACATCCTGAGCAAAAGACACGGAGGTCACAGGGGCCTTGCCGATACCAATGACCACAAAACCTTCCGGGATGGCGGGCTGACCGTCATACCGGGCAGTTCCCTTCACCACGGTCTGATCCTGGAGATACAAGGGCTGGTCGGAATAGCCCACCGTGGTACCGTCCCGCTCAGCCAGCAGGTAGAGGTCCCCGTATCCGCCGATAATGGTATCATTGGGCATGACGTCATCGGAGAACACCACCATATCGCCGCCCACAACGGGCATGGTACCGTCCATGACAGAGACGATGGCGCCGGCAGCGTTGACGGCGGCGGCCTCTGCCTTGATCTTGGTCTCGGTGGTCTCATTCATGGCCCAGAACTTATCCCCACGGGAATACCTGCCCTTGGCCGCTCCGGAGGCCAGGATGATCTGCTGGAACAGGGTCAGGCCGCTGGTGGAGCCGGAGGGAATGGTGATCACATTGGAGGCGGAGAGGTTGACCCAGGGGCGGGCATTCTTCGGATAATCGCCCGGCTGTTCAGTCTGGGCAAGGCGAGTGGCCACACCCAGTGGCATTTTTACGCCGGTACCGAACAGAACGGCCTTGTCAACGGCGATGCCGATGGCGGCGCCCATGCCCACGATGATCTCAGAGAGCAGGGCGTAGTCGGTATCCTCCAGCAGGGCGTTGCAGATGGGCACATAACCGCCCACCTTGTAGCCGTCCACCTCCGCCTGATTGATGGCGAAGGCCAGCTCATTGAGGGCCCCGCAGGCCTCCGTCCATACCGCCTCGGGGATGGTGCCCATAATGGGCTGGCGGGACCGGCCGGAGACGGGCACCAGGCGCACCCGGCGGATCAGCTTGGAATAGTCCTCAATGTTCTGCCGGATCAGCTCCAGTACCACCTCGGGGATCAGCAGCTCGCCGCCGGTCACACTCCGGGTCTGACCGGACTTGAACTTGCTGCGGAACTGGGTCAAAAAGTCCCGCACCTCATCCCGCTGGATAAAGGCGGAGCGCTGCTCCATAGTCATGGTGCCAAAGGCGCGGATCTGACGCTTGGTCATAATGTTCTCATCCTTTCGTGCCGCCTCAGAGGACGGAAGTTTAGGGGGCTGGGCGGGGGCTTTGGGCTGGTTCTCCTCCAGGGAGCGAAGCTCCGCCTGGTCGGCGTCGATCTCCGCCTGAAGGGCGGCAATGGCCTCCTCGTGGCTGCGCTGCTCGGCGGTAAAGGTGTCTACCATCTCCCCCACCGTCCGCAGCTGCTCCTCGGTCTGGGCCTCATCCATGGCGGCCTCCAGCTCCCGCTCCCGGGTATTGAGTGTCTCGCGCTTTTCCAGCAGGCCGGCCATACGCCCCTGCTTTTCCTCGATTTTTCTTCTCAGCAGCAATGCTTGCAGTGCCATACGCTAAGCTCCTTTCAATTTTTGCCGCAGGGCTTCCTTTTTCTCCTGGAACAGCCGCTGCCGGATCGTCTCTTCCTGTTTCATGCGGGCGGAGACAGAGGTCTGCTCATAGGCCGGGAAGGTAACCACAGACACCTCAAACAGCTTGACCTTCAGGATGGTATAGCGCACCGTACCGTCCTCCAGGATCTCCCGCTTTTCATCCAGGATGATAAATCCGAAGGAGCACTGGTCCACGTCGCCCCGCTGCACTCTGCGGTAGAGGTTCATGGCATCCTGGTCTTCCCGGTTAATGCGGATACTGCCCCAGAGGCCGTGTCCGTCCTCCCGAAGGGTCAGCGTTCCGATCTTGTTCCGGCCCAGCACCAGGGTGGTATCGTGGTTGGTCAGCGCCCGGATGTCGTCTCCCAGCGTCTCAGAGAAAGCCCCGGGAGCCACTAGCTCCACAAGTCCAGGGCAAATTTCATAGTTAGAATTGAACACCGAGAAGTAGCCTTCAACACAGGGCTCCTCTCCCTCCGCCCGGGTCTGGAACCCGCCCGAGACAGGTACCATGGTGCGCCACTCAATTTTGGCCATTGATTTTTTCACCTGCCTCCTGTACTAATTTTTTCTGATCTCCAATATTCCCAAGAGGAATGTAGTTTTCCAAAATGACCAGCTCATCCAGGCCCTCCTTGGGCCCCAGGTGCAGCCAGCCGCGGACCTCATTGCCCGTCATCATGCCCCGGACATAGAGGTTGGCCCCGATCTCGGACAAATCCTTCAGGTCGTAGGCGTACAGGGCCCAGGGATTCATACTGACGTACCAGTCCGGAGAGAGCAGCAGCTTCCGGGTCATTTCCTGCTCAATCCCACGGACAATGGGCATGATGGTGGTGGAAATGAAGTGGTTCCACTCATCCCGGTTAAAGGCCCCCAGGCCCACCACATAGGGCGGCACCCCCAGGATGGCGGCCACCGCCTGCTTGTCCAGTTTCACACTGTCCGATATGGCCAGATCATTGAGGGACAAGGGCTTGACCTGTACCACGTCCATAAGCTCCGCCGAAATCATCCAGGGCATTCCGGCCTGGGTGTTTTTCAGGTACTGTTCCGCCAGCCGCTGCCGGCCGGCGGCGGAGGCCATCTCTTCCGTACTTCCTTCCACCTTGACGATGACGGAGGGCTTCCACTCGCTGGATAAAAAGGCGTTTTTGGTGATACTGGCCTGCTTCAGGTTTTTCACCACATCCTTAAGACTGCTGCGAAACCCTGTTCCAAACCAGGGCCGCTGCGTGGAGGGATTGATGACAAAGTGGAGCAGACTGTCCGGGTCATAGGGCCTGCCGTTGACCAGAATCTCATAGCCGTAGCCATCCGGCATGAAGCCCACACTGGATGGTGCCAGGGGGATCAGCTCCTCCAGCCTGCCATCCGCGGTACGGGGCCACACCACAGCGTTTCCGCCTCCATCCAGCAGCAGCGTCCAAATGATGGAGGCCATCATGGTCTTCCGGGTCATAAAGCGGTTGGGCTCAATGTCCAGCCGCCGGGACAGGCTGTTATAGAGCCGCACGTCCCCGGACGCTGTGTTTGCCATCAGTCGGATGGACATGGAGCTGATCAGCTCCGCGATCCTGCCCACGGCCATGCGCACCTCCGGGTTATCAGAGAGCCGGGTATAGCCCCCGGCGCAGGCCTCCCCCCAGTTGGCTCCAAACACCAGGCCCACGCTGCTGCGCTGCTGGGCGGGCTTGTCTCTGGCGGCGTGGACAGCTTTCTTTCGTTTGCTCATTCAGACTCCTCCCCAAACCAGTTCTGTTCTTTCTGGACTTTCTCCAGATCCTCCAGGTAGGCGCAGCAGGCAAAGACCGCCGCGTCAAATACATCAATGCGCAGATTGGGCTGGAGCT
Organism: bacterium; assembly: GCA_037245165.1. Taxonomy (GTDB): domain Bacteria; phylum Bacillota; class Clostridia; order Oscillospirales; family Oscillospiraceae; genus Lawsonibacter. The sequence goes on from JAXWVI010000050.1 coordinate 122,048, forward strand.
TGTCGTACATGACCATGTCATCCGCCTTGAGCTCCGCCCGGACATTCTGCACGCAGTATTCAAAGGGCTCCGCGTGGAGATAATAGAGCGTCCCCTTTTTGGCGCTGTTCTCCAGGTACTTGAAGCCCTCGCTCTTCCGGGTGAAGAGCTGGGGCTGATCCTTGACCTTAAAGCCCGCCTTCTTCATCTCCAGGTAATACTCCCGGCAGAATTTCCGGTCATGGCCCACCAGCTTGATCTTAAAGCCGGCGCCGCGCAGGCCCTTGTACCACTTGACCACTTCCGAGTGGTTGGTGACCTTGCCGTTGGACATATCCAGCCACCCGTCTTCCTGCCAGCCAAACAGCGGGATCTGATCCTCATGGGCCTTGACGGCGGCCGCCGCCAGTGGGAACCAGCAGTGTGGGATGATGATGTCCACTCCGTTGTAGTGGCCGAAGAGACAGCCGGCGGTGAGGTCGTAGAGCTTGGACAGGTCACTGCCCCCGTACCAGCGGATTTTCATTCTGGCCAGCTCCTCCAGGCTCCAGTGGTACCGGCTGTCGCTGGCCCGGAACTCCTCCACGTTGAACCAGGCCCGGAGAGAGGCAATAAACACGTTGAGCGATTTCTGGAGAAACTCCGGCCGCAGTTGGGGGTCCTCCTTCGCCTGCATGGCGTCGTTGATCATGTCCTGGGGACGAATGCTGTGGCCCCAGCCCGGGTTACAGCACTCCATCACCTCCGGGTTGGTGTAGTCCACTTCCCCGCTCTCCTCCCGGGGCGCCGCCGCGATAAAGATGAAGATGGCGTCCGCCTCCGGACCCTTGACTGTCCCATTCAGGATTTTCCGGCAGTACTCCACACGCTTGGCACAGAACCCGGTAGCCAGGTCACCGCCGGAACTGATCCCGATGACCAGCTTGTTGGTGTAGGCTTTTGTGGCGTCCTTCAGCACCTGATACTGCTTGGCCGATTTGTAGGTGTGCATCTCATCGGCAATGACAATGTTGCAGTTGAAGCTGTCCTGCTTGTCCACGCTGGAGGCCAGGGCATTGATAGAGAGAAAGCCGTCCTCCCCCAGGTCTCCGCTGATGGAGTGCTCCATGTTGTTGTCCACGATCCGAAGACCGTTGACCGGGTCGTCATCGGTGGTCAGCTTCTCCCGCTTTACGTTGTAGCGGAGGAAGTCAAAGCCCTCCATGGCCTGCTTTAAAGCGCCGCCCACCTCGTACACCTTAGAGCCGCTGCGCCGCTCGTAGAGAGCCAGTGCCCAGGCCAGAGCAGCAGCAAAGGTGGTCTTGATATTTTTTCGGGGGACAAAATCCAGGGCTTCCTTGAAACGTCGTTCCTGACTTCCCTGGATGTAAAATCCCATGATGTTGTAGATGATGAATTTGTGATACGGCAGCAGAAGGAAGGGCGTCCCCCGCAGGGGTGTGGCGTCCAGAAATTCTCCTTGTTGGTGGCACATGGTAGTCTCGATGATGGCGATGATCTCATTGGCCGGTTCGGGGCGAAAATCCCACCGGCCGCTGGCCACGTCGTCCAGGTACCGCTGGCAGGCCTGTCCGATCTCCGGATTCGTCCGCTTCTCACCGGACAAAACGGCCTCTACATAGGCGTCTACCTCTGCGGCGTACTCCCCTGCCTTTTCTACGGCCGTCTCATGGGCCGCCTCCAAAAGCTGGGAGAGGCGGCTTTTTCCCGCCTGCGCGTAGTCCTGCTGCTTTCGTTTGGCCCGGGCGAAGCTGGCCGGGGTCAGGCCCAACTGGGCACGCAGGGAAAGGACGTCCTTTCGCAGCTGATCCACAACGGCGTAGTTGGGATCCTTCGCCGTATATTTCCCTCCGGTCTTGTTGACCAGCTCGGCCACCATGTTTCCTCCGGCATTTTTCCAGGCTTTCTCTGCCCGGGAGAGCTCCCGCTCCGTTTTGGCCAGTTGCCGTATGGTGTTGTCGAAGATGGGGCTGTACACCCCAACGGACTCCATGTCCGCCTTGATCATGGCCTCCCGGCCCAAAGCTGCACACCTCCTCCCGGTGTCCAAGTTGGACACAACCGTGCTCTGAGCTGCGGCTTTCTGCGGGCGCGTCGTTTGCGCCCGCGCCGCGCCTGTGTTATGCGCACGCGTTGCGCCGCCCATTTCCGGGAACTTAACCCCCTCCTCCGGCGTTCCCGCCGTCGGAAAAAGTCCTGCCCGCCGGTCTTCCCGGCCCGGTCAGTCCGGGCCGGAGGGTGGGGGGGCTACCCTGCGCCGCCAGGATAGTCCCAGGTCAGTCAGTGCGCTCGTGTCCCGGTCGTGCATGGCGTTGTGGCAGCCGGCGCACAGGCTGACCAGGTTCCAGTCGCACCAGGCAAACTCCGGATAGTCTTCCGCCGGATACGCATGGTGCACCACTGTGGCGTTGACCGCCAGGCCAAACCGGCGGCACTCCCGGCACTGGTACCGGTCCCGGGTGAGGATTGCTTGCCGCTTGAGACGCCAGCGACGGCTTTTGTAATTCACGGGCTATCACCTCCGGACAAAACAAAAAGCCGGCGCCGACGCTCCCCCCACACGGGAAGTCATCGGCACCGGCTCTGAAAGCACTGGCCCTGGTCAATATCCACCATCGTCTCAGTCCGGCAGTCCCGGCAATAGACGATGAGATTTTTTGCCGACGTGTCCGGCCTCACCTGGAGAACCTTCCTTCGGCGGCAGGACGGACACAAAAGCCATCCATCCTTTGTGTTCAGTTTACCATGTCTTGTTTCCGTTTTCAAGCGCTTGCCCTCACTTTCTCTTCCTCTCGCAAGATATTCAACTATATTTCAAGAATAAGGTATACAAGTTTTTTTCTCCTTGATGTACCACGCGAATTTATATGATCCAAACTCATTTTGTGTCTGATAGCTCCCGTGGCTGGTGGCGTTTTTGGGAATCCGGATCGTGTCGCGCTCTGCCCAAAACCGTTCAGCCGGCGGGAGCTTTTGATTAAGTGACTGGCTCCAGCGGCACACCCGCTTACCGATGGGAATGGTGATACCGTCCGTTGGTTCCTTCAGCATATAGCGGGCGATCCGCCGGTAGCTGTCCCCTTTTCCCCGCAGCAGCGGCTCATCGTCCGCCCACCCCCGGTTCCACAAATACTGTATGACCGCAGGCGCAAAATCGCTGTCCCGGACTACAAGGTGGAGGTGATAGCGGTGGTCTCCGTGCTGCCCCTCGATGTTATAGACGTAGTCAAATGGTTTTTCCAGCCAGAGCCTCATTCGGCGGTAAAAGGAACGCCACATTAGCTCCGCCTCACGGAAGTTTACCGGCAGATGGTCGTCCTTAAAGGTCAGAGTGTAAAAGCTTCCCTCAAACCCAAACAGCGCAAGCCTCAGCTCCAGACGGTCCACCCTGGTACGGCATACCGACGTGTCCCCTCTGGGGAGCAGGATCTTATTCTTCTCTCTCCGCTCAAATGGCGTATCCAGATGCGACAGTCTGGGGCGCAGACTTCGGCACTCCTTGACCAGCGGCCCCGCTCTCTGCCGGACGCAGATGTACGGAAGCTCCCCCATCAGCCACCTGCCGCTTTCTCCGTCAGGCGATCCAGCGCCCGGCCGATCTTCAGCCAGTCCTTCATCTCAAGTACCGCACTGCCCAGCAGTACATCCCGGAGCACCATGGAGGTAATAGTCTTAGGGCTTCGGGCGGCCTTGGCTACCGCATCCAGACAGCCGGGACCGTTTGCCGCTCGATAAGCCTTGAGGCGCTGGAGAATTGCCCGTTTTTTCTCTCCATCTGAGCTCATCCCCCGATGAATGTTGGGGCCGCATAAGAGATTCATCCTTGTCCTCCTCTCCTTCCCATGACAGACAGATCTCTGATCGCCGCCAAAGAGGCCTCATCGTCATCTCCGTTGATCCTGTCTGCCAGTGTTTCCATATCTTTCAACTTACAAAGGGCGCCGTAGACCTTCGGCCTCAGTTCTCCCAGCTCCCGCCAGGAGAGGCCCACGAGGCCCCAGTTTCCCTTTCCATCCGTCCAGGTCAATCCACCCATCGCTTTTCCTCCCAATTCTCGGTAGCCTGGCGGAGGGTCATTCCCTCCGCCAACCAGCTTAAAAGGATCATTGTCTCTGTGGGCAGTCCCTCCTTGATAGGTCTGCCACAGCAGGGACACGGATCACCCGGTTTCAAAATCTTCAATCGAACTCCTCCTTTATCCACTCCTCGGGACGCATTTGTCTGCGGCTTTCCAATATCGTCTCTGCTCCTTTGCGGCTTTTTGCATGACTTGTTCCAGCTCTGCCCCTTTTTTACATACATCTCTTGGGATTGCAGAGATCTTCTGGCCCATATAAGGTGATAATAACTCTGAATATTCCGACAAAGCCTTGGAATAGCGTTCTCCCGCAGAATTTGCTCTGGCATTAAATTGCTGCATACGCCGGAGCATAATATCGGATTCAAAGTGTTTCAATTCATAGTGAAGTTCAAAGACATACTTCCTAATCCACCAGACCAGCTCCTCCTTGGTTGCTTCCTCCAACTTCATGCGGCACCCACCCCCGTTCCACTCCGTTTCTTTTTAGGCAGCTTGGGCGATCCATCCGCATTGCGCTTGCTTCCGTCCCGAAGCCATCGCAGCCAGGTATCCAGAAATTCCTTGTGGACCTTTCTGGGGCTCTGGGCTCCGGTACCTACCTCGTTTTTGTACCCATGGATTTGCTGGATGCGGTTACCGTCCATCTCAATGGTCACATAGGGAACCCCAGGCCGGTCGGCCTTTCGCAAGAACAAGATGGTGAGCACTCCCTTCACATGGCGCTCCGCGTACCCACCCACACAGTGGTCCAGGGCCTTTCCCTCCCGCTTAATGGCCTGGGCCGTCAGCGGGAAGATGATCCGCAGCCCGTCCAGTTCAAACTCATATTTCTGCTTTCTGGACCTTCCGTCTGCGGCTACTATTTTGCCCTTTGGCTCCGTGTATCGCTTTGCCAATTCCGCTGTGAGGGTATCGTGGGCTGTGTACAGCTGCTCCGGCCACAATACTTTGCTGTGATCCATGCAGTAACCCAGCTGATAGGCAGCCTCAATATAGTCCCGGTACACCTCGAAAAGCGTGGCATAAAACTCCTCATTCTGGGCGAACACCCCGTCCAGATACCTCAAGAACCGATCCGGGTCCAGATGGTATTGGTTGAGAAACCGGAGTACCTCCATGGCCGTCTGGTGGGTGCCCCAAAGATTATAGAAGTCGTAGCAAAAGGCGATGTCCCAGTGCTTCCCCCAGTGACGCTGTACATAGTTCCGTACCGCCAGCACCTCCAAGGGCGGCCGGACCGTAATCAGCCAGGATAACTCCCGTTTGTTGATGCCTAAACTCTTCCTGGGGTCCGGCTCCTCCCAGCATATAGCCGCCGCGTTTTTCTTCCGTTCAAAGATCAGATCGGCTATGGGTCGGTACAGCCCACCCTTGACCAGCATCTCCACCTGCCTGGGGTAGATAGAGTAGGCAGTCAGGTAGGAGACAAAGTCGTGGAATCGAAACGCATACCCCCGGGCACCGCCCGGCCGGTACTGCCAGTAGTGAAAGAAACCGCAGTACCGGAAGAACGGGTGCCCTTCTATAACCTCCCGGTTCAAAATGGAGTAGGACTCGTGGCTGTACCAGCAGATGGAACCATTTTTAAAGGGCTCCTGAATTAGTTTCTTCCGTCCCAGCTTGCCCCGCTCATAGGTGATGTAGGGCTCATGGTCCCGGTATGTGACCTGATAGTCCGCCTGCATCACTTCTCCCCTGACAAAGCGGTAACCGCTGGAGCACCAACCTGTGGGCCGGGCCGTGAGGGCCTCATCGTCCTCGTATCCCTTATCCAGGACCAGGGCATCTGCATAAAGGGCATCGCCCCTAGTGTGGAGAAGCACCGTCCACTCTGTATGGGACAGGGACTTGCGCTTCCCCGCCTTGCTAAGATTGATGACCGTCACTTCACGTCCGCACCAGGGACAGGTCCAGGGCTCCTTGTGCTTGAGGTGGTCCAGCAGCTTCCGGTGCTCCCGAGTTTCGGTGCGGGGCAGCTCGGCTTGGGTCTCCCGGTGCCCGCAGCAGGAGGTACGCAGATCGATGGTCACCAGCCCCATGGTGTTCATCCGGTGGAAAAACAGGTAATGCGGAAACAGGTCGTTCATCCGAATCAGGTCCTGCTCGGTCACGGTGGGCCAGCCATTGAGGATGTCCCGCTCTTGCTCAGTATAGTTCATCCCATATCCGCCCCCCTTTAGAAGAACTCGGTCAGGTCCAACAGCAGCCCGCCCCGGTCCGGCTCTGTCTCTGCCGACTCCAGCTGAATAGTCATGGACAACTTGATCTCTGCGCCATTAAAGTAAAAGTTTACCGCCCGGCGGTAGGCCTCCAGGTCGGAGAGGGAGCTTCCCACCCCTTTGGCCACGGCAGCCATACACTCCTGGAAGCTTCCACCTTGGGCCACGGCCTGGGCAAATTCTTCATTCTGCCGGCAGAAATCCAAAATGACATCCCGCACTGCCCCCTTCATGACAGATTCTTTGGTTCCCTTGACCTCTTTGTACTCCTCTTTCAGGCGGCTCTGCGCCTGCTCATACCAGCTGCTCATTCCGCATACCTCCCAATGGCCTCCGCCAGAGCCCGCAAAGCCTTTTCTACACCCTGGGCGGCGGTAGAATCGGGCCGCCCCCGTAACTTGAGGAGAATACCCCGCATTTTGTTGGCCTGATCCTGAACCTGCTCAAAGAGGGCCTTAAATGTGGCCATATCCTCATCCGAGGATAACATAGCGTTTTTCCGCGCTCGCTCAGAGTCCTGGAGTTGAGCCTGAGCTGCTTCCAGGGCCACCTGGGCCTCTCTGGCCTGTTCCTCAGCCTTTTTCTGCCGTTCCTTAGCCCTGTCCAACTTACCTTGCATTTCAGCCACAGCCTCCGCTTTGGCTTTCTCAATCGCCTCGGGATCTGCCACCGTTTCTACTGCCACATCGACCGGCTTGCTTTTCAATTCTTCCAGTTCTTTTTCCAGTCTGACGGCTTCCTGCACAGCTTGTTCTCGATCTTCCTGCGCGCCATTCAGGCGTGCCTTGAGAAGCCCCATATCCTCGGCCATCTTGGCCCTGGCCTGCTCGGCGGTTGCCGCATCCGCCTTGGCCTCTTCCGCAGCCTTGCGGGCCTCATCCCGCTCTTTCACAGCCTGTTCCAACTGCCGGGTGGTCATGTCAATGACATTATGATTCTCCATAAACTGCTCCCGCTCTTCTGGCGGTAACGCTAAAAGTGTTATCGCTTTTGTGGCCCCCAAATCCGACAGCGCGGTAGGATTTGACCACTCTCTAGCTAAACGCATGAATCGCTGCGCTGCTCTCTCAGAAAGCTCAGCCCGCTCATTGAGCCATGGAAGCCACTCACCATGTGACAGACTTTCCTTGGCCTCTATGAGGCACCGTCCAATGGTAAGAATGGCCTCTCCTCCAGCTTGCTTTGCTTCCAGCAGTTCCCCAGTAATAACCTCGATGGTCCGTCCCTCAGCGGCCTTTGTCATGCTCTGGGCCACAATCCGTCCCAAATTAGCCTTCATTCTGGATGCCCTCCTTTGCCAGTAATTCAGCAACCCATGCCCGATAATCCCGGGCAGCGGAACACCAGGGGCTCCACTGCTGTACAGCCATCCGGGACCAGCTGGACTCCGGAACCTTATCTGTGCGGCGAATCACTGTGTCGTACACGGGGACCCGACCATCCTCCCGGAGGAAGTTCACCGAATCCTCCACCACCGGCGACTTGTGCCACTGGTTAACCAACACCCCGGCCACTCGAATTTCAGGCTTGATATCGCGCAAGCTGTCAATTTGTTCAATCAGATCACCAACGCCGGTGGCGGAACAGGCATCTGACAATACAGGAATAATAATGGCATCGCTGGCCAATATCGCAGAGACACAGGCCACGGACAGATTTGGAGGACAGTCAATAATCATCACATCGTAGGTATTGTCCTCCTCTATGGCCTCCCTCATATCCCGGATAGCCCGGTATACCCTGCTCCGATTCCCTCCGGCAGCCTCCAAATCCAAAGCCCACAGGTCTTCCGAGGCGGGCAGCACATCCAGCCCCTCCACATCGGTATGTACTGTCAGTTCGTCATAGCAGATGGCAAGGCCCCGAAGCAGGGCTCCCAGTCCGTCATACTCCTTGCGGGGCAGCAATATCTGGGTGGCGTTTGCCTGCCCGTCGGCGTCAATAAGCAGCACGCGCTTACGGCAGCTGGTGGCCAGCACATAGGCTAGATTGACGGCGGTGGTGGTCTTCCCTACCCCGCCTTTTCTGTTTACGATTGCAAATGTTCTCACGTTGATCATCCTTTCATTTTATTGTTTCCGGGCCATCTCCAGTGCCCGAGCGGTCTCAAGATGGTGTTGTGCCAACTCCGGGCAGATCTTCGCCATGGCCCGGCGTCGGAGCGCTTCCTCCTCCAGGATCGCCAGTATTTGATTTTTGGTCATCACCATACAGGTCCTCCATGCGCTCCTGCCGGAATGCCTGAGATTTTTTATAGGCCTGGCGTGGATCGTTGTTAATGGTACTCACTTTACTGGTGGGCAGGAAAACGGTCAGTTTACAATCACCCACAGGCCCATGCCTGTTTTTTGCTACAATGACCTCAATGTCCTCTGGTCCATAATTATTTTTCGGCTCTTTTTTGTTGTAGTACTCCTCCCGGTACAGGAAAATTACCCCGTCGGAGTCCTGCTCCACCGCACCCGTGTCCCGCAAGTCTGACAGCTGGGGCCGTTTGTCCTGCCTGGTCTCAGACGCCCGGTTCAGCTGGGCCAGCAGCAGGACCGGAACTTTCAGCCGGCGGGCCATTTTCTTCACCGCTCCGGAGATCTCCGTGGTGTACTCGTACCGGCTGGAGCGTTTGGTCTTCTGGTCGGCAGAGATAATGCCGAAATAGTCAATCACTACCATGGAAATCCCCTTGACCTTACGGGCCATAGTCTCAATCTTTTGAATATCGGCGCTTGGCACCCGGTTTAAATGCACCGGGACATTTGCCAGCTTCTCCATTGCCTGGGCAAGGCGCTCCCCTTCATACTCCGTCAGTGTTCGTCCCATAAGCAGTTTACTGGCCGGAATACCAGACAGACGGGCCACTCGCTTGGCGTATAGCTGCTCTGTATCCATTTCCAGGGAGACATACAGCACGGGTCCCGTCTTCTTTGCTACCCGGTCGGCTATGTTCAGAGCAAAGGTCGTCTTGCCCATGCCCGGGCGAGCTGCCAGGGTATACACACCGCCGGACAGCATTCCGCCGCCCAGCACATCGTCAACATCCCGATACTCAGTAGCGACAAACCCTGACTTATCGCCACGCTCCACCGCCATACGGTGATCCAGAAAAATAGACGCTGCCTCAATGGGGTCCACCAAGTCGCTGATCGCCCCCTGCTGCATCTCGGTCTCCTGCTGGATCATGTCCGCCAGGAGCTTTTCTGGATCCTCGTGGGCAGAAAGCTTTTCTTTGCTCTCCTCAAACAGCCGCAGGATCGCCATGCGCAAAGAATCCTCCTTGGTCTGTCTGGCATAAGCCTCTACATGGCTGGCCGTTGGGGTAATGTCCATCAGCTGAAGCATGTATGTGCTGGACACCGGCTCCCCCATCTTCTGAGCCTTCTCCCGGATCAGCACTGGGTCAATGGGCTTGTCCTCCCGCTGCAGGGCCAGCACCGCCCGGTAAATGCTCCGATTGACCGATAGCTGGAAATCCTCCTCCCGAAGGATCTCCATCACCACCCCAATACAAGACGGGTCAATTAGGATGGAACCAACCACAGCGTTCTCTGCCTCAAAAATATTCCGTTCAGTCGTCATAGACTAAAACCTCCTCCCCGTCTATCTCTTCCATGTGATATGCTCTCGGTCTTTTTATCGGAGGCGAAGCCGCTTGAGGTTTCACCGGAAGCTCAAGGCCGTTCTCCCGAATGTCAGTAAGCCAGGTCGAAGCCAATGGTATGTATCGACCATCCTCCCGGCGCCAGCTCTCGGGCCAGTTCTGCGGCTCCAGTGCCGCCGACATGGCAAAGCAAAGCTCCATGTCCGGCTTGAGCTTGTCCCAGGCTCTCACAGCCTTGCTGCGCGGAGAGCGCCGTCCTTCCCGCAGCGGATACTTACCCCAAAACCGTTCAAACAGATCCGGTCGAAACTTAGGTACCGCAGGATCACGTTTTTTCTTTCCGGCGGGTTCGTCCCCCTCTGGGGGGCTATGGGGGGTATTCATGGAGTTACTACATGGGTTAAGACATGGTAATGGTGTGCCCATTTGGGCATCTCCATCTGCCTGTTCGGGCATTTCCATTTGCCCATTTGGGCAAATGCATTTGCCCGTCCAGTCCTCTCCATATATCAGCAGCAAATCGTCGCTGGGAGAATACCATATTGTACGGTCCCGCTTCTCCCGGTTGTAGTTCCCAACCAATAGTGCTTTCTGCTCTATACAGCTGGACAGGATCCTCCGAAGTTGCTTCTGGCTCCACCAGGGAAAAATCTCTGCCAGGCCTTTGATGGAGTTATAAGTCCACCAGCGGCCATCCTTGAAGTTCTCTCCCCTGCTCTTGTTCTCTCTTGACCAAAAGACGATGGTATCCAGGAGGATAGCTTCTTCAACACCGTATTTAATTGCGACTGAGCCCACGCCTCTCACAAAGGTCAATGGATTCATGGCTATCCCCCTTGTCAAACGGCTGCCGCCGTGGTATAATACAAGTGTTCTCACGATTGTCCTTTCGGATGATCGTCCCCGTGGTCTCTCCAGGGCCACGGGGATTTTTTATGCCCTGATGACGCATTACCCGACCTCCTCCAGCTCCCGGATCACCACCTGACCCTCCGGCTGGACGATAGCCATGGCCATAGTTCCATCTCTGAGCCTTGCCCGGAAAAAGTGCTCGCTCAGCTGCTCCACCTGCCGCAGCTGCTCCGGGCCGTAGTGGGCCACCAGCTGCTCGGTTACCGCTGCGGCATCGGGCAGGGTGCTTGCAATCGTCTTAAACATTGTGATCTCCTCCTTGGCCTGGCTTATGCGAGGCTTTTTTCTGATGTACCTTCACGGCCCGACTGGGCTTGCTTCCGGCGGCGCTCGGCAGCGATTTCGGGGAATACCTCCTCAAACGGCCGCAGGCCCACAGCATAGTAGTGGCGCTCCCCAGCATAGGCGGCATTTAGGGCGTGGACATCCCGCATAGCAAAAACATAGTCCCGCTGTTCCTGGGTCAGCTCGTCGGTGGGATATGAGACCCCGTCGATTTTCACATAGGACCGATACCAGAACTCATAACCAGAGGCCGTTTTCAGTTTGACCATTCCCATATAAATCCCCCCTCCTCTCTGACCTTATGGCCGCTGGCTTGTCTTATATGCCCTTGCCGGACACGCAGCAGCGCAGCTCCATAGCAGCCTGCACAATTTCCGCAAGCTCTTCCATAATCGTATTGAGCTCCGGCCGCTCACTGTCATCAATGTGGTTGTCCTCAGTAATGCGCATGAGCCGCCGGTCGGAGTGCTTATCCGCAAAATCATATATCCGGTTGGTCAGCTTGGCAGATGCCTCCAACGCTGATCTCTGCTGAATGTCCGGGATAACCTGAGCCGCCAGCACATTGGTCTCATGCAGGTGCTGAAAAGCCAGCCGCAGGGCGTTATAGCAGATTACCATTTGCTCCACCACATCATTGGGCGGGATTCTCTGCCCCGTCTCGTAGGCTCTGACGCTCTCCACACTGATTCCCAACTGCTCCGCCGCCGCTTCCTGGGTAAAACCAGCCGCCCGGCGGGCATTTTTGTATATATTCCGGTACTCCTCCGGCATGGCATTTTCCTCCTTTCCTGGGTAAACTTAAACTAGGCCGAGGCCTGCCCTGCGCTATTTCGACCGTAAAGCTCATCAATAGTGCAGCCAAACAGATCGGCAAGCCTGGGTAGCTTTTCAGCCCTGGGATATGCCTCGCCGGACTCCCAGCGGAATACTGCCGCCATATCGACCTCCATGGCCCGAGCCACTTCAGGCCGTGACAGACCTGCCTTTTCCCGGCATTTTCTGATCTCCATAATCTCCCTCCTTTCAAACGCTTGTCATTGATTTTAAGTCATGCCTGTGTTAGGATAGAATTGATTTATTATCACTATTGAGAACGGAATAAGCGAGGGGATAGAACTGTGCCAGATCTAAACATCACTCTTGACTGGAACCCCATCCTGACGTCTATCCTGGCCGGCGTTTTTGCTTTCTTCGGCAGCTGGTTCGCAGCCAGGATAAACCGGGACACCCAAGTTAAAACGGCTGCACAGGATACATTTATTTCCGCCCGATTAAACGCCTATCTGTCGTTTGAAGAAATCTTTGCTCGCTGGGCAAAGGAAAAAAGCAGAGAATCCTTTGCCGCTATATATCAAGCCGAAAATGTTGTTCGACTGGTAGGAAGCGAGCGTACCATTCAAAAATTAGGAAAGCTGACGGAATACATCAGACGTATGGAAACGACAAACAAGGCAGTCCCTTTTGACGAACTGGCAAACGCACACGCCGCTGTGCTGCTATCCATGAGAAGTGATCTCATTCGTTATCCCATCCCGAAACCAGAATCAAAATAAACCTGCAATGTCGCCCAGCACCAGCAAACAAAAAAATGCAACAAAAATTAAGATGGTATTCCGGGTCCTATGAGGGTTCACTGCACTCATGTCATAATAGATAAACGCAATCAGTCCAATTCCATAGCCCAGGAATGATAAACAGATTGAAAGTGCAAATCGTTCATACATGTCCATGAAGCCCCCCTTTCGTTTGACCTCTAATCACTAACTACAGGTAAATCATAAATCTTCAATTTCAGACTGTCAATATATTTTTCTTCAATTTCAGAATTTTGTCTGAAATATCAGATTCTTTATATATAGGAGTGATGTGCCTTGGATGCTCAGATTCTTGTGCAAAATATCAAAATTTTCTGCGCTCAAAAAAATGTCAAGCCTACAGTGGCCTGTAAAGAAAGTGGCGCTGGTAAAGATCTGATAAATCAGATTGAACGACGCGGAAGCCTACCGTCCATTGAAAAAGTCCATCTTCTCGCTGACTATTTGGGTGTTACTACCAGCGATCTTTTAGGAGAAACAAAAAAGCCCACCGTCCAAGACGATGGGCTCACAGAAGCGGAGCAGGCGCTTATGGATCAATTTCGTCAGCTGACGCCGGAGCAGCAGGACATGGTGATCCGAATGGTGCAGGCGGCCGCTGACAAGCAGTAATGGCCTGGGCGGCCACAGCCAGCAAAGCAGCGGGGTCTTTGCTTCCCCGAATGATAGTAAGTAATTGGCTTTCTTTCTCTGTCATGTGCGCCGCCCTCCTTTTTATTTCGGTATTGCAATTATAGAACGTTTGTTTTATAATTGCAAGTATAAAAACAATTGTGGATGTGTTAAGTTATGAGGGCATACGATTTTGTTGCGATTGATTTTGAAACCGCCACTACAAATTATGACAGCGCTTGTTCAATTGGAATAGCTGCTGTACAAAATAATAAGATTACTGAAACTTTCTACTCTTTGCTTAAACCTCCCTCTTTGGCGTTTGACCAGAAGAATATTGCAATACATGGTATCACACCCGAAATGGTTAAACATAGTCCTACACTCGACGATATCTGGCATAAAATATTGCCATTCTTTTCGTCAAGCTTAATAGTGGCTCACAATGCATATTTTGATGTTTCAGTTTTAAAACGTTCTTTATATTATAACGAGCTTCCAAATTTTAAGTATGTGGACTCTGTATCCATTGCCAAAGAATTTGTTCCAGGAAGCAAGTCTTTGGATCATTGCGTGAGCTACTTCGGGGTTAAACTTGCTAACCACCACAATGCTTTAGATGACGCTGTTGCCTGCGCTAACGTTGTGCTTTGCTGTTTAGCTCAATCCGGTCTTTCTAATATAGGCCAGTTATGTTTTGCAAAAGAAAGCATAAAAATTCATCAAGTCAATGATTTAGAGACATCTGAAAAGTATTATGTTTCTTCTAAAAAAATTTCCGTACCTTCTTATTCATCTATTAAGCCCAAAGATATTCAGCCCACATGTGACTGTTTTGATTGTGAACACCCTCTTTATCAGAAAAACATTGTTTTTACCGGAGAACTTAAGATAGATCGGAAAGATGCCATGCAGCTTGCTGCAAATGTAGGCGCAGTCATCAAATCTTCAGTCTCCAGTAAAACTAATTACCTCGTAGTTGGCACTCAGGACTTATCCCTTGTTGGCGAAGATGGAATGAGCACCAAAGAAGAAAAGGCCCATGAGTTGAACAATCAAGGGAAAGCTGATATCAAAATAATAGGAGAAGAGGACTTTCTAGCTCTTATCCACCAAGGAGAGAAAGTATAATGGATCAGCAAATTACTCTTAGCGGCTTCGAACTCCCAGAGCAAAAGGAATTCCAGTACTTAAATTCTATACTTACTGATATGGCAAAGTCTATCTCCCACCATGGAGGAGATCCCGCTCTACTAACTTTCAGAGCTACAAAATCTGATGGTAAATCTGCAAGCAGCGGATATACGACTGTTTCCTTTGGGACATTTACTGTATTCCGGATCCATTTAAGGGGCAACCAGCATTACCTCTCTATCCCCGTAACTTTTTCCGACCTTATTCCTCCTCATTTTTCTAAAAAGCAAGCTCCCTCAGAGCAAAAATATGTTCGCCTCCCAGTAGACAATGAGCATGCTATTTCTTCCTATACAGACTTTTTGTGTACGATTGCCGGCGAAACAGTTAATCGTTATCCAAAAGAGTGGTCTTGCTGTTCCCGCTATATGGAATGCAGTAATGCCAAGCACTGTGTCCATCCTGATAAAATGTTTGCGTTGGGGTGTGGTTATCGAAAAATTTTAAATTCAGGCCGCATCTTCTATGGAGATAATAGAAATATAGATTGATGTGTCCAAGTTGGACACAAAATAATACTGATCTTATAATTGAAGGGAGAGCATAGCAATGATTGATTTTAAAAATGCTTCTTTTATGAAGCTAAAGCCTGTGCCTGACAGCGACTTTGCGGGCATGCTTCAGCCCATGTTTCTTGATGATGAACAGATCATTCAGACTTTCCGCGGCATTCGTGATGGCGTGGTCTTTACTAACAAGCGTATTTTCGCCATCAATGTTCAGGGAATCACCGGAAAAAAGAAAGACTTTACCAGTCTCCCTTACAGCAAGATTCAAGCTTTCTCTGTTGAAACCGCCGGCACATTTGACCTGGACAGCGAGTTGGAACTCTGGTTTTCTGGCCTGGGCCTTGCCAAGTTTGAGTTTGTTTCCAATGCGGATGTCTCCCGTATCTGCCGCATGATCAGCGAAAAGGTTCTATAAGATAATACATAAAGAAAGATAAAAAATAGAAGCCGCCCCAGTCGGGCGGCTTCTTAAAAAACTCATCATTCGAACATTTATACCATTTCTTTAGGAGGATTCCCAATGGCAACGCCTGACAACCTGCCTAAGATTGCCGCCGCATATATCCGGGTCTCCACCGACGATCAAGTGGAATACTCCCCTGACGCTCAGCTGGTCGAGATCAGAAAGTACGCTGCTTCCCATGGCTACATCCTCCCCCAAGACTACATCTTTCTGGACGAAGGAATCAGCGGCAAGCACACGGAGAAGCGTCCGGAGTTTAACCGCATGATCGGCATCGCCAAATGTAAGCCCAGGCCCTTTGATGCCATTCTGCTCTGGAAGTTCTCCCGATTTGCCCGCAACCGGGAGGACAGCATCGTCTACAAATCAATGCTGCGCAAAGATCTTGGCATTGACGTCATCTCCATCAGCGAGCCGCTGGCCGACGACAAAATGTCCATCCTGATGGAGGCCATGATCGAGGCTATGGATGAGTATTACTCCGTCAACCTTGCCGAGGAGGTCAAGCGTGGCATGACAGAGAAAGCACGCCGGGGCGGTCTGCAGAGCACCCCCGCCTTTGGATACCGGGTGGAGCATAATCGGCTGATCCCCGTCCCGGAGGAGGCCGCGCTGGTACGCTCCATCTTCGAGCGATTCATATCCGGCCAAGGCCTCTTCCCTATCGCCAAGTGGCTTAATGAGATGGGCGTCAAAACGCACCGGGGCAACCGATTTGAAAATCGCACCATAGAGTATATCCTGCGAAACCCGGTGTATATCGGAAAAATGAGGTGGAACCCAACCGGCCGAACCCGCCGGGCCTTTGACAACCCCAATATCATCCTAGCCGATGGAGAGCACGAAGCCATCATCTCCCAGGAGCTTTGGGACGAAGCCCAGAGGCGCATGGCCGAGGTCAAAGCTAAGTGGAAGTATCACGGCCGGCCGGTATCGGAGCTGAAGCACTGGATGTCCGGACTGGTGCGCTGCGCTGACTGTAAAGGCACGCTGATCTTCTCCAAGCCGCGCTACTGGAAGTGCAGCAACTATGTGAAAGGCAGCTGTAGGAGCACCCAGCATGTGACAGAAGAAAAGCTGGAGGGAATGCTCTTGGCCGCCCTGGAGTATGACCGGCAAGCTGCGGTGCCCATCCAATATACAGTCGTGCGCCGAAAAAAGACGGACGTGAGTGAGCTGTCACTTCTGGATGAGCAGCGCAAGCAACTGGAGGTGAAACTGGACCGCCTGCGGGAGGCCTACCTTGCCGGCGTCGAGAGCTTGGATAGCTACAAGAAGGCCAAGGGGGAACTGGATGAGCGGGCAGCTCAGCTGGATCAGCGCATGGACGCCCTCAAAGCCCCGGAGGATCCAGCTGTCCTGGAGGCCAGCATGAAGGAGCGAATTGGCCGCTGCCTGGAGATCCTCCAGAACCCCACTGCAACAAAAGAACAGAAACATGCCGCCGCCACTGACACCATAGAGTGCTGCTATTTCTCCAAGTCCCGTAACCTCTTGGAGATCCACTACTATTTCTTCTTAGAAAAATAGTAGTCTATTGGAGTATGGCGGCCCGGACGGGGAGCTGGGCGCCTCCATGCGCTACCTGTCCCAGCGCTACTCCATGCCGTATGCTGAGGCCAAGGGCCTGCTCACCGATATCGGTACCGAGGAGCTGGGCCACATGGAGATGGTGGCGGCCATCGTCCATCAGCTGACTCGAAACCTTACCGCCGACCAGATCAAGGACACCCCCTTTGCCGCATACTTTGTGGACCACACCACCGGGGTCTACCCCACCGCAGCCTCCGGCTTCCCCTGGAGCGCCGATGGGATGCAGTCCACCGGAGACGTGATCGCCGACCTCACCGAGGACCTGGCCGCCGAACAAAAGGCTCGGGTGACCTACGACAACATCCTGCGCCTGAGCGACGACCCGGACGTGAACAACGCCATCCGCTTCCTCCGGGAGCGGGAAATCGTCCACTTCCAGCGCTTCGGCGAATGTCTGCGGCTGTGCAAGGAGAAGATGGACAGCCGAAACGTCTACCTCACCAACCCCGCATTTGACAAGATTCAGCCCAGATCCTCCGCTCAAAGCTGAATCGCCCGCAAAAACCGGCCGCCTGGATTTTCCAGGCGGCCGGTGGTTTTGATGCAATCAGGGCTCCACAGCCACTTTCATCACATGATCCCGGCGCTGCTCAAACAGGTCGTAGCCCGCTTCAATATCCCGCAGCTTGCAGGTGTGGGTAATCAGGGGGGTGGTGTCAATCCTGCCGGCGGCAATAAGCGCTAAAATCTCACCGCAGCGGCATCCGTCCACCCCGCCGGTCTTAAAGGTGAGATTTTTTCCATACATATCAGGTAGTGGCAAGGTCTGAGGCTTGTCATAGAGTGCCACCACAGTGACCACAGCGTTGGGCCGGGCACAGGTCCAGGCCATCCGGAAGGTGTCCTCGCTCCCGGCCACCTCCAGCACCGCATCCGCCCCGCCGTGGGGACAATGTTCCTTCACAGCCGCTTCCAGTTCCTCTGGCAGAACCGCAATGGTGTCCGGCCAGTGCGTCCGGATAAAGTTCAGCCGCCAGGGGTCCCGGTCGCAGAGAATAACCTTTCCTGGATTCTTCAGCCACACGCACTGTAAGGTGCAAATCCCTGTCGGTCCTCCGCCGATGATCAACACGGTGTCCCCGGCGTTGATCTCCCCGATTTCCGCTGCCCAGTAGCCGGTGGCCAGAATGTCCCCTACAAAGAGAGCCTGCCGGTCGGTGACCGAATCGGGAATCTTGTTCAGACCCTGGTCGGCGTAAGGGACCCGGACATACTCCGCCTGTCCCCCATCGATGCGGCAGCCCAAGGCCCAGCCCCCGTTGGGATCGGTGCAGTTGTTGACCCAGCCGTTTTGGCAGAAAAAGCAGCTTCCGCAGAAGGTCTCTACATTGACGGTGACCCGGTCGCCGGGCTGAACCGTTCTAACCTGGGAACCCACCTCCTCTACCACGCCCACCATCTCATGGCCCACCGTAATGCCGGGGACGGCCCGAGGGACGGACCCATGCTTGATGTGCAGGTCGCTGGTACAGATACTGGCCAGAGTCACCCGGACGATGGCATCCCGGCTGTCCAGCAGGGTGGGCTTTGGTTTTTCCAATAGCTGAAAGGTACCTTCCTTTACATAGGTATACGCGAGCACAGCTCATTCCTCCTTCATTGAAAGCGGCGGGTGAAGGCGCATCGGCGGCACAGCTCCTCCCGGGCCTGTCCCTGGGAAAAGCCATCATAGATAGCCCTGGCCCGGGGGCTGTCCAAAATCTCCTCCAAACTCTGCTGACAGAGGTTTCCCAAAGGCACATCTCCCTCATGGTCCAGGCAGCAGGGTACCACCGTCCCGTCCCACAGTACCCCTACCTGGTCCCGCAGGCCGTAACAGAAGCGTCGGCCCTCCTCCTCAGGGGCGGTGAGGTCGGGCCATTGAAACCTCTCACCCCACTCCAGAAACACGTTGGGCGCCAGGGTGGTTCCCCGCCGCCCCTCCTTCCAGGGCTTTGGAAAGGCCCTCTCCAATATAGCAAGTATTTTACCATTACAGAGATTGGCGCCCATGGTATCTGCACCATCCAGGTTCCATAGCCGCAGGGCGCACCGCTTTCCTCGGTGCGCGGCTGCTTTGGCGAAGGCAATACAGCCGGCCAGATAGGCCTCCAGACTGCCGCCCCCCTCATTGCCCTCAAAGGAATGGACGGAAATACTCACCTTTTCTACCGCCGGGCTGTCCAGCAGGTCCTCACCCGTTTTGGGCAGCAGGGTTCCATTGGTGGTAATCATGGCCCGGAAACCCAGCTCCCCGCAAATTTTCAGCAGCTCCTCCAGCTCCGGGTGGAGCAGAGGCTCCCCCATAAGATGGAGGTAGAGGTACTGGGTGTGGGGCCGAAGGCGGGCGGCCAGCAAGCGGAAGCGTTCAGGGGAAATAAATCCCTTTGACCGGCTGGTTCCGGGGCAGAAGGAGCAGGCGAGGTTGCACACATTGGTGATCTCCAGATAGGCTTTTTTCAGCTGGCGCACAGCGGTTTCCTCCTTGCGTTCTCTGTTCCCATTATAGGCCTGCCCGCCTGGCCCTGTCAATGAAGCTTCACAGCCGCACCCCCAGGATATGCAGACACCGGACCGCATCATAGGGGTAGGTGCTGAGCGGCCGGTTGTCCGAGTCCTCGCTGTGGGCGGCCACCAGAATCTGCTCCGGCCCGGGGCCGAGCACCGCCACCACCACCGGATTATGGACAAAGGGCCCTTCGGGGGCAAAGCGGAGCTGGACAAAGTCCCCCGGTTCCAGCTCCCCCATGGATACCTGGGCGGCAAATGGACCCCTGGAAACCTTGGACCGGGTGAGAAAGTTATAAAAGTAGGGCACCCCGGACCAGGCGGGGGCCCGGTTGTCCGCGCTTTTGTAGTACCAGCCGAAGGTGGGGGTGAAATTCATGACTCCGGCCCCGGCGTAGAGACACTGGGAGGCGAAATTGGTGCAATCACCCCCCAGTTCGTCAAAAGCATAGAAGGCCGGGTTCCGGCCGTGGGCCCAGCGGTGGGCATAGCTTACGGCGGCGGCGCGGTCGTACGGTTTGATAGTGGGCATGGTCCTCTCCCCTTTCCCACCATTCTATGTCTCCCCGGACGGAAAAGATATAAAAAAGGAGCGCCGAAGCGCTCCTTAAACTAAGACAGAGGAAAATTACGCCTTTCCGTCGCAGCCCAGAACATAGACCAGCTTGTGCTTGACCAGCTCCTTGATGGCGGCACGGGCGGGCTTGAGGTACTCGCGGGGGTCAAACTTGTCGGGGTGCTCGTTGAAGAACTGACGGATGGTGCCGGTCATGGCCAGGCGCAGATCGGAGTCGATATTGATCTTGCACACGGCGCTCTTGGCGGCCTGACGCAGCTGCTCCTCGGGGATACCCACGGCGTCGGGCATCTTGCCGCCGTTCTCATTGATCATCTTCACGAAGTTCTGAGGCACGGAGGAGGAGCCGTGGAGCACGATGGGGAAGCCGGGCAGACGCTTCACGACCTCGTCCAGGATGTCGAAGCGCAGGGGCGGGGGAACCAGCTCGCCCTTCTCATTGCGGGTACACTGAGCGGCGGTGAACTTGTAGGCGCCGTGGCTGGTGCCGATGGCGATGGCCAGGGAGTCGCAGCCGGTCTTCTCCACAAACTCCTGAACTTCCTCGGGGTGGGTATAATGGGACTCCTCGGCGGACACCTTAACATCGTCCTCGATGCCGGCCAGAGCACCCAGCTCGGCCTCAACCACCACGCCGTGGTCGTGGGCATACTCCACGACCTTCTTGGTGATCTCGATATTCTCCGCAAAGGGCTTGGAGGAGGCGTCGATCATGACGGAGGTAAAGCCGCCGTCAATGCAGCTCTTACAAGTCTCAAAGTCGGGGCCGTGATCCAGGTGCAGCGCGATGGGAATATTGGGGCACTCGATGACAGCGGCCTCAACCAGCTTGACGAGGTAGGTGTGGTTGGCATAGGCGCGGGCACCCTTGGAAACCTGAAGGATCAGGGGGGCGTTGACCTCGCGGGCAGCCTCAGTGATGCCCTGGACGATCTCCATGTTGTTGACGTTGAAAGCGCCGATGGCGTAACCGCCGTCATAAGCTTTCTTGAACATTTCGGTAGTGGTGACCAATGGCATAATTACCATCTCCTCATATATTTTTTGCGACTCTTATTGTACCATTGATAGTTGATAAAAACAAGAGGACATGTTATATTAAAAAAGAAATTTGGACTTAAGCATTTTTTCGCACTATCAATATTGTTTTAGGAGGAAGTTAACATGGAGAAACTTACCGGCGCATGTATCATCGGCCAGTCTGGAGGTCCCACTGCGGTCATCAACGCCAGCGCTCAGGGCGTGATCCAGACCGCTTTGAAGTCTGATTGCATTACCCGGGTCCTGGGCGCGGCCCACGGCATCAAGGGCGTGCTGGAGGATAAGCTCTATGACATGTCCCAGGAGGACCCCGCTGAGCTGGAGCTTCTGAAGTACACCCCCTCCTCCGCTCTGGGTTCCTGCCGGTATAAGCTGGCCGACCCCGACCAGGACGATACCGATTATAAGCGTATCCTGGAAATCTTCAAAAAATACAATGTCCGCTACTTTTTCTACAACGGCGGCAACGACTCCATGGACACCTGCAACAAAATCTCCAAGTATATGCAGAAGGTGGGCTATGAGTGCCGGATCATGGGCGTGCCCAAGACCATTGACAACGATCTGAACGGCACCGACCACTGCCCCGGCTTTGCCTCCGCCGCCAAGTATATCGCCACCTCCTGCGCCGAGGTGTGGCAGGACGCCCACGTCTATGACACCGGCATGGTCACCGTCATTGAGATCATGGGCCGTCACGCTGGCTGGCTGGCCGGCTCCGCCGCCCTGGCCTCCCTCACCGGCTGCGGTCCCGACCTGGTGTACCTGCCCGAGGTGGACTTTGACATGGACAAGTTCGTGGCCGATGTGAAGGCCATCTACGAGAAGACCGGCAAGTGCATGGTGGCCGTGTCCGAGGGCATCCACTTCGCCGATGGCCGCTTCGTCTCCGAGGCTGAGACTTCCGCCACCGACGGCTTCGGCCATGCCCAGCTGGGCGGCCTGGCCGTGAAGCTGGCCGACATCATCAAGAAGCAGACCGGCGCCAAGGTCCGCGGCATCGAGCTCTCCCTCCTGCAGCGCTGCGGCTCTCACCTGGCCTCCAAGACCGACGTAGAGGAGGCCTGGCGGGCCGGCTCCGCCGCCGTGGAGGCCGCCGTGTCCGGCGTCACCGACAAGATGGTGGCTTTCCAGTGTACCCGTGAGAACGGCAAGTATGACTGCCAGATTTCCCTGGAGCCCCTGGACATCGTGGCCAACTTTGAGAAGAAGGTCCCCCGCGAGTGGATTAACGAGGCCGGCAACGGCGTGGAGCAGCCCTTTATCGACTATGTGCTGCCCCTCATCCAGGGCGAGCTGAACGCCCCCAAGGAACACTCCCTGCCCCGGTTTGCCCACCTGAAGAAGGTTCTCACCACCGAGATGTAATTTTCCCAAACCCGAGCCCTGAGGCCCGGCGGACTAGTCCGCCGGGCCTTTTTGTGCCCTGTGGACACGCCCAAGCCGTCCGGGCATTTTACTAAGCTTTCACAAAACCCCGGTAGCGCACTTAACAAACGCCCCCTAGAATAATGCTGTCCCAAGCAAATCAAACTACGAAAAAACCTAGGGAGGAAATGAAACCATGAGAAAGCTTCTCTCCGCGGCCCTGGCTACTGCCCTGGCCCTGTCCGCCCTGGCCGGGTGCAATGTGAGCGCCAGCCAGACCGACGCACAGCAGCCTGTCCAGGCCACCACCCTCAGCGCCACGTCCACAGCTCTGAAGGCCCCCAAATATGTGTTTTTGTTCATCGGCGACGGCATGAGCTACCCCCAGTTCCAGTCCGCTTCCGATTATCTGGGCGCTTTGGCTGACCCGGATTATCAGCTGGCCGAACCCAGCCTGGATGACAACCAGGGCGCCATCCTGGACGGCCCTGTGGCCCTGAACTTCATGTGCTTTG
Source organism: bacterium (assembly GCA_037245165.1). Classification (GTDB taxonomy): domain Bacteria; phylum Bacillota; class Clostridia; order Oscillospirales; family Oscillospiraceae; genus Lawsonibacter. The sequence continues at coordinate 145,076 of JAXWVI010000050.1, forward strand.
ATGTGGTGGGCTCCGCCGTTACCTACGACTCCAACTCCTTTGCCCCCGACTCCGCCTCCACCGCCACCTCCATCTCCACCGGCCACAAGACCTACTCCGGCTCCATCAACGTGGACGAGACTGCCACCGTGGAGTATGAGACCATCACCGAGAAGGTCCACGACCAGCTGGGCATGAAGGTGGGCGTCATCTCCTCCGTCAACCTGAACCACGCCACACCCGCCGCCTTCTATGCCCACCAGGCCAGCCGCAACGACTACTACGACATCGGCCTGGAGCTGGTGGAGTCCGGCTTTGAGTATTTCGCCGGCGGCGGCCTGCTCAAGCCCACCGGCGCGGAAGGAAACCAGGAGGACCTGTACGCCCTGGCGGAACAGGCCGGCTACGACGTGGTAAAGACCCAGGCCGAGGCCGAGAAGGTCACCGCGGACAGCGGCAAGGTTATCCTCATTGACGAGCACCTGGCCGACGGCGACGCCATGGCCTATGAGCTGGACCGCACCGACGATATGTGGTCCCTGGCCGACTATGTGGAAAAGGGCATTGAGGTCCTGGACAACGACAAGGGCTTCTTCCTCATGTGCGAGGGCGGCAAGATCGACTGGGCCTGCCACGCCAACGACGCCGCCTCCTCCATCCACGACACCCTGGCCCTGGCCGACGCGGTGCAAAAGGCCATTGACTTCGCCAAACAGCACCCCGACGAGACCCTTATTCTGGTCACCGGCGACCACGAGACCGGCGGCCTGACCATCGGCTTTGCCGGCACCGACTACGACACCTACCTCAGCCAGCTGGACAGCCAGAAGATCTCCTTCGCCAAGTTCGACAGCGACTATGTCGCCTCCTACAAGACCAACAAGACCTCCTTTGAGGCCGTCCTCACCGACGTCGAGAAGCTCTTCGGTCTGAAGGTCAAGGGCGAGGAAAATGACCGTCTGGTACTCACCGACTATGAGCTGGGCCTTTTGAAGACCGCCTATGAGAAGTCCATCAACAGCTCTGCCACCGGTATGGCTGAGCAGGAGGAGTATGTGGCCTACGGCACCTACGAGCCCCTCACTGTGACCATCACCCACATCCTCAACAACAAGTCCGGCGTGTCCTTCACCTCTTACAGCCACACCGGCCTGCCCGTAGCGGTCTTCGCCGACGGCGTCAACGCCGACCAGTTCAAGGGCTACTACGACAACACCGACATCTTCAACAAGCTGGCCCAAATGCTGGCCGTCAAATAAGCATTCTCTCTCTTCCAAGGCCCGCCCCGACCGCTCTGGCCGGGACGGGCCGTCTAAAATTTCCAGTCCAAAGGAGTATGACCGTCATGCCTCACTTCCCCCTCTCCCCCCAGTCCCTGCGCTACCACGCTCCGGTCTGGGTGTGTCTGATTCTGATTTTGATTTTGATTGTCCTGCCCACGGGCTACGAAGACAACGTAGTCTTTCAGGAGTCGGACATCCGGCCCGCCCTGGTGCTGGAAACGGATGACTCCACCGTCATCGATACGGGCCTTGTGCGCTCCGGCGAGCAGCGCTGCCGCCTGGAAATCCTCAGCGGCCCCTTCAAAGGGCAGACCACAGAGGGCAAGAACACCCTCAACGGCTCGCTGGAACAGGACAAAATCTTTGCCGTAGGGGACAAGGCCCTGGTACGCATCAACTATGAGGGGGATCAGATCCTCAGCGTGTCCATGATCGACCACTACCGTATGCCCTGGGAGCTGTTGATGGGCGCTCTGTTTGTGCTGCTGCTGGTGCTGTTTGCCGGGAAGACCGGAATCCGGGCAGTGCTGTCCTTCATCCTCACGGTCCTGATGATCTGGAAGGTGATGGTCCCCCTTTACCTGAAGAACTGGAACCCCATCTGGGTTGGGCTGCTCATCACTCTGGCTCTGACGGTGCTCATCATCGCCCTGGTCTATGGCTTTGACCGGCGGTGCGCCGCCGCCGTGTCCGGCTCCGCTTTGGGCATTCTGGTCACCTGCCTGATGGGCATGGTCTTTACGGACCTCTTCCAGATTCACGGGGCGGTGATGTCCTACTCGGAGAGCCTCCTCTATGCCGGATATCAGGATTTAAACCTCACCCGAATCTTCATGGCCTCCATCTTCATCGGCGCCTCCGGCGCCATCATGGACCTGAGCGTGGACATCACCTCGGCGGTTTATGAAGTGGTGGAGAAGCGGCCTGATCTGGGCTGGTGGGAGGCCGCCCGGTCGGGGATGAATGTGGGCCGGGCCGCCATGGGCACCATGACCACCACCCTCCTTTTTGCCTACTCGGGAGGTTATGTGGCCCTGCTCATGGTCTTTATGGCCCAGGGCACTCCCCTGTCCAACATCTTCAACTACAAGTATGTGGCCGCTGAGCTGATCCATACAGTCATCGGCTCCTTCGGTCTGGTCACCGTGGCCCCCTTCACCGCCCTGTGCGCCGGGTTCTTCCTGGCCAAGAAGAGAACCATGGTCTGTGAACCCAAGGAAGAAGAGACATGAAGAAGAAATTTTTGCTGTGCTGCGGCGTTATGCTGCTGGGATGCATCCTCATGCTGGCAGGCTTTCCTACGGACCGCTCCCCCCTGTACATATCAGGTATTCTGGTGTTTTTTGCCGGGGGCTTCTGGAATCTATGCTCATCCGCTGCCCTTTCTGCCGCCGCTATGTGGCCCTCTATGCCCCGGGCAAATTCTGCCCCCACTGCGGCGGAGAGCTGGAATAGTGCTCTGCCAAACGTTACTGTCCATAGTCGGCAAAATAGCCGGCGGCCCATGTGATGGGCCGCCGGCTATTTCTATTTTTTCCTTTTTGTCCGCCGCCACCACAGATTGCGCCCCATATACCGGGGATTGATGACCGCCAGATAAAAGACCAGCACCGCCGCCGCAGCCGCCAGCCCCACAAGCCCCAGTCCAAGCCAGGCGTTCACCCCCGCCAGGATCAGCTGGGCCAACATGTAGCGCAGTTCGATCTTCATATTATGCTGCCGGCGGGCCAGGTCATTCTCAAAGGACAGGTTCCACACCGTCCACATGGAGCACAGCACCAGCAGGAGCACATTTCCAAACAAGGGCAGAATATCCCAGTCCTCCAGTCCGTTCCGAAGCCCCGCCGCGCTCCAGGCGCAGGCATAGAGGCTGCCCAGCTGGGCGGAAAGGGCGATCACCGTTTTGTTCTCCCGGAGCATGGGGTTGTCCTCTCCGTCCCGCACCCGGGCGGAGCGGTCCTCCCCCAGCGCCTCCAGAGGTACCTGATAAAGTTCTGCCAGGGCCGCCAGGTTTTCCGCGGTGGGAATGGTCTGACCCGCTTCCCATTTGGTCACCGCCTGACGGCTTACCCCCACCCGCTCGGCCACCAGCTCCTGGGAAAAGCCGGTCTTCTGCCGCAGGGTTTTTAACTGTTCCCCCAATGTCATATGCCTCGCCTCCTGGGAGTATTTTATCAGGGCTGGCTGTCCAAGTCCAGCAACTGTCCGGCAACTGCCTGAATCAAAGCAAAGTTCTGGAACATACGTTTGACGCAAGGCAAAAAATATGGTATAATGGGCCTAATCTATTTGAACGGAGGGCAGCTCCATGGACCGGGTAATCTTTCATTGTGATTTGAACAGCTTCTATGCCTCGGTGGAGCTTCTCTCCCACCCGGAGCTGCGCCACCTGCCGGTGGCGGTGTGCGGCGACCCGGACAGCCGACACGGCATCATTCTGGCCAAAAACGAGCCGGCTAAAAAGTTCGGGGTGAAGACCGCCGAGACCATCTGGCAGGCCCGAAAAAAGTGCCCGGACCTGGTTCTCCTCCCCGCCCACCATGGGAAATATCGGGAGTTTTCCAAAAAGGTCAACGCCCTGTACCAGAATTACACCGACTTGGTGGAGCCCTTCGGCATCGATGAGAGCTGGCTGGATGTGACAGGCACCCTCCACCTCTTCGGCGGTGACCCCCGGATTCTGGCCAACCGCCTGCGGGACCAGGTACGCAGCCGCTTTGGCCTGACCATCTCGGTGGGGGTATCCTTCAACAAGGTCTTTGCCAAGCTGGGCAGCGACTATAAAAAGCCCGACGCCACCACTGTTATTTCCAGGGAAAATTTCAAATCCATGGTCTGGCCCCTCCCGGTCACCGACCTTCTGTATGTAGGCCGGGCCGCGGCCCGGGCCTTTGAGAAGTTCGGCATCCGCACCATTGGGGATCTGGCCGCCTTTGACCGGGAGAGTCTCTATACCCTTTTGGGGAAAAACGGAGCCCAGCTTCACGACTTCGCCAACGGCCTGGACGACTCCCCTGTGGCCCCGGCCAACCAGCACACTCCGCCCAAGTCGGTGGGCAACGGCTATACATTTCCCAGAAATCTTCAGGGCCGGGAGGAGATTCGGGCGGGAATCACTCAGCTGTCTGACCAGGTGGCAGCCCGCCTGCGAAAGTGCGGCATGAAGTGTCAAGGAGTTTCACTTGCTATTCGGGACCCCGCCTTCCGGGACATGAGCCGGCAGCAGAGGCTCTCCTCTCCCACCGATTTGGGCCGGGAGCTGACCCAGGCAGCCATGGAGCTGGCCGAGGGCTGCTGGAATATGAACCACCCTGTCCGGGCTCTCACCGTCACCGCCATCTATCTCATCCCGGCCGGCGAAGCGGCGGCCCAGCTGGATTTGTTTGCCGGTGACCGGGAGGAAAAACGGGAACGGCTGGAAAAGCTGGAAGGGGCGATGGACGCCATCCGGGCCAAATACGGCCCCGGCGCCATCGCTCCGGCCTCCGCTCCGCGGGACAGCGGGCAGGAGCGCCACGCTCCCCCTCCCGGAGGCCACGGGGCATACCGGGAGGAATAGCTTCATAGGTTGGGGCATGGAGGTGAGTCCATGCCCCTGTCTTTTTCCGCCTTTTTCGCCCAACTGCCCAAAAATCCCGCCCTGCTCCTGACCACCGTGCTCCTGCTGGGGGTCCTGCTGGTCAACGGCTGGACCGACGCCCCCAACGCCATCTCCGCGGCGGTGGTCACCGGGGCTCTTCCCTTCCGCCGGGCGGTGCTGCTGGCGGCTGGGTGCAACCTGCTGGGGGTACTGTGCGTCACCCAGGTCAACGCCTCAGTGGCCGAGACGGTGTATTCCATCGCCCGCTTCGGAGGCGGCACAAAAGCTGCCCTTACCGCCCTGTGCGCCGCCATGGCGGCCATTGTGCTGTGGGCGGTGCTGGCCTGGCGCTTCGGCATCCCCACCAGCGAAAGCCACGCTTTGGTGGCGGGAATCTCCGGAGCCGCCGCCGCCCTGGAGGGAAACCTGTCCTGCATCAACTGGGTGGGCTGGGCCAAGGTCCTGCTGGGCCTTGGTCTGTCCACTCTGGCGGGCTTCTGGGCGGGAGAGGCCGCCCGCCGGAGGCTCAATCATGTAACGGTAAACGATCGTACCATCCTTCTGGCCCAGATACCTGGGGCGGCCGGCACCGCCTTTCTCCACGGGGCCCAGGACGGGCAAAAATTTCTGGGGGTATTCCTGCTGGGCTCCGCCCTGGCCCAGGGCCGGGGGGAGGGCGCTATGGACAAGATTCCGGTGTGGCTGATGGTGCTGTGCGCGGGCTTTATGGCCCTGGGTACCCTGCTGGGCGGGAAGCGGATCATTGACACCGTGGGCCGGGAGATGGTGTCCATCGGTCCCCGGGAGGGGCTGGCGGCGGACGGAGCCACCATATTCTGCCTGCTCCTGTCCACCCTGCTGGGCCTGCCCGTGTCCACCACCCACACCCGCACTGCCGCCTTACTGGGCGTGGGCCGGGCGGGAGGCTGCCGCCCTTGCTGGGGGGTGGCGGGAAAGATCGCCTTGATGTGGCTGCTCACCTTCCCCGGCTGCATGGCCATCGGCTACTGGACGGCCAAAGTCTTTCTGGCCCGGCTGTAAAGGGCGCACCCTCCCCTGTCCCACGGCATAGCCTATTCTGGAAGCAAAGGCACAGGCGGGGAGCCTCAAGCCCCTCGCCGCCGTTTTCAGAAAGGAAGCAACTGTCGTGTTGGACGCACTGTTATGGGCCGCCGTCGGGACGGGATTCACCGCTTTGATGACCGCCCTGGGAGCCGCCGTGGTCTTTTTGTTCCGCCAAAAGTCCTCCCCCGCACTACATCGGATCATGCTGGGCTTTGCCGCCGGGGTGATGATCGCCGCCAGTATGTGGTCCCTGCTCATCCCCGCCATTGAGGAGGCCCAGGAGATGGGCATGGCCGGCTGGCTGCCCGCGGCGGGAGGCTCTGTGGTGGGCATCGGATTCCTGCTGGCCATGGACTATCTTCTCCCCCACCTGACCCCCGAATCTTTCCATCTCCACAACTCCCCCAGCCGCACCGCCCTGCTGGTGCTGGCGGTGACCCTGCACAACATCCCCGAGGGGATGGCCGTGGGGGTGTCCTTCGCTCTGGCCGCCCAGAGCGGGGACCCCGCTTTGCTCACCGCCGCCACCGCCCTGGCCATGGGGGTGGGTATTCAGAACTTCCCCGAAGGGGCGGCCATTTCCCTCCCCCTGCGCCAGGAGGGGATGGGCCGGTTCAAGGCCTTCCTCGTCGGGGCGGCCTCCGGTCTGGTAGAGCCCATCTTCGCCCTCATCACCGTACTGGTGGCGGGGACAGTTCAGCCACTGCTGCCCTGGCTTCTCTCCTTTGCCGCAGGGGCTATGCTCTATGTGGTGGTGGAGGAACTCATTCCCGAGGCCAACCTTTCCCAGGGAGGCCACTCGGGCACGCTTGGCGTCATGGCGGGATTTTTGCTGATGATGATCTTGGATGTTGCCCTTGGCTAGGCCCTGCGGCGGGAAAAAATTTACAATTTTTGCTGAAAGGTTCTTGACTTTTTTGGAATCAGCGATATAATAAAGCCGCCTTTCGGGGCAGTCTAAATATTGTGAATGCCCCATGTTGTGTTCTTTCGCGTTTCTGGAGACAACAGGGGGCGTTTTTGTGTCCGCTGTTGGAAAACGAAAGAGATCAAAAGGAGGAAACAAGCCATGATTACCTTTCTCATCGCTCTGATCGTCCTTCTGGTGGGCTTTGCTCTGTACAGCAAGCTCATTGAGAAGGTATTCTGCGTGGACGACCGCCAGACCCCGGCGGTGGCCCACCCGGATGGGGTGGACTACACCCCCATGAAGACCTGGCGGCTGTTCCTGGTCCAGCTGCTGAACATCGCCGGCCTGGGCCCCATCTTCGGCGCGCTGTCCGGCGCCTGCTGGGGGCCTCGGGTCTACCTGTGGATTGTCTTCGGAACCATTTTGGGCGGCGGCGTCCACGACTTCATGTCCGGCATGATGAGTGAGCGCCATAACGGTGCCTCCATCTCTGAGATCGTGGGCATCTACCTGGGTAAGTTCATGCTTCAGGTTATGCGGGTGTTCTCCGTGATCCTGCTGATCCTGGTGGGCGTCAACTTCTCCAAGAACCCAGCCTCCCTGCTGGCCTCCCTCACCCCGGAGCAATTCAACGCCAGCTTCTGGCTGGCTGTGGTGCTGATCTACTACTTCATCGCCACCTTCCTCCCCATTGATAAGATCATCGGCAAGCTCTACCCCATCTTCGGCGCCTGCCTCATTATCATGGCCCTGGGTCTGATGGGCGTCATGCTCTTTGACGGCAGCTACCGTGCCGCCATGCCTGAGATGTGGCAGTATGTGGGCGTGGCTGGCATGGGCCACCCGGACGGCACCCCCATTTGGGCCCAAATGTTCGTCACCGTGGCCTGCGGCGCCATCTCCGGCTTCCACGCCACCCAGTCCCCCATGGTCGCCCGGTGCATGACCTCTGAGAAAGAGGGCCGCAAGGTGTTCTACGGCGCCATGGTGGCCGAGGGCGTCATCGCCCTGGTGTGGGCCGCGGCCGGCGTCACCTTCTACGGCAATGTGGCCGACCTGAACAACGTCATGGTCACCGCCGGCGGCTCTGAGGCGGTCAATACCATCTGCCGGGCCATGATGGGCCCCATCGGCGGCGTGCTTGCCCTGCTGGGCGTCATCGCCTGCCCCATTACCTCCGGCGACACCGCTTTCCGCTCCGCCCGTCTGACCATCGCCGACTGGTTCCATATTGACCAGTCCAAGTGGAAAAACCGCCTGTTCCTGTCTGTGCCTGTGCTGGGTGTGGGCGCGCTCATCACCCAGTGGGGCGACTTCGCCACCCTGTGGAAGTACTTCTCCTGGTCCAACCAGACCTTGGCTATGATGGTGCTGTGGGCCGGAGCCGTGTACCTCCACCGCAACGGCTTCCCTCCGGTGGCCTGCTTCATGTGCGCCCTGCCTGCCACCTTCATGTCCGCTGTGTCCGTCACCTACTTTATCCAGGCCCCTGAGTGCCTGAATATGTCCACCTCCATCGCCTACCCCGTGGGCATTGTGGTGGCCCTGGTGTTCTTTGGAATCTTCCTGTGGCGGGAGTGGATCGGCCGCAAAGCCGACGTAAAGACCTCTGCCGCCTGATTTTCCCTTCCATACCGTCACAAGCCGTCCGGCCCTTCGGGGCCGGACGGCTTGTGTTTTACATCTCTTTTCGAATCTGCCTCAGAGCGTTCTTCTCCAGTCTGGATACCTGGGCCTGAGAGATGCCGATCTCCGCGGACACCTCCATCTGGGTTTTTCCCTGAAAAAAACGCATGGATAAAATCTTTCGCTCCCGGTCCGTCAGGTGGCCTACCGCCTCCTTCAGGGCAATGCGCTCCACCCAAGTCTCGTCGTTATTCTTGTTGTCCTTCACCTGGTCCATGACACAGATGTTGTCCCCGCTGTCAGAATAGATGGGCTCATAGAGGGACACGGGCTCCAAAATGGCGTCCAGGGCGAAGACCACCTCCTCCCGGGGGATATCCAACATTTTGGCGATCTCATCCACGGTGGGCTCCTTCTGGTGCTGGGCCATATAGCTCTCCTTGGCCTGGAGCACCTTGTAGGCTGTATCCCGCATGGCCCGGGACACCCGCATGGTGCTGTTGTCCCGGAGGTAGCGGCGGATCTCCCCCACGATCATGGGTACCCCATAGGTGGAGAACTTCACGTTAAGGTCGGTATTGAAGTTGTCAATGGCTTTAATGAGTCCGATGCACCCCACCTGGAACAGGTCGTCGGCGTTCTCTCCCCGGTTGGTAAAGCGCTGGATGACGGACAGCACCAGGCGCAGATTGCCGGCAATCAGCTCCTCCCGGGCCTGCTGATCCCCCGCCTTGGCCCGCAGCAGGAGGGCCTGGGTCTCGTCGCTTTTCAGCACCTTCAGCTTGGACGTGTTGACCCCACAGATCTCTACCTTATGCTGCATAACAGAAAACCTCCCGCCTGGTGATACTGTACTTCCAGTATCTCCCGGGCTGGGGCTTTCATACGGTAACGGGCCAAGGTAAATTTTTTATCGTCTGACCCCTTTCGATGGATTTTTCCGCCGTTGAGCGCAGGGGCGGTCGCCGGGCCGATTTCCATTCTATCTTCCCGGGATACGCCGTTGCCTTTTCGACCTTTTTGTGCTATACTCGCCATGGAAACAACGGGACCGCTCCCGCTGTTCCAGGGAAACGCCTATAACCGGGAGGAAATGACTATGAATCATCTGCGCACACGGATCTGGAGCGCCCTGCTTTCCACTGCTCTGCTCCTCAGCCTTCTGCCTATGGGAGCGTCGGCCGCAGGCTCTGTTCTGGACCAATATAATGATCTGTCCCCCGACGCGTGGTATGCCCAGGCGGTGGAATATGTCCTGGAAAACGGCATCATGTCGGGTACGAGCCAGCACACCTTCTCCCCCAACGCCACCGTCACCCGAGGCATGGCTGTTCAGATGATCTACGCCATGGCCGGCAAACCCAATATCGGCTCACATACCTATGAGGATGTGCGGCACGGCGACTGGTATTATGACGCGGTCGCCTGGGCCACCAACAAACAGATCATGTACGGCTATCAGGAAGGCCGTTTTGTCCCGGGCGATCCCATTACCCGGGAGCAGTTGGCCCTGGTCCTCTACAATTATGCCCTGTCGTTCCGCTATGACATCCGTCCTCAGGCCGATCTGTCCACGTTTGCCGACGGTAATTCTGTATCCTCCTGGGCCGAGGAGGCCATGATCTGGTCGGTGGGAAGCGGCCTGCTGTCCGGCCGGGAAGGAAACCGGCTCAATCCCGGCAGCTCCGCCACCCGGGCGGAGGTCGCCCAGATTATGATGAAGTTCATCCAGAATGTGGTGGACTGATATTTTGTTTGGAAGCGTAAACGTACCCCCGGCCTGTTCACAACAGGCCGGGGGTTTCTCTATCATCCTTCACTTTTTCAGACCTGGGATTCGAACAGACGGCTGTCCAGGTTCTCCTCGTCCATCACGGTGATTCCAGCCTCACGCAGCAGCTTCGCGGTCACGCCCCAGCCGGGGATCACGTTATGGGAAAAGGTGCCGTCGTAGACCTCCCCGCAGCCGCAGGAGGGGGATCGGGCCTTGAGCACCGCCACGGTACAGCCGTTTTCCCGGGCAATCTCCAGGGCTTTCCTTGCTCCGGCCAGGTAGGCCTCCGTCACGTCCTCCCCGTCCTCGTTCACCACCCGGCCGTCAGGCTGAAGCTCCGCCGGGGCCCGGGGCGTATCCAGCCCTCCCAGCACCTCGGGGCAGACAGGGATCAGGTTGTGGCCTGCCCGGTGCAGCTCAATGACCTGGCGGTCCAGGCGGCTGCACCCGTCGTAGCGGCAGGGTTCTCCTAAAAAACAGTGGCTGATGAGTATATTCATGGGCTTCTCTCCCTTTTCTCCATCGTAAAATGGCCCGCCGAAAGGCGGGCCATTTTGTGCCTGAATGTCTTGTGCCGCACCGCCGCCGCATTACCCGCTCAATGAGTCAGGTAATATTTTACAAGCGTCTGGAGCAGCTCATCCCGGTCCACCTTCCGGATGAGGGCCCGGGCGTTGTTGTGGTTGGTGATATAGGTGGGGTCTTCGGAGAGAATGTAGCCCACGATCTGGTTGATGGGGTTGTACCCCTTCTCCTGCAAGGCTTGATACACCGTGGACAGGATGGTTTTGATCTCCAGATCCCGCTGATCTCCCAGACTGAATTTCCGGGTAAAATCCATATCCGCCATAAAAACACCTCCCAAACCAAGAATAAAACCTTGGGCTTAGTCTACTCCAAAAGGGCGAAGCTGTAAAGAGGTTCCAGGAAAATTTAATACAAATGAAATAATTCCCTAAAGTGTGTCCTCCTCAGAGCGGTCCAGCGCCTCCTCCACGTCGAAGGGGGGCGCGTCCTCCTCCTGGGCGGAGAAGCCGGAAGCCGGCGCTCCGCCGCCCTGGCGGTACTTCATCTCCTGCCACTGTTCCTTGGTGATGAGCAGCTGCCGGGGCTTGCTGCCCTCAAAGGGACCTACAATGCCCTTTTCCTCCAGCTGGTCCACCAGCCGGGCGGCCCGGGCGTAGCCCAGCTTCAGCCGCCGCTGGAGCATGGATACGGAGGCCTGGCCCGTCTCCACCACCACCTCGGCGGCAGCGTCGATGAGCTCGTCAAACTCGCTGTCCACCTCCTCGGGGGCGGAGCCGCCCACCCCTTTGGAACCCTTTTCCTTCTCAGCGGCGTGGTGCTCGATCTCCTCCATCACTGCGTCGTCATACTGGGCAGAGCCGCTGTTCTTCTTCACAAAGTCCACCACGGCAGCCACCTCGCTGTCGGAGATGAAGCAGCCCTGAACTCTGGTAGGCTTGCCGCTGCCCAACGGGGCAAAGAGCATATCGCCCCGGCCCACCAGCTTTTCCGCCCCCTGGGTGTCCAGGATGATCCGGGACTCCATGGCGGAGGCCACCGCAAAGGCGATGCGGCTGGGGATGTTGGCCTTCATCAGGCCGGTAATCACGTCGGCGGAGGGACGCTGGGTGGCGATTACCAGGTGCATCCCGGCGGCACGGCCCATCTGGGCCACCCGGCAGATGGACTCCTCCACCTCTTTGGCGGCCACCAGCATAAGGTCGGCCAACTCGTCGATCACCACCACAATGGAGGGCATCTTCTCCATGCCCTCGGTCTTGGCGGCCAGGGCGTTATACTCCTCCAGCTTGCGCACCCCCACCTCGGAGAAGGTGCGGTAGCGCTTCATCATCTCCGTGACCGCCCACTGGAGAGCGCCGGCGGCCTTTTTGGGGTCGGTGACCACAGGGATGAGCAGATGGGGAATGCCGTTGTAGATGCCCAGCTCCACCATCTTGGGGTCCACCATAATGAGGCGGACCTCCTCGGGGGTGGCCTTATAGAGCAGGGAGATAATCAGGGAGTTGGTACACACCGATTTACCGGAGCCGGTGGTACCGGCGATGAGCAGATGGGGCAGCTTGCCGATATCTCCCACAATGGCCTGTCCGCTGATATCCTTGCCCACGGCAAAGGAGACCTTGGACTTGCTGCTGGTAAAGGCGTTGGAACCGATGACCGAGTGGATGGATACCGGGGATACCACCTTGTTGGGCACCTCAATACCCACCACGGAGATTTTATCGGGAATGGGTGCAATGCGCACCCCCGTGGCCCCCAGGGCCAGAGCGATGTCGTCGGACAGATTGGTCAGCTTATTGAGGCGCACCCCCTGATCCAGCTCCAGCTCATACCGGGTAACCGACGGCCCCCGGACCACGTTGACGATGTTGGCGTCGATGCCGAAGGAGCGGATGGTATCGGAAAGGCGCTGGCGGTTGGAGTTGAGCTCTCCCAGGGCCTCTCCGCCGATCTCACCGCTGCCCTCCTTCAAAAGGGACAGGGGCGGGTACTGGTAGGGTGCGGTCCCCTGGTCCATGGTCTGGCGGATATCCTGGGCCACCTGGGCCGCCTCGGCCTGGGCATCCTGGCGGGTGACCTTGGCCAGTTCCGGCTGAGGGGCGGGCGCGGCCGGGACGGGTTCCACAGGTTCCCGGACCGGCTGGGGGGCAGGCGCGGGCGCGGCCTGGACCGGCTCTCCCGGAGGCGCCACGTTGACCGGAGGCACCACGGGAATGGGCTGGGGCGGGTCGGGCAGGTGCTCGGGCTGCTCCGGCTCGGGGTCGGGCTGGGGCGGCTGGTCCTGCTTGCTCTTGGGCTGAAGGAGCAGATCGGGAGAGGGCACCCTTGGGGTGCGGTTGAAAAAGCCCTTCTTCTTCCCCTCCCCGCTCTGGGGCTCCTTGCCCACCAGGGGACCGTCCTCCACAGGGATGTCGATGGGCGAGCGGGAGGCCTTGGTCACTTGGGCCTCCTCCCTGCGCTCCTCCCGGCGGCTCTTCCGAGGCACTGGCTCCGGCTCCGGCTCATATTCGTATTCAGGCCGGTCGGTGACCCAGCGCACCACATCCCCCACTGTACGGTGGAAGGCCGCCAGGCCCACCACCAGTGCCAGCAGTACAAAGAGGATGGTGGAACCAATGGGCGTAAAGAGAGCCACAAAGGCCTGGGCAATGACGCCGCAGATGCCGCCGCCGGACTTCAATTCCATGCCGCTGGCCACCAGAGTCCCCCACAGCTTGGCATCCCAGGGCAGAGTATCACAGAGCAGGCCGTGGAGCAGACAGGAGAAGATCACCGGCAGCAGCAGGGCGCAAATGAGTCGCAGGCGCACGGGCCGTCCCCGATGGAAGGCCAGAATATAGGCCCCCAGCAGGAGGGCGGGGGGCGTCAGCCAGAAGCCGTAGCCCAAAAGTCCTTTGACCAGATTGCAGAACCAGTGGATGAAGATCCCCTCGGTGTTGAAATAGCCAAAGGCGGTGAAGACGGCCAGCAGAAAGCAGACCACCCCTCCCAGCTCCCGGCGGAAGGGGCGGCTTTTGGAGGCGGGCTGGCTTCTCCGGCCGCCGCCTTTGGCTCTGGCAGAGGAAGCGGTCCGCTTTCCTCCCCCGGAGCTTCTGGAGCGGCTGCTTCCGGTTTTCTTTTGTGTGGATGCCATAAACTCTCGTTCCTTTCCGGAGACTGGATCAGGCGGCGGGAACCAGTGTCCAGCCCATCAGGCTCAGGACAAGGAACACAAGGCCCGCGGCCCAGCAGTAGTAGGCGAAGGCGCCGAACTTGCCCTTGGAGGCCAGGAGATTCACCAGCTTGATGGCGAAGTAGCCCACCACCCCCGCGATGAGCATGCCCAGCAGATACTTGGGCAATACCCCCTCAGGGAGAGGCTCGGCGTCCCGGACGGTCTTGATGACCTTCAGCAGGGTGGCCCCCAGTACGGCAGGCAGCGACATGAGGAAGGAGTAGCGCACCGCAAATTCCCGCTCAAAGCCCATGGCCATACCGGCGGAGATGGTGCACCCGGACCGGGACAGGCCGGGGATGGTGGCAAAGCCCTGGGCCACGCCCACCAGCAGCACGTCGGTCAGGGTGGCATTCCGGGCAGTCTTGCGTCCCTGGTTCATCCGGTCGGAGAGAAAGAGAATGCAGCCGGTGACCAGCAGGGCACAGCAGACAAAAATGGGGTTGGAGCCAAAGGCCTCTATCTTGCTCTCAAAGGGCAGTACCAAAAACAGAGGCAGGGTGCCCACAATGATCAGCAGCACCAGCCGCCGGGCCTCGGGCGGGTTGCCCCGGGAGGGTTGGCGGGAAAAAAGCGCGGCCAGACCCCGGAAAAACTCCGCAATCATCTCTACCACATCCTGAAAATAGTAAATGCATACGGCCATCAGGGTGGCAAAGTGGAGCAGGATGTTAAAGAGATTGTCCGGCTCTTCCATGCCGAAGAAGTGCTGGAACAGGGTCAGGTGCCCGGAGCTGGAGATGGGCAGAAACTCAGCCACGCCCTGGACAAAGCCCAGAACGGCAGACATTAAGTAGGTCAAAACGTTGATCCCCCTTGAAGTGTTGTTCGCCTCAACGGACGCTATTACTATATTATCATAAATGGGGAAACAATTCCAGTATTTTGTGATTTTGTTATGTCAACTTATAAGGACCCGGAGACGGAGGGGCTCGCCGCCGAAGCGGCAAGCTCACTTCTCCCCTTTCGTTCTCTCCTCCATCATCCGGTGCAGCTCGGCCAGGGCGTCGGAGAGCCCGCCGATCCGGTCTATGAGTCCCAGCTCCACCGCCTCCTCCCCGTAGATGACGCTGCCCACGTCGGCGGCCAGTTCCCCGGTCTTCAGCATAAGGCGTGTAAAGTCTTCTCGCTTCACATTGCTGTTGGCGGTCACAAACTGGAGAATCCGCTCCTGAATCCGCTCGAAGTAGTAAAAGGTCTGTGGCACTCCGATGACCAACCCGTTCAGGCGCACCGGGTGGATGGTCATGGCTGCCGAAGGGGCGATGAAGGACACCTTGGCCGACACCGCCAGCGGCACCCCGATGGAGTGGCTGCCCCCCAGCACCAGAGAGACGGTGGGCTTGGACATGGAGGCGATGAGCTCGGAGATGGCAAGGCCCGCCTCCACGTCTCCCCCGCCGTTATTGAGCAAAATGAGCAGTCCGTCAATCTGGTCGCTCTCCTCCACTGTGGCCAGCAGGGGCAGCACATGCTCATATTTCGTGCTCTTGCTGGTCTGGGGCAGGAGCTGGTGTCCCTCGATCTGCCCCACAATGGTCAGGACATAGATGGTCCCCCGGTCTGTGCGGATGAGGGAGGAACCCAGGTCCACAATAGGCTGGAGAGACTCCTCTCCCCCCTGTTCTTTGATCGGTTCGTCCATAAAAAATCCCTCCTGTTCCCGGTTAGGATGTGCCGGAGGGGTGATTTTTAGCCAAAAAACTCCCCTCTACTTTCCGTAGGTTGCATTTTTTTCGTCGTTGCGGCATAATGGCGGCAACGGAAAGGAGCTATCTTCATGGACAATCTGCAATTCGGGGCCTTTGTGGCCCAGTTGAGAAAAGAACAAAACATGACCCAGAAAGAGCTGGCCGACGCCCTCCACGTCACCGACAAGGCGGTGTCCAAGTGGGAGACGGGAGTTTCCCATAGTTAAAGATACCACACCAATCCCACGCAGACTTTTGCTCAACCGATAAGCCGTAGGGCTGGATAACAAAAGAAAAGGCGGTATGCACCCCGTGGAGGGGTAGCACACCGCCTTTTCTTGTGGGGGTTTCCAAAGGGGGCTTGCCCCCATTTGGCACACGACTTTGCTTGCAAAGTGTAGTGTGTTATACCTGCTGGCGTGGCTGGCGGAGGAAACGGGGTACGGTGCTGTTTGTGCCCCGCTTGCTCCGCCAGGAAAACAGGCTGACTTTTTGTGAATGGGAAGGAACAAAAAATTGGGCTGGTTTCAGAGAACGGAGGCAGGTATATGAAAGCCCCCGTTCCTTGTCCTACGCTCCGACTTGTGGACAAAATGTCCCGAAGTTGTGGCCACACTCCCGG
>JAXWVI010000051.1:0-91369 GCA_037245165.1 bacterium
CCATGCTCCGCATGGCAGATGTGGAGCTTACGAGCGTGGATTGGCTATGGTTTCCCTATATCCCCTTTGGAAAGCTGACGATTATACAGGGCAACCCCGGCGAGGGCAAGACCTACTTTGCCATGCGTCTTGCGGCGGCTTGCACCAACCGAAAGCCTTTACCCGGTATGGAGACCCTCGAGCCTTTCAACATCATCTATCAGACCGCCGAGGACGGTTTGGGCGATACCGTTAAGCCCCGGCTGATGGAAGCTGACGCTGACCTTGAACGAGTGCTTGTCATTGACGATAGGTAAGCAATATCGGGTCAGCAGTGACCGCTTCATCCAGTGGCTACACGCTCAGGGAGCGTAAAGGTAAACCGATAGATATAAAGGAGGAAATGTAAAATGAACGAAAGAAATTTGCAGACAATGGAAGCTTTGCGGGAGCTTGTTCCAGAAGATGAACGACTGGAGAGCATTGATTTCAAGTCTGCGACTGTTAGACTGTGTGACCGGAATTTGCAGGCACTGATTCCAAGTGATGAGCGTGCGGAACAGACCAACCAAGTTGAGGATGAAGAAGATATTGTCATCTCAGAGGAGTTTTTTAAAGCAACGGATGGTATGGGATATATCGAGAATGTGTTAGATAACCGACTGGTTGCAAATATTTTCGTAGATGAAAAAGGAAAGCGTATATTTGAGGTTTGCCAGAAATATTCCGATGG
This sequence comes from bacterium, assembly GCA_037245165.1. GTDB lineage: Bacteria > Bacillota > Clostridia > Oscillospirales > Oscillospiraceae > Lawsonibacter. The sequence continues at coordinate 713 of JAXWVI010000051.1, forward strand.
GACGATGTCGGGCAAGATGAGAATTCCGCAGGCAGACCTTTACAGACTGGCAATGGCAAAGTTCGATGTGGAGAATATTCCAACCGCACAGGAAAAACAGAAGACAAAGAAATTTTTGTCACTTTTTGGTGATGAATATCTCGGAAAACTGGAAAAAGATGAGATAATTCCGCCGATGGATATTTTACAAGCGGTTTTTGAGGTGCGGGATAAACTTCCTGTTCATCGCAGAGAGCAGGAGATTCCAGCACAACTACTTTACAGGCGCATTATGGGTATTTTAAAAAATGAGATGAGTAGCTATTTTGAAATTATGAACTACAAGCGGCAATCGTATTACATTTTGTTTAGTAATACAATGGAAGACCTAGCTAAGTATCTGAAAATGCCCACACAAAAGCTGCTGAGGCAGTTGGCGGAATACAACTTTCTCTACATTCAGAATTCTAGTAACGGCTATCAGTCAAAAGTACGACTGTTCGTTGATGACGCAACAACGGCGGTGTGGGCTTACTGCCTGTACGACCTTGAGTATCTGAGCCAAGAAAAGAAGAAAAGAGAAAATAAGGACGAAGAGGCTTGACAGTGTGGGGGGATGGCGTTATTATCCCCCCCACAAAATTTAAGGAGGAATAAACCATGGCGAAAAGGAGATCCAACGGCGAAGGAAGTATCTACCATCGTAAGGACGGCAAGTGGCTTGTGACCTTCCCAACTGGACTTTACAAAGAGAATGGGAAGAAGGAATACTTGTACTTCTACTTTAATTCCCAGGCTGCCGCAGTTCGTGAGTTGCAACGGTTACAAAGTGAGAAAGCAATGGGTGTGTGCCATTCCAAGGCGGCGGTCAAAACGGGAGATTGGGTCCAAACTTGGATTGAGAAGCACAAAGCCCCGAAGCTGGCACCATCTACGCTGACTAGCTACCGCAACAACTTTCGTGTCCATATCAAGCCCTATGTGGGGGAAATTGCGTTAAAGGATTTGACAACCTACCACATCCAGAAAATACTGGATAGCATGGGTGGAAGTTTTTCCCTTTTCATCAAAGTTTACAATGTGATTCATGGAGCGTTGGAGAAAGCGGTGGCACTGGGGATGATACCCCGGAACCCCTGTAAGGGAGTGGCGTTTCCGAAAGATGATAAGGGAGCTATGCGTGTGTTAACCCAGGAGGAACAGCAAAAGTTTATAGCAGCGCTGGATGGTGAGTACTACCGGGTTATGCTGCTGACTTACCTCTATACGGGGTTGCGCATGGGAGAGGGAATCCCGCTGCTATGGAGTGATATAGACCTGGAGCGTCAGACAATTCATGTGAAGAAAAAAGCGATTGTGTGCCATGATTTTGAAGCCCATAGCGCAAAGCAGGAGGTACAGGACAAGTGTAAGACAAAGTCCAGCAAGCGGATTATCGTTATTACATCGGGTTTGGCTATGATTTTGGCAGAACATAAGGAAGTCATGCGCAACCGGGCGAAACAGTTGGGCGAGGAATGGAGTGAGGATAGTCTTGTATTCCGAAATAGTCGTGGAAACATGGTTTACTCCCGCAATCTCCAATGGGTACTGTATCGCATTTTAGACAAAGCTGGAATTGAGGGAGCGACCATGCACACACTTCGGCACACTTACGCTACCCGGTGCTTTGAAGCTGGTGTCGATATTAAAGCAATCTCGGAGCAGTTAGGCCATGCAAATGTCAAGACCACCTATAATATCTATGTCCACCTTTTGGAAGATACCAAAGCAAAGGAAATTGATAAGTTGGCGGGGATTGATAAGTTTATTGCGTCGGAAGAGGCAACAGAGAGCGCCGTTGTCATTCCATTCCCGGAGAAGGGAAAGGCGGTCTAATGGAGGGAGGCCCGGTAGCTGAGGGGAACGGCTACCGGGTTTTTACCGCATTTTTACCGATTCTAGGTTGGGAGTAGGTGGTCGGCCTTGGGATTGGATGGGAGGCCGGGGGAGAGAAAACCTTGATAAATGGGGCTGTTTGGGATAGATTAGGACTTGCTAAACCGCTGGCCCCATAAAAGTCAAGGATATGCTTCTCAAGGAAGCCATTGAGGACCGGAGAGCGGAAGACGCTAGAGCCGTAAAGACTTTCGGGTCCTCGGATGAAGCGCCCCAGCAGGTTTAAGAGCGGTTTTACCGCAATTTTACCGCTTCTGCGACGGGACGAAAAGGAACAGGAGGTATCCCATGGGACGACATGGGATACCTCCTGTTTAGAGTGGGACAAATAAAGATGGCAGCGCCGATTGGCGCTGCCATCTTTCTCTTTCTTTTGACGGTGTAAATTTACAGGGGAGGCATCTGTTCGGACTGGCTGACCCTGCCCGTGCGACATATCGTGTCGTAAAAACCGGCTTGCGTCACGGAGGTATAAGGGGTGAGCCACAGGACCAGGGGCAGTGAAATGAGGTTGGAAAAGAAAAATGCCGGTGCGCTGCTGATGACGGACTGGTAGGTTAAAATACTGTCAGAGGTGATGGGAGCGTTCAGTACGCCGCTGCGTACCAGAAAGAAGACAAGCACGCTGCCCGAAAGTACAATATCCAACAGATACCAGCCAAAGAAGGAAAATTGGAGCTTGAACAGTTCCCATTTTCTTCCCCACATCATCTCTACGCTGCGGCGCACAGCGGCCCCGGCTCCATCGTCCGGGAAATCCGCGAGCAGGTAAGGGGCCATGGCGTAGCGGAGCATGATGACGAACATGGCGACATAGACCAGTGCCAGGCAAAGCAGGTAGAGCGGCAGGGACGGAATGAAAAGAATCAGAATGGTGATGCACAGGGCCAGAAGCAGGACCCAGGCAAATACTTTTAAAAAGATCAACAGTTCCATCACAAGAACACGCCCTGTGATGGAGAATCCCTGGATTAAAGAGCCCATTCCGGGATTGAGCTTCCGGTAGGCCCAGAGGGACCAGAGATTATAACCAAACTGGATGACAAGGGAGTAAAGGGTAAACAGAACCGTACAGAAAAACCCAAAAAAGCTAAATGCGGTTTCTTCCAGGCCCAGGGGAGAGGAAAAGAGGTGAAGCAGTCCGTCCACCCCGGTGGTCAGAAGGATATAGACCAAGCAGACGACCCAAAATTTGGGGCTTGTCAGTCCCATTGCCTCCCGGGCCTGGCGTTTCAGGTCCTTTCGATTGATTGGCGTCATAAAAATAATCTCCAAATCTTAAAAATATAGGAAATGGAATATATTCTTCCGTTATTCCCATTTGTCCATGACCTGACGCAGCTGGTCGGCCAGCTTGGCCAGGTCCTTGTTGGTCCGGCCGCGGCTGCGGTTGATCAGGTCGGCCAGGTCTTTGGAAACCTCCTGCAGGCGCTGGAAGGCGGGAGAGGGCGCAGAAGCTCCGCCGGTGGTGCGCTTGGTTTCCAAAACAATTCCCTTTGCCAGCATACGATTTTCCAGCAGATCATAGACCTCCTCATAGAGAGGCGCGTGGGCGGGGAGGCCCCGCTGGTTTAAATCTGAGGCAAACAGCTCCGTGACCTGAGCGTCACCGTGAACCACAAAGACCTGCTCCGGCTTGGGAGAAAAGTGTTCCACCCAGCCTAGGAGATGGTCCCGGTCTGCGTGAGAGCTCAGTCCTTTGAAATTGACAATCCGGGCCCGGACGGCGATTTCCTCTCCGAAGAGTTTGACAGACTTGGCGCCGTCCAGAAGGCGGCGGCCCAGAGTCCCTTCACCCTGATAACCCACAAATACCACGGCGCATTCAGGCCGCCACAGGTTGTGTTTCAGGTGGTGGCGGATTCGGCCCGCATCACACATACCGGAAGCGGAGATAATGATCTTGGGGTTGGGGTCCATATTGAGGGCCTTGGACTCCTCTGTGGACTGGGTCAGGGTGAGGCCGGGGAAAGTGAACAGATCGTCTCCGCCCTGGAGGACCGCGATGGCGTCCTCATCCAGGTAGCCGTGGAGGTCACCGGCGTAAATCTTGGTGGCCTCAGCGGCCAAGGGGCTGTCTACACATACGGTAAAATTGGGAGCGGTCTTGACCAGACCGTCATTTTTGATTTCCCGCAGGAAATACAGCAGTTCCTGTGTGCGCCCCACAGCGAAGGAGGGAATCACAATATTGCCGCCCTGGGAAAAGACGTCGTCGATCAGTGCGGCAAGCGCCTGGGTGTAGCTCTCCGGGGGCTCATGGTTCCGATCGCCATAAGTGGACTCCATGATGACATAGTCGGCCTGGTCCACAAAGGAGGGGTTGCGGATGATGGGTTGGTCCACGTTGCCCAAATCGCCGGAGAAAACCAGCTTCTTGGTGACGCCGTTTTCCGTGGCCCAGATCTCCGCCGCGGCGGAGCCTAACAGATGGCCCGCGTCGTTGAAGCGAACCTTCACGCCCTCGCACAGGTCAAATATCTGACCATACTCATAGGTGCGCAGGAGCTGAAGGGCGGCCTCTGCATCGGCCAGGGTGTACAGCGGCTCTACCTCCTCCCGGCCGGCTCGTTTTCCCTTCTGATTCTGCCATTGAGCGTCGCTCTCCTGAATGTGGGCAGAGTCCCGCAGCATGATGGACATGAGCTGTGCAGTAAGCCGGGTGGTAAAGATTTGCCCGGAAAATCCCTCCTTAACCAGCAGGGGAATCCGACCGGAGTGGTCGATGTGGGCGTGGGTGACTAAGACATAGTCAATATAGCTGGGGGAAAAGTCCAAAGAGTTGTCGTCGTGTTCATCCCGGCCTTGCTGAAGACCGCAGTCGATGAGGATTTTTTTGCCTCCGACTTCCAGACAGTGGCAGCTGCCGGTGACGGCATGGGCGGCGCCGAAGAATGTCAGTTTCATATGGGAACCTCCTGTTTACAGTTTGGAAGGATTGATCTTATTGTACACTGTTTCCCCAGGAAATTCCACTCTAATTTGTGAATCTTGTAAAAACTTGACTTAAGGCAGCAGGCCGAAATGCTCCAGGGCGGTCACAATCCCGTCTTCATCTACGGTGCCGGTCACATAGTCAGACAGCTTTTTTACCTGATCGCTGGCGGACCCCATGGCCACGCCAGTGCCTGCGTGGATGAGCATGGATAGGTCATTTTCTCCGTCTCCAAAGGCCATGGCATTTTCCAGGGAAATACCGAAATGATCCAATATGGCATCCATACCCTTGTCCTTGCCTCCCGTGGTGGGAATGACGTCCAGAAAATTTGGATGCCACCGTGTGGTCTTCAGGTGGGGGGCGCGGTCCAGGAGAAGCCCCTCATTTTCCCGGGTCAGAAAGGTAATGGCCTGATAGATATCCCGACCCAAGGCTCGCCGCGGGTCGGCGGTAGGGGGCAGAGGGAGGTGGAGATCTTCCATAAACCGGAGCGTGTACTGGTTGGAGTAGTTAATGTAGATATCCCGGCCCTCTAAAAAGATGCAGGAAAAGGCGTTGGAACTGGCGGCGGCCACCAGTTCTTCCACAGCTTCGGGTTCCATAGGATTGCTGCGCAGCACCTTGTCCCCACAGTAGCAGTATTGGCCGCTGAGCGTCACATAGCCGTCAAAGGGGAACGCTGAGCGGACCGCATCCAGCATAAGGGGATGCCGTCCGGTTGAGACAAAGAGCTTGATTCCCTGTTGGTGAAGGGTATGAAGGGCGGACAGAACCGGGGCAGACATCCGGTGGGTGCGGAAACTGACCAGAGTGCCGTCAATGTCAAAAAAGATAGCCTGAACCACGTCAAGACCTCCTAAAAGTCGGATTGATGTCATTGTACAATACCCAACGTTCCATTTCTATGTGCGATTTGGACAATCTTCAATCTGTTGTAGGGAAGGAAGCATAAAAGCAAATGAGAAACCCATAAAATGGAGCAGTGGAAGGGGGTATTATGATGGGTTACGAGACGGACAAGGGTCCTTTGAGCATGAGTCACCATGTGATTTTGGAGGAGCGGGAGCAACTGGTCATTTCCGGTGTGGAGGAGGTGGAAAGCTTTGATGAGAGCACGATTCTGCTTACTACCGCACAGGGGGGACTGGAAATCCAGGGTGAGGGCCTGCACATTGAAAAACTGTCGCTGGACGGAGGCGATCTCAAGGTGGAGGGCAGAGTAAACGCGCTCATCTATGAGTCGGAGGGCGGGCACAGAGGGGGGCTGTTCGCCCGGCTGTTGGGCGGATGAGTACAGATATCCTTCAGCAGGGGCAGGCACTGTGTGAAGCGCTGCTTCTGGGCGGAGCTATGGGAATCGCATATGATCTGTTTCGGGTTTTGCGTGTGCGGATCAAGCTGCCTGTTCTGGGTCCCGCCTTGGACCTGGCGTTCTGGCTGGGAGCGACGGGAGCGTTGTTTTTCTGGTCTCAAAAGGCCTGGGGAGGACAGGTCAGACTGTACGGGGCTATATTTTGCCTGATAGGAGGAGGACTGTATTTTTGGGCTGTCAGCCCCTGGATGCTGAAGCTTGGCTACTTTTTGGCAGACCTTATTACCCTGCTATTGGAAATTTTGACATTGCCCGGCGGAATTGTGATTTCCTTTTTTAAAAAAATCAGAGAACTTGTAAAAAACATCTTTCTTTCCGGGGCAAAATGGTATAGAATAAAGCAGAATACAAGGCGGTTGGATGCGGCGTGGCGCCGCCGGTTGCTGCGGGAAAGGGGAGAGGTTGACCATGAGATTCAAACGCGCCGGTATTTTGACCAAGCTGGTCGTACTGGTTTTGCTCATTTACATGGCCACCTCTCTGATGGATCTGCGCGGAAAAATTCAAAGCGTGGAGGAACAAAGAGAGGTCCTTCAGCAGCAGGTGGCCAATCAGCAGCTGAAAAATCAAGAACTGGAGGACGCCATCGCAAACAGCGACGACCCCGAGATGATGGAACGGGTAGCCCGGGATAAGGGCTTTGTCAAGCAGGGAGAAGAGCTGTATATCGATGTAGCCAACTGACCTGACCGCTGCTCTGTCCGGAGGAGTGTGTGCTCTCTGGAAGAGAATTTTACAAGGAGGATATTTCGGTCGCTTATGGAGTTTGGAGTTGGGGCCGTCGTGGACGGCAAGGTTACGGGTATTACAAAATTTGGGGCCTTTGTTGCCCTTCCGGACGGAAGATCCGGACTGGTACATATTTCTGAAATTGCCTATTCCTATGTGAATGAGGTGTCCGACCACCTGCATGAGGGTCAGGAGGTCAAGGTAAAGATTATCGGGATTGACCAGTCCAACCGGATCAATTTGTCCATCAAACAGGTGGAACCCCCACCCCAGCGCGCCCCTCGGCAGCAGGGGAACGGCGGCCAGCGCTTTCATAATGGAGGCGGCCGTCCTCACCAGAACAACGCCCCCCGCCCCATGGGCTTTGTTCGTCAGGCCCCCAAGGAACCCACTGACTTCGAGGATCGGCTGAAGCAGTTTATGCAGTCTTCCGACAGCAAACTGTCTGAGCTGCGTTATATTGAAAAGAAAGGCGGGAACCGCCGGGGAGGCGGCCGCCGGTAACAGGGTCTGGGAACGGTTATACTGTCTTGCACAGGGCCGCCGCGGATGCGGCGGCCCTGAATTTATGCCAAAAGAAAAACGCCCCCGGTACGGGGGCGTCAAGGCCGGGGAGGCCCGGCGTATTGGTTGAGCCGGGATAACCATACTACAAATTGGAAAAAAGGTCAACGGGAAAACGGTCGTTTCCCGGCAGCGGAGGAAGAACTATGCTGATCATCAACGGAACTGTTCATACTATGGACGCCCTTACGATCCCAAACGGCTTTGTAGCCATATCTGGGGGCAAAATTGCTGAGGTAGGTCCTATGGAAGCGTGTCCTGACCACTGGGAAGGGGATAAGCTGGACGCGGGGAACGGGCATATTATGCCTGGCTTTATTGATGCCCACTGCCATCTGGGCATGTTTGGAGATGCGCTGGGCTTTGAGGGGGACGATGGCAACGAGTCCACCGATCCCTGCACGCCCCATCTCCGGGCCATTGACGCGATCAATCCCCTGGACCGCTGTTTTGAGGAGGCTCGGGCGGCTGGCGTAACCACAGTTCTCACGGGGCCGGGCTCTGCCAACCCCATCTCCGGCCAGTTTGCCGCCATCAAGACCACGGGCAAGTGGGTGGACGCCATGGTGGTGAAAGCCCCTGTGGCCATGAAGCTGGCTTTGGGGGAGAATCCAAAATGCGTCTACAATGAACGCCATGAGACTCCAGTCACCCGCATGGCCACCGCTGCCATTATCCGGGAAAACCTGCGTAAAGCCTTGGAATACGGGGAAAGGCTGGACAAGGCGCAGCGGGATGAGGAGGAAGACAAACCCGACTACGATGCCAAGCTGGAGGCCCTTTTGCCTGTCGTGCGGGGGGAGCTGCCCGTCCATATCCACGCCCATCGTGCCGATGACATTGCCACTGGGGTGCGGATTGCCAAGGAGTTCGGTCTGAAATGTGTTATTGTCCATGGCACTGAGGCGCATCTGATCCCTGAGCTTCTGGAGCAGACAGGGGTTCCGGTGATTACCGGACCCTGTCTGGGGGACCGCTCCAAGCCGGAGCTGGCCAACATGACCATCGAGTCTCCGGCGGTCCTTGCCCTTCACGGGGTCAAGACCGCTATCTGTACCGACCATCCTGAGGTGCCCATCCAATACCTGCCTCTGTGCGCCGCCATGGCGGTCAAGGGGGGCATGCTCCCGGAAGCAGCTCTGGCGGCCATTACCATCCATCCCGCCCAGATCGCCGGCATTGACCACCGGGTAGGTTCTCTGACCCCGGGAAAGGATGCGGACATTGTGGTTACCACCGGCCATCCCATCAACCTACTGAGCAGGGTGCGGGCGGTCCTCATTGGCGGCGTACTGGTAAGGGGCTGAGGTTTTCAGAGCATTTTGAAAAAATTAACAAAATCCTATGGCTTTTTTGTGCTTGTGTGGTATAATAAGATAACAGTGGGAGGGAACTCCCTCTCCGCTGGAGGGGGGAGCGACCTCCCACTTCTATACCTGCCCCTATGGGGCGAAAGGAGCGGAAAGTATGAAATTTGTATTTACGGACAAAAAGGTGAACCTGCCTGACGCCATCCACAAGTATGCGGAGAAAAAGGTGGGAAAGCTGGACCGTTTTTTTAAGGAGGACGCCACTGCCGCAATTACATTTAGTATAGAAAAGGAACGGAATAACAAGGTGGAAATCACCATCCGTTCCAGCGGCACGATTTTCCGGGTGTCTGAGAGTACCTCCGATATGCACGCCTCTATTGATGCTGCTGTGACGACTCTGGAGCGCCAGATTCGGAAGAACAAGACCCGGCTGGAGAAACGTCTGCGCCAGGGGGCGTTTGAACGGGCTTTGGATGTGAGTGAGGTATCCACCTTTGCCCCCGACGAGCCGGAGGAGGGTGAGTATCGGATTGTCCGCAGCAAGACGTTCCCCATCAAGCCCATGACCCGGGACGAGGCTATTTTGCAGATGAATCTGCTGGGCCACAGCTTCTTTGCTTTCCGGGATGAGGAGGCGGACGGTACTTTTGCCGTGGTCTACCGCCGCTACGACGGGGACTATGGCCTGATTGAGGACGAACAGTAAAAGATGAGAAATGCCCCCGGCGCCTGAGAGCGCCGGGGGCATTTTTGCAGGCGGAAAGCAGGGTCAGTCCTCCCCCTCCAGAAAATAGGAGGCCTCCATGTCGGCGGTGGCCAAGGCGAAGGCCAGAGGATATTTCTGAAAGGCCTGCCCTACGGTGCGGTTATCCTCGGTGCCGGAAAAGCCCATGTGCCAGCGGATTGCCATCGCCTCCTCCCGGGTCAGGCGGATGTAGCCGTTAGCAATGTACACGCTCTTTTCCCCATGACCGTAGGGTAGGGGGTCGTCAAAGGTGTAGGTGGGGACTTTTTCCCACTGGCCGGTGGCCTCATTTTTCACATTTCGGGTGCCCCGCTTGTAACAGCCGATTTTGCACAGGTCGTGAAGCAGGGCCACAATGGCGATGGATTCGTCGCTGTATTCCAACCCGTACAGTTCCTGGACCCGTTCCCGCTGTAAATAGTCCACCAGACAGTGGTAAACGTTGAGGCTGTGCTCACACAGCCCGCCCTCGTAGGCTCCGTGATACCGGGCGGATGCGGGTGCGGTAAAAAAATCACACTTGTTTTCCAGAAAATCCAACAGCTTATCTGCTCCATCCCGAGTGATGCGGGACTTAAAAATTTCCATGAATTCTTCTTTACAGGACATGAGATCCCTCCGGATTTGTCGCCGGAACTGCCGGCGGTTTTGGTGAGGTAATTGTACCATACCCGGCGGAAAAACGCCAGATCGCATTTTTGCTGCACGATGAGAATTGGTTGAACTTTGGGACAACAGGGGGAAATTTGTTCCGTAAAAGCCTTGACAAACCGCCTTGGGGATAGCTACAATTTTATCAGTATGGTCCCCAGTTGGGAGTTTTGGAAATATGGAATGAGGAGTGTGTATCATGCGGATTTATGTAACCGAAGATTACAATGCCATGAGCCGCCGGGTGGCCAATATCATTTCTGCCCAAGTGATCTTGAAGCCGGATTGTGTACTGGGTTTGGCCACTGGTTCCACCCCTGTGGGCGCCTATAAACAGCTTGTAGAGTGGTACAAGAAGGGAGATTTGGATTTCTCCCAGGTCCGCTCCATCAATCTGGATGAGTATGTGGGCTTGGCTCCCACCCACGATCAGAGCTATCGTTATTTCATGCAGTCCAATCTCTTTGACCATGTGAACATTGTACCTGAAAATACCAATGTTCCCAACGGCCTGGCGAAAAACGCTGACGAGGAGTGCCGCCGCTATAATGAGGTCATCCATACCCTTGGCCCCATTGATCTTCAGCTGCTCGGCATGGGCCACAACGGCCACATCGGCTTTAACGAGCCTTCCGATGCCTTTGAACTGGAGACTCATGTGGTGAATCTTACCGATACCACCATCCAGGCCAACGCCCGGTTCTTTGCCTCCGCCGACGAGGTGCCCCGCCAGGCTATGACCATGGGTATTCAGACGATTATGCAGGCAAAAAAGGTTCTGGTTGCCGTCAGCGGCAAGGACAAAGCTGAGATCGTAAAGAAGGCCTTCACCGGCCCTGTTACTCCTCAGGTGCCCGCCTCCATTCTGCGGATGCATCCCGATGTGATACTGGTAGGTGACAAGGCTGCGCTCAGCCTGCTGTAATCACTCCGACCGGAAAGGCCGGAAGAAACCATACCGCCTGGAACAGGAAAAGGCGGCTTTTGAAAAGCAGAAGGCCGCGGTCTTTGTGACCGCGGCCCTTTCTGACCCAATGGGAGGAAATGATGGAGCTTTATTTCGCACCGATGGAGGGAGTAACCGGCCCCCAATTCCGGCGCGCTCACCACAAGTATTTTTCCGGGGTAGACCGGTACTACCTTCCCTTTATCAGCCCCACCCAGGATCATGTGTTTACCCCCAGAGAGCTGCGAAATGTAAGTCCCGAAGCCAATGAGGGGATTCCGGTGGTACCCCAGCTGCTGACGAAAAATCCGGAGGATTTTATCTGGGCGGCGGGCGAGCTTGGGAAAATGGGGTATGGGGAGGTCAACCTGAACCTGGGCTGCCCATCCGGTACGGTGGTTGCCAAGGGAAAGGGGGCCGGTATGCTGGCCGATCCGGAGGTTCTGGATCGTTTTTTGCAAACGGTGTTCTCCGCCGATCTGGGGGGCTTGGAGCTTTCAGTCAAAACCAGACTGGGGCTGGAGTCTCCGGAGGAGTTCCCCGACCTTCTGGAGGTGTTTTCCCGCTACCCCATCTCCCTTCTCATTGTCCATCCTCGGGTGCGCACGGATTATTATAAGGTTCCGGTGCGGAAAGAGGAATTTGTCAGGGCGTTTCCCCAAATTTCCATCCCCCTTTGCTATAACGGCGGTGTAGTGAGCGCGGGAGACTGTGTCCGGGTAGAAAAAGAATTTCCCTCTCTCCGGGGGGTGATGATCGGACAGGGGATGATTGCCAACCCCGCCTTGGCCCAGCAGATCAAAGGCGGGACGGGGCCGGAGCGGGAACGGCTGCGGGCCTTCCATGATGAGCTCTACCAAGGTTACCTGCGGGACTTCGGCAGCGAGAAAAACGCTGTGTTTCATATGAAGGAGCTGTGGAGCTACTTTTTCCGTCTGTTTGATGGGGGAGAGAAGCTTTTTAAACAGATTAAAAAGGCCCAGGACAGCCGGGGATATGAAAGCGCCGTGGAGCGGATTTTTTCCACCCTGCCCCTGCGGCAGGAGGCGGACTGGGACAAATAGTATAGAAAAAATCCCCCTTTCGGGGGATTTTTCATGGTCACATATTTTTCAGAATTTCCTCCAGGTCCTCCTTGGAATAGCGGTAGACCTGGTCGCAGAACTGGCAGGTGAGCTCCGCCTTACCCTGGTCCCGGATGAGCTCGCTCAAATCCTTTTTGCCCATGCTGATGAGGGCCCGGGTGACCCGATCCCGGGAGCAGTAGCAGCGGTACTCCACCGGGTGCTTCTCCAGCACCTCCAGCTCAAAGCCCTGAAGGACCGCCCGGAGCAGGCCCTCTCCATCCAGGCCGTCGGCCAGAGCGTGGCTGACCGAGCCCATGGCGTGGACCCCGGCCTCAATGCGGGTGATCATGTCCTCGCTGGCCCCGGGGAGCAGCTGGATGAGGTAGCCCCCCGCGGCGGTGACACTCTGGTCCCGTCCCACCAGCACCCCCAGAGCGCAGGCGGTGGGAATCTGCTCACTCTCCACAAAATACATGGCCAGATCGTCTGCGATTTCCCCGGAAAATAGGCCGATGGACCCTACATAGGGCTCCTTCAGGCCCAAATCCTTGATGACGGTAAGCGTGCCGTCCTGGCCCACCGCCGCCCCCACATCCAGCTTGCCCTGATATTTTTCCATCAGCTCCACATGGGGGTTCTGGACATAGCCCCGGACATTTCCGTGGCAGTCAGACACGGCTAAAATGGTGCCCAGGGGACCGCCACCCTTGATCTGGAGGGTGAGGGAGCCCTCCTCCTCCTTGAGCATGTCCCCCATCATGGAGGCCCCAAGCAGGGCCCGGCCCAAAGCCGCGGTGGCCATGGGCAGAAGGGTGTGGATGTTCCGGGCACGCTCTACCAACTCCCGGCCGGTGACGGCCACCGCCTTGACCAGGCCGTCCCCGGTAATCCCTCTTACGATCTCATCGCGCATAAATGATTAGTCCTTTCTTGCCGCGAAAAACACGCGCCCCTCTCCGTGGGCGGGGGGACGCAGCTTTAATTCACCATACGTTTTAATGTCCCGGAAGCCCGCCCGCTCCAGCATGGCGGTCAGTTCCTCCAGGTCATAGGCCCGCTCCCGGTGGAGTTCCTCTCCCCGTTCCCACAGGCCAGTCTCCTCATCCAGCCGGAAGATGTCCATAAAATAGGAGCAGATCTTGCTGCGCCGGGAATATTCTCCCCGCCATACGCAGTAGGTGTCCTCCGTCTCATCCAGAAACACCTGACCGTCCATAGCCTGGAGCTTGGTGGGGGTGTTGACGTCAAAGAGGAACAGCCCGCCCGGCATGAGAAACAGATGAACCCGCTCAAAGGCCCTCTGGAGCTGCTTGGGACTGGTCACATAGTTGACGCTGTCCAGACAGCACACACAGGCATCGATGGTGCCGTAGAGGTCCAGCTTGTCCATGCTCTGACAGAGAAAAATCGGCTCAATAGGGCTCACGCCCCGGTTTTTTTCCGCCGCCTCCGCCAGCATCTCCGCCGACAGGTCTACTCCGATCATCTCATACCCCCGCAGGGCCAGCTCCCGGGTCAGGGAGCCGGTTCCGCAGGCCAGGTCCAAAACGGTCTTTCCGGGCAGACCACGGCGGGTGAAGTGCTTTTCGATGTAGTCGGCCCAGGCAGAGTAGTCCACATCATAGGTCAGCCGGTCGTAGCAGCCGGCCAGAAAGTCATAGCTGCTCATTCTTCCTCTTGCTTGCGCAGCCGGGGGATCACGGTCCGGTATCCGTCCGCGCCGTAATGAAGACAGCGGTTGACCCGGCTGATGGTGGCGCTGGAGGCGCCGGTGCGCTCTAAGATATCACTGTAAATCAGTCCCTCGTCCAACAGCATGGCCACATCCATCCGCTGCTCCATGGCTTTCAGCTCAGAGACGGTGCACAGGTCCTGAAGAAACCGGCGGCACTCGTCCTCGCTTTCCAGGGCGGCAAATGCCCGGTACAGGGTATCGCTGGCTGGTTTGTCTAAAAATTTTGACATGGTGTTGTCCTCCTTCATCTGCGATATGGCAAAGCAGAACGTGCCAATTTTCGAACCGTCTACATTTTAGCACTGTGCCATATAAAAGTAAACAGAAAACGGTAAATTTCTTTTACGAATTACAGTAAAAAGGAAAGCATTTTCCCGGTTGGAGCATAGAATGGGAAAAGGCACATGGGGGGATGGCTGTGAAACGGGAGGAAACGATTCAAATTAACTGGCAGCAGGTGCGCCGCACCCTGACGCTGGAGGGGGAGCCGGTGCTGGAGTATACCCTGAGCTGGCCGGAGGTCGCCGGGGCTGGGCTGGGGGGCAGGTGGATCAATCGGTACTACGCCCGATTGGCCGGTGCCTGGCGGGTGCGGTGGGAGCGGGAGGTCTACTGGAAAGCCTGCCTGGAGCTGGGGGAGCGTCGGGAAAAGGCCCGGCCCTTTACCCCCTGGCGGGGAGAGCTGGGGGGAGAGGTGACCCTTCTGGAAGGCGGGCTGCTCAGCCTGCGCTTTACCGGATGGGAGACCAGGGGAGACGGACGGCCCAGCCGGGTGCGCTGGGGGGATGTGTGGAAGGTGCGCCAGGGGGCGCCCTGTCCGCTGAAAGAACTTTTTGGAAAACAGCGGGGTTGGAGAAGGCGGCTGTGGAAAAGTCTGCTGGAGCAGGGGGAGCGGCGCAGGGAGGGGGGAGATCTCTTCCTGGACCGGGACTGGGAAAAGAAGGCCCGGGCGGCCCGCCCCCTGAAGGACTACTGCCTGACCGGCGAGGGGATTGAACTGTCTCTGCCCCAGGGGGCCGCTTCTCCCACGGCGGAGGGGTGTCCGGTGTTTACCCTGGAGCGGGAAAAAGGAAAACAGACGTGAAAAAGGCCGCCTTACCAGGCGGCCTTTCTTATTGAGATTTACAGCCGGGTCTCCAGGGGAGTGCCTACCACAAAATGGTTGTCGGACAGGCGCAGCAGCAGGGCGGACAGCACCCGGGCTCCGTCGTCGTCCCCGGACAGGGTGAGATAGGTGACCAGGTTCCGTCCCTCCAGCAGGGCGAGAACCCGGCCGCAGTAGGAGGAGATCCCCACCGTCTCCGAGGGGGCAAGGAGCATAGTCTCGTCCCAGCATACCCAGCCCTCCTCCTCCATGGCGCTTTGCTGATCCTGAGGGACGTAGGCCAGGGTGGTACGGGTCATGGTCAGCTCTGCCAGCAGACGCTGCCCCTCCTCCAACAGGCGGGCCGTCTCCTCCCGGTTCTCCCCCAGAGCCAGGATGCCCACGCTGTGGCCGGTGCCCAGCATCCGGCGGGCCAGGTCCCCGTGAGTTTTCAACTGTTCCGGGGTAAGGAAGAATACTGCGTAGCGCCCGGCGCTGTCCAGGGTGTTCAGGATGGACAGAAGACTTTGTTCGTCTTCACAGCGCACAGCCAGGTAGGTGGGAATATTGGAGGGGGTAACCTCCTCCTCCTCGTTGATGATCTCATTGCCGGGGACGGTGGTGCTGGGGGTGGTCGTCTCTCCGGGGCTGAGGCTCTGGGTGTAGGCCTGGAGACGGCGCTCCAGCAGATATCCCGCAGAGCCGATGAATGTGGCATCGTCCAGCACCACATCCGAGGTCATGATCCGCACCAGGTAGCCCTGGGGGATGTCTGGGAGACTGTTATAGGACCAGGTCAAACCGAAAAAACGGCATATCAGCTCCAGGGGGAGATAGGGCTTTCCGTTTTGCATGATGGCCCGGTAGGGGAAGACCTCGCCAGTCAACTCATCCCGGCAGGAACCTGATGTCAGGTCAAAGGTCAGGATCTGCTGGCGCAGGTTGTAGAGGGTGACGGCGGTCTTGGTGCGGCTGTTGTAGCTTACCGTGATTCCCAGATCGGTCTGGGTGGAGTTGAGGTTTTTATCAAAAACCGTATAGGACACATAGAGAATACCGCCTGACCAGAAGGGCATGGTGTCGGAGGTGAGATACTCAATGCGCTCATTGATGGCGGTGAAGTAGAGGTTGGCAGCGGAGACCGGAAGGGGCAGGAACAGCCCCACGCACAAAGCCGCGGTGAGCAGGGCCATGAGAGGGCGGCGCAGATGTTTCATGGGAACTTCCTCCTTTCCTCCCAGGTTGCGCAAACCATTATATCATAGTATAATCGGATGGGCAAGGGTCCCGCCAGCGGGCAAGGACGGGGATTTAATGGTATTTTAATGTGGGGTAAACGGTCTTTCAACCCGGATATGGTAAGGTGTGAGGCGTACACAAGGTGATGGGCAAAGGAGGCGCAGGGAGTATGGAGATCACATTGGAAATGGTGGAACGGCTGAAGGAAAAGGCCGATGTGACCTATGCCCAGGCCAAGCAGGCCCTGGAATACAGCGGAGGGAATCTGCTGGACGCCCTCATCTATTTGGAGGAACAGGGCGCCATTCCCCGGGAGGAGGGGGCCTATTTTTCCACCAGAAGCCAGACGCCGCCTCCGCCCCCCAGGCAGGAGGAGCTGCTGCTTGTTGGGGAGAAAAAGGGAAAAAAGAAAGAGAAACGGGCCGGACACAAAAGTGCGGCCGGTTCCGCTGCCAGACCGGCCGGGAAAAGCTTTTTTACCACCCTGCGCCGGTGGCTCATTGACAACGAGCTGGAAATTTGGCGCAGGGAAAAACCCATTACCGCCCTTCCGGTCCTTATCGTCGTTCTGCTTTTGATTTTTGCCTATTGGCTGGTCATCCCGGTGCTGATTCTGGGGCTGTTTACCGGATTTCGATACCGCTTTTCCGGTCCGGACCTGGAGCGGGACGACCTAAACAACATGATGGGCAGCGTGGCTGACACTGCGTCCGATCTGGGGCGGCAGGTGATGGACGAGCTGAAGCTCCAGCATGACAAGCATGATAAACACAAAGATCAGAACGGCGGACAGCCGTAATGGATATATGAGGTGACAAAGCAATGGGAGAACGAATCCTCCTGGTGGAGGACGAGGAAAAGCTGGCCCGGATGGTGGAGATGGAGCTGAAGTACGAGGGCTACGCTGTGGAAAAGGCCTTTGACGGCCGAAAGGGGCTGGAGCGGGCGCTGAGCGGAGAGTTTGATCTGGTGCTGCTGGACATTATGCTCCCCCAGCTTTCGGGGATGGAGGTGCTGCGCCGGCTGCGCCGGGAGAGCCAGGTGCCCGTCATTATGCTCACTGCCCGGGACAGCGTCATGGACAAGGTGTCCGGCCTTGACTCCGGGGCGGACGACTATGTGACCAAGCCCTTCGCCATTGAGGAGCTGCTGGCCCGGATTCGGGCGGCCCTGCGCAATCAGAGCGGACAGGAGGCCAGGGCGGTGCTTACCGCCGGAGCGGTGTCCATGGATGTGGACCGCCACCAGGTCTCCGTCCGGGGAGAGAATGTGGAGCTGACCAAGAAGGAATTTGACCTTTTGCGGCACCTGCTGGAGAACAAGGGACGGGTCCTCTCCCGGGAGGCCCTGCTGGATGCGGTGTGGGGCTTTGACTTTGTGGGGGAGACCAACTCTGTGGATGTGTATATCCGCTTCCTTCGGAGTAAGCTGGACGACGCCTTTGGCATAAAGCTCATCCACACCGTCCGGGGCGTGGGCTATGTGATCAAGGAAGACTAGGGGGGAAAACGATGGTCATCGTATACCGTTCTAACACGGGGTTTACAAAGGAATACGCCGAGATGTTGGGCCGGTCGGAGAAGCGGAAGGTCCTGCCGCTGGACCGGGCCCGGCAGGAACTGGCCCCGAATACCCCGGTGTTCTATATGGGCCCCCTCATGGCCGGTCATATCACTGGGATTGACCAGGCGGTCAAGGCGTTTCAGGTGAAAGGAGTGTGCGGGGTGGGGCTGTCCCCCACTTCCCAGCATGTGCTGGATACCCTGACCAAGGCCAACTATGTCCCCAACGCCCCAATTTTTTATCTCCAAGGGGGCTGGGCCCCAA
The DNA here is from genome assembly GCA_037245165.1 of bacterium. GTDB lineage: Bacteria > Bacillota > Clostridia > Oscillospirales > Oscillospiraceae > Lawsonibacter. The sequence goes on from JAXWVI010000051.1 coordinate 18,840, forward strand.
AAAAGGTGGGGTGGATCAAGCGGAGGATGGTGAGTATGGTCACCCGTTCCATGCGGGATACCCTCCGGGACAAGGGCAGCCGCCGTACCCCCCAGGAGCAGAAGCAGCTGGACGTGATGGAAAAGGGCGGCAGTTTCGTCGCCTTTGAAAATCTGGAGGCCATCCGGGCCTGGATGAAGGAACAGGGATGATGCGCTCAGTCTGAAAGGGGAGCAAAAACAGCAGGGAGGCAGACGCCATGGGGAAACAACGGCATAGATTTCAGTCTCCGCCCCCGGCGGACCCCATCTCCGCGGCCCGGGATTCCTCCCTGGCACTGCGGCTGAACATCGGATTTTTCCTGCGGCAGCTGGGCATTTTCCTGGTCATGGACCTGCTGCTGGTGGTGATGATCACGCTGGGAATGGTCCTCTACGCCGAAAACCGCTGTGCCAGCGTGGCCGCCCTGGTGGAGGAGCGGGGGGTGCCCACCCAGGAGGCCCTGGCCTGGATGGAGGCCAGCGACTACACCATCACCCCTCTGGAGGGGGATGGGAATACCGAAGACCGGACGGATGAGGAGAACCGGAGTGTGGGGCGGTCCCTGCTGCCCTTCCCCTGGCTGGGGGAGCATCCGGAGACAGAGGGCGGCCTGCGCTCCTGGGACCTGACCTCCTACTATACCATTGAGCTGTCCAACAACGCACAGCCCTACGCCATCACCGTGGACCTGTCAGGCATCGCACGCACGGTCTATTGGGCGGGGGTAGTGCTGCTGGTTTGCCAGGGGCTGTCCCTGCTCACCAACCTGTTCGGCAATAACCGCTCCATCCGCAAGGTGCTCCGTCCCATCCAGGAGCTGGCCGCCACAGCCGCCCGTCTCAATTCCATGACCCATATGTCCCGGCGGGAGCTGGAAAATCTGGCGGTGGAGCTGGAGAAGATTGACGCCAAGCACCTGGACAGCCGCATCGACCTGCCCGCCACCCAGAAGGAGCTTCGCTCCCTGGCCAAGGCCATCAACGAGATGATGGACCGGGTGAATCAGGCCTATGGGGCCCAGATGCGATTTGTCTCCGACGCCAGCCATGAGCTGCGTACCCCCATCGCCGTCATTCAGGGCTACGCCGCCCTGTTGGATCGGTGGGGGAAGTCGGACCCGGAGGCCCTTCAGGAGTCCATTGACGCCATAAGGGCGGAGGCTGCCTCTATGGAGCGGTTGGTGGAGCAACTGCTCTTCCTGGCCCGGGGGGACAATGACTCCCAGCCGGTGAAGCGGGAGCGGGTGGACCTGACCGCTCTGGCCGGGGAGGTGCTCCGGGAGGAGGAGATGCTCCATCCCCAGCGAACCTTCCTGCCCCGGTGGGGGGAGGAGCCGGTAGAGGTGTACGCCGACCCGGGACTGATGAAACAGGTGCTGCGCATTTTAATGGACAACAGTTTGAAATACAGCTCTCCCCAGGGCAAAATCTATCTCCGGGTGTACCAGAGCCAGGGCTATGCCCGCCTTACGGTCCAGGACGAGGGGATGGGAATCCCCCCCGAGGGAATTCCCCACATCTTTGACCGATTTTACCGTACCGACCAGTCCAGGGACCGGAAGACCGGGGGGACGGGGCTGGGGCTGGCCATTGCCCGATGGATTGTAGAACGCCACGGCGGCTGGTTTGAGGTGGTGTCCCGGGTGGACGTGGGCACCCGCATCACCGCGGTACTGCCCCTGATGGAGGAAAGAAAGGAGATGCCGGCATGAACCTTCGCATGGCCTGCCCCGGAGATGTCCGGGCGTTGCTGGAAATTTACAGGCCCTATCTGGACACGACCATTACCTTTGAATATGAATGCCCCAGCCAGGAGGAGTTTCAGGGGCGCATTGTCCGCACCCTGGAGCGTTACCCCTATCTGCTGCTGGAGGAGGACGGTCTGGCCCTGGGATACGCCTACGCACACCCCCTGGCTCAGCGCGCGGCCTACGGCTGGAGCGCGGAGCTGTCCATCTACCTGGGGGAGGACGCCCGGGGAAGGGGGCTGGGGGCAAAGCTCTATGGGGCGCTGATGGACCTGCTCGCCCTCCAGGGGGTGCGCACGGCCTGCGCCCTGGTGACCAGCCCTAACCCGGCCAGCGAAGTTTTTCATGAAAAAATGGGATTTACCCGCACGGGGCTTCAGGAGCGGGTGGGGTATAAAAACGGCCTTTGGCTGGGCGTGTCCTTTTACCAAAAGGGCATCGGCCCCTATGATATGGAGCCGGGGCCGGTCCGTTCTCTGAATCAGCTTTCCCAGGAGGAAGTCAGCCGGGTGCTGGAACAATACTCCCGGTAAAACGGGAACATCCCCGCGGGGCGCAAGCCCCGCGGGGATGTTTGCTTTGTTATACCTGAATCCGCTCAATGCCCTCTACGGCGGCGGAGACCATGGCTTCAATATCCAGGCCCTGCTCAGCGGCCTCCACCTCTTCCAGAGTGGGGCGCAGCCGGGGGTGCCGGGGGGTGAAGACGGTGCAGCAGTCCTCATAGGGGAGGATGGAGGTGTCAAAGGTGCCGATCTTCCGGGAAATCTGCACGATGTCCTCCTTATCCATGCCTACCACCGGGCGGAGGATGGGAAGATTTACCACCGCTCCGGTGACGGCCATGGCCTCCATGGTCTGGCTGGCCACTTGGCCAAGGCACTCGCCGGTGACCAGCGCCTTGGCCCCGCACCTCCGGGCCACCCGCTCTGAGATGCGCATCATGAACCGGCGCATAATGAGGGTAAACAGCTCCGGGGGACAGGAGCGACGCAGCTCCTCCTGGATGGCGGTGAAGGGGACCACGTGGACGGTGAGACGGCCGCACCAGGGGGTGAGCAGCCGTGCCAGCTCAAGGACTTTCTCCTTGGCCTCGGGGGAGGTGTAGGGGTAGGAGAAGAAGTGGACCATCTCCAGGGCCACGCCCCGCTTGGCAATCATCCAGGAGGAGACGGGGGAGTCGATGCCACCGGACAGCAGGGACACCGCCCGGCCGTTGATGCCCACGGGCAGGCCTCCCGCGCCGGGCTCCGGGTCGGCGTGGACAAAGGCGGCGTAGTCCCGGATTTCCACATGGACGGTGAGCTCCGGGTGGTGTACGTCCACTTGGAGGTTGGGGTAGAGGTCATCCAGCTCTCCGCCCACATACTGGCTGAGCTGGATGGAGGTCATGGGGAAGGTTTTGTCCGCCCGCTTGGTCTCCACCTTAAAGGTTTTGGCTCGGGAGAGCTTGTCGTCCAGATATTCCCGCGCGGCGGCCAAAATGGCGTGCTTGTCCTTCTCACAGGCTCTGGCTCTAGACAGGCCCACCACACCGAACACCTTGGTGAGGGCCTCCCAGGCCCCGTCCATGTCACACTGGTCGTTCATGGGCTCCACATAGGTGGTGGACTGACGGGTGTAGACCCGGAACTGGCCCAGGTGGTTGAGCCGGCGGTAAATGTTGGCCTGAAGCTTGTCCTCAAAGCTGCGTCGGTTCAGGCCCTTGAGGACCAGCTCCCCCAGCTTGAGCAGTATCATCTCATTCATGTCTGATTGTCCTTTCTTCGTCTGGGAGAGCGCCTGCGCCGCCGGGCGCCCCCTCTGCACAGATAGTGTTTGCCGGTTCTGGCCCGGCCAAAGTCTTCCAGAAGCTCCTGTGTCAGGTCGGGGACCTCTTGGTGCCCCTGCCATCGGCCATCCTCCAGGGGCGCAAGGGTCAGCCGGCAGAGAAAATGACCGTGATCGGGACAGAGAACGTCGGAATAATAGGAGCCCTGTCTGAAAAAATCCCAGGCCTGAATCCAGATCCGCTCCCCGCACAGGGGACACAGCCCCTTCCGAGCACAGCGGCTGTTCAAAGCCGCGCTCAGAGTAGGGTAGGGGCCCACAGGATGGCTGGGCTGGGGCGGGTAGGACCGGAGAAGATAGCGCAGGGTCCACCGGGGCCGGGCCGAAAGCTCCAGAAACTCCCTCGGCACCCAGGCGGCGGTGAGAGCGGTATACATGGCGTCATGAAGCGCGTTGTGGTAGGTGAAGATTTCTGGGATCTGGCAGTACTCCACCGCCCACCACAAAGCGATGTTCTGCATGGTGCCCAAGGTGAGGGAAAAGGCGGTCTGAAGGTCATAGACAGCCTTGGGCTTCAGAGACGGAAGCTTCCAGTACCGGGCGTTTTGCTCCAAAGTGTCAAAGTCATCCGCCCCCCAGGCGGCAAAGTCCGCCTCCTCTCCGCACCAGGCAAGGAAGCGGCGGTAGGCGGCGGGGAAGTCCAGGGTGGAGGAGAGGGAAGCATCGATCTCCGGCAGAGCTTTGGCGGTGCGGTTGAGCCGCCGGTGGACATGGGGCTTGATAAAAATGTTGAACGAATCCACGATTCTGCCGTCCGGCCGGTCCAGACGTACCGCGCCGATCTGCAAGATTTCGTCCAGAGGCGTCTTGTCATAGCCCCGATTCCATTACAGGTCCAGAACGATCAAACGCTCACCTCCCCAATGCGTACTATTAGGACGATAACACATCCGCGCCGCCCCGTCAATAAAAAGCGGCCTGGTTTGCTGGGATTAAGGATAAAAAACATAAAATGCCCTTGCATCTTTTAAAAAACCGCGCTATACTCCCCTTGACCCCGCCGGAAACGGGGGGAAAATTTGCGCTGCATCCGAATATGCGGAGCGGCAGCAGGAGGAATTGAATATGAAACGCAAAACCAATGTACGCTACCTGTCCGAACTGGCGCTGCTGACGGCCCTGGTCCTCATTATGGCCTACACCCCATTGGGCTATTTGAAGACCCCGTGGGGAGTGGAGATCACCTTTATCGTCATCCCGGTGGCGGTGGGTTCCATTATTCTGGGGCCCATGGCGGGGGGATTTTTGGGCCTGGTATTTGGACTGACCAGCTTTTTCCAGTGCTTTGGGGCCAGCCCGCTGGGGGCGATGCTGCTTCAGGTCAACGCAGTGGGAACCTTTTTTTGCTGCGTGGTCAACCGGGTACTGGTGGGTGTCATTCCCGGGCTTCTCTACAAGCTGCTGAAGCGGTTTGATCGGACCAAAGTGGCGGGAATCGCCCTATGCTGCTTCCTGACCCCGGCGCTGAACACGGTGCTGTACATTGTAGGCAACTGGTTCATTTTTGCCGATACCTGGCTGAACATCTCTGTCACCACCTATGGATACAGCGGTGAGGGCGGTGTCAGTCTGCTGGCCTTTATGATGGGCCTGGTTGCGGTCAACGGCCTGGCGGAGGCTGCTGCCTGCCTGGTACTGGGCACCGCCGTGTGTAAGGCCCTGCAAAAAACCGTCAACCGCGGAAAGGTGGAGCTGGCATGAACGAGATCGGCATCATGGAGGTAGGCGGCTTCCGGGTGGGCCATGCCCAGGATCTGGAGGCGGCTACTGGCTGTACGGTCATCCTCTGTGACCGGATGAGTCCTGCCGGGCTGGACGTCCGGGGCGGGGGGCCAGCCTCCCGGGAGTCCCAAATTCTGAATCCTGTGGCCGCGGCGGAGGGAATTAACGCGGTGCTCCTGTCGGGGGGCAGTGCTTTTGGTCTGGATGCCGCCGGTGGTGTCCAGAGGTATCTGGAGCAGCGGGATATCGGCTTTGACGTGGGGGTGACCAAGGTCCCTCTGGTCAGCCAGTCCTGCCTCTTTGACCTGACTGTGGGCCGCAAGGATGTGCGCCCTACCGCCAAGATGGCCTATGAGGCCTGTGAAAACGCATCCTATGACGCTCCGGCAGAGGGAAACGTGGGAGCGGGCACCGGATGCTCCATCGGCAAGTACCGGGGGATGGACCGGGCGATGAAGTCCGGCTTTGGTACCTGTGCCTTCCAGGTGGGAGCCTTGAAGGTGGGGGCCTTGGTGGCGGTAAACGCCCTTGGGGACGTATATGGCCCCGACGGAAGGCAGGTGGCAGGGCTGCTGAATCAAGAAAAAACAGGCCTGTCCAGCACGTTGGAGGAGATGTTCTCAGAGGTTACGCTGGCAGAAAACCTTTTTGCCGGAAATACCACTTTGGGAGTGGTGGTAACCAACGCCAAATTCCAGAAAACTCAGCTTTGCAAGATTGCCGGTATGACCCACAACGGCTACGCCCGGGCTATCCGTCCGGTGCATACCACCGCTGACGGGGACAGCATTTATGCTCTGTCTCTGGGTGATGTGCGCGGCGACCTTAATGTAGTGGGCGCTCTGGCCGCCAAGGCAATGGAGCAAGCCATTCTGCGGGCCGTTCAGGCGGCCAAATCAGCCTACGGCCTTATGGGCTGGGAAGGTCTGTACGGGAAATAAAAATGCGCGGCGGCGGGACTTGTCCCGCCGCCGCAAACAGCAATCAGTTCATGTTTAAAAATAAAAAATTTCCCCGGGGGATTGTTTTCCTGCTGCTCCTCTGGTATACTTACTCATGCACGGGTCAAGGCATGGGCTGTTGATCAGCAATTACACGGTTGGCAGCATGCTTGCTTTGGGAGCGCGCGGGGGCCATCCATGAGGACAAAACCGCAACCCCGCAACCCGCTGGGACACTACCAGAAGCGGGAACCATTTCGGCAAAGTCGTTGGTCAAAAAACGGCCTTGACCACATGTTTGACCACAGTTATAATCATTTTATATCCGGGTGTAGCGCAGTTGGTAGCGCACGTGATTTGGGTGAATACGACCAGCCGGATAGAAAACTCAATAACCGGGTGTAGCGCAGTTGGTAGCGCGCCTGCTTTGGGAGCAGGATGCCGCAGGTTCGAATCCTGTCACTCGGACCACCTTTCCCAGAAAAACCGCCTTTTTAGGCGGTTTTTCTGCGTTATTAGTTCAATTTTTGAAGCGTGCTTGACCACATCCCAATTGTGGTCAGAGCGGTAAAATGGCGGTTGCAACCTCGGTACGGAGGAACGCCGAAAACCGCAAAATCCCTAACCCATCCCTAACGGGTGTAACTCGGGTATTTCGCCACAGACACGACGGAAACTTGAGTTTTTCCTTTTTAGCGCCTATAATGGTTTATAGTAGTTTTTGTATTGTCAGGTACAGCTAAAAAAATTACCAACCAATCACATTGTGATAGTGTTTTATCAGGAGGATTTTCATGTCTGATGTAGAAAACGCCTATAAGCAAATTGCAAGCTTCCTAAATAATGAGACAGAGAAAACGCTATTGATCTGCGGCATAGCCGACGAAGAAAAACACCGGACACTTCTAAAAGCACTGAATGTTCGAGGGAGGTCTAAAGGTCTAATCTTTCTTATTCATACCACAAAGGATGGGATGGAGGATTTCTTCCGTTGGGCAGGTCTTTCCAAAGTAAAAGTTCCTAAAAAGTATGGACAGTCCATGCAATTGTCGAACCTTACTATCTATTTCGACAATCTATCCACCAGGAGCAGTAGCAATAAATACGACAATTATGCGTTTGACTTCATGATTGTATGGCCGATGCAAAGTGTTACGAAAAATCCAGAAGAGATTCAAATGCTACATGAAATGGCAGAACGGCAGAAGACGAAAAAAATCATTTATCTCACAATAAAAGAGCCTTGGTACAGCCCTGAACCATTAAAGCCGTACGTTGACCGAATTGTTACACTGGACTGCGAAAATGATAACCCGAAGGAATATCAGCGAATCATGGCCGCCTACAAAGAAGACCAGATACATCAAGAACAGAGAAACAGATTCTATTAATCTTGATATGCAATAGTGTGAACAGCCACAGATAGAGTCGCTTCTATCTGTGGCTGTTTTACATTACTTACCCCACCCTTTCGAACGGTATCACCTTGCACCGGTTCTCCTCCGGCGGGTCGGGAGGCTCCGGGGCGTTGGCTGCCGTGGCCGATTCCATAAAGCCGCCGATCTTCTCTGCCGCGCCTCGCTGCATATCGTTGGTGATGTGCGTATAGGTGTCCAGAGTGAAGCCCGCGCTGTAGTGACCCAGCATGCTGGACAGGGTCTTCACATCCACGCCGCTGGAAATCGCCATGGTGGCGAATGTGTGTCTGAGGTCGTGGAAGCGCACGTGCTCCTCGATGCCTGCGTTTTTTAGCAGCTTCCGGTTGATCCTTGACACCGCGTCCGGACTCCAGTAGCCGCCCGTCCGGGGCGACGGGAACAGGATAGGGTTGTCCGGGTGCTGTTCATGCTCCTGCACCAGCAGGTTCACGGCCTGCTGCGACAACGCCACCTTGCGGACAGAGTTTTTCGTTTTTGGTTCTGTCACATCCAGCTCGCCCTCCATGCGGGTGACCTGCTTATTCACCGTCAGGATGCGCTCTTTTACATTCAAGTCCTCCCACTGGAGCGCCAGCAGTTCTCCCCGGCGCAGGCCGCTGGACAACTCCAGATAGAACATAGGCAGGACGCCGTACTTCTCCGCTTCCTGGAGGTATCTGCCGATCCTCTCCGGCGGGAGGATGGTCATCTCTTTCTTGTCCTTGGGCGGGATACGGCAGTTCTCGCAGGGGTTGTACGGGATGAGCCGCTCTTTCACCGCCTGCTTCAGCGCCGCCTGCAGCACCGCATGGACACGCCGCACGAAGGTGTTGGATAGCGCTTTGCCGTTCTGCTTCGACCCGCGCTGCATCCTGCCGTTTTCCTTGGTCTCGTTGTACATCCTCTGGATATGGATGGACGAGAGCTGCCTGAGCTTGATCACACCGATGGCCGGGATGATGTGGTGTTCGATGATCCCTTCATAGCCCTTGGCGGTATTGTAGCGGATGTTGGGCTTGCTGTAAGTCTCAAACCACAGGCGGCACCACTCCGCTACAGTGTAGTCTCCGGTGTGATGGATAGGCACGCCCCGGTTTTCCCGAATGGCCTTCGCCAGCTTTTCCTTGCACTCTGCCTGGGTCTTAGCGGACACACTTTTCTGGATGGCCTTGCCGGTGACCGGGTCGATGCCCTGGGTATATCTGCCCTCCCAGCGGCCGCTGGGCTTTTTGCGGATGCTGCCCTCACCGTTGGCTCGTTTCTTTGCCATTTATGATCCCTCCTTTTTAACACAAACACATACCACAGAGTTTTTGGAATAGCTACTAAAATATTTCAGATTTTTTCGCAGCCTGTTCGTCGATCCATTCCATGAATTTGTCACGGGGAACGATGATGCGGCTTCCCAGTGTGATGGTGGGGAAATCCCTGCGGTGGGCCACCTCGTAGGCGTGGGCCAGACCGATGCCCAGCACATGGGACACATCCTCCACGGTCAGCATCAGTGGGAGTTCATCAAACGAATTGTATTTGGATTTTCTCATTCAGTTCCTTTCTACCTTCCGCGTGGAAGGGTTTTATTCTTTGTTTTGCGGCCCAGTTTCTGCGCCTCTTACATCGTCATATCTGGCCACTGCTGTTCGTGGTCATCCGGCTTGTGGCCCAGGGCGATGCGCTTTTCCTGCAGCTTTTTCAGCCGCTTGCGGTCGATCTGGATTCCGCCGGGGCGGGACTTAGGGACGGAGTTGTCCCGGAAGATCCGGCTCATGTGATGGAGCAGCCGGGTCACCGCCAGCATTGCAGAGGGAGGGCGGTTTTCCTCCAGATGGTTCAGAAGATACTGGGCATACTGGTTACCCTGCTCGGCGGATCGGGTCAACCAGTGGATTGCTCGTTCCTCGTCATAGGGAGCTTCCGTTCCGGTAAGGTACAGCTTGCCCAGCATATACTGGGCGTAGGGATTTCCTCCCTCCGCCGACTTGGCAAACCACTCCACCGCTCTTGCGGTATCCTTTTGGATGTGCTCGCCTTTGAGACACTCCTTGGCCAGCCGATACATGGCGTAGTGGCTGCCGTTGACCGCGGCGGTGTAGAGCCAGTTCATCCCCTTCCGGGTATCCCGCACTTCCAAATCATCCGAGAGGTATAACTTAGCAAGGGAATATTGTGCCACCAGATGTCCCTGATCCCCCGCCTGCTCGAACCAGTACCGTGCTTCCACCGAGTCCGGTATCAGCAAAGGTCCGTCCCGCCAGAGCTTTCCCATCAGGTACTGGGCATACATATCACCGTTCTCTGCCAGTTTGTCCATTTCAGAGACGGCGTCGCTCCGTTCCTCCATGGTCAGGCTCTCGTCCCGGATCACATCCCGGAGCACCCAGTAGTCGTAAGACTCGTTTCGGAATTCTTCCGGCTCATCGTACTGACCGAGATTCTTCTCCTCGAAGCTGATCTCACCCAAGCGCAGGCGCTCCGCCTCCTGAATGACCGCGTTTTTGATCTGCCGGAACTCCTTTTGCTGTGAGAGCGGGATGCGTGCCTGGGTCTTGTCGTGATAGTAGCTGTCCACCTTGCCTTGGAGCATCAGCCACTGGTCATAGCACTTGCTTACGACAGGGAGCCGCTCCATCTCGTCCACGATCTCATCCACCAGCTGCTTCAACCGTTTGGGGAGGTAACCGTAGGATTTCTTGCCCTTGACCGCTCCGAGCTGCGCCGCCAGCTCCAGCATGAGCTGTTCGGCGTCCGGGTGGTCACATACGCCGTCCTGCATGGCACGCGCCAGTTCCAGCATTGCCCGCCGAGTTTTCCGCACCAGTTCATCTCTGGAATCAGACTTCTGTTCATAGAGGTGGAGCATTTCGTTGCGGAAAATATCGTTGGTGAGCTTGGACTTGATCTGACGGATGCCTTCCTTGGAGAGGTAGGCCTGCCCCGCCTTGACGGACCAGGCCATCATGTGGATGTGCGGGTGCTCGCCCTCGTCGTGGAAAGCAGCGTACCATCGGAAGTCGCCGGGCAGGATCTTCATTGCCGCCGCGATGTCGTTGCGGTGCGCCCGGATGAGATTTCGCCACGCCGCGGCGTTGTCGAAGCCGAGCCGAGCAGCATCCTCCCGCTTGAGAGAGATGATATGCGTCCACACATTTCCGGTGTAGTTCTCCAGTTCTTCCACGGCTTTCTCCAGAGAGACTGCATCCTCATCACCGAACAGACCGTGAGCGCCGATGCGCTCGGCGCGTGGCCGGGTGGCAATGTACTTCATGTACTGCTCCGACTCGTGAATGGAATCCCAGTTGGCTTCCAGCGCCAGCGTGATGAACGCAGATGCATTGACCTTTGTGGGCTTTGTCAGGTAGTCCTCGTACTCATAGAGCACCTTGCTGTCCGGGAAGTCTTTGACCAGTTTTGCGATGAGCTGCTCCTGCTTTCGTGTGGGCGGACGGTCATCTGGGATAAGCTCCACCCGCTCCCGGGTCGCGATGTAGCGCAGGTATCCGGAGGCCCCGCCGGTGCTTTTGATATAGGGACTCTTGAGGATCAGTCTTGCCATTCGTCATCATTCCAGTCCTGCTCCTGACGGAAGCGTGCGTACTTTTCCAACGAGATGAGACCGTTGGTGGCTTTCACATTGCGGACGCTCTGCGCCCGTCTGCGTTTCAAATCTTCCCGATCCATCTCGAACGCTTCTGCGATAATACCGTTGGTCATGTCCTGCTCCACGCATCTGGTAAAATCTCTGCAGGCGATATAGTCCTCCAATCTGCTCAGCCTGCCGTCGATGGCAGACATGATTGCCATGGGCAGCAGCGTTGTGTTGTCCTGTATTCCCAGATAGTCCACATAGAAGTTCACGGCTTTCTCGATGAACTCATTTTTGCTCTGGCAGTTGTCGGCGGCGTACCACTGCTCGATCCTTCTTCTGGTTTCTGGCTGCATCCGGAATGCAATACGATCTCTGGTTTCTTTACTCATTCAATTCCTCCTTTTTGCTGTAAGACATCCTTGAAAAGCCCTGCAACACGGGGCTTTTCGGGGAAGCTGACGCCATCGGCGCTTTTTTCGTCTCTCAAAGACGCCAGCTTCAAGCGTCCGAAACTGCCCGCACTGCGGGCAGAAGTGGCGGCTGCGGCGACGCCTGCGACGCCATGCCTTTATCCTGCTTTTTCTTTCGTCCCGCAAAAGTCTGCCGAAAACGGCTCACATCCGGCTTCAATCCCCTGGTCTGGACTGGGACTCGCTTCTTCCCGGAAAGGCGCACACAAGGCGTTCTGGCGACCCTGGGCGTTGGACTTTTTGAGGAGTTCTGCCACACGACAGCGGGCGGCAGCCTCCTCTGCCTGCCGGAGCTGCCGCTCATAGAATGCTTCGAGTACACCTTGGATAGGGCGAACGGTGTAGAGCAGATTTCCGTTCAGGGGTCTGCCATCTTTGCTTCGTACCATCGTCGGCTCCGTGTAGATGAGACCTTTCTCCTCCAGCTGCCGCACATACTTTGCCACCGTATTTTCACTCATGCCGATCGCATGACCGATGGTTTTGTAACTGGGGTAGCACTGGTAGGTCTTCCGATTCTCGCACCGGAGCAGATAGGAATAGAGGGAGATCTCACGAAAATCCAGACCGATGCTGAATATCTCGTTTGGTACCATAAAATAGTTTTTCTCTGCACTGCGCTTGGGCCATTTGTTGAAACTCAATTCATACCTCCTGTATTGTCGTAGAGTCCGATGACGCTCACACAGGGAACAGAAAAATTTTCATTGCTTTTCTGCTGTTTACCTGATATACTTTTATCAGTAGATTTGTGCGTGCCTGTGTGTGCGCCGAGCCGCCGGACTGTTGCCGCAGTCGCGGCGGTTTTTATTTTGCGGGTGTGTTGTGTGATCCACATTCCTCCTTTGCCCTCATCTGTAAACTATCTTTTTCGCCTCCTCCGTGTTAGAATAAAAAGAGACCGTGCTCCCGGGAGCACGGCCAGAGATGGAATGACCTTCCGAACGGATTGCCGTATGGCGGAGAGCACTCATGCTCTCATAGATGCTCTGTCGAAGACCATGTGGATTCGTCGGCGCGGAGACCGTGCCGTACCGAACCAGGGGCAACCTCACCCGGGTGAAATTGTCCTTCTATTATTACTTAGAGAAAATTCGCAAAATCGGAAGGTCTGGAATTGTAAACTTTTTGTGAACGCAGAAAGGGCGGTGAGCTCATGTCCTTCAAGGATACTCAGTCGTACAAAGAACTTCAGTCTGACTGGCGCTGGATACACGAAATGGACCCGGAAGCTGCCGCCGCTGCAGACCAATGGGTGAAAGAGCATCCGGAGGAGTGGAAGGAGCTGGAGCATATGCTCTACTACAGCGAGGCGAACTTTCACAAGCGTGTAGCACCGGATACTCTGGAGGATTTGGATATAAAGCAGCCCCGATCTTACAATCCGGAAGCGTTCCTGCCGGAGGAAGTACGCAACGCAATTTACAACGACAGACGGTGGTTTGACCGAAGCAAGTATCTGCCGGAGGGTTCTGATGAAGATCCCTTCATGTATTTGGACACCCAAATCTATGACGCCCTGCATGCACTGACCGAACTGCAGAGGGAGATTTTGTTCCGCACGATCATCAATGGCGAGTCCACTGAATCCGTCGCACAGGACAAACAGTGTTCGTCCAGAAACATCCGGGATATCCGAACCCGTGCGCTTCGACAGATACGGGCCAAAATCAACAGACGTGAAGGCTACGGCAGACCCGGCGTTGTCATCATTATTTTGCTGTTTATGCTGCTTGTTGGTGTTCCGCTTGCTTGCTGGGGAGAACAGCTTTGGACCGCATATCCCTGGCTGGAGCCTGTGGCTGCAGTGCTTAGCGCATTGGTTATGGCGGTCATGTTCCAAGATTCCCTTCGCAGAGAAGCAGAAAGGCTGCTGCGCCAGCATTGGGCCAGCCTGAATGGGGCGCAGAAAAAAGAATGACTATGAAAGAGGGAGTGAAGCACTTGCGGTGCTTCACTCCCTCTTTCATTGGGCGATAATTTACATTATGAGAAGTTCTCTAACGGCAGCGTGAAATGTATCGAGGATGAGATACCGTTTGATACCGCAAGCCGGATCTATAAAGACATAATCTTTGATACAAGCCCGGTCGCCGGAAAAATGTATAAAAATAGCGAAAACCGCAGGAAACAAGGCGTTTCTTGCGGTTTTCGCTGTATTTGTCGGTGTTCAATTTGCCCCGTCAGAGCACAGCCATGGTGTGCCCGATGCTGACATCTGGGCTCCAGCGCAGCTGGCTCAAGGAATAATTAAAATGTATGCCAAAATTAAATGGTTCGGGCAAAATTAAAAAGTATTAGTCGACGACTTCAATCCAACCATTATTCAAGCACATGGTCAGGTTATACTTGACATCCTGACCGGCCTTATCCCCACTCTCGAAATTCAAGACCATATACTCTCCGTCGCATCCAACAACACGAGCGTATGCTTTTTTCGATTTGTGGAACACCCGTCTACCAATGAGCTCGCCATATGCGCTTGTATCGCTCTGCAGTCCTTCCTCTTCCGGCTCCGGAGTAGAAGGTGGAGTTTCTTCCTTAACAGGCTGCACAGGTGCAGCTCTATTCGACTCCGGCGCTTTTGCCACTGCCTTCGCATTGGGCTTACTGGCAGTCTGCGGTTGGGCTTTGCGCTCCTCTGCAGCTTTTTTCTTCAGCTTAAGAAGCTCTATAATTTCCGCGATATGAGTAGGTATGAACCAGAAATCATAGTCGTTGATAGCAACTGAAACGTGGTCGTTCTCCTCAATCTCATTTTCCGACACATCAAGGATAGAATCTATGAGCCGGTCTGCCAGATACTTATCATTTCGCAGCGTTCTAAACTTTGCGGCGCAATTCGGACAAAGGCAGACATTCAACGGGTCGAGCTCTACATCCGGCTTCTGTTCCAGCTGGCACATTTCCACATTGGAGAACGGCTTGTGGCACAGCTGGCAGGCATACCGATAAGACGAGTTTACGCGATACATATTCATCAGGTATGCGCGGACATCGTCTTGCGGTCGACTGATGCGGATACGCCTGACGACAGTCGCATATACGGTTGGGCTGGCATAGGACAGTATTTGAGCGGCATGCTTCTTCAGCGCCTCCCAGTTCTTAACGGAACCGGTCGGGAACTCAAATTCGTCCTCCTCAGATTGACCAGAAGAACCTTCCTGTAGAGACAGACCACCAAATTCACGACTGAGCTGCTCAGGTGTAATGTGGAAGCGGCGCTCCAGCTCAATTTCAAAGTAGGACTGTTTCTTCTCATCCGGCAGAGCATCGTAATCCTTCACAATGGCCTCATGCTGGTCAATTTTCCCTTTCTTAAAGCCCAGAATGTCGTACAAATTTGAATCGAGGCTGACTTTTCCGTATAGTGCCTTGTTCAAATCGTGTTTTGATATAGCCTTGTGCGAGACCAGCTCCCCAGACTCAGTATAGAGCCATTTTCCGTTCCAGTCAGAAAAACGCCAATTAAACCCATCCCTATTCAGAGTATGGATTACATCTGCAGGCTCGTCATATTTATTTGGCGTTCCTCCGCCGATATAAACCGTACCAACAAGGCGGGACATGTTCTCCTGCAGTGTCTTAAAAATCACCTGTGATTTTATTAAGGCGTCTTTAGCTTTCGCATGCTGGGAGATGTAGAGAAGGGCCTCTTCCAACTTATCAATGCCGAGTTTCCAGCGAAAGTCTCCGGTCGTTCTCCACTCAGGCTGTCGGCCAGGATTGCCGGTATAGTATTCACCCCAGGTTTTTTCGTCCCCGGTGATGATTTTGTCTGTAACGCCAAGCGCCCGTAGGTCATCAAAGGTGATTCCGGCTGACTGGTATGCGTCAAAATCGACAAAGTAGATATCCGGCGCAATGCCTTTGTAGTATTGCTCCAGCATTAGACCGGTTTCGGACTGAGGGAACCGAATAACCTTTGAATGTGGCCGTGCCCAGTATGCCTTTCCTCCTGACCTGCACTTTATGTAGAACGCTTTCCGAACAATCTGTCTCAGGTCAGCCTCGTAGTCAGAATTCCTGAGATACTTGACAAGGGCGTGTATGTCTTGTACGTGCTCCTCAAATGAACCGCTAAAATCTGTACCAGCATACCGCTTTTCAAGAGATTTTACAAAGTGCTCGTACTCGTTGGGCGTCTTCAGGTGCAGTACATTTTCAAAGAAGGTTCGGCACTTCTCAAATAGATATGGATGGACAAATTCCACCTCGGCCTGCATCGCCTTCTTCGACGGAAGAAATACATTGGGCAAATAAGAAGACTGCGATTTTCGGTATGGAGCAACTATGCGGTTGGATGCTGTGCGGACAATCACAGCGTCGAGAATATTTCTGTAATTCGATTCGGAGAAAATATTCGGGACAGTCTCATACAGCTTGTAAAGCCTAACGAGCCAGTCATTATCTCGGTTTTCCAAAAAACTGTGATTATCGTTGAAGTAGCTTCTAAGGTCTTCCGGCCGAATAACCTCTATTCCCAAAATGCTGGAGAAATAAGAGAGTACATCTTTGTACGGGCCTGTCTCCGTCAACGAAACCGGAAGCCATTCATAATGTCTTTTGCCGTTGATAAGTTCCGAGATTAACTCGCTGGGCAATAGCTCCGCAATTTCTCTGCTTCTTGCAATAACTGCATTGGCAGCCTTAGTGTAGCCCTTCCCATCCTTAACGGGCAAGACGCGCTCCGACGAAAACAAATCCCGCATTTCTTCGTATAAAGGATAGAAAAGCGGATAGACATCAAAGTCGTCCTCATCAAGAGGCAGAATCCGAATCAGGCTCAAGTCGAGGAGCCCCATATCGCGCAGCTCAAGGACACTCTGTCTGAGGAGCTTTGCCGTTTGTTCAGCCAGAGCCTCGTTTTCCTCTTCATCGGCAGGAACACTGCTCCGGTTTGGAGTAGTGCGGAACGGGCCTTGGACAATGAAGTCAAGTTTGCTTTCGGTCTCTGTCGGGAAGTAAACGGAGATATACGGATTCTTTGCTTTTTGGAAAGTGGTTTTTCCTTCTTTGTCTGTTGCGACAGTGAACGCAACGTCAATTGTACGGGTAGAAACCCTCGAATCAATCGGCATCGAAAATTTGATGAATGACAGAGACTCGTCCGTCTTATCATCCTCGGATTCAATTGCCGACACGCGGGTGCAGTGGTCATTTATCGGCTCAGCATCCAGTAAATATTCCCCTGATGCTTCTTTGCCCGGAATCTTGATTTCGTACTCAATGAGTTCGAGGTGCCGCATAAAAAGGAGCGTGGTCACTCCGAGATTTTTGAGTCGCTTTGTAATAGCTTCATTCAGCGCAGCCAGATTTTTAAATCCCGAAAACTGGAATCCAACGCTATATGGGAACACAAAGAGGGTCGTATAGCCAGCCGGAACATCAACGGCAAGGATATCTACGGGCTTCGTGAAGTCCTTTATCTCAACAGCGAAGGGATGGCAATTTTCTGCCAGCTCCTTTTTGCGCGGCGAGCTATACAGCCTGACCGTTTCACATATGCCAAAGACTGATTTGAAGCCGACACCGAATTCGCCAATCTGGTTTAAATCATTAACCTTGTCCGACTGCCCTATGTCGCACAGGCCCTGCAGGTTCTCCGTAGTGAAGGATTTTCCATCGTGCATCACTTCAAGCCTGTCAGAGTATTGGACAAACCGAATTCCGGTAGCTCCTGCGTCTTCCGCGTTCTGGAGCAGTTCGTAGACAAAGTGTGATTTATCGGTATAGAGCTGAATTATCCGTTCGAGCGACCGCCTGAGCATGCCGTCCCTATCTTGATTCTGGAGAATCTTATCAGCTATATTCAAAGCGCTCACCTCTTTACTTTACCGTGATAACCCCGTTTGCAATCAACGTAGTATGTATATCTGCCTTCGCAATCTTCGCTTCAATCTCTGAAACCTTCTGCTGATAACGCTGTGTAGCGTTTTCCAATTCAGAGCGATGCATAGTTGCAATTCGTTCATCCCCGGCCTCAGCAATTTTTCTTTCCAAGACCAATTTCCGGTTTCGGTAATTGTTCTTTAAGCTCTCTAATTTATAGCGAGCGACTTGCCTTGTAGACTCTGTATGCTGGGCTTTCTCAGCTTGCCACGTCCGGACATGGTGTTCCTCCAAAGCATCCCATGCCTCCGGCTTTAGCTTTGAAGAATAGTCAACTGCGGCAGTTGTCAGGATGTATTCCGGGAGCTCTGCTGCAATTCTCGGTTCTTCACAGATTGCTACCAATTTGAAATTTGAACGAATCCCAACATAATCCCACGCATAAATAGACATCGGGTAATCACCGGCTGGAATCTCGTCAGAGTAGTATTCCAAGTGAATATAAACGAGCTTGTTGGTGGCAAAATAGGATGCGGCTTGTTTGACCAGCGGATGCACCGGAGTAACGAAAAAGGCGGTTCGGTTTTTCTCGGCAGCTTCTGAATCAAAAGTAATCGGGTGGTTCGGATTGTTGCCCTTAAGATAAACCTCCCATTTCCTACGCAGGCTGTTCCGCAGGCCAGTCAGATTTTTGAGGTCAGACAGGATTTCAGAACGCGCCACTGCACTGAGGCGCAGCGTTTTCAGAGCACCATCACCAAGGATATAATTGTTACCACCTAATCGGTGATTGAGATACATCTCGACAAGGTGCTGAATGCTTCTGGCCGACAGGAAGGGACTTTCTGCCTCCTGAATTTCCTTTGACATCGTATAGTTCGACAAATCGAACCCGAATAGCTCCTTCTCCTCGCTTTCCAGCTTGTTCAGCTCTTGGGCCTTGCGCACCTCATTATCGGCCATCTGCTCCAGCTTTGCTTTTCGCTCTGCATCCGTAAGGTTGGTATCCAGTGCTATCAGCTCAATTTGCCTGCCGATTTCGCCGAGAATCTCCTCGCATTCACCGATGCTCCCTTCAAAGACACCGATGCGAGAGAGGCAGCGGTCATAAATGTCAGCGTCCACAGTATCACTGGTGATAACGTTATAGATGTTTACAACTTCGCTCCCTTGGCCTCGGCGGTCGATACGACCAATGCGCTGCTCGATGCGCATGGGATTCCAAGGCAGGTCATAGTTTATCATCATGTCACAGAACTGATAGTCCAAGCCTTCAGAGCCGACTTCTGTGAAAAGCATGATGTCAATGGCTTCCGGGTCATCCTTCGGGAGTTCAAACCGGGCCCGGAAATCCAGCCGGTCATCACTTTTAACGCTACCATCGATTTGCTCGACACGAAATTCCGCTTCTCGCAGCTTTCTTTTGATATAATACAGCGTGTAGCGGAATGTGCTGAACAGGATGATTTTATTATTTTCAGATTTCTGCTTTTCTCGGATAATCTGGAGCACCCCATCGAATTTCGGGTCGTCCTCCGGCAGGTTATCCGCCATTTCCAGAATGTTCTTTGCGATGGAGCGGAATGTCTCCAAGTCCATCTCGCTGAACTCGCCTTCATCAAAATCAAATTCCGGGTCGTCCGTCATCTGCTCGAATCTGCGGTCAATGATACCCCGAATGTGCGGAGCAAGGCCAAAGATGCAGCTTGCAGCCTGACGGCGAATCGTTGACATCATAAATTTGACGCCACGGCCACCGTGCAATTTGGACAGCGCAGCGACTTCAAAAGTCAAGAGAGCATCATGGAGCTCCCGCTGTTGGTCAGTAAAATCGCTCTCCAGCGTATGCGTTCTCCGAATGCAGAAATCTTGGATATCCTTTCTGCGCGTCCGGTTGAGCATCATATTGAAGCTATGGAGAGACTCAATATCGGTAATGAGTTTTACCCGCTCCTCACGGGTGATGGTGTCCTGTCTGAGAACCTTCCGGATTTGCTCAAATACCGGATTGTTTGCGATTACATTTTCACCCCATTGGGTCGTGAGAACACTATCCAGCGTTTCCAGTGCTTCTGCTTTCCAGTTTTCCTTCGCAGCTCGAACGATGTGGGCGCACTGAGAGATATACGGATTCGGACGCGACATCATCGTGAAGCTCTTCTTGTCGATTACGACATCCGGGCGCAGCAGATTAAGCAGCGTGTACAGGTCGTCGTCACTTGTCTGCAGCGGAGTCGCGGTCAGCATTACGACAGCGTCTGCGTGCTGACAGAAGTAGTGGACGCACTTATATGCAAATGCCTTGTCCTTCTCCATGCTGCCATTGCGCAGATGGTGGGCCTCATCAATGATGACCAAATCAAAATGCGGTGCCGGGTCTAATTGTTGGAGGCCGAAGCTCTTATGGCGCTTGGATTGGTTCCCTTGGTATGTCCTCGCATCCAGAATGGAATACGGGACGATGACCTTTCCATAGCGGGTAGGCCATTCGCCGTCACGGTCGGTATCAGAGATAATCTGCCGAAGAGTATCGCCATCCAAGGGCGTGAATTCCTCGTCAAAGCGCTTCATCTCATTTTCCCACTTGCGGTCTGCGACAAGCGGCTTCGGGCAGATAATCATGATGTTTTCCAAATCGGAGCGGGCCTGCAGCTCCTTGATAATCAGACCGGCCTCGATGGTTTTACCGACACCGACGCTGTCTGCAATCAGAATCCTTGGTTCGTCTGCTTTTATCAGCTTCAATGCCGGTCGGAACTGATAGGGCACGAAATCGATACGGGCAGCATTAAGGGAATACAGATTTCCGGCAGACGGATTGTTAATCTGGTAGGCAGAGAGATAGCTTCGCAGGGTCTCAGAATCCACCCACTCATATTCAGGCGTGCTGCTCACCAGTGCAATCTGACCCTCATAATAGGTCTTCAGCGCACCTTCGACGAATACCTCGTACTTCTTTGTATCGCCAAGCTGCGTAACAGAAAACACCATACCCTTGGTATCCGGGCTGCCGACGATGTAAACGAGGCTTCTTTCTGTGATATCGTCCTCCTGTACAACCTCCGGTTCCACGATGACATCTGCCTGCTTGGGCGCAGTAACGGTCGGGCGGAACACTGGCTGCGGAGGTGTTTCATCCTTGAATGCTTCGGGACGCTCCACCCTTGCTTTGAGCTGTTCCAAATCAGGAATCAATCCGCTCCGGTTCATTTGGGCGAAAAACCGGATGAGGCATTCAATATCCGATACGATGGTATCCTTGCCGGGAAGCTCCGCGCTGACATGCGCCCAGTTGTTCCGGACGCCAATCATATCGCGAATGCACTCCCGCTCACTGGTCGGAAGATAGGCGTAGCCGCGCATCGTGTACCAAGACTTGTTGGCAACACGAAGAAGCGCTGCAAGGTCTAATTCCTCCAGCTTGGAAAGACCCTTTTTCTCAATGAGCTCTCTCTGGGGATAACTCAGATTGGAGAGTACGCACTCCTCCCACCAGTCTTCGCCGGATTTGGGCAGCATCACAGAAAGCCACGACGCCAGTGCTTGCGCGGCCTTGTGAAGATAATCGTTCATCCGGGATATGATGTTCTCGTCGTACATTCTGCTTCACCAGCCTTTAACCAAAAAATCCATCCTCATCAAAAATATGGTCAAGCTCGTCATTGGACATCGCGTGAGAAACGCGGTCACGGACGGCGCTGCGGGACATATCCAGTCTCTTGATGCGCCCGTTCAGCAGTCGGATAAGCTGAAGCCTGCCGACACCGGGATTCTGACGGGCATACTCAGCAAAGCCCTTAGCCTTGCCCAGATTGTCCGTTCTGGTGCCATCGTGAGGCTCCAAAATATCAATGACAAAGCCCATCTCGTCCTTCCGGATAATCAAAAAATCGGGATACATCGATTTCTTCTCCGCGTTCTGCTCATAGGGGATGCACAGTGACCATGACTTCCTCGGCGGATTGCGGAGCCAGCAGATATAATCCGACCGGCCACGTTCGGCCTGAAGGACAGCCTTTTCCCAATTGTTCAGGTTGATGACGGCTTTGCCGGTCGCATTGTCCACAAACAGATGGTCGGTATAAGCCTCGCCGACATTGCTGCGCTCAATGCTGATGGTCTCCGGCAGCCGGAAGTTATGCTTACTGATGATATCGCCATCGGAAACAATGCTGTCATACTTTTTCCGGTACCGCTCGGTCAGGCCGGTGATACGGCGGCGATTCGCGTCGTTGATGTCGTGGAACCGGCTGCGGGCATAGTTGTGGAGCATATCCATGCAGTCTGCGTCGGCAGCAAAGATGATAACATCGATTTTATATCCGGCAGGATTATCGTCATCTGCGTATTGGGTGCCATAGCGGATGCCGACACCCTCGTTGCCCAGCTTAAGCTCCGCAAGGCGGAACTGCCGGTCGAGGTCGGTATCCGTGGTGGAGAACAAATCCATCTCCGCATGGTCATCCACGGACTCGCCGAACACATCAAACGTCTGCGTTTTCAGCTTGAACTGCAGTACTTGCGTGGCCAGCTCGTCATATCTGCCCTCGTCCTTTGTCTTCTTGATGAAGCTGCGTATCATCTCCACGATTTCATTCACAACATCATAGGAGGCAGAGGGCTGAAGACCGGACTGCGTCAGGAGCCGGGTGAGGCTGAACAAGGATTTCAGGTAGTCGTTGATTCTGACCCTGCGCACGTCGTAGGTCAGAAGTCCGGCATCATTGATGGCCTTTACGATGGCCTCACGGTCAAGTTCAGGCTCTTCGGGAACGTCCATCGGAGCAGGCTGAGGCTCAGATGTCGCGGTTGGCTCGGTTCCTGCAGCAGCTCCATTTGCGGGCGTTTCAGTGCTCACACCACTCACCGGGCGCACGGTATCCGTTGTATCGGAAGCAGGTGCCGCTGGTGTGCCGAATGAGGTGTTGCCGCTTTGCGCGGGTGTCTGCTGCGTCGGCTCCTGCGCGGCAGGTTCATAGCCGGTCTCAGGGGAAGGGCTGTCTCCCAAAGACATCTGGCCGGGAACCTGTTGCTTCGGCCTCGCGGGACGCTGGGCGGGAGCTGGTCTGGTCGGACGGACAGTCCACGTTTCGATGGTGCTGTTCTCGAAGGAGTCGCCGATAACATCGGTGGGAATCTCACCGCCCTCGGTGCTCTGAAGCGCCTTGACCACATCCTCAACGGTCTGGGCATCAAAGTACGGCAAATAAAGGTGCACGTCGTTCAAGACATCGTCCACCTGAATATGCATCTGCATGGGTGTTCTGACCATTCTGCCGAGCAGCTGCGCGATATAGGTCGCGTCCGTAGCACGACGGAAAGACATCATGGTTTCAGCGCGAGGGCAGTCCCAGCCAGTGGAGAGATTCTCCTTGAAGAAAACCACCTTGACATTTTTCTCGTCTGCAATGCGGGATGGCTCCAGATATCTTACTGCGACTCCATTGATTTGGATGGTGCTGGTCGTCTGGCCGAAGGTATGTACGACTTCTCCATCCTGGAAACGGAAGCCTGTCCGCTCCTCAATCTTCCGGAGGCAGTCATCCAAGTCAGTATCGGAAATGCCGCTGCCGGTCTGGTTTTGCACCTGAATCACGAAAACCGGATTCACATAGGCGTAGTGCTGCTCCTGACAATACTGAGACCAGTGCTCCCATTTCTGCTTCCAGTCATCAGCGGCAGCCTGCAACACGGCCATATCCTTGCTTCCGGAGGCATCCTCCGGATAGGCGATGATGATTCTGTCTTTCAGCAGACCGGATGCCCGAACATCGTCGGCGGACACGATGACCTTCTGGATGGTCGACTCTGTCCCGGACACCAGATTGTTGAAACGCTCCGGCGTAGCGGTCACGCCAAGCACGACGGGAACGGGAGCCAGACGGTCTTCCCGGCTGCCCTTGAGGAACTTCTGCATGATGGTGGTGGCCTGCGCAGCAGCGCGTCCCTGCATGCCACGGTGGGCCTCGTCAATGATGAAGTACAAGCGGTCGTACTTCTCGTCCATCGTGTTCTGCAGCGTTTCCCAGATGGTGAAGGTGCGTCCGTCGCCCTTCTTTGTCAGATTACTGCTCTTACCCAGCTTCTGGGTATTCAGGAAATAGATATGCCCATCATCCAACATTTCCTGGTCAAAGGATTCATCGGTGATAGTCACACACTGGTCGAGCCGAATCTTGTCCGCCTTTAGGTCGATTTTGCTGCGCGACTGCTCGTTGAGCTCCGGAGAATCCGAGAGCCAGACAAAGATGGCATCCGGCTGGTCGGGATACTCCTCATCACCGAAATAGATAGATTCAATCAGAGACGCCAAGATGATGGTCTTACCCGCGCCGGTAGGAGCGGTGAAAGAAAGTACCTGCGGTGTATGGGTGCGCTGGTAGGAGCCGAGGGCCTCAGCGGTCTTTCTCCGCAGCTGGAATAGCGCCATCTTCTGGAAAGGAAATAATTCTACTTTCATCTTAGCGTCCTCCGTGGTTAATCCGGAAGTTATCCAGATAGTCTCTGTAAAGCTGGTAGGTATCCTCGGCATGCAGCCCGGAAATCATCTCCCGGTAGCCCGGTTCGGAATCGGTCACGATGTATACCGTCGTAATGGAGTCCTCGCCGTTCACCCGCGCAGCAAACTCCTCATACTGCGATTCGTCCGTCAGCACAGCGAAATGATTCACCGGCAGCATCAGCATAGCAGGCACTTCCGCTGTCTCCTCAAGCGCGGGACAAGGCCCGTGGGCACCGGCCTTCAGCCAGAGAACAGGGAGCAGCTCCTTAAATTGGCGACCCAGCGCCACGGCGTTCTTATCGAGGAAGCCCAGCTTGAAGAAAGTAGCATTCGCCTTGAAACCATCGGCCATGTGCATCGGCTCCTCACCACTGGTAAGATAATCACCCTTGAGTGGCTTGCCGTTTATATCGCGACCTTTTAAGGAACACACTGTACGAGGCCAGGTTATATATCTCGCAATGCCGAGCCTGTTCCATTCTTCATCACCTGGTTTAAAACCTCTTTTTGTTAAGGCTTTTGCCTCATTATCAGAAACCTCGTTATTAGTGACCATTATGCAACGGCGATGTCCTCCGTCTTCAGCATTCAAGAGATTGACTGCATGACAGGTGGTTCCTGAACCGGCAAAAAAATCAATAATTAAAGCGTTTGGCTTGTTCGCAACAAAAAATTTAATTGTATCGCGCTCCGCATATAAAGATTTCGGATATGAGAATTCACGTCCCGGAATAAATTTTTTTATAAGACGTGTCCCATAATGAGTAGAATCGTGCGCACTGATTTGCCACATTGTTGTTGGAAGCACTTTCCGCTCATCAGATGTCGCTTCTGACGTGATTACGGAACCATCCTCAGCATGCCCAATTACTTCATATGTCCCATCATATAGCTTTGCTTCTTCAGCGGGTTTCAAATAATAAACCGTTGTTTGCTCGCCTTTGAAAGGGCCAAGTTTAATCAGCCCCTTTTTCTGTTTTTCTTCAAAACTATCTTGACTCAGTTGCCATCTCCCATCGCTACCATCTTGTCTGATAGGCCAAAGTGAAATGACCCCTTGCGGTGCTTGCGGTGCTTCACTGATACCCATTCCCAGCGGAAGAGTTTCACCAACTCCCATAAATTTCTTCCCGTCTTCGCTGATATAAATTGGATAAAAACAGCCGGGAGAGTCTGAACGTTGAGCATTAGTTCCAGTTCTACGCAACAAATCCCAGCGAATGACGCCCAGATGAGTTCTGCCGCCTTCTTTTATCCATTCTGCATCTAAGGTCATTCTTTGTGGGACTGCCTCACCAATCATGATAAAGAAAGCAAACTCATTTACTCTTCCAAATTCATTTGCTCTCTGCACCCCAGCCAGATTGTTCGCTATGCTTACCATTTGGATGCGCGCATTGGGGAACAGCTCCTCTAACAAGCACCCCAGGTGTAGGTACTCCTTTTCATCGATGGTGACTATCATGACCGAGTCGGCAGGATTCAAGAGGCGCTTTGCAAGTTTCAGTCGCTTCTCCATCATGGAAAGCCACTTGCTGTGCCGGTAGGTATCATTGCCGTCAACATAATCGTTATTGTATTTCCAGTCGCGAGCCCCTGTATTATAGGGTGGGTCGATGTAGATACAATCTACCTTTCCGGCATAGAGGTACTCCAGCAGCTGTAGCGCATGGTAGTTGTCCGCTTCAATCAGTGTGTGCCAAAGGTCACTGTCTGGCGCATTGCAGACTGTGTCCAGTGGCTGCAGATAGGGATAGATGGGCTCACCGAATTGGGCCACACACACCAGCACATCTACCGGCAGCACGACGTGCACCTTTGACGCCTTATGGAAACAGGCGGCCTGCCCATCCTTGATTTTTTCTACATAGTAGATGTCTGTGATCTGCCCATCCTTCTTGGCAACGACGGAACCACGTTTCACCGGAATATCATAAAGTGGTGTGGCTTCCGGCAGATGCTCTTCAAATACCAGACCGAATTTTTTCTGGCGATTTGCCCTCTTTACCTCTGCACGAATCCGCTCACGCAGAGACTCGTCCGGAATCTGGCTAATCAAATCGTCTAAAGCAGCCATGCGTTTTTGCCTCCTGTGTTTTTCTCTGGAGATTACTCTTCCGTGATTGTCTTCTCTTTGATGTGATAGCTGATGTTTCGCTCCTGGCAGAATTGAACCACCTCGGCAGCACATTTATTATAAAAATGTTTGTGTGCAGTGTATGCGCTCACTTCTTTGCTATAGTTCGTGCGCCCAAATATAATCCGGTCAACAAAACCGACGGACTCAAGCAGGTCATGAAGGTTCTGCTCTATGAGATTTGGTGTTGGATAAGGCTCAATACTTACCCATGTCCTGCACCCGGCCTCATGTAATGCCCGTAATGCAGCGAGGCGCTCTTCACACAAGGCTGCTCCGGGCTCCATTTTACGACGATAATCCTCATCAAGCGTTATTAGTGTGATACCATGTTCGTTTCTCAATGAGCATTCTTTCAGCTCTATCGGAAGGATACCTTTCGTCAATGTAGTACAGATAATGCCTGCCTCATTTAGTTTCCTAATCGCGGCAATGCTCATGTTCCTTATCTCGTCATATCCATACATGAAAGGGTCAGTCGTGAAACAGAGCTGTACCGATTTGATTTTGTCTTTCAGCTTTGGAATTTCTTTGTCCAAGAGCTCCAACGTGTTTGAAACGAGATATGGTTGTAACCATTCCTCATAACTTTTTACGTTACCGAACCGTTTTTTCTGTTGGAACGCATAACAAGGATACTTGCATCCGTGCGCACAGCCGAGCACATGATTCATGGTGTAATCGCCATACTCCACTCCCGTCTCATAGAGCATGGTTTTCCGCGTTATGAATCCTTTTACGTGCTTCATTATGTGTGCCTCCTAACAATTACGGTCTGGCCAGCTTTCTCTTCCCAGAACATTCTTTTCTTTCCTGCGGCTGTTAACGCTGGGTCTCTTACGATATCAATCGTTCCAGCATTTTCGAGTTTTGTGAGAATCTCGTATATCATCCTGAATGGGCAGATAACTCCGTATTCATTACAAAAATCAGCAAGAAAAACCGTGATATGCGTCTCACTTGTCATTTGATGGATATGGGCCAGAACCATCTGCTCTATCTCTTCTTGCGTCAAAATATCATTTTCCACTGTGGATGTTACGGTGCTCATCATATTAAAGAGGGACAATTGACCGTTTTGCTGGATGTTGACAAACAGCTCATCTTTTCGACGCTGCATGTTTTCAGCCATAAGAAAACAGCCGTCTTCATGGTCGCAAACATGTATCATCCGGTACTTGGGCCTCTGACCAGGTTTCAGTCTGATGGGCATGTCCAACACATATTTGTACTTCTGCTTCAGGTGCTGTTTGTATTCTGCTGATAACCTGCGTTCTGCCTGATACCCGTCGATGCGACCCATTTGAAAATCCCTGACGATATCCATCCAGTAGTTTCCACCGGCGATTCGCGTCAACAAATTCTCTGACTGAGGAGATGCTGTTACCGTTGTTGGCTCATATTCAACCAAGTCATCAAGGCCCATCAAGGCATCATCCTGAGAAATATCTACTTTCATCACACGGCAGGCATCTCGGAAGAAACCGAAGGAATTGAAATTGATGAGCATCTCAAAGGAACGAAATCCGTATGTGCCAATCTCATCAAAGAGCTGCGAATCAAGTGCTTGTATTCCATATGGGTCAATGTAAAGGAAGACATTGTATCCGCGTTTATCCTTTAATAAGCCACGGATATTATCCTCGAATTTCCCGTCAACTACCTGTGGTGTCCCATACTGATAAGGATGCAGCATCAGGTTCTGTTCCAAGTCTGCAGCGTGATTCAGCTCAATAAAGCAAGGCACGATTGCATTGTTCTTTCGGGATATTCTGCTCATGCCTAACCGCTCGTTTATGATTTGCATTGCTATCAGTGGGGAGCCATCATTTCCATCGTCAAACTTGCCTTTGCCAGCAAAGCAATCAATATAGAAAATCGGCTTCCCTGAAACAAGGAGCTTTTGGAAATACTGGGGCAAGTAGCATCTAAGAAGCGTATCCTTAATTTCAGACCACTCGTTTTTCTTCTTGAAAAAATCACGTTGATTTTTCGCCATACAAACCTCTCTTTTAGGATTCTGGAGCTTCCTCCGGTAGCAGCTCCATGATGTCTCCGATGTCGCAGTTGAGAACCTTGCAGATTTTCATAAGGACTTCCATGCTGACCGTTTCGCCCTTGGACAACTTTGTCACGGACGACCAACTAATACCTGCGGCAGACTGCAAATCTTTCTTTTTCATATCTTTGTCGATAAGCAGTTTCCATAGTTTTTTATAACTTACTTCCATAATGGGCACCCCATAATAATAAACCTGTTTCTGTGCAACGAGCTTTGGTTTCGCCGAAATCTTATAAGTGTGCCTCCATGATACCACGTTCCTGTCGAAAAAACAAGATAATTCTCCGTAAACGCACGAATATTCTGCGACTGCTGTTGAAAGTTCTCCGTTCAGATGCTATAATAAATGCGCTTTTTGACAAACGAGGTGGGAATGCTGTTAACACTCCCACGGCTATTTCTTTGTTTATGCGGCGCAATTTTTGAGGTCAGCCCATGATGCCGATTTTGTTGCCGTTCTCGTACATATCCTCGGCATACTCGACATGATTGGGGCCTTCGCTTTGTATCCAGCCAAAGCCGGGGACATAGACCATATCCGCCAGTTCGTTATCGTTAGCTATTGGTTCCGGTGCCGATTCAGACTGCGTAGGATGTACCGGAGCGGGTTCTGTCTGCGTAGGAGGTGCAGATTTCTGTTCTGTTTCGGCTTCATCTTCTATTTCCGGTGCAGGGGTGGGCAACTCCTTGGCGGCCACTTCCGGGGCTGATTCAGCTTCCGGCATTCCCGATTCTTGCTTTTCTACAATTGCTGGAAACACCCGTTCTTCTGTCTCTGGGGGTGTCGGCCGTGGAGTGGTCACGGCGGTCGTTTCGCTCGGCGTGGGTGTTTTCTCGACCTTTTCGGTCTGTGTCCATACAGCGGCACACAGGGCGAGACAGGCGGCGAATGCAGCGGCAATGATGATTCTATTTTTCATTTTGTTTCCTCCTCTTTGGATGTAAAATGATTGAGTTCTGTGGACAACTCACCTTTTGCGGAATAGCTATCAGAATTTCAGAAGATTATCCAGAACATTTGCCGCCTGCTGCAGCTCACTCTGCGTAGCTTCCTTTGGCATATTCTCATCCTTTTTTGCCGTGGACAGCAGATAAGGTTCATAGTTCTGCCGGGTTATCGACGGCCGATAATGTCCCAGCATCCGCGTCAGTTCCTTGGTTTCCACGCCGTTCCGCAGAGATAGAACGGCGCAGGTGTGCCGGAGATCTGTGAATCGGATATGGTCAAGCCCCGCTTCCTTGATGATCTCGTTATGCATCCGGCGTACCATCTGCGGCGAGTAGGTCCTCTGCGTGGCCGGATGCATGAACATCAGCGGACTGTTTGGGTGCTTGGCGTGTTCCATGATCAGGAGGTCGATTACCTCCGGTGTCAGTGCTATCGTCCTTGTCTGATCGCCGTACTCCACCAACTCTCGCCGTACCACCGCACGGTTTTCTGCGATGGTCAGCGTCCGACTTTCGATATCAAGGTCGCTCCATTTCAGGGCGATGAGCTCGCCTTGGCGAAGCCCTGCCGTCAGCGCCAGCATGAACATGGGCAGATAGCCCAGCCGCTCGGCGGCGTCCAGATAGTCCTCCATCTCCAGAGGCGTCATGATATTCGCTTTTACTGTCATGGATTTGCGGTAGTGGAACGCCTTGGCGGGATTCTCTGTCAGGAGACCGTCCCGTATGGCTTGATCCAAGCATTGCTGCAGCAGGCGGTGGATGTGCCGCATGGTTTCTTCGCCCAGACCAGAGCTGCCGGGTCGATGATTGCCGAAGCGCCGCCGCCCCTCCAAAAATTCTCCGACCATCTCCGATGTCAATTCAGAGAGCGGTATATCTCCCAAGCCGGGGAGAATGTGGTTTTTGAACACATAGTTGTGTGCCGCATAGGTGGTCGGTCTGCTCTGATGCTTGTCATAGGTTTCCTGCCAGAAGCTGATGTATTCCTGAAGTGTCATATTCCTACCTCCATGCACTGACGCTGCAGATCACGAAAGGCCACCCATGGAAGCCTTGCCTGTTTCAGAATCTTCTTGTGTAAGTAGTAGAACTCGTGGAGCTTGTACGGCGCTCCGGTCTTGGCATTGAGGAACACATGGGGCAAGCCGGTTTCCGGTATCTGCTCCAGAAGGTGTACCGCTTTGTCATTGAGCGTCAGCAACCGCTGACCCTTGAGGATGTACCTGTAGCGGACATGAAAATCGGCCCACGACAAGGTGATCAGTTCACATTGCCGCAGGCCGCTTGAAAGTCCTGTATAGATAATGGGGAGTATGCCGAGCTGTTCTGCCGCGTTCAGGTAACGCTGGAGCTGCCCCAATCGCAGAGGGGCTGTTTTGTATTCCTCTGCCTTGGGCTCCCGGCAGAGCCGCACCGGGTTGTAGGGAATGAGCCGATCCCGCGCTGTTTCGTCCAGGCACCGCCGCAGGAGCAGATGGACGCACCAGACGCTTCTGGCGCCGAGTCCCCGGCTTCGCAGGCTGTCGTAGAAATCGGTGATTGTCTGCTTTGTCAAGTCAGAGAGCGCCACACTTCCGATGCTGGGGATGATGTGGCTGTAAATCAGATTGCGGTACCCGCCCTCGGTGTTGCTATTCCATTTGTGGCGGTTAGCGGTGAACCAGTGGTCGCACCATTGCCCGACCGCGAGATTATTTTCTTTCTGCATATCATCGCCTCCTTTTGGCAAACGAACAATATCACAGAAAGCAGGAAATAGCTACTGAAAGAACAGAATATTCGCAGAATAAAACCGTTCCGAATAACGCCGTTATCATTCGGAATAATACAGTTGATTTTATTCGGAATAGTGGTTATAATGTTCTTAACGAACTGCAATGGAGGTGTTCCAATATGACGATCAAAGAAGCGGCTTCCGCTTGGGGTATTACCGAACGACGGGTCAATGAGCTTTGCAAAGCTGGACGTATCTCTGGCGCATATAAGGAGGGCAGGCAGTGGTTTATCCCGGACAGCGCTCAAAAGCCGATGGATAAGCGTGGTCATCGGAGTGAGGTAAAGCCCGCATCATCTGCGCGCAAGCCGTTGCCCATTGGCGTATCTGATTACCGGGACGCCTGCAAAAACTACTACTATGTGGACAAGACCTTAATGATCAAGGAGTTTCTGGACGAGCGCCCCAAAGTATCCCTATTTACCCGCCCCAGACGCTTTGGCAAAACGTTGAACATGGATATGCTCCGCACTTTCTTCGAAAAGACGACCGAGGACACTTCCGTTTACTTCAGAGATAAGAAAATCTGGTCCTGCGGAGGATCCTATCTTGCCCACCATAGAAAGTATCCTGTGATTTTTCTGTCCTTTAAGGATGTTAAATACACCTCTTGGGAAGAAACCTATCAGACGCTCCAAAAGCTGATCGCACAGGAATTCCGCCGCCACGACGAGTTGGCATCCAGCTCCGCACTTAGTGATTACGAAAAAGAGGAATATTCCCTTCTTGCAACAGAAGCCGCTGACGAAGTGGAATATCAAATGTCCCTGCGGACACTGACGCTGCTCCTCCATAAGCACCACGATGTCGCACCTATCGTCATCATTGACGAATATGATACTCCCATTCAGCAGGGCCATGTGAGCGGCTTCTACGACACGATCATCGGGTTCATGCGAAACCTGTTCTCCGGTGGTCTGAAAGACAATCCGCATCTGAGCTATGGTTTCCTGACCGGCATCCTGCGTGTTGCCAAGGAAAGTATCTTCAGTGGCCTGAACAATCTGAAGATCAACTCGATTTTAGACGAGCGCTACAGTAAATATTTCGGCTTCACTTCAAGCGAAGTACACGAGATGGCAGACTACTATCATGCTTCTGATAAATATCAGGAGCTTTGCGAGTGGTATGATGGTTACCTTTTCGGCAATACCGAGATTTTTAATCCCTGGTCTGTCATTGGATACTTCAATAATAACTGCCGTCCCAAAGCATTCTGGCAGTCCACCGGAAGCAATGACATCATCCGTGAGGTGCTGGCTTCTGCAACGCCGGATATTATGGAGCGTCTGGAGCTGTTGATGAAGGGCGAATCCTTCGTTACGCACATTGACACCGGCGTCATTTATCCGCAGATCCAGAATGATCCGTCCTCTGTTTACAGCTTCCTGCTGGTGGCAGGTTATTTGAAGGCTGTGAGCTGCGACCAGTCTTACGGCGAGGATTATATGTGCGAAGTGGCTCTGCCCAACAAAGAGATTTCTTTCGTCTACAGCAAGGAGATCCTCTCTCAGCTTGAGAATATTATTCCTCGTTCCGTTGCTATTGCTATTCAGGAAGCTATCTACAAGGTAGATAGCGACTCACTGCAAAAAACCTTGGAGAAGTTTCTGCTCCAAACAATAAGTTTCCACGATGCTGCCGACGAAACATTTTACCATGGTCTGATATTGGGTATGTGCGCTGTGATGGACAACAGCTATCGCATTACCTCCAATCGCGAAGCTGGTGATGGACGATTTGATATTCAGATGCTTCCTTTGAATAAGCGGCTGCCTGGTATTCTGATTGAATTAAAGGCTGGAAAAGATCGCTCTGAAGCACAGCTTGAAGACCTTGCTAATGTTGCCTTGCAACAGATTAACGACCGTGCATACAGCGTTGATTTGCAGGCAATGAATGTTACGTCAATTATAAAAATCGGCATTGCATTCTCTGGTAAAAGAACACGCATTGCTGCTGAAAGGCAAAACATAGAATAAACATCTTCGCTCAGCAGGCTGGCTATCATCCAAGTCAGCCTGCTGTTTCTTTGTCATCGCGCTTATTTCTTTGTTTATGCGGCGCAATTTCTGAGCTGCTCTCTGCGGCAAAAACACCCGCTGTTGGATGTAAACCCGGTCGGAAGCACTTTTAATATACAGAATTCAATCCCACACAAATCCCAAAAGACGAAAGCTGTGTCTGAAACAAACAGGGCAAAAGAGTTTCAAAAAGGAACCGCAGGAGCGACGGAAAGCGCCAAAGAGTGCGACTCAGTTCTGCCTGAAGGTTCAGACATAGGTTTGGGATCACGGGGCCGGGCGTTCGAATCGCCCCACTCGGACCAAAAATCCGTCAAAATCTTGTGATTTTGACGGATTTTTCTTGACTTTTACAACAAAACTATTTGATAAAATTCCACAATCCATTTTTACTTTTCTTGAGGTGCCGAAATATGGTGATCGAGACAAAACGGCTGATCCTGCGACCCTATCTGGAGACGGATGCGGCGGATGTTTACGAATATCTGAAAGAGCCAGCGGTCAACTGCTTTGCCTGCATGAAGCTGCACTCCTTGAACGAGGCCAGGGCGGAGATGCAAAAGCGACTGGGCGAGACGGAGTACTACTTTGCCATCACCCTAAAGGAGGGCGGCAAGGTCATCGGCGAGATCGGTGCCTATCCGGAGGCAGGCGAGCCACATGCAGGCGAGGACGCCGTGCGGGACACCTTCAGCCCCTGCTGGATGCTGAATGAGGCCTACCAAGGCAAGGGGTACGCCTTCGAGGCGGCCCAAGCCTTCTTTGACTATCTCTTCTCCCAAAAGGGCGCAAGGCGCATCTACGCCTATACTGAGGACTATAATCTTTCCAGTCAGCACCTGTGCGAGAAGTTGGGCATGCGCCGGGAGGGAATGTTCCTGGAATTCATCTCCTTCGTGAATAATCCCGACGGCACACCCAGATATGAAAACACCGTGCAGTATGCCATCTTAAAAAAAGAGTGGGATCGCCGCCAGTGGTCCGATTGATCCGATACCGCCCGCTGAACATCCGTGGATGCCGGCGGGCGGTATTCTTTGATTATAGCTTGTTAAAAACTGATATGCCTGACATCCCGATCTGCTTCCCCTTGCCAGCAGAGTCTTTCCCAGATACAATGGGGACAAAAGGCAGTCAGTTCCCGTCCTGCTGGACGAAAAGCGAAATACCAAGGAGGGTGAAACCATGCAGCACGAATGCAGAATTACAGTATTGGAGACCAAAGTGTTTCCGGAGTATCAGGAGAAGTATCTTGCGGACCCCAAGTCAGGCCCCTGCCCCTGCTTTCGAAAGGGAGATACCTTTTTGCTCAAGCGTACCGC
The DNA here is from genome assembly GCA_037245165.1 of bacterium. Lineage (GTDB taxonomy): Bacteria > Bacillota > Clostridia > Oscillospirales > Oscillospiraceae > Lawsonibacter. The sequence continues at coordinate 53,179 of JAXWVI010000051.1, forward strand.
TGAACGGGACGATTTTTACCACCTGATGAACGGGAAATTCTGCGGGGAAGCGTGGGACGCCATCAGCCGGTATGTCTACACAGCCCTCCAGGGTGGGTCCATCATGCACAAATGGACCAATGATGAGCGGATGATGATCGCCTGCTGCAACGACGGGACCCGGCCGGTGATCTTCAAGATTGAGCGGATCGATATCCCCGAGACCGAAGAGGAAAGGGAATGGTTGGAAAAGCAGAATTTCAAGAATACGGCAGAGGATGCCTACACCGGCTGAATCAGGGACAGGCCATCATAACATCCCCCAAAGTGGCGCACACTGTCCCTCTCTGTCTATTTCAGGGATACTTAATGCAAAGCGGAGCGCTCACACGGGCGCTCCGCTTCCTCATAGTTCTCTTTGCAGGTACACCATGTCCACTAACTGCACCCCGCACTCGTAAATGGGGTGGTCGTAGTGGTCGGTGAAAAAGTTCTTGACCAGATGGTGCCTGCGAAAGCCGCAGGCCTCATAAAACGGGATGATGGACGGGCTGTCCCCAGTGCCCACCTGCAGCACCGTATACTGTCCTGCATAGGTTTCGATTAAGAAATCTATCAGGGCCTTTCCGTAGCCCTTGCCCTGATCGGCAGGCTCAACAGCGATGTTTTTCAGTTCCAGAATCCGGTCTCCCTCATCGGTTACCACGCACTCGGCTTTGACTCCATCGTCCTCCAGTACATACATAGTCCCACGCTCCAGGTAGCGGTCTAGGTTTGTCCCCGTCTTCGCCCGCGTTGGGCTTGTCATCAGGCTTCTCCTTGGTATCGGCCTTGTGGATCAGCGGGGGCTTCTCATCGGGACGGTACAGGGAAATAGGCTCGTAAGCGGACAGGATCATCTCCTGCTCACCGCCTTCCCCATGAGCCATGTCCACGAAGTCAATGAAGGCGCCGGGATTCGCACCGGCCACTACCAGGCTGACCTCGCGGATGTCGCCGTGCATGACGTCCTTGTTCGGCGTCTGCTGGAGCCCATTGGCATAGATGGAGAGGGACACAATGTCCCCGTGCTGCACCAGCTCCTTGGCCGCTTTGCCGCTCTCACTCTCGTTGAACGTGCAGTATGCATAGACGCCGTCCTTGCGGTTCTCCAAGAGGGCGTGGCCCAGGATGTTGGTGGGTTCGTTGTGCTGGTGGTTCCAAACAAGAGGAACCGTCTTCCCGTCGCAATGCTCGAATGCGTTGTGGCGAATGGTTCGCCCATCAGCGCAGACAAGATCGTTTCGGGTAGCCCAGCCACTAAAGTCAAACTTCAGATCCATTTTGAACATTTCCTCCTTCGGATTCAGATGGTGGCTGTTCGCCCTCCCCTTTCGGGGCGCTTAGGTTACTGTTCCGGAGCTCGTCCGCCTTGGGGTCCTTCGACGGCTTCATACCGATCTTCTGCCGGATCTCGTTGGAGGTCATGATCTCATTGCGAGTCATCTTGTCGGCGATTTCGGCGATGTCGTTGATGGGCACCAGCCTGAACGGGTCTCTGAAGAACAGGATCGACTGCTTCTGTGACCGAGCAGTTTTGGTGAGGAATTTCCTCTTCATTTCGTCAACAATGGCGGACAGGATGGGTTCGATAGTCCGGTTGTCGTAGTTCAGCTTCGTCCGGTCATCAGCAGTGCCGTCCAATATCCCCTGGGTGATTCCCAACTGGCTGTAAAGCATACTCGTCAGGTATTCAATCTGGGACATCAGATTGTTGTCGATGGGCCGGTTCAGCTGCACCACATGCTCCGTGCCGTCGGTGTAAGCGACGCCATACTTGGAGCCGGACAACTGTTCCTCAATATCTCTACGGCGTTTTTCCGCCTGTTGACGTCTCGCTTCCGTCTTGATGACGTAGGGGAGCTGGATGATCAGATTGAGCTTTCCGGAGCCGCTCTGTTCGTCGATGGCGTCCAGAATGTTCAGCTTCCGGATCAGCCGCTGCATGGTGGAGTTGGGCTCGTTCATGATTGCGAAGAACGGGTTCTCCACCAGGGCCACTGTGCTCTTGGGCAGGATGATGTCCTGCTTTTCACCCCGCTGCTCGTTATAGACCCGCAGCTTTACGTGCTGTGGATACCATTCCAGGACCTTGCCGACCCGCAGCTTCTCGATTTTGTAGGAGCCGTTTTCCGGGTCGATATCGGTGTCCGTGGGCACGATGGCCACGCAGCCCTCGTCCAGCATGGACATGACCACGTCCTGGATAAAGGCCCGTCCGGTCTGGTCCAGATTCGCCTCCAGGGACAAGCAGGAATTCAGCGAGGAGTCGATCACCTCGGTAAACCGCCCGTCCTCATCCAGCCTCGCGTGCTGGATGGCGATGGAGGACGCGTCCAGCGCGATCCGGTTGTAGACCGATGTGATGATGGACCGCTCATTGCCCCGGCTGAAAATGGGCCGGTCCGGACGGTAGGAGGAGCTTGGGCCAAGCGGGTATCGGAACCCAAAGGTTTCGTTACCCAAAAAAGCGTTCCAGGCATGTTTCAGCCTGGAACCAAATGCAATTTCCATAGTGGACATCTTCAGTTCTTCGGCAATTTCTTTTTGGCTCTTTCCCATGGCTTCGAGTTCTTCCACTCTGGCCAGAAAGTCGCCGCCATGCTGATAGGGGTTTTCACCAGAACCCCAGGGGTAGCGCCCAGAGCGCCGCTTGACGCCATAGTGCATCAAAATATCTTCCGCGATGGGGTTCATGGCTTACTCCTCCTCTTTGATACTGTTGATGATTTTATCGAAGGTTATGATCCGGTCCATGATGGGGAAAATATCTTCGATCGTGGGCTGGTGACAAATGATTCCGTCATTCTGATAAATACGAAGCTCCATTTGAATCTCGTTCGGCTTGTAGTTATACTCCAAGCAAAAGAGCGCCGCATAAATCATCAGCTGTTCCATGTGTGTCGGACTTTCTCCAGTTTTCAAATCATGAATCCGGAGCATGTCGCCTCGAAATGAAATCGCGTCAGCGGTGCCGAAGCAGTTCGGGGAATAGTAGAGGATCTGTTCCGGCGTCATCTTGTAACCGATTGCATCGTTGACATACATGTTCAATGTCTTTTGCGACTTGGGTAGCCGCTGACCCAGCTTGATGCACTGGGCGGCAAAAGAGTGAAGGACTGTGCCGCGCTGGACCGCACGATACTTGGCGTAGGCGTCGGCCACCTTCTCTTCCGTGTAGTTGATCCAGTGATAGGTGCTCGCGCCAAGAAAAGCATGTTGACCCTCAAGGTTGGAATGCTTTACAAAGTTCATCCAACACTTCCTCCTTGTTCTCCGGGGAGATGAATCTGGAGAACGACATCTCGTTCATCTTCCCAACGTAATATTCCTGGTTCGGCTGTCTCTTGGCTTTGTTAGATCTCTTGCATTCAAGGGAGGCCCATTTCTCGCCGTAAAGAATCAACAGGTCGGGAATGCCCTGGCGCTGGTCCATCTTAAATATCATGCAGCCAGGGAATCGTGCTTTCAGCGTGCTGATGAGCCGGTCTTGAAAACCGCTTTCCAGTCTTGCGCTTCGGGCCATCGAACGGCCTCCTTTCCGATAAAAGTGATAGAAAGAACAAGATATGCGCGACATATCTCTCTCCTCTCCATAAAAGAGTCTGTTTTTTTCGCGGAAAGAAAAACAGCCTTAAAATATCAATTTGGGCAAAAAGAAAAGAGCCGCGGCTGGCGGCTCTAATCTTTAATCGATACTAAATCCTATTTTCCGTTTTGGCTTGCTATTCTTCTCGGCAATCTCCTCGACCTTTGGTTTGCCAAACGATTGCCAGATCGTGGCTCCGGCGCATGATCCAATCGCCGCCGCCATCGAAGTGGTAAACGTTATCAGTAGTTGGGTCGAGTCTTTCATGTTCGGTTTCATAACATCGCCTCCTCATAAAGGCGACGGTTTTTCCTGTGAAAACAAAAACAGCCGAGACACCCGTAGGCACCTCGGCTAAACGCAGAATATCAATTTGTTTTCCATCAGCTGTTGTTCCGCAGATACCGAATCAGAATCCAGATCAGCCAAAGACCTCCCGTGCAGATGGTCAGGATAAGGTCCAGCAGCAATCCGCCGCCGCTGCGTTTCTTTCCACTACTCATAAGAATCCTCCTTGTCAAGCTCTTTCTTTTTGTTGTCGCGACGAATGATCTTCTCAACGCCGGCCTTTGCTTTGACGGCAGTATCACCAGCATGGGTTTTTATGTGCTCCCATTTCTCGGCCCGCCTATCGGCTCTTTCTTGCTTCAAGGTGGCTTTTTGCCGCTCAGCTTCTTCAAATATCCGTAGACTCTCATCGATTACCTCACGAGTCACATACTGGATAATAACAACCTCTCCAGGCTTAAGTTTTGAGTTGGCCTTTTTATTGCAGGCAACGACCTGAAGGTCAAAACAATCCTTGTATCTAACATGCGCATCTCTGATGCGAACTTCGATAGGCAGCGCTTTCAGACCGTGGCCCTCTATAAGTTCTTTAGCTTCGTCCAGTTTCAAAGGGAACTTTTTGGAACAGAGCTCCGGCATGGATATCAATTCTTCAGAGGGCTCCGTTTCGTCTTTTCTGGGGATTCGGTCTATAAACTCAATCGCAACTGGAGTCACAGCACTAACGATTTCGGCGACAAGTCCGAGCTTCCCGCCAATATTAGGATTCGGTTTGTTAGATCTTCCCATCAACCTTCCCTCCTTTGGGCAAAATAAAAGAGTGCGCCCCAATGAAGAGACGCACTCTGCAACTAAAGCGCATCTCTCATTGTTGCCACACAATCTCGTTACCCGGCTACGGGCGCATGAGTATAGAGAGAAGACACTTGTTGCCAAGATGTGTTCTCCGTAGCCGAATAATTCTTTATACGATTGTGTGGCGGATTCAGTATATCACAATGCATCGTGAAATGGAAGAGTGAACTTTGCAGTCACGTCATCTTGTGAAAACGGCTCGAAACAGCCTCAAAACTCACTATTTTGCCCTTGCTGGCCAGTTGGCCACTTTTTTCTTCCACTTATATATAATTTTTAATTTTTTTTTCGCATTTAATTAAGAAAAAAAGTGGGCAAGTGGCCAGAAAACCCGCAAACCCTTGGGGCGCAATGGTTTCAGCCTGGCCACTTTTGAAATAAAAGTGGGCAAAAAGTGGGCAAATGGCCAGTTTTTCACCAATTTTCCGTCCGTACACGGCTATCCAACCTCCAAATTTTCGCAAAATCCGAACCCAAAGTGGGCAAATGGCCAGTTTTACAGACCAAAAGTGGCCAGCAAAATGACCTGCTACTAACAGTAATAGTAGCAGCTTTTGACCATCTGGGCAGAGATTTTCAAGCCGTGTACGGACGAATTCTATTCTAAGTCAGCCTGTTTTCTATCTTAGATTAGAAATATCCAGCCTCATTCTCAATAGGAACGCCGCTGGTAAGGTCTGTTTCGAGGGGGAATGGGACGGTACTGATACGCCGAAAACGCCTGGTACGGACGCTTTTTGAGCAGGGACATGCCGTACTTTTTCGGCGGGACAGACTTCCGTCCAGGCCAAATATCAGGGCTGGAGAAGACCTCCTCCCACATTTTTGCAAAGGCTTCGGCCGCATCTGAGATCGACAGAGCCAAGGCGTCCCAGGCCTCCCGTATCTTGGCGACTGTTTCCAAAGTCTGTTCAAGTGTCATATCCCTCTGCGTTTTTTCGGTCGTTCCAGGACAATCACTGTCACCCCGTTCCTTCATAAATTTGATAAGCGATTGAGCGTGCATGTCGCTGATGCCGTATTTTTCTTGCAGCTTGGAGACGAACCAATCGGGAACAGGTTTTCTCCCGCACTCGATGGCAGACAGCTCAGCCGGTGAAATATCAAGGTCCTTTGCCATATCATAGAGCAGGAGCGCCCTGACTATTCCGCGACCTTCTGCCACATCTCCTCCGGAACCGGCTGGTCCCAGGGAAGACCCAGCTCCTGGTGATGAAGGCCCAGCTCGATCTCCCATTTCTTCAGGCTCTGCTTGACCGAGCAGAAGTCATACACGTCCGTATAAGAGACGTTGTAGGCCTCCCCAAAGAAGCAGTTGGTGCTTCGGGCCTTTTTCTCGCTGTTGATGATCTTCTGGGACAGGTTGTAGAGCTGCTCGTTGGTGTAACCCATCAGCCGGGCGTACAAAATATGATTGTCGTACCGGCGGCAGTTGAACCCCACCAAACGGAACTTCATCAGCTCCTCGATCTCCGTGGGCTTGGGGTTGATCATCCGGACCACGGTTTGACCGGGGCCTTCGATCTTCCAGTTCACCAGGAACAGATTGGGGAATACCTCTACATCATAAAAGACCAGCTTGGCCTCGTCGTTTTTCACCCCCTGCCCGTCCTCGGCGGATTTGAAGGGCATCTTATTCACCAGCTTGATGCAGTATTCCGCCTGGTTGGTGCTGTTGGCGGCGAAGGCCAGGACCGCGTTGCGCATATCGGTGACGTCGTAGGGCATACCGCTCTCATAGGCGTCCGTCAGAATCTTGTGGATAAAGTCGATAGAGGGCTTAGTAGCCGGATGGATTTCCTTATTGAGGTTTCGCTTGATCTGAACTCTAAGCCCTTTTTCGCTTTGAATGACTTTGGAATTTACCACATTGTTTTCTCCTTTCAACGGTAATCCAGAGCTTATCGTAGCGATAGGCAGGTTGTTGCATTTGGAGAGCTTGCGGCGCAGGGAGCTGTTGCCGGTAAAGACCTTGACCTCGATGTGGTCGTCGTAAATCCGGCTGAGCCGCGTCGGGTCTCCGGAATAAATATAATGCAGGTGGATGCCGCAGCCGCTCTTGCTTACCTCCGCATAAGTGGCCGGCCACTTGCTCGCCTCGGCCAGATTCCGCTCAAAGGACTTCTGGCCCTGCTCATCCGGAATATCAGCTTTTCATCGAGCATATGGAACTGGTCTTTCATCTGCTTCTGGCAATACTTGTGCCAGGTGTCGATCATGCCAGTTTCCGCGTCCCACATATGGAGGACGCGAATGTTGCCGTCAAAGCGCGTGCGGTTTTCTTCTGCGTATCGGTCCAGCTCACGGTCGATCAAGTCGACCGCGTCCTGTTCATCAGTCGACCACATACCCCGTTCGTCAATCCAGATTGCATAGAAGTCGCCGCCTCTGATCATGAGGTCGCTACTTTTCTTGATGATAAACTTGGGATAGATCTCGATGATGCCGCGTTTCCCGCTGCGCGTTGAAATCATCAAGAAGTCCAGCATCGGGTCACTTACTCTCCTTTATCATACTCCAGCTTTTTCACACGGACCGAAAGCTGGTAGACCTGTTCCTCCCGCTTCCGGTTCTCCGCCGCCAGGGCGTAAACGCCCACAACTGCGGCAACGGCGAGCACGGTCAACATGCTGCTTTTACGGCTCAGCTTGGCCACCCGCTTCTCAAAGGCCTGGAAGTTGTGGTTTACCAGGGCCGTCAAGTCCTCCAGCGTGCAGATATCCACGAATTTCCCCTTTTTACTCATGCTAAATGCCTCCCTCCCTGATGATTTCGCGCAGGTAATAGTTCATCTGATACCAGATTTCCGTGTTCCGCATGTCGCGGCCGTTGTCCACGGTAAAGAGCCCGCCTTCGCCGTTGCGTCCGTACCCGCGTTCCAGGAACCGCTCCAGCGTCTGATCAACAAAATATCGGTCAAACTTCCGGTCGTCCATGGAGCCGAGCCCCAGGCTCACCAGCATACTCCAGAACCACTGCCCCGTCCGGTCTCCGGCGTCGGGGTCGTCCATGATGTGCTCCTCGCAGCGGATGGCGAGGGCGATCATCATTTCCAGAATGCTGCACGGGCGGTCGTCCAGGCAGGACGCGACCATGGCGTCAGAATATAATTGCTCGCGACCGAACCGATATCTAAGGTCGATGCCGTCTTCGGCCCGGTTGCCGTCCATCGGAATCGTATAGGTGAATTCCGTATCGTAAAGCCGCGCAAACAGCTTGCGATAGGACTTGTTAGAATATCGGTCGTCGACCACGAGCTGATACATCCAGTCAAAATACTGGTCAATCAGTTCATCCCGGGTCAAGCGTCAGACCTCCCTTTCAAATTTTCGGAGGAAGGGTGGAGCGGAATTCCGCGTAACTGCGCAGGTCCCGCAGGATCTCGTAGTCGCACCGCTTGGGGTCGCTCCGGACAAAGACGGAATCCTCCTCGTACTCCCCGAAGTGGTTCAGGGCGTCCCCGACGATATCCTCCGGCTCGTCGATGATGACCCCGTTCTCATCGGAAAGGATGCCGTCGTCAAAATAGGTCAGGCTGATCTGGGCGTAGCCGTCCATCTCCCCAAATTCCTTCGGGGAGATGACATAGGGGGCCTCCACCTCATGCTCCGGCTTCGGGGGCACCGAGGTGCGGGAATATCCAACCCGGCTGACCATCTTGGCGTAGTCGTTGATGTCGCCCTTCTCCTGGTTCTTGTTGGCCGCCAAAACGGTTTTGGGCGCCTCCTCCGGCTCGTCCTCTTTGGCCAACTGCTCCTTCAGAGCGGCGATCTCCTCCTTCAGCTGCTGCTCCCTGGCATAAAAGGCCTGCTTGGCGGAGTCAATCTCCTGCTCGGAAAGCTCGTCGTACCGCGTCTTGGCGACATACCATGCGGAAACGCCCCCCAGTGCGGCGCCTGCGAGAAAGGCCAGCGCTGTGCCAAGTTTACTCATTGTAGTCCTCCTCTTCGTCTTTAGTGCTCATGACGGTAATGGCAAGGCCCCCGAACAGCAGCGCCGCGCTGATCAGGAGCCCGCCGGTGATGTGGCGTTTTCTTCTGGTGTTGACCGCGTAGTCCAGCATGGACACCAGATTTGCAAATCCCTCCATACCGCTTACCTCCTGGACAAAATGGTGACGCCGCCGACCAGGCAGAGTCCCGATACGGTGGCCAGGGCGTAGGACAGCAGGGCTTTGATGCAGGTTTTCATAATGCGCGCCTCCTTTACTCATAACTGGAAAAATAATGCGCCCCCACCTGGAACAGGGGGACGCCGTAGGAATGATAGTGGCCAGTCCGGAAGAAGACCACCTCGCTGTTCGTGCGGTTCTCCAGCTCCTCCCGGACCAGCTGAACCAGCTCTTCCTTCACATAGCAGCGCTCGATACGCTCTCCATACATGCCGGCAAACTGGTTCTTCTGATAAATCACGTCGTGGACATTGTCGGGAAACCGGGGGTCGTCCACTCGGTTCAAAATGGTGTCGATAACCAGCCGCTGGCCCTCCTCCGGCTCGCCTTCCGCCTCCGCCATCACGCAGAGGGCGATCAGGTCGATCTCCTCCTGGGTCAGCGTGACGGCGTTGGGCTCTTCCATCGGTTCCTCCGGCTGGACGACAGGGGCCTTGGAGACCACAGGCTGAGGAATATCAGCCCGTTTCTCCGTCAGGTTGACCTGTTCCGCAACCGCATGGACCGGGGTGGCAACCGGCTCCAAAGCGGCGGCAGGCTCATACTCCACACAGAAGGACGCTCCGGTGAGCATTACGGCTGCAAGCAGCAGGGTCGCCAAAAATTTCTTCATGGCTCAGCCCTCACAGCGTCTGGTGGGTGGCCAGCGCGTCGGTGATGTCGCCCACCACGTTGAAGTCCAGGATAAAGGACCGCTCGTAGCCGTTCACGAAGTCCACCGCCTTCTCGCGGCACACCTCGAACATGCCGAAGTCCACAAAGTTGTCCCCCATGGGCTCTCTGGGGTCATAGATCCAGCCCACCACGGCGCCGGCCTTGGTCAGGCGGAAGCCCAGCATCTCATAGACCTCGTTGAGGAACAGGTGGCCGCGGGACTTGAGCCGGTCGTTGGCCTGGGCCTGAAGGGCCAGCAGGTAAAATTTGTTCTGCTCGGCGTTCTTCATGTAGGCGGGGTGGCCTTCGTCAAAGATACGGGCATAGGGGCTGTACTTGGAGGGGTCCCAGCCCTCGGCGGCTACGTCCACCGTCTCCTTGACCTTCTTCTCTTTACCATTCTCGTCCACCACCGTGGTCTCGATCTCCTTGGCCTTGATGTTGTAGCGCAGCTCCTTCTCCACCTGCTCGCCGAACCGCTCCAGCACACGGCCGCGGTAATCCTTAAAGTGTTTGTCCAGGGTGGCATAGGCCGCCGCCAGCGCCATGTTGCGCTTTCTCATGAGCTTGTGGCTGGTGAGGATGCAGGTGATGGACGCCGCGCCCAGCAGAACGGCGGGGGCATATAGCGTCGCCGTTCGTAAACTCCTCGATCAGCTCTTGCAGCTTGTGATAGCCGTTCATCTTCGGTATCTGGTCCACAGGTGTCAGTTTCATGCTCATTTACTCCTTTCGCTTATGGATTTCTCCATAATAGGAGCTGTGCTTTCTGCGAAAGCCACCGGAGCATGGTCATCTCGCAGGGGTAATCCTCGAACCCCAGGGTCTCGCAGGTGATAAGCCCCTCCAGTACGCCGAATATCACTTCGGCCTCGTACTGCTTGTAGGGGAAGAACAGACCGCCCAGTTCCCGGTGGATTGCCCCGCAGCCGGAGCACCGCAGGCGGCGCATGGGAACTCTGGAGGTTTGCCGCCCTTTCGTCCGTACCAGTCTGGGCACGCTGTCGTAGTATTTCAACCGTCCGCCGCACCGGGGACAGGCGGAGCACTCGTTCATCACCATATCCAGCCCTCAAATCTTAATCAAAAATATTGTGTAGGAATATGCTTGACAATTCGTACACTTATCATATATGATTAGAGCGGGCGGCGCAAGGGGCAAAAAAAAGGAGCCGCTGATTAAGCGACCCCAATTCCTATTTAGTTCTTTTGCTTGTGTGCTCTGATGATTGCCCTTGTGATCTGAACGCCAGCAATAATCGCCGCGCCAATCATCATACCATGGATCACATTTTTGGCGCCTTGTCTCATTCCTTCGTTATAAAATGCTGTCAAAGCCGCCCCATGCTTATCCAAAAGCAAATTAAGCTCGTCGATTTGTGCATTCGTCATGTATTTCATATAGAACACCTCCATAAAACCCACTGTAAATCTTGCGAAAGGAGACACCCAATGAAGAAACACGTGAACCCAGCCAAGCATTTGCATGAAGTCTATACTATGCAGGGCGGCGTAAAAGAGTACAACAAAAATCAGCGAGCCTGGGGGGCGCTACTATTTGCGGGCAGCGTTTTTCTACTCCATGCGGTAGGCGGCCGTATCGTTGACAAAATCGAACGCCGAGAAATTAAAGCCTTGAAAAAGAGGGATGACCTATGCTGACCCAATGCCCAGAGTGCGAATTGCCAGTGAGCGATAAGGCAAATGCCTGTCCTCATTGCGGATATCCTCTGAAACCTTCTGAAAAAATAAAAAGACCTCGCAAATCCAACAAGCGACGGCGATTGCCGAATGGCTTTGGTCAGATCAGTGAGATCAAAAATCGTAATTTGAGAAATCCATTCCGAGCCATGGTAACTGTGGGGAAAACTTCTAATGGCAGACCCATTTGCAAACCGCTCAAGCCGGAATCATACTTCGCCACCTATAACGATGCCTATGCCGCTCTGGTGGAATATAACAAGAATCCATATGACCTTGGAACAGCCATCACCATGCAGGAGCTCTATGACAAGTGGCTTCCAGAATACGAAAAGACCGTCAAGAGTACAAAGGCGGTGACCAGTGCCTGGCCTTACTGTTCGGCAGTTTACAAGATGCGAGTTATGGACATTCGAGCCCGTCATGTAAAAGGCTGCATGGAAGAGGGCGTGGCCACTGTTCGAGGCAGAGAGCAGCATCCAACAGCCACCATGAAGAACCAAATCAAATCCATGTTTAACATGATGCTGGACTATGCGTTGGAATATGAGTTAGTGGATCGAAACTATTCCAGAACCTTCAACCTCACGGAAGAAACCGTCAAAGAGATCCAGAAAGTAAAGAAGGGGCATATCGCTTTTACAGATGATGAAATGGAATTGCTCTGGAATAATATCGATGAGAAACATGGTATCGACATCCTGCTTATCCAGTGCTACTCCGGCTGGCGCCCTCAGGAACTGGGACTACTGGAACTAAAGGATGTGGATTTAGAGAGCTGGACATTTCAAGGCGGCATGAAGACGGATGCCGGTGAGAATCGTGTTGTCCTCATTCATTCCCGTATTCAGGACCTGGTACTCAAAAAATATCGAGAAGCAGAAGCAATCGGAAGCCCGTATCTGCTTAACTGGGCAGACCCCAACAACCGAAACAAGAAGAACTTTGAGTTGACCTATGCTCGGTATCAGAAAGCCTTCGAGCGTATCCGTGATGAATTGAAACTAAACCCCGAGCACCGTCCTCACGATGGTCGCACCCACTTTGTGACCATGGCAAAACGCTATAGGGTGGATGAGTATGCCATCAAATATATGGTAGGTCACAAGATCTCCGACATCACAGAAAAGGTCTACACGCGCCGCGAATTTACTTGGCTTCGAGAGGAGATTGAGAAAATAAAATAGACCTTGCCAAGCTCGCTTTCAGTGTAGGAGTATAGGTGTAGAAATAAAATCAACCACATCAAAAAGTGTAGGAATATGGTTGTATGAATGGTACAGAAATAATATACGAATTACCTACACTTACCCACTTTTAACTACTCTTATCTGTTCTAAAAACCATTGGCATTACAGCAGTTAACAGCACTTAGAAGCAGGTAAAAGTGTAGTTAGTTTCTACTGTATTTACTTGTTTCTCTTTTAATTCTTTTATATTTACTTCGGTACTATATTTATTGGGTGAACCAAGTTGTGTACTTGTCACAGACCATATATTTCCAAACCAACTTGCTGCGGTTTTTAATCCCATTCCAAATTCATTTCTACCGCCTTGATATTTGGGCTTTGAATCTAACAGAACAGCTCGAGAAAAATCCTCTAATTCCATTCCATATGCATCGTCAACAATAGTTAAGATATTGGATTCAAAATCGTAGTGAATATGTATTGTTATAGATGTAATTCCGTTATTTTTTAACCCTTGTTCATTGGTATAGAAAGATTCTGTTGAATTATCTACAAACTCTGCAATTGCATACCATGCTTTATAGTTTAAACGAGAAAAGACCCCCAAAACACTTGCTTGCGGTTGAATATTTAATTCATAACTGCCATCTCCTGTGGCAGTTATACTTTTTTGCTTATCCAAAAACTCTTCAAAGTTAAAGTTTGAGTTCATCTCATTCACCATCCCAACCATCGCTTGCTAATGCAAACAGACGTTCCCCCAAAATTTTTAACACACGCACATTCACCGAGTTTCCAAGTTGTTTATACTGTATAGCATCAGTACCTTGGAACTTAAATCCACCGTGAAAGCTCTGTAAATTTGCGGCTTCTCTGGGAGTCAATTTCCTGAAATGTCCTTTCTTCTTGTCCCATATAATGGGAGTGTTCACAATTGCAACAAGAGAGGGATAGAATGTCGGACGCTTTGCACGAATACCCGATTGACGAATTTGTATTAAACAATCATGGATATTGGAGACATCTGTGCCACAATTCCATTCGAATTTTCTGAACAACTTAATTCTATTTAGCATGTCATACTTTTGGAGCCAGTTATCGATAAAACTTCTATTGTCTAAATACAGTTTTCTATTTCGTTCCAAAAAGTTTTTCTTCCACCTTGGCATATCATCATATCCTTGTGCCCGGAATGCATCCTGATCATTATCGATCCCTACACCGAAGCTATCTATCCAGATAGGAAATCCAATTACCTTGATTCCTGTACCAATTCTAAATTCATCCCATGCGAAAATCATCTTTTCCTGCTCTTCAGGGATTATATAAGAATCATCAACATTTTCTTCAAGTATTGTCCACGCATCCCCCATCTTACATGTTCGAAGATACTTTTCTAAGTGCAAATCTGTTTTGTGGATAAATCCGTTGCTTAGAATTTTCTCATTGCGAATGTCTTTCCGAATCCCAAGTATATACACTCTTTCACGAATTTGTGGAATTCCAAAATCTGAAGGGGAAAGGATAAGCGGATCTTCTGTAATATAGAAATTACGGCGCATCAATTCAGAAGTAATAATTCCCCAGTTTTCTGTTTTATCCGCTAAATTTCGAACATTCTCAAGGATAATAAACTTGACTTCAGGATGCGCATCAAGAATGTTCATTATTGTATAGAATAAATTGCCGCGCTTTTCATCCTGGAATCCTTTTTGTGCACCAGCTTTGCTAAACGGTTGACACGGAAATCCTGCACATAAGACATCAAACGGTGCAATAGTTTTAGGATCTATTTCTGTTACATCTCGGCGGATTTCTTTTTCTTCGGTATGATAATTCAGTTGGTATGTTTTCCTACATTCCTCATTAATCTCAGCTGCCATAACACATTTGCCGCCGAGATACCTCATTGCCTGATGAAAGCCTCCAATACCAGCAAAAAGATCCACAAATCTAAATCGCTCTTTTATAGGTTCCCCTTTATGTGTGCGCCGATCTTCAGGTTTTTTTGCATCCACAGGAATATACCATCTATTACCCTTCCTTACAGCACCTTTGATGCGTCCTTCTTTACAGAGTATAGTAACCCAAGTAACAGAAACTCCCCATTTATGAGCAATTTCTTTTGTAGTCAAAAGCATTATTTCACTCACCTTATTATAGTAACGACAATGGTCTCTTTTTCAAATTTTATTTATTTTATCATAATAACTGTCCCAAATAGCGGTCTTATTCTTGATCAGGTATAATCTCCATAATATCCTCTATTTGGCAATTTAGTGCCGTGCAAATTTTTAAAAGTATCTCCGTGGTAACATGACCATTTCGGCCCATTTTAGTAACTGAAGCAGGACTAATTCCTGCTTTCGCACATAGGTCTTTCTTCTTCATATCCTTGTCTATGAGCAACTTCCAAAGTTTTTTATAACTGACTGCCATAAGAAGATTCCTCCATACTGATAAGCAAAATGCTCTGCCGGACGGCAGAGCATTTGGTTAATGTGGTCATGCCGCCAAGGTTTATTCCAACACCTGACAGCGTTGTGTATAATAATAGCATATTCAGCAGAGATACGCAAGAAAATCATGCGTTCGCACGATTCTTAGTTTCCTTACGATAGAGTTCCATACGACTTCAATGGATCACATCCGTTGTATTCGCAGTTCTTTTGCTGTACAATGAGGAAAACAAATTCAATTCCAGCGGATAGCAATTTTGGAATAGAAAGTGGATTAACCAAAATGCAAAACTTCGCAATAGACGGCAAGAGTATATCTATTTTCTCAGATGCTAAAGCAGAGTCCCCGATTATTTATCTCAACACCTTCTCCAACGAGGGACAGAAGGTATTTGAAGCCGCACAGGCCGCTGGCTGTCCGCCGTTCACGCTGGTGTCCATCAGTAATCTGGACTGGAACCACGACATGGTGCCCTGGGACAGTCCACCTGCCTTCAAAAATGCTGAGCCTTGCACTGGTGGTGCGAACGACTATCTGCGGCTCCTGACCGAGGAGATCATCCCAACGGCAGAGAAGGAGATTGACGGAGTTCCTCGTTGGCGAGGGGTCGCTGGGTATTCTCTGGCGGGGCTGTTTGCGCTGTATGCCATCTACCAGACAGACCTGTTTTCCCGTGTAGGCAGCATATCCGGCTCTCTCTGGTTTCCAAGCATGAAAGAGTATATCTTCTCCCATGAACCGAAACAGTGGCCAGATTGTATGTACTTTTCGCTGGGAGATAAGGAGAGCAAGACCCGGAACCCGATCCTGCGAAGCGTCCGCCAGAACACGGAAGATATCCAATCCTTCTTCCAGGACAAAGGGATCGACACGGTGTTTCAGTTGAACCCTGGGAACCACTACAATCATGCTGTGGATCGCACCGCCGCTGGCCTTTGTTGGCTCCTGAGCAGGTGAGTTAGGCCCTCCTCCCGCCAGGCTGTATTCTTTGTATAGGCGTGTTAAAAATTGATACGCCTGACTCGAAAAAACCTCTTGCTTCTCGGCTTCTGCAAAGGTACAATACCCCAAACCCGAATAGCGAAAGAGCCCTTCTGGACGGGCAGCGGCAGCGGGCGCCGCGCCTGGTCAAGAAGGGCTCTTTGACCACATGTTTGACCACAGACAGCGCCGGAGCACTCGGAAACAGTGGAATTAAGAGCGTCAAAGAGTGAGTGGAATGTAGCGGAAATAGTTAAAAGCCATTAGAAAGTATCAGAAAAAATTTAGTCCAACCGTTTGGGAGCAGGGGGCCGGGGGTCGAGTCCCCGCACTCCGACCACCTTTCGCAGAAAAACCGCCAGAAAAGGCGGTTTTTCTGCGCTTTTTGTTCTGTTTTTGCGGTTTGGTCGATTGCTGTTCAGCGATGGTTTCAGGGGCAGAAAAGCGGCGGGAGCATGAGCGAGGATAGCCGCCGAAACCGCCAAATCCCTAACCCATCCCTAATTGGCATGACTGCCGTATTTTCATTTCAGAGACAACGAATTCTTGAGTTTTTTGTCCATACCCCATATAATAACTTTGAAAATAGAACGGGCGCATCCTGAGTTCAGGGAATCAGCCTTGAGGTGAGTGTGTTATGAGCAAAGAAAAGAAAGGTGTTTCTCAAGAAGATATTATGTCACTTCTTGATACATGCTACGAAAAATGTCTGAATGGCGTGCCCTATGTGAGCCCATCCGTAGAGGAATTGGCCAACGACTATTTAGACAAATACCTCACCAAGCAGCAGGCATGCAAGGCCATGATCAATAATCAAATTATCAAATGCACTACCTCTGGCTTCGTTACCGGATTTGGTGGAGTTATTACAATGCCTGTTACCTTGCCTGCCAATATCAGCAGTGTTTTATATGTACAAATGCGCATGATCGCCTGCACAGCGTATATGGCTGGCTTTGAGCTGAATAGCGACCAAACACAGACATTTGTATATGCCTGCTTTGCTGGTGTATCCGTAAACAAATTGGTTAAACAGGCGGGAATCAAGTTTGGTGTGAAATTCGCTAACGGATTGATCAAGAAAATTCCTGGGAAAGTTTTGACTAATCAACCAAAACGTAGGATTTAGATTTATTACGAAATTCGGAAGCAAGGGCATTATCAATTTGGGAAAGCTTGTTCCCGGTGTTGGTGCTGTTATCGGCGGTGGTCTTGATTTAGTAGAAACAAAAGCATAAGTGCTCGAGCGTATAAATGGTTTTTTGAAGGTGACTTCTCTGGCAATCAAGATTCCGTTGATGATGCAGTCGAGATTGTAGCAGATGACTTTGAATGTTCCACAACTCTTTAATCTTTTGATTTATGGCTAACCTTCAAATCATAAAGCCCAAGGGATGATATATCGTCCCTTGGGCTTCGTTTCTTCTACCCAACCCTCTCGAACGGTATCACCTTGCACCGGCTCTCCTCCGGCGGGTCAGGCGGCTCCGGTTCCGGCTTGGCCGTGGCCGTTTCCATGAAGCCGCCAATCTTCTCCGCTGCACCTCTCTGCATATCGTCGGTGATATGCGTATAGGTATCGAGGGTGAACCCGGCGCTGAAGTGGCCCAGCATACTGGACAGCGTTTTCACATCCACGCCGCTGGACAGGGCCATGGTGGCGAAAGTGTGGCGCAGATCGTGGAAGCGTACATGCTCCTCAATGCCCGCCTTCGCCAGCAGTTTCCGGTTGATCCTGGACACCGCGTCCGGGCTCCAGTACCCGCCGGTGCGGGGCGACGGGAACAGGAGGGGGCTGTCCAGGTGCTGTTCATGCTCCCGCATCAGCAAGTCCACTGCCTGCTGGGACAGCGCCACCTTGCGGACGGAGTTCTTGGTTTTCGGCTCCGTCACCACCAGCTCCCCGTCGATCCGGGTGACCTGCTTGCTTACCAATAGTATCCTGTCTTTCACATTCAGGTCGTCCCACCGGAGCGCCAGCAGTTCCCCCCGCCGCAGGCCGCTGGACAGCTCCAGGAAAAACATGGGCAGGACGCCGTACTTCTCCGCCTCGCTGAGATATACTCCCAGTTTCTCCGGCGGGATAATGGTCATCTCCTTTTTTTCCTTGGGCGGGATACGGCAGTTGTCGCAGGGATTGTAGGGAATGATTCGTTCCTTGACCGCCTGCTCGTCAATCCACGCCATGAACTTATCACGGGGGACGATGATCCGGCTGCCCAGGGTGATGGTGGGGAAATCCTGCCGGTGGGCCACCTCATAGGCGTGGGCCAGACCGATGCCCAGCACATCAGCAACATCCTGCACGGTCAGCATCAGGGGGAGTTCGTTGAACGAGCTGTATTTGGATCGTTTCATCGGGTTCCTTTCTACCCTTCTCGCGGAAGGGATTTTATTCTTTGTTTTGCGGCCCATTTTCTGCGCCGCTTACATGGTCATCTCAGGCCACTGCTCCTCATGGTCATCCGGCTTGTGGCCCATCGCAATCTTCTTCTCCTGGATCTTCCGCCTGAGTTTTCGATCCACCTGCTGGCCCGTCGGGACGGCGGGCGGCACGGAGTTGTCCTGGAAGATCCGGCTCATGTGGTAGAGCAGCTGAGTGACCGCCAGCATCACAGAGGGCGGGTGGAGATTGTTTCTCTGCTCCAAAAAAACTGAGCATACAGATTTCCCTGGGCAGCGGAACGGCTGAACCACACCATTGCCTTGGCCTGATCCCGTGGGAGCCCCTGTCCCGTCAGGCACAGCTTGCCCAGCATGTACTGGGCGTACTGGTTTCCCGCCTCCGCCGATTTGGTGAACCAATCCGCCGCTCTTGTGGTGTCTTTGTTGACAGTGTTTCCCTCCAGATACTCTTTGCCCAGACGGTAGGCGGCAAAGTGGCTTCCGTTTTCCGCCGCCTGACTCAGCCAGCGTATGCCCTCGTCCGTGTCCCGCACCTCCCAATCATCGGAGAGAAGCAGTTTGCCAAGGGCGTACTGTGCTTCTGATAACCCCTGTTCCGCCGCCTGGGTGAGCCAGTGCTTTGCCTTTCGGTTGTCCGGAATCAGCAGAGGGCCGTCCCGGTAGAGCTGCCCCATCCGGTATTGCGCATGGGTGTCGCCGCGCTCCGCCACCTGCTCCAACTTCTCCGCCGCCCGGTCACGGTAGTCCAGAGAAATGTCCTCGTTCTGAATGATTCGCCACAGCTCCCGGCAGGCGTGGGATTCATTCCGCGCGTGTTCCGGTTCATCAGTTTGAGATATGCCATCGTCCTCGAAAGAGATCTCGCCCAGCCGGATGCGCTCCGCTTCCTGGATGACAGCGTTTTTGATCTGCCGAAACTCTTTCTCCTGGGACAGCTTTTTCCGTTCTCTGGTTTTGTCGTGGTAGTAACTCTCCACCTCACCCTGGAGCCTGCACCACTGATCGTAGCACGCACGCACGCACTACCGGCAGTTCCTCCAGCTTGTCCACCACCTCATCCACGGTTTTCTTTACGGACTTGGGGAGGTAGCCATAGGATTTTTTACCCTTGACCGTTTCCAGCTGTCCGGCCAGCTGCTCCATTTTCTGCTCAATCTCAGGAGCCGTACAGATGCTTCGTGTCATCTCCTGGGTGAGCTGCCGGATCGCGCGGCGAGCCTCCCGCACCAGTTCATCCCTCGACTGTGACTTCTGTTCGTAGGTGTAGAGCATCTCCTGTTTGAAGATCTGATTGGTGAGCGCAGATTTGATGTTGCGGATACCATCCTGCGTAAGATATGCATCGCCTGGCACCGTCGACCACGCCATCATGTGGACATGGGGATGCTTCCCCTCGTCATGGAAGGCAGCATACCAGCGGAAGTGATTCGGTTGGATGTTCATGGCGGCGGCGATTTCATTGCGGTTGGCGCGGAGCAGATTCCGCCACGCTTTGGCGTTGTCGTAGCCAAGACGCGCAGCGTCCTCCCGCTTCAGGGAGAGAATATGCGTCCACACATTCCCGTTGTACTGATCCAGCTCTCGCATGGCCTGTTCCAAATTCACAGTCTCCTCATCACCAAAGAGCCCATGATCGCCGAGCCGTTCCGCACGAGGCCGGGTGGCGATGTACTTCATGTAGCCGTCTGTCTGCTGCACTTGAGACCAGTTCTCCTCAAGCGCTCGAGTAATAAAGACGGAGGCATTGGCCTTGGTGGGATTGTCTTTGTAGTCGGAATACTCACCCAGCTCCTTGGCCTCCGGGAAATCCTTGGTCAGTTTAGTGATGAGCTGCTCCTGTTTGCGGGTGGGCGGACGGTCATCCGGAAGGATCTCTACCCGTTCCCGTGTACCGATATACCGCAGATAGCCGCTGACCGAACTGCCGCCTCCGCACTTGAGATAAGGGCTCTTTACGATCAATCCTGCCACTCATCGTCCTCCTCCCAAGCGCCCCGCCCCCGCTGCTCCAGCTGTCCCATCCTTCCATCCAGGTAGGACTTGATGGAGGTGGGGAGAAACAGTCCGGCGTTGTTGGCGCTGAGGTAGTCCAGGTAAAAGTCCACCGCCCGCTCAATGAAGGCGGTGATGCTCCGGCTCCCGTCCTCCTGATACCGGCGCTCCAGAATGGCTTTTTTCTCCGGCGACAGGTAGAGGGGGAATTTCTCTTTTTTGCTCATATCGGCTCCTTTCCGGGGGTTGACCCCTGTTTTTCCCTTGTGGCAGTAAGCTTTTGGGGATTGTGACCGCAGAGATGATATTACGGTCCGGATTTTGACCCCATTTTCAATCCCCGCCAGAAGCACCTCTGCCCGCACTGCGGGCAGAGGTGCTTCTGGCGGGGGGGGCGCTTGCGACCCCGTCGTTTATCCTGCTTTTTCTTTCCTACTCCGCTGAGCCCTCGAAAGCGGCCTAAATCCGCCCCGAAGGAGGGCACACAGCCTCTCACAGCGGGGCACACGGGGCGTTCCCTGCCTTCCATCCCAAGCGTTTCTGCACCTGATCCCGTTTCTGCTGTTCCTCCAATCGGAGCATCTGCTGCTGGTAGCAATGATCCATCGCCATTTTAATTGGCAGAATGGTGTACAGATTGTTGCCGTTTCGCTTCATGCAATGTTTGTTAATGTAGCTTATGGTCTCAACTGCGATGAGATGCTTGTCCACCAACTTTGTTATGTGCTTTAGCACCGTGGCCGCTGAGAGATGTACTGCCGCGGCAATCGTGCGGCAGTTGGGATGGCACTGATGAGTTCTGCGATTTTCGCAGTAAAGCAGGTAGGCGTATACGGTGATGGCTCCGTGACCGATGTTCAGGAAAAACAATTCATTGGGCAGAGAGAAAAAGTTCTTGCTGTTGCTTTTGAGTATCGGAATCATGTGCTGATCCAGTAGACCGCGACGGTTGAGTTCGGCAATCTGCTTTGCAGCCATGTCCTTGCTCATGTGCAGTTGGGATGCGATTTCATCCGCACTGGGTGAGGCATTTTTGTTGCAATGGACATGTAGATAGCAGAGATAGGTGAGGATGGCAAATCCCTGCGGCTTCAGTTCCCATTTCCAGACATCATTCGGAATTGGGAAGCGGTGTCGCTTCGGATCAGGCTGATAGGAGAAGAAATTCATTTGTGCACACCTCCCTCTGTATGATTCGCCACCAATTCCGAATTGAGAAACAGCGGCAGTTCGTCGTAGCTTTTGTAGACAGATTCTTTCATGTTGATCATCTCTTTCTCAAATCTCCCTCTACTTCTTTAGCCGAGAACATTTGCATGTGATATAGTTTTGACACAATTCTTCGATGGTGTCCGTTGTCTCTCTACTTGTATTGGGAAAACCATATCCTATTGACATACACTTGACAGAAAAACGGAGCGTCTGCTTTGTCGCAGGCGCTCCGTTTGAGGTTCCGGTAATTCACTTTTGTCTTGGCTTTGGCAGTCGGTATGTTCTTTCTGCCTTAGTTCTCTCCTCCAGAGGCTGGGCAAAGGCAGAGAAGAACTCACACAGGCTCCCATCAATCCCACCAGAAGTACCAGACAGGGGACTGTCGCAACACATCGGCCAGAGCTCCTACGGTGGCTTCCTCCGGTCTCTGGTCAATCACATCAGGGCAGAAGCCGTACTGATCCACTGCTGCATTCATGGCATTCTCCTGGGAAACAGGGGACGGGAGCAGGAACTCCAGCTCGTCGTGGGTCGTAACTGCGGGCACCGCGCCATATTGCTCAAACCAGTATTTCGCCACTGCCATCAGCGACTGCGTGTCAGGACATTCATTCCAGCCGCCAAAGGGCAGATAGGCAAAAATCTCCCAGGGGTTCGTCACTGGAATTTTAGCCAGAATGAGAGGATATGTCATTTTACTATCGGAATTCCAGTAGCTTGAAAAACGACGGTTCTCATATCCGCCCTCCATCTCGCCCAGGACATCCTTATCCCAGTCCAACTCATCATCCTCGGCTTCTTCCTTGCGCTGCCCAATCATTTCCTGCAGAACCGCCTTTCCGCCCTTGAGGGGAGCGGCGAGCATTTTCTTCCGGTATTCGGCGACTTTGTCCGGGTCGAAAGTATAGTCGTCCTCGCCATCGCTGTCCGGGTCAGAATTCATGATCAGGCATTCCCACAGGATTTCGTCATCCGCTTTCATCAGAACCGGCACAAATCCATCTTTGATACTTTCCCGTTTGGCATAGCTGTATGCCGACATGATGGGATCATCGTCGGCCATGGAGGGGAAATAGGTACATTCACAGTCCAGATATTCCATCATGGCTTCCGCAAGGTCCGAAGGATCCAGAGTGGCCTCATCGAAACTCTGTCCCTGCCAGTTGGCAAAGCGTTTTTCAATGACTTTTGCCATGGCCTGATAATACTCCTCATCAAAGGGAATGAATAGATAGGCTTCCTCCTGGAACTTGTCGGAGTAATATTGCTCCGAGCCGAAATATGCCAAGGCATAGTTGTCAATGTCGCTGGGGAAGTAAGGGCTATCCGCCTCCCCATAGTAGTATCCGGCAAAGGCTGCGCCTTCCTTGTTGAACAGCACACCAAAGAGCTGCCCGTTCAGCTGGTCCCGGATAAAGCCACGCAGATCGGCGCAGCTCAGATCCGCTATAAACGGCTGCACCTGCTCCCAGTACCGCTCCATAAATTCCACGCTCATCAGGTCATGCTCCATGCACCAGCGCAGATAGATTGCCATGTGGTTGTAGGCATTGATCTCGTCCACCGGCAGACCCTTTTCCTGAATGGATTCCAGGTGACAGGCGGCATTGTCCATATCGCCGGTGAATTCCTCCTCAGCAAGCGTTCCTCGGGTGATGGCATTCTGGCGGGTAGGATTGACCACAAAACTGATGCCTGCCATCTTTTCCAGCAGAGCGTCCGCATCATGCTCCAGTTTATACTTCAATTCGTTCCGATAGAGAGGAATTACCTGATAGAAGTTGACCTCCTCACCGCTGGGCAAAGTGCAGACCTCGCCTCCGTTCCAGACAACATCCTGCGGGCCCACCAGAAGTGCGCCGCAGAGTGTCGTGTTCTCCGCAAACGGCGACTGCTTGTCCATTGTGTGACCAAAACCCAGCCAGGTATCCTCTGCAATGGGCAGGCGGGAGAGCACCTTCAAGAGGCCAATGGGCCAGTACCACCGCTCATCCTTCAGGGATTCCTCATCCAATTTCCAATCCGGCGGCAGAGCGATGGCCAGCTCCGCCCGCTCCAGTTTGTATTCCACTAGTTCCTCCGGCACATTCATCCGGTGGGCGCCCATGCCCATCGTTACCAGCGTGTAGTAGTCCCGCGCCTCAGAGGGCGGAACAACACAGATGTCCACATGAATGTCGGGGGAAACCAGCTCATGGAACACATTCTCAAACTCACCAAAGGTGTTTTTGATGTGCTGCTCGATTGCGGACATCTCATCCTCTGTATAAACCTCTGGTCCCCTACTATCCGTCGAGGACCAGATGGCATCCACCTTTGTACCGTCTGGATTCAGGAAAATCTGAAAATACTGATCGTCTCCCGGCTGTTGATAGACAAGACCGATGCGGTGGGTCTGGTCCACAAGCACTGCCGTCAGGATGCCCTCTGCTTCCCCTTCAGGAGTGTGGGTCAGCCATTCCCCGCAGTCCAGCCAATCCTTGAGCTGCCGCAGCCAGTCGGTTCCCATTTTAGAGAGTCCGGCTTCGTTCATACGGAAAGAGAGTTCCACAAGATGTTCCTTCACCGGGTATTGGAATTCACAGCAGGGGGCATTTTTCTCATAGCCATACCGCTCTGGGCAGAACAGCTCATAAAAATCGGCGAGTCCCGCTTCGTCCACCCGAATACAGGCCAGGGCGCGTTGTTTATCATCCGCACCCTCGTCCAGTCCCTGCTGGAGTGTTTGATCAGCGTTGGGATCGATCCAATGGTACTCCATCTGTTCCAGGGTGGCTCCGGCTTTGATCTCCTGCTGCAAAGTCAGGAACTCATAATCGCCCGGTTCCAGTTTTAATCCTTGTGTGACGGCATCCAGCGCACCTGCTTTGTCGCCAAAATGCGCCCGCAGCTTGCCCACCTGCAGCCAGATCCAGGGGTAGTCCGGCTCCTCCTGGGCACCCTTTTCCGCGTAGTTGATTGCTTCTTCCAGCCTGCCGCAGTACATCAGCGCCACAGAATACCGGTAGTACCAGGTAGCACAGCCTGCGGCGGTTATCTCGGAATCCTTCATCCACTCTGCGGCGCGGTAGTAGTGGATATAGTCATCCAGATTGTTGCAGGCGAAGGCGTACCAGAGGGCAATCTGCAAATCCCGATGAGCCTGTTTTTCGCTGAATCTTCCCTCTTCTACGCCGTTTTTGATAAAATCCTCCAGCCAGCGGAGCATTTTCCCAAAGTAGCCGGAAACTCCGTCATCAAAGGATTCCAGCGTTTCGATGTCCTCTGCCGAGAGCAGAGAGCCGGTTTCCTCATGAATGTCAGGCTCCGGTTCCTCCTCATCCAGCAGCGGCACGCCACCCACATCCCGCCGGAAAGCGTGGAAGTGAGCATAGGGCAGTCCACTTTCTTCAAAGAATGCCTGCGCCGCTGTCAGCACAGCGGGCAGATCCCAGGCAATAAAATCCAGATACCCGCAATACAGGCCGGTGGCCCCACCCAGGAAGGTCACGGCTTCCGCTCCCGCCTCCCGCAGGATGGTATCCCGCAGGTCATCCCGGAAGTCCAGAACGGCTTTGCTTCGCTCCTCGCCGGTAAAACCAGACAGCGGGTACAGTAGGAATCCAGCGGCAATGCCGTCCTTGTGGTATTCGTCCACCACATCGCTGCGGGCGGTCAGGTAGTCGTTGATGAGCACTGGCAGGCGGCAGGTACCGGCATAGACATCCAGCCGCCAGTCGGCTTCCGGATCTTTTACCGGCTCCAGTTCATAGGCAAGGTAGCTGTTTTCCAGATAGTCGCTGCCATCCCTCCAAAGGGAGAGACCCATGCTTTGAAGTAGCTCCGGCAGTTGGGAAAGGAGCATAGCCGGTTCTTTTTTTGGCTCCGCATAAATATCAAGACCGGCAATCAGCGCAATAGCGGAAACTTCTCCTATGGTTTGATCCACCAGCATGGAGAGGGCCCACCAAACCCTGTCCGCATCCTCTTTCAAGAGCGGCGTCAGCTTTTCACAGGAAAGAACCAGGCTCACCCGCTGATCCTCTGTTTTCTCTGCCCACATCTGCACATCCTCGGCCCGGACTTCGATGTCTCCGGCCCGCAGTTCGAACCCCTCACAGGGCTGACGGCCTACCCAGATGTTCCAGTGCTCCAGCACCGATTCCGGGGCTTGCTGCTGGAAGTACACCAGCGGGAACAGGCGGGAGCGAAGGCCCTCCGGACTGAGGATCAGTTCATATTTTTCACCATTGAAGCCAAGTTCAAAGGAAGTGTCCCGGAGGGCAGTTTTGAGTGCGTTCCCGCATGTTTCAATCAGTTCCTCGCCCCGCTGGTGCGTTTTGTCGGCATCCATGATTTGACGCAGCGACCCCTCAATCTGAGTAAAGGCTGCCCACGCTTCCTGTGTCCTTTCCCGGAAGTTCTTTTCAAACCGGGGCAGGGACAAACTGCGGCGGCAATCGTCTATGTACTCCTGGGTATCTTTGTCGCCGGGGCGGGCCTTCAGTGCCTTTTCAAAGTAACGCAGGGCGGGGCCTTCCTCATCCAGACAGTAATAGGCCAAAGCGATTCGATAATTCCAGCAGTGATCGCCCGCAAAATACTCCTCATGGGGAGCCAGAAGTTCCAGCGCCTTTTCAAAAGGCTCCCGTTCTCCTATATCTGCAACGGCAATATATGCCTTTGCCAGTTCACTGTCCAGTTCCGGAGTGCGCTCCTCGGCAGGGATGGCTTCCAGGGTGTCGATTACCTTCTGCGCTTCATCCTGTTCAAACCATTGCTGGCATTGATTTAATAATTCCATGTCACGGCCTCCTTTTTCATCTTCGGTCGGAATAGGTTTCGCTACCCAAAATCTCGATATGATACCAGCCATTCGCAAGTTCAATCATCGGTTTCTTATGCACTCTATAATAATAATAAGAAATCAGACCCGGTCCGTTGAGCCACAAAGTAGACCCCGCAGTTCATCACCTCCCAGCTGTCTGCGTTCCATAAAGACAATAATTCCTGTTTTATTATCGTTACCTTCCTCCAATAGCCATATCCATCCGGCTGAACATGTTCTGATATTTCTCCGTTAGCTCCTCCGGGACCGCCTTGATTACCTTGCCGCCGACGTTTTCCGCAGCTTGCCTCCCAAAATCCCCGGAGCACATCCTGCCAGAGATAGTCTTCCGCTTTGGCTCCGAACCACCGTCAGGGAACCAGAATGGTTTTCCTGCGCGCTTCCACATCCAACACATCCTGGATGCACGGATCTGCGTGTTTCTGCACTTTGGGGGTGGTATCTGTTTTATGGATCAGATAATAACGGCCATTTACGCCGTCACGTTTTGGTAAGTCCATTCGTTTCCCCCTTCCTGATCAAACAAATGAGCCCTGCGTCATTCCGTCTCAAGGGCAGACGAACGCAGGACATAAAAAGGCCGCACAGAACCAAGACCTGTTTCCTAAGGTCGGCTTTTCTCTGTGCCTGATGATATTCTGCTGTTTTTCGTGTCCGTTTGGACATGGGGACTGACCTCTATCCATCCGCCTTCACCTGCCGCCACCCTCTCTTGCCCGTTCCATCTCGTCCACCAGGGCTTTGACCTGGAATTCCACCATGTCCTCCGCCACCTCCGGGAACAGGAACGGCATGGTGTCGGGGATCGCCTTATGCACCATCATCATGCTCAGGGCCAGATTGCCAAACAGCCGGGGGTCAATGCCGTCAGTGGGGAGGCCGAAGACAGAGAGCAGCTTCCTGTAAAAGATGACCTGATCCTGCCGGAACGCCTGAAAATTCTTCTCTGAGAGGCAGCGGCGTACCTGCTGCTCCTCCTCAATGGACAAAACAGCAACCCCGCTTTTTGCCCCGTAGCAGCAGTTTTTCAGGAAGGTTTCCACACCTGTCCGCCAACTGAGCGCGGGGTCCTCCATCAACTGCCGGGCATAGTCCAGCAGCTTGGGCTGCTGGTAGCGCAGGGCGTGGCACACCAGTTCCTCCTTGGAGGAGAAAAAGCTGTAAAAGAAGGTCTTGGAAATGCCAACTTTTCCGCACAAGGTCTCGATGCTGCTGTGGATCAGCCCCCGGTCCACGATGCACTGGATCACGGTGGTCATCAGAGCCTCTCTTACCTGTTCCCGCTCCTGCTCGGAATACGCTTTTCGTGCCACAAGCCGTCACCGCCTCATATAAAGTACAAAATAAAAAAATAGTATTTATTAGTATTATAGCAAAGTTTGCTTGAAAAGCAAGACTGTTCGGAAAAATAACTCCCCCGGTGAAACACACCGGGGGAGTGTAATGTTTTGGAGGGGTCTAAAGTAATCTTGGTTGATACTGCACCAAAATCGCCCCATATCAGGCGGAGGATGCTCCGCTAAAAGAACACCATCTTTCTCTTTGACTCTTTTCTAGGGATAAATCAGGATGGTCTACATTACTGTTTGACCACGGTTTCAGCCGCAGAGCCGCTCGAAATACATGGGAACAGTCCGGTCAAAGAGTGCTGAAGAGTAAGTGAAATGGAGAAAATGGCTATAAACATTAGAAATAATACAAAAAAGATAATTTTATCTCTTAGTTTTGCATGTTAAAAACCAAGATACCTGACGCGCAGAAATCAATTTGTCACATGTTGCTATGCTCCGTAATCTCGATCTCCAACCGTTCCTTGGGCTGGCCTATATACTGCCGGGACTCCCGGAGCCTCTTTTCCATGTCTGCAATCTCCTGCTGGAGCTGTCGGCGGCTCTTGGTCCGGTTCATCTCCAGGAAGAGATGGTATCGCTCCTGCAGGGTCTCCGCCCTGGGGGCAAATGTGATGACCTGCTCTCCAATCTGATTTCCTTCCAGCTCGTTCCGGCAGATCTCGTCGTCCAGGACTGCCATGTAGAGGGCGTATCGGGTGAACTCCTTGAGAGGCATCCGGATCATCCAGTTCCAGCAGACGACGGCGCCGACCGCCACGGCCAGGCCGCCCGCAAGTGCGATTTTGCAGCCTTTTTTCATCGCTCCTTATCCTCCTATGTTCTGAAGGTTTCGGCCGCACTTCTCCTCCAGAAAGCGGCGAAATTCCGGGAGGCTGCCGCCCTCCAGCGTGGCCTTCTCCATGGCCAGGGCGTGGTTCTTCCCCATCACCAGAACAAAGTATTTCCCCGTCTCCGCCAGAGCCAGGATCTTGTCATACTGCCACCTGGACTCCGCGGCGGCGGCATCTACCTGGAAGTGGTGGGGGTAAAAGGCGGTGTCGGCAGAGTCCGTGTTGGGATACCCCCATCGTTTTGCAAAATATCCATCGATGGCATCCCCCTTCCAGTTGACAATCAGCAGTCCGAAGATGACCACACAACTGAGCGCCATCTGCCAGGCCGTCCCCCACGAAAGCCAGAAGGAAATGGCTGCCAGTGCAATCACAAACCAAGTCCGATGGCGGACAGGGAAACTATGCTGGGCGCGAATCGTTTTGCGCAGCGCTCTGCTGGCGGCGGTAAGTGCTTTCTGATCATATGCGGTGCGGCAAGTAAATTCCATAATATCCTCCCGTGCCATCGCGGCAGAGTGTGCTAAAATGTTGAGTCTCATCATAGCAGATAAAAGCGCATTTCTTATGAATTTTTTCTTAATTCTCCTTAAGATCGCGCAGCGGATAGAAGGATACGGATAGAAAGGGGAGCGCTCTCTGGCACCCCGCGTTTATAAACTCAGAATCTCCAATACAAACATGACACACAGTTGCAGAACAGTTCGAGGTGTCCCGCTGGATGAAGGTTATGGGCGACTGGGACACCATGACCGCCCTCATCCGCCTGCCGGACTTTGTGACCGGAGATGCCTTTGACTGGGCTATCCGGGAGGCCACGGAGAAAAAGCAGCGGGACTTTTCGACCGTGGAGTTCTTTCCCTGGAAGTGGAAAAGAAATAATCCCCTGTATGACACGGACTTGCCAAATCTGATGAGAAACCCGGCATGTGCCTTAAGCACATGCCGGGTTTCTGACAAAAAGGCCCTATTGTTCAAATAAATCCAACAGATATCCGTAGCCCTCGGCCTCCATTTTGGCATAGGGGATGAACCGCAGAGAGGCGCTGTTGATGCAGTAGCGCACGCCGTTGGGGGATTCTGAGTCGCCGGTGAATACATGGCCCAGGTGGGAATCCCCGGCCCGGCTCCGGACCTCGGTGCGGTGCATCCCGTGGCTGTCGTCTGGAAGCTCCACCACGGCGGGGGACTCGATGGGCTTGGAAAAGGCGGGCCAGCCGCAGCCGCTCTCAAATTTATCCGTAGAGGAGAACAACGGCTCGCCGGTGACCACATCCACATAAATGCCCTTCTCAAACTGATCCCAAAATTCGTTGGCATAGGGGCGCTCTGTGCCGTTCTCCTGGGTGACACGATACTGCTCGGCGGTCAGCTTGTCCCGGATGGCCTCTGCAGCCGGCTTCTGGTAGTCGCCGGGATCGATGCGCAGCCGGGAAAACAGTTCCATCTCGTCCCGGGGGATGTGGCAGTAGCCGCCAGGGTTTTTCTCCAGGTAATCCTGGTGATAGTCCTCTGCCAGGTAGAAATTCACCAGAGGACCGATCTCCACGAAAAACGCCTTGCTGCGGCTGCGCTCGATGTCTGCGATGCGCTCTACCGTCTCCTTGGTCTTGTCGTTGGTGTAGTAGATGCCAGTCTGGTACTGACTGCCTATATCATTGCCCTGGCGGTTGGCCACAGTGGGATCGATGACATAAAAGTAGGCCAGCAGCAGGGCGTCCAGGCTGACCTGCTCCGGATCATACTCCACCCGCACCGTCTCCCGAAAGCCGGTTTCCCCGGTACACACTGTCCGATAGTCGGCATCGGCCTGGCCGGTGCCGTTGGCGTAGCCGCTCTGGGCGTCGATCACGCCGGGAATGGACTGCATCAGGGCCTCGATGCCCCAAAAGCAGCCCCCTGCCAGATAGATGACATTCTCTGTCGGATCCATATCCATTCCCTCCTCACTGGACTGTATGGAAGTATGCCCAGTTTCCGTCCTTTGATTTTTCTGATCTCCCGTCTCCGGGCCGCCACGAGGCGCCGAGCAGCTGCTCAGCAGCAGCGCTGAAGCAATCAGGAGAGAGAACCATTTCTTGCTCATAATTGGTGGCCTCCTAGGAAAAAAGAAGCCGGACCCGGGAGAACTCCGGATCCGGCGCATAGCGAACATATTGCTGTGTCAGTTTCCGGGATATCCGCAGGGGCGGGAGTTATCCCTTCTGATAGCCGCACTTGGGGCAGACGCCGTTTTCATTCAGCGCGATGCCGCACAGCGGGCAGCGGTCGATCCGGTTGTGGGTCTCAAACTCCGCCGAAGCCGCGTTGACTCCGCTGGTAAAGGTGATCTTGGCGATGTTTAGCTTATCCTTCAGCAGATCGTAGACGATCTTGATCATGCCCTCCACCGTCAGGGTCTCTTTGGTTACCACCAGGCGGCACTCCGGATAGGCGGTAGCCAGTTCCGTCTTAAAAGCGGGGCCTTTCATCTGGTTCTGGGGGGCGCCGTTCCGAATTCCCTGTTCCTCATAGACCTTCAGGACCGCGGGCAGAAGGGGGTCATCCTCCCGCAGGATCAGAGCGTGGTCAAAGTTTTTCAGAACGCCCCAGGCGGTTTTCTGGATTTCGTTGCAGGGAAACACCATGTTGACGCCGGGTTCAACGGTGTCCTCCACTTCTATGGTCAACACGCCGGTGTGGCCGTGGAGATATTGAGCTTCGCCCTTGAAACCGTAAAAGCGGTGGGCGTATTGCAGATCCAATGTGGTAATGCTTCTCATGGTAAAGACCTCCTTACAGTTAGATTGGCCGGTCGAAAGACCTGTCTATGTTGGAAGCTGCCTCTGATTTTGGTGGGCAGCACAGTCATGGATACCAGAGTTGTGCGCCTACCCGACAAGGAGAGACGCTCTGTTGCTGTGAGTTCCATGATTTGAATCTACTATACTGAAAAGTTTGGCCTTTGTCTGTGATGAGATCACCCTGAGGACGATTTTGTGACAATTATTTGCCAGATGGGCCTGGAAGGTGCTCGTGTATTCTCCCTTTTGCGCGGTTGACAGTAACTGTCCCTGTCCCTTATACTGGGGACACCACGAGGAGGGCACAAGATGAGCTTTCAGAACTGTTTTCCCATCTGGGACCAACTTCAACCCCACCAGCAGCGCCAGCTCCTCGACTCACTGGCCTTTCAAGCCGTGGAGAGAGGCACGATCCTTCGCGGCGGGAGCACAGACTGCGCTGGGCTTTTACTGATTCGGACTGGACAGCTGCGGGCCCTTGTCTATTCAGAGGAGGGACGGGAAATCACCATCTATCGCCTGTTTGACGGGGATATGTGCCTGTTCTGCGCCCCCTGTGTCATCAGCTCCATCCAGTTTGATGTGACCATACAGGCGGAAAAGGACACGGAGTTCTGGGGAATCCCTTCCGGGGTCTACCAAAGGCTGATGGCTGAGTCCACAGCAGTTGCCAATTACACCAACCAACTGATGGCCAGCCGGTTTTCAGAGGTCATGAGCCGGATGGAGCAGTTTATGTGGAAGAGTATGGACAAGCGGGTGGCCGCCTTTCTGCTGCAGGAAGCTTCCATTGAGAGAACCTTGGAGTTGAGGATTACACACGAGACCATCGCCAACCATCTGGGCTCACACCGGGAGGTGATCACCCGCATGCTGCACGACTTTCAGAGCGCGGGCATGGTGAAGCTGTCCCGGGGCATGGTGACCATTTTGGATAAGAAAAAACTGGAGAGGCTGTGAACATAACAGACACTATCAGCGCAGGAGACGATTCAGACGCTTCTGCATAGCGGCAATGAGGGGAAAACTGTATGGCCTACTATATCGAGGGCATCGCCGCCATCGTCAAGGAGTGGCTGCGGCAGGACTGCGGGGATACAGTGGAGATGATTGCCGACATTATCGAATCCTGCGTGCGGCCCAAATACGGCAGCCATGAGAAATAAAGGAGAAACGCACATCCAGCAGATGGCCTTTTTGCCGTCCTGCCGATGTGCGTTTCCTGTTTTAGCCTTTGACCGGCAGCCTCAGCTCACACCGATAGGGCGTACCGCGGTAAAATTCCGCTCTGCCCCCATGGGCGGCGGCAATCTGAACCACCAGCTTCAAGCCGGTTCCGTGAGCGGCCCCGCCGTCTGAAGCCAATGGCTGGGAGAAGTCCGGCTGTAATCTTCCTGTCGCCGTTCCGCCCTCCACCCATAAAATGAGTTCCTTCCCCTCAGCCCTGGCTCCCAGACAAATGGGGCAGCCGGGTGCGTTGTGCCGTACGCAGTTGCTAAGCAGATTGTTCACCGCCCGCCGCAGCAGGAAGGGGTCGGCTTCAACCTCGGGGAGGGGTGTTTCGGGCAAATCCATCTCACAATTAAAACCAGCCCCTATGCCGCCGTTGAGAAAGTCCGCCGCCGTCTGCCGCAGGAAGGCCGCGGGCTGAACGGGCTCCTTCCGCAGGGCCTGCATCTCACAGTCCAGACGCATGGTCAGGTTCAGGTCGTTCACCAGATCCCGGATGACCTGGCTCTGAGCCCGGATGGCGGAGACCTGGCGCTTGTGCTCCTGGGTCAGGTCCGGAGCATCCTCCAGCTGAGCGGCGTAGCCCATGACCACTGACAGAGGGGTACGGATGTCGTGGGAGACACCGTTGATCCAGCCCGAACGGGCGGCGTCCCGTACCTGCTGATCCTGCCGAAACCACCGGCCCACCGCCAGCCAGGCAAGGCCCAGCACACTGCCCAGGGCCAACAGGAAAAAGACCAGGAACCAGATGGGAATCTGGAGCAGGGTCTGGGTGGTCATGGCGATATCGTGCTTCCATATGCTGCCCTTGGGAGAGCCTACCACCAGCAGTCCATCCTCCCGCACCCAGCACTGGACCGGGTAATCCTTGAGATACCACCGGGTGAAGGAGGCCACATCGGAGAGGGTGTACTGCTCCGGCACATCCTCCGGCTTGCGGAGGGACCACACAACCCGACCATCCTGACCCAGCAGCATGGCCCAGCGGTCCGCCTCCAGCAGTGTATTCTCGGTGAAGGAATAAGTCGTTCCGTCCCAGACCAAGGCTTCGGAGAGCTGTTCCATGGGGGTGTTCCAGTCCTGGCCGCCGTTTGAGTTGTAGTAGATAAAGGCCAGAAGCCCCAGCAGGGTCACGGCGGCGATGAGGAGGGCCGAGGCCGTCACCAGCATGGCCCCTTTCAGTAGACTGCGCAGCTTCATGCGGTGCCCTCCCGCCGGAGCCGATAGCCCAGTCCGCGCACCGTCAGCAGAAACTGCGGATGGGAGGGGTCTGCCTCCACCTTCTCCCGCAGGCGGCGGATGTGGACCATAAGGGTGTTCTCATAGCCCACCAGAGGCCCATTCCACAAAGCGGCGCACAGAGCGTCGATGGTGACGATGTTTCCCCGGGCCTCCCACAGCTTACGAAGCAGGGCGAATTCTTTAGCGGTGAGTGCAATCTCCTGTCCGCCCCGGCGGATCGTCCCCTTTCCCCAGTCGATTTCCGTCTCTCCCAGCTTTGTCCCGTGCGTCTCCTCCCGGTAGACCCTGCGCAGCACCGCCCGCAGACGGAGCAGCAGCTCCTGGGGCAGAAAGGGCTTGGTGATATAGTCGTCCGCCCCCAGACCCAGGCCCTTGAGCCGGGCTTCATCCTCATCCCGGGCGGAGAGGAACAGCACCGGCACATCCCGAATTTCCTGAAGTTTCCCGAAAAGGGAGAACCCGTCCCCGTCGGGGAGCATCACATCCAGCAGCACCGCATCGGGGGCGGCGGCGTGAAATCGTTCCAGCGCCTGGGCACAGGATAGCGCCGCGTCCGTCTCATAGCCCTCCTTGATGAGGATATCCTGCACCATGCGCTGAAGGGCGGGCTCATCATCTACAATTAAAATGCGATAGGCCATTTGGCTGGCCTCCTTTTTGTTCAGTTATTTCCATTATAGCCGATCTTTCCGCCCCGTCCAGCCCTGGGAAAAGAAGTAAGGTAATCGTAAGGCAGGCTTCATGGGCGTGTAAGGCAGAGCCGCTATGATAGATGGCACAAGGAGGTCTTGCCATGAACATCATTGAGACGCACGATCTGTGCAAGCAATACGGAAACGCACTGCGGGTGGCCCATCTGGATCTGGATGTGCCGGAGGGCAGCGTCTACGGCTTCCTGGGTCCCAACGGAGCGGGGAAGTCCACTACGCTGAAAATGATCCTGGGCCTTGTGCGCCCCACTACGGGCAGCATCCGGGTGCTGGGAAAGGGCGTGAACCGGAAAAATTGCCTGTCGGTGCTGCGGCAGGTGGGGAGCCTCATCGAAAGTCCCAGCTATTACGGCCATCTGACCGGCGAGGAAAACCTGCGGATTGTCCAGACCCTCCGGGGCGTGCCGGAGAAAAACATCCGGGAGGTGCTGCAAATCGTCCGGTTGGACGGCCAGCGGGGCAAGAGGGTTGCCCACTACTCCCTGGGCATGAAGCAGCGGCTGGGACTGGCGGCGGCTCTGCTTGGGTACCCCAAGCTGCTCATTCTGGACGAACCTACCAACGGCCTGGACCCGGCGGGCATCCAGGAGATGCGGGAGCTGATTTGTGACCTGCCCGGCCGGTTCGGCATGACGGTAGTTGTGTCCAGTCACCTGTTAAGCGAGATCGACCAGATGGCCGACCATATAGCCATTATCCGGGAGGGGGAGTTGGTATTCCAGGACACTCTGGAGGCCCTCCACGGCCGCAGCCGTCACCATCTGGCCCTACGGACCACCAACAATGCGTTGGCCCGCAAGTTACTGACGGACAAGTCGGTGCCCTGTCAGGAAGAGGGGGACTATCTGATCCTGCCCATTCTATCCGACGAGATTGCCGCCCAGCTCACTCGTTTTCTGGCGGAGAGCCGCCTGGGCGTAGTGCGGCTGGAGGAGCGGCAGAAAAGTCTGGAGGACATCTTCCTGGAGCTGACGGGAAAGGCGGCGAGCCTGTGAAACTGCTGAAGTTGGAATTTTACAAATGCCGCCGCCGGAAGATTGTCCTGGTGTGCGCCGCCGTGCTGGCGGTGGAGCTTGTCTGGATGGGGGCCTTTTTCACCCGGCAGGACGCCGAGGATTTGAAGTGGGGCTGGATGCTCCTGCTCTACAATCTGGCCATGGTGGACGCCATTATTCTGCCCCTCAGCGTGGCCACTCTGGCCAGCCGCAGCTGTGAGCTGGAGCACAAGGGCAGCACCTGGAAGCTGCTGGAGACCATGGCCTCGCCGGGCAGGCTCTATGCCGCCAAGCTGGGCTGGGGCGCTCTGGTGCTGGCGGCCCTGCTGGTCATCCGCTCAGGGCTGTTCCTGGCGGTGGGGATTGCGCAGGGCTTTCAGGGAGAAATTCCTTGGGGCCGGTTTGGGCTGTTTACCCTGATTTCCTGGGCGGTGTCCATGATGGTCTTCGCCCTCCAGCAGGGGCTGTCCCTGCGATTTGCCAACCAGGCCGCCGCCCTGGTGTGCGGCATCTCCGGCAGCTTTCTGGGCATCCTCTCCATGCTGTTTCCACCTGCTCTCACCCGGTGCGTGCCCTGGGGGTACTACGGCCTGATGTCCCTGGTGGGCATGGACTGGAACGCGGTCACCCGGGTGACCCGGTTCCACTGGCAATGGCCCCGGCCCACGGATGTGGCCCTGCTCGCTCTCTGGGCGGCGGTCTTTCTCGTGGTTGGACGGACCCTGTTCGTGCGGAAGGAGGTGTAAGGGATGCTGCTTCGTTGTCTGAGAACGGAGGTGCAAAAGTGCCGCCGCTCCCCGGTGTGGCTGGCCTTTGTGCTGCTGCCCATTTTCCCCGCCATCCTGGGCACCGGGAACTATCTGGGGAACATCGAGGTGCTGGACAATGCCTGGTATAGCCTGTGGAGCCAGCACACCCTGTTCTCCTCTATGCTCTTTCTGCCTGCCCTGCTGGGGGTGTTCTGTGCCTGGCAGTGGCGGTTAGAGCACACGGATCACAACTGGAACAGCTTTCTCACCGCGCCGGTGCCGGTACGGGATCTGTACACAGCCAAGCTGATTCTGGCCGCCGTGGTGTCTCTGCTGGCCCAGGCGTGCATCGGAGTTTTGTTCCTTCTCAGCGGAAAGATCGTGGGCATCTCCAACCCAGTGCCGCCGGAGCTGCCGGGGTGGCTGCTTTGCGGGGCGTTGGGCGGCGTCTCGGTCTGCGCGGTACAGCTCTTTTTCAGCCTGGTGATCCGTGCCTTTGCCCCGCCGGTGGCCTTCGGCCTGGCAGGCGGTATTCTGGGCCTGATGTTCACCGCTCAGGGGTGGGGATATGTGTTCCCCTACTCCCTGTTATGCCTGGGGATGCGGGCCAACAACCCCCAGATGGAGCTGGATCTGCTGCCCTTTGTTCTCTCTGCATTGGCCTATATCGTCATATTTGCTCTGCTCTCCCTGGGGTATCTCAAACGGCGGGATATAGCGGCAGAGTGAAGATAGGCCCCCGGCAGCTTGGCGCGCAGCCACTTTTTTCGGTATTTGCCCCAGATGAGGAAGGGATTGTTGTAGCATCCCACGTAGATGTTTACTGCGCCGTCGATCTCATGACCCGCCGGAGCGGGGGTGCCGATGACCATATAGTCCTCGCCCAGCTGGCAGCTCTCCCCACTCTCCCGGACATTCCCGGTGAGTTCCAGATAGTCCCGGTTGACCTGCTCCAAGTCAGTGGAAACGGAAATGTCACAGGTGGCATTGCCGCCGTCCCCGGTGGCTACCACCGTATTGACGGCCAGGCGGTCATACTGCATGAGCTTGCCCCCACCGGAAGGAGGTAGAAGTCCTCCATCTCCGCCGCCGCTTTTCCGAAAACCAAATGGAAGCGCAAACGATGAGGACCGAACATGAAACACATTTTTCTCTTGGAGGACGACGAAACCCTGGAGCGGGGGAGATCGCCATGGCCCTGACAGGGCCGGGGGTATCTGTTTCCTGTCGGCCCAGCTCCGGCGAAGTGCCCCCAAGGCCGCCCGATCCAACTTGTCCCACTGGTCAGACGGCCGTTGCCAAAAATCCAGTGACAGCACCTCGCCCCGGATGCAGGCAGCGCAGCTAATGTTGCGTTCCCCTCCTGTCCAGTGGGCTGCAGAATAGCCTCCATAGGTTTCTGCGTCCCAGCCGTCGGCATCCCAAATACAGTCTATGTGGTTTTCTGGATGAAAAACTGGTTCTGTGATTTCCTTGCGGTAAGTTTTTATTGATCATTTTCGCAAAATTAGGTATGATAGAAAAGTAATTCTACCTGATTATTTGAAACGAATCTACCGAATATACAAGTATTACATGATAACAGCGTGCAATGAACGCATTGAATCGTGTATGATGTAGGCGGAAGTTTTGGGGAGAGGCACACGAATCAGGGAAAGATCACCTCGTTTCTATATAAAAATGGATTCTGTCTGTGGAGAAAGCCACATCTGGCAGCAGATGTGGCTTCTCTTTTGCGGGAACATGACAGAACTCCTGGACGAGGAGGGCGAGGTGCGGTAGTGCAGGGCAATACGGTCCTGCTGTATGAGATGACTTGACGGGGCGATGCCCCATAAAATATGGTGAGGAAACGATGATCGAAATTAAGGGAAAATACAACGAGGCCAAGATTTTTACCGATGTGGTGGACAGCGCCTCCATCGCACAGGTTCAGGAGCTGTGCAATCAGG
>JAXWVI010000052.1:0-160919 GCA_037245165.1 bacterium
CGGAAAAAGACACGGCTGGCTGCCGTGCCTTCAACCGTAAATATATTGTAATAGGGAGGTGAATGCCTTGCCGCCCGATTCTCACGACCGCCTGTTCTGGCTGGTGGTGGTCTATGCGGTCAATCTGGCCATTATTATTCTGTTTCAGACCTTTGGATAATCAGCTCAGCAGCAGCTCCAGCTCTCCCACCGTCATGCCCGGCTGGAGGGCCAGGTTAATGCCGTAGCCGATGACCTTGGCCAGGTCAGCCACCTGACTGTCGATATCTTTGGGGGTGACCAGCATCTCCCGGCCCTGATCCAAATCGGGCAATTCCTCCGTCCCCAGCAGATCGGCGGCCAGCGTGGCGCCGTCCACCACGGTAGGCACGCCCACCGCCATCACCGGCACGCCCAAGGTTTCCCGGGTAAGGCCCATGCGATGGTTGCCGATCCCCGAGCCCGGGGTGATTCCCGTGTCCGAGAGCTGGATTGTCCGGCACAGCCGCTCCACCGACCGGGAGGCCAGGGCGTCTACCGCAATCACACAGGCGGGGTGAATTTTTTCACAGATCGCCCGGACCACCTCGCCGCTCTCTACGCCGGTGGCGCCCAACACCTCCGCCGCCAGGGAGGCCACCGGGCGCATAGCGCCGAACTGCTGGGGCATACGCTGCACCAGGTGGCGGGTGACCAGGGTGTACTCGTGGACCTTTGGCCCCACGGCATCGGGGGTGATGGAGCGGTTGCCCAGTCCCGCCACCAAAACCAGCGCCTGGGGCGGAACGTCCTTCATCAGCTCAAAGAGCTCCCCCGCCACCGCCTGAACCGAACGGTTCAGGATGTCCTCCTCCCGGGAAGCCAGACCATCCAGCGTTAACGTCACATAGCAGCCCTGGGGTTTTCCAAGGGCCTGTTCCCCTTCCCGGTCCAGGATTCGGACGGTGGTCACAGGTATCCCGTCGCGAATACCCTCCTGCGCCTCGACTCCGGAGAGCTTGGTGGTCCGCCCCGCGCTCTCTTGCCACAGCTCCCTGGCCTCCAGCGCCAAATCGGTACGACGTATCTGCATGGTAATTCCTCCCTGTCCCATATCTAGTGGAATGTTTTTCCGATCCCCCCTAGTTTTTGTCGTCAGAAAAAAACTATCCGGCTTACAAAATTTTTTTGAAAAAATAGTTGATTTTTTCTTTGACCAATGGTAAAATACAAATCTGCACAGGCGCATTGCGCCTAATTTAACGATGAAAATCGGAGGAGGTGTTTGGTTTGCCGAATATTAAGTCTGCCAAGAAGCGCGTGCTGGTGTCTGAGACCAAGGCTGCGCAGAATAAGGCCGCGAAGTCCGCGCTGAAGACCGACATCAAGAAGTTTGAGGCCGCGGTGGCGGAAGGCAACCGCAGCGAGGCCGATGTCGCTTACAAGGTGGCCGTGAAGGCTGTGGATAAGGCCGCTGCCAAGGGTCTGCTGCACAAGAACAATGCCGCCAACAAGAAGAGCAATATGACCATCAAGCTGAACAAGCTGGCCTGATTATATTGATCGCGTGGAAAGCCGTCTGGTACCAGACGGCTTTTTTCGTTGCCCTTTTCCCTGCATTTTCTCTCCTTTTCTTGGCGATAATCTGGTATAATGAAACGTGTTACCTCAGACAAGAGAGGAGGTCCGCTCGGTTGAAAAAAATGATTTCCCTGGCTCCGGTCTCCTTTCTTCTGGAGACGGCCGATCTTTACGGCCGGGTGGGCGTATCCAGGTCGGCGGCGGCCCTGTCTTATTTTCTCATTCTGACCCTTTTTCCGCTTTTGGTGTGTGTCAACTACTTTATCGGACTGTTCCATCTGGACCTGGAAGCGTTCCTCGACTCTCTGGGACAGCTGCTCCCCGCCGGGGTGCTCTCCGTCATGTCTGACTATCTCTCCTACGTCTCGGTGATTCAGTCCCCGGCTTTGCTGTGGGCAAGCCTGTTTACCATCCTCGTCTCCGCCTCGGCGGGACTGCGCACCCTTTTGCTGACCATGGACCAGCTCTATGAGCGGGAGGATGTCCATCCCATCCGCCGCCTGGCCGCCAGCGTCATTCTGTCGCTGCTGTTTTTGCTGACAGTCTACCTCTCTGTGGTGGTCATTTTCACCGGCGACTGGTTTTTCAGCCTCCTTCATACGCATTTGCCAAACTATATTACCCGGCTGCTCCCTTTGGATGCCCTGTCTGGGCTGTGGATTTGGCTGCGCTATCTGCTGCTGTTCTGCTTCGTCATGCTCCTGGTCCTGATTGTCTACCGTACCGGGACCCCAAGAGGGGAGGTTCGCCGGGCGGTGGTCCTGCTCTCCTCCCTGGTGGCCTCCCTGGCTATCGTGGCCGCCTCCGCTTTGTTTTCCTGGTTTATCGGCATCTCCTCCCGTTACGCCCTTGTCTACGGCTCATTGGCCTCCCTGATCATTTTGTTGGTGTGGCTCTATCTATGCTGTACCATCCTGCTTATGGGCGCGGTGATGGGACGGGTCATCAGCCTGCGGATGCTGGGACAGATGGGATAATCTTTTTAACGCCCCGGGAAGAAACTTCCCGGGGCCCTTTTTCTTCCTTTTCATTGGGAAAAAAATGTGATATTCTTAAAGAAAAGCACAAGCCCAACCCGCTTTGCCCTGGCAGAGCCCAAGCTGAGGTGGTATCCGTGAATGATAAACTGATCCGACAACTCAACCGGGAAATTGCAGACGCCCTGGTTTCCCGCAAATTCACCGCCTTTTCCGGCCGCCGGGCAGCCCTGGCTCTGATCAAGTCCCCGGGCTGGTCTGAGGGGCTGTCCGCCTTTTTCCCCATTCGGGAGCGAATCAGCTGCACCAAAGTGCTGCAGCTGTGCATCCCCATTATGGACAAGCTCTCCGCCCAGCTTCCCCAGCAAGGGTGGAGCTCCTTCTGCTATCAGTACGTTTGCCACATCATGTTTCCGAAAAGCGGCTTTGCCCCCGAGGCAGATTGTTGTGGGGATGCTGCCCAGTTTTACCTCGTGGTCCTTCAGGTTCTTCTGGACCACGAGCGGGCCGCGCTGCCCTTTGACCCCATGTTGGACTTTCAGTTTCTTCCGGAGGAGGAGTATGCCGCCTACGACACGGGGCGGGAGTACCGGCGTTTTCTCCGGGCATGGCGGGAGGAGTTTATTTATGAGCTCATGCGCCTGGGGATGGAGGTCACACCGTTTAAGACCCTCAGTCATATCTCCGGCGTCCACTATATCGCCATGACCGCCGCCTACGGACTGAAGGAGGCGGGAGTGGATGTGGACCTGGCCCTCATTTCCGCTGCGGCCGCCGCCCACGACCTGGGGAAGTTCGGCTGTCGTCCCGGGGAACGGGTCCCTTATCTTCACTACTATTACACCGACCAGTGGCTGCTGGAACGGAACATGGACACCATCAGCCACATTGCCTCCAACCACTCCACCTGGGACCTGGAGC
The DNA here is from genome assembly GCA_037245165.1 of bacterium. Classification (GTDB taxonomy): domain Bacteria; phylum Bacillota; class Clostridia; order Oscillospirales; family Oscillospiraceae; genus Lawsonibacter. Next base: position 3,438 of record JAXWVI010000052.1, read on the forward strand.
TGGAATCCCTGTCGGTGGAGTCCCTGCTGCTCATCTACGCGGACTTTCGCTCCAAGCAGGAGCGGGATAAGGACGGCAACGAGATAACCATCCTTTTCCCACTGGATCAGTCCTTTCAGGTCATTTTATCCAAGCTGGACAACGTAGACGCGAAAAAGCGCCGCCGGTATGAATTTGTCTATGGCAAACTCCACGATTTTGAGGATTATATGCGCTCCTTGGGGGTGGATGTGGATCTGACGGGACATCTTCAGCCCCCCCTCCCCCACAAGGACACCGCCCTCATGAACCCACAGGAGACGCTCAACAGCCTGATTCTGCTGTCTGTGGAGCACAACCTGCAGCTTATGCACATGCTGTCCAACGAGCAGAAGTTCGGCAACATCATCGAGGAGGCCCGCTCCGTCAAAAGCTGGCAGCAGCTGCGGGCCTACCTCAACGTATTTGAGGAATACTTCACCTACCTGTCCGTACGACAGAAGACCCAGGCGCTCACCTTCCTCTATGAACTTCTGGTGCATCGAGAGGGCGACATCCGCCGCCAGGCCGGCGCTCTCATCGGTCAGATCATCGCCCGCTTCCATCTGGTCTACCGCAAGGAGGTCCCTGCCGACGCTCAGAACGACCCGGCGGAGGAGGTACCCTTTACCCTCTGGGCCCAATACCTGGACATGATCATTTTCCCCGACCATAAAACCACCCAGCAGCAGCGCAGCCACATCGGTTACACCCTGAAGCTGGTGGTGGAGTCCATGCTGATCCACGCCCGCCCGGGGGATATTCCACGGTTTTTAGGGGCGCTGCTGCGCTATTACGACGACCCGGAACATACGGACCCGGATACCGCCTTTACGTTGTTGGACGCGGCCTGCTATCTCCCCCCAAAACACTACGGAGAGGATACCAGGGAAAAGCTGATCCGATTTGCCGACCACTTCGCGGGCTCCGACGATCTGCGTCTGACCACAGCCGCCCTTCAGTTTCTCCGGGAGACGGAGCGCAACATCCCCCGCTCTCACCCCCAGATGGCCCGCATTGTGGAAATTGCCCGGAGCGTCAAGGGAAATGAGTTGACCACCGTCTTCTTGAAGAGCAAAATTCTCCGCCGGGCGGGTGAGGATGTATCCGACCTGGAAGCAATCCTGTACCGATCCGACATCACCAGCGAGGTGTTTCTGGACAATTTGAAGATCGCCACACCCTGGATTGTAAAAGTTGCGGGTGTGGATCTGCTCCGGGATCAGGTGGACCACGGCGCTCAGTCCCACATTCTCCATATTGCCACCCATTTCTCCAATTTGGTGAAAGTGTCCGAGCGGGTGGTTGTCCGCCATACCGCCGGCTCTGCGCTTGTGCGCACGCTGGCCTCGCTGCGCCGGGATCAGCGCAACGAGGTGGTGGTGGAGCTGGGGAAGGGGCTGGAGATGGGCCAGTACCAGATTTCCAAATATATCCCCCAATACCTGGGAGAAGCCGCCCTCTACCTCCACCCCAGTGAGCTGGACGAACAGGTATTGTGGCTGAAGTCCCTGCTGGGTTCCCCCAACAACTCGGCCGTGGCCGGGGCGCTGAATACCGTAGGGGTCCTGCTCCAGCACTACCCCGCCTACCGGGAGCGGTTCTCTGAGGATACCGCCGCCTATGAGGCGCGGCGGCAGGAGCTTCTGGGACTGCTCCTCCAGGGGCTTGCCCACTACCGGGAGGCGGTGCGCCAGGAGGCGCTGCTGGTCATTGGCAAGCTGTTGTTTGGCGCCCAGCAGCTGGACATGGAGGAAAAAGCCCGCCTGTTCTCCCTGTGCTACCGAAAGCTGCTGTTCCTCATCCAGGAATCCCCCCGCCGGGACGACCTTACCTTCTTTTACCGGGCCGCCGCCCTGGCCCATATCAACCGCTTCATCGCCCTTCGTCGGCTGGATCACGGTCCCTTCTCGTTTGAAACGCCCCGGAAAATTGCCTTCTTCCCCGGGACATTTGACCCCTTTACCCTCTCTCACAAAGGCATTGTCCATGCGATCCGGGACATGGGTTTTGAGGTTTATCTGGCTGTGGATGAGTTTTCCTGGTCCAAGAAGGCGCAGCCCCACCTGATCCGCCGCCAGATTGTCAATATGTCTGTGGCAGGGGACTTCCATGTTCACCTGTTCCCCGACGATATCCCCGTCAACATCGCCAATCCCTCCAACCTGCGGCGGTTGCTGGAGCTGTTTCCCAACCAGGAGGTCTACATTGTGGTGGGCAGCGATGTGGTGGCCAACGCCTCCTCCTACCAGGCCCCATCCCGCCCCTACTCCATCCACCGGATGAACCATATCATCTTCCGCCGGGCGGGTGAGCGGGTCCTGCCCCGGGACCTCCCCATCACCGGGGATGTCATCCGTCTTCAGCTTCCCGCCCATTTAAAGGACATCAGCTCCACCCGGATTCGGGAAAACGTGGACCTGAACCGGGACATTTCCAGCTTTGTGGACCCGGTGATTCAGGATTTCATCTATCAGAACGGCCTGTATCTCCGGGACAGCCAGAACAAGCCCATGCTCGGCTCGGGCGATTTGGAGTTCCAGTGGCTGGGTACTCCCGACCCGATCCTGCTGGAGAGCATTACCGCCGGTCAGCCGGACCGGGAGGTGCTCCGCTCGGCCATCGCCCAGCAGGGGGACAGCGTGCTGCTGCTGCGGCACAATCTTTCCCACTCCATATTGGGCTACGTGAGCTACCGCTCCCTGTCCACTTCCCAGCTGTTCGGGGCGCTGGGCAACACGGAACTGGCCAACCGCATCCGCCTGCGGGCCTCCGGAAACGTCCTGATGATCACCTCTCTGGCTGCCGACACCTCAGATCACTATAAGGACTATCATCAGCTGCTGCTGTGCGAGCTGCTGGCCAAGGCCCTGGAGGAATCCTGCGTCTATGCCATCTATTCCCCCTATGACAGCAGTATCTCAGCCCCTGTGGAGGATTTGCTCTCCCGCTTCGGCTTTGTGGCCCGGGAGAAGGCCTTTCCCATCCTGGAAACGGATATGCACGCCCCCACCGTTCTCATTCAAAACCTGGAAACTACCATTCAGGACCCCCTTAACCGCAACCCCAGGGTGCTGTCCGCCGTAATCCGCGGCCACCGGCGCATCCAGTCCGCTCTGGCCCAGCTCTATCCCGGCTCGGTGCTGCTTACCCTGTCCGCCGATGTCATCCATCAGCGGCTGCTGGAAAAGATTACCGCGTATAACAATGTCCCCTCCGTGCCCACCACCCCCCGGGTGCTGGGCGAGAATATGTGCGTCCCCTACGGCAAGCTCCTCCGGGGCAAGATGGTGCCCAACACGGTGACCAAGACCATCCACACAGACAAGGTGTTCTCACCCGACCTCTCCGAGAGCGTCATGGAGCCCTTCCCCTACTATGCCCCCATCACCAGCCAGATCCGTACCATCAAAGCCTTTGACCGGCCGGTCATCCTGGTGGACGACTTCATGCATCCGGGCTTCCGGTTTAAGGCGCTGGACCCCATTTTCCGCCGGGAAGGCGTTCCCATTCGTATGGTACTGGTGGGGGTGCTGTCCGGCTACGGCAAGGATCTGATGAACGCCTGGGAGCGGCCCGTGGACAGCGTCTACTACCTGCCTACCCTTCGCCAGTGGTTTGTGGAGTCCACCCTCTTCCCCTTTATCGGCGGCAACACGGTCCGCCGGCCCAGCTCCCCGGTCCCCGGTCTGCTGCCCGGCATCAACCATATCCTGCCTTACGCAACCCCCGCCTACCGGGAGGAGTGCGGCCGGGAGGCGGTATTCCGCCTGTCTAAGGCCTGCTTGGAGAGCTCATTGGATGTGATTCGTACCCTGGAGCAGGAGTATCGCATCCTCTACGGACGGAACCTGACCCTGTCCCGGTTGGCCGAGGCGGTTATCCTCCCCTTGTGTCCCGATAAAGGGACCTGTCTGCACTATGACCCCAATCTATCCGCATCCGTCTATCTGGAAAATGACCTGGAGCAGCTATTACGTCAAAACCAATAACAAAAGGTGATTTTATGTACTATTACCGCTATCAGGACCACGATCTAGTCTCCCTGTCTCCCGTAGAGGGCTTCGGAGGGGAGATTGCCCCTGCCGCCCAGGGCCCGCTCTACGCCCTGGTAGGGGGCGACCCTGTACTGGGCCGGGGAAGTTTTAAGGTGAGCCATCCCGGCCAGCTGGAAGCCGGCCAGGGGCTGGAGAGTCTGGATGCATCCCGTCTGCCTGATACTCAAGTGGACGCGGCCGTCTCCGCCGCCATCCAGGAGGGGCGGCTCACCGCGGTCAACCAGAACCGTCCCGGTTGGGAGGCGATCCTTTCCGCGGTTCCCAAGACAGGCAAAAAGCGGGTCAACATTTTGGCCATTGGGGATGTGGGCTCCACCCTTCTCACAGGGCTTAAGCTATTGGGAGGCGACGTGATCGAGTCCATCGGCATCTGTGACCTCTCCGACCAGATCACCGCCCGGTGGGAGTTTGAAATGGGCCAGATCGCCCTGCCCTGGGACTATGACGCCTTCCCTGAGGTGAAGGTGGTAAAGCCGGAGGAGCTCTTCGACTGTGATATGTTTGTCTTTGTGGCCTCCAAGGGGATTCCTCCTGTGGGCTCTCAGGTGAAGGACGTGCGGATGTACCAGTTTGAAAACAACGCCAAGATCGTCTCCCACTACGCCAAAATGGCCCGGACTGCCCATTTTCAGGGACTGTGGTGTGCCGTGTCCGACCCGGTGGACCCCCTGGCCAAGACCGCCTATCTGGAGAGTAACCGGGACGAAAACGGCGTATTTGACGGCAAGGGCCTGCGGCCGGAGCAGATTCAGGGCTTCGGGCTTGGCGTCATGAACGCCCGGGCCGCCTACTTCGCCAAGCGGGACCCGAAGTTTGCATCGTTTCTGACGGAGGGCCGGTCCTTCGGCCCCCACGGCACCGGGCTTTTCATCGCCAACTCCATCGAGCACTATGATGAAGCCATTTCCCAGGAGCTGACCCACCTCACCGTCACCGCCAACCTGATGATGCGCAAAATCGGCTTCAAGCCCTATGTGGCCCCCGCCCTGTCCTCGGGCGCGCTGTCCCTGCTGCTCACCCTTCGGGGACAGTGGCACTGCGGCTCGGTATTCCTGGATGGGGTCTACATGGGCGTAAAGAACCGCTACACCCCCGCCGGAGTGGAGACCGAGCTGCTGCCCCATATCCCCGACCCGCTGTTCGGCCACATCCGGGAGGCCGCGGACCATCTAAAGTCCATTTTGTAAGAAGGTGTCCTGATGTCCCTGATTGTTATCCACCCCGCCCCCGATGCCGCCTGGGCGGACATGCGCCTTGCGGAGGTGCTGCGCTATGCGTTGGAAGGAATAGAGGTCCGCACCCTCCGCCGGGCGGAGGAACTGGACGGCCTTACGGGGCAGAGGCTGCTGTTTGCCCTCCCACTTGGGGATGTGGGAGTCAATCTGGAGTATGTCCGCATGCTCGTGCGGATGCGAAGGGAACCCGGACTGCTTCAGGACTGCATGGCCGGCCTGATTGTGGACGGAGCGGGGGAGCTTTACACCAAATCGGCGGCCACCGAGCTGGCCCTGGCTATGAACCGGGCGGGCTGCGCCCTTCTTGGCCGCCCGCTGGTGGAGGGCACCGGCTCTCTGGCCAACTTTTCCATTCAGGCCAAGAATTTGGGCGCCGATCTGCCCCAGGCCTACCGCTCCGCCGCCCGGGAGCTGGTGCAGCGGCTCTGTCAGGAGTCGTTCCCAAAACGGGTCCGCCCCAAGCTGCTGGCCCTTCACGCCTCCAGCCACCATACCTCCAACACTATGGCACTGTGGGGGAAGGTACGCGGCATGCTGGAGGACTGCTGCGACATCCGGGAGATCGGCCTGCGCAACGGCACCCTGTCCGACTGCTCCGGCTGCCCCTACACCATGTGCCTCCACTTCGGGGAGCGGGGGGGCTGCTTCTATGGGGGCGTCATGCAGGAGGAGGTCTACCCGGCCGTCCGTGAGTCAAACGCTCTGATTTTGCTGTGCCCCAACTACAATGACGCCCTGTCCGCCAACTTGACCGCCTTTATCAACCGCCTGACCGCCCTGTTCCGCCAGACCCGCTTTTATGATAAAGCGGTCTTTGCCCTGATTGTCTCCGGGTACTCCGGGGGAGATATTCTGGCCAGACAGGTCATTTCCGCGATGAATATGAATAAGTCCTTCTACCTGCCCGCCTGTTTTTCTCTCATTGAGACTGCCAATTTTCCCGGCCAGGCTCTGGCCCTGCCGGGCATCGAGGAACGTCTGACTGCCTTTTCCCAAAATATCCGGAACACCGTTTTGTCCCGGCAGTAAATAGGAAAAGCAGGGCACAGCTCGCCGCTGTGCCCCGCTTTTTGCCTTGTGTCAGTTCAAATACTCTTTGGGGTCTACCTGTACCCCGTTCAAAACAGTTTCCAGGTGTACATGGGGTTCCACGCCTACCTCAGCCAGGGCGGTTCCCCCTACGGTGCCCAACGGGGAGCCGATGTCCACCGTGTCCCCTTGGGCCACAAGGGTTTCAGGGGCGAGATTGCTGTACCAGGACTGAAGCCCCCCGCCGTGGTCCACCACTACCGTGGTGCCCATCAGGTCGTCGTCATAGACCTGGGCCACCGTCCCGGCGCTGATTGCCAGCACCTGCACGCCGTCCGCTGCGGCAATGTCCATCCCGGCGTGGGTGCGCCAGTCCCCCATGGTGGGGTCAAGGGATAAGGTTTCCACACTGAAATCCCGCAGCACTCCTCCCTTGACCGGCCAGGTAAATACATCGGACATGGTGCTCTCCTGGGCTTCCGGCTCTGTCTCAGTCTGCTTCACCGGCTCGGGATCATCCTGCTGCTGCACCTGTTCCGGCTTTTCCGTCTCCTGGGTTACAGAGGGCTTGTCCTGGGTGGATGGAACCACCGGCGTCACGGAACGCTGCACGCTCTGATCCGGAATGGTCACCGTTGCGTCTCCGCCCGCCTGGGCAGAGGTTCCGGTGTCCATGGCGACAGTCTGGAGCAAATAATATCCCGAAATTCCTATGGCGGCCACGCACAGGAACAGGACGATGTAGAACCCCTTCCCCAGCACGAAGTCGCCCAGCTTTTTCATAAAGCCTTGGTTTTTCACAAAACCACCTCCAACCCTATTTTGGACAGGGCTTTTTCCGGTTATACATGGCTTACAAAAATTTTCCCCAATGGACGGAAGCGGTTTTTTGTGCTATACTGCACCCGATGAACACCTGTAAAACCCAGGAGGTATCCATGTATCAACAAATTACCTTGCCCAACGGCGCGCGCCTTTTGACCCAGGAACTGCCTCAGGCCCAGTCTGCGGCGCTGGGTTTTTTTGTAGGGGTCGGCTCCCGCCACGAAACCGCTTCTGAAAACGGCGCCGCCCATTTTATTGAACATATGCTCTTCAAAGGCACCGGCCGGCGCTCCGCCGCCCAGCTGGCCCGGGACATGGACGCGGTGGGCGGTCAGGTTAACGCCTACACCACCAAGGAGCACACCTGCTTTTACGCCCGCACGCTGGGAAGGCATTTGGACCGGGGCCTGGACATTTTGGCCGACATGCTCTTTCACTCCCGGTTTGACCAGGGGGACGTGGAACTGGAGCGGGGGGTCATCCTGGAAGAGATCGACATGTATGAGGATACCCCGGAGGACCTGGTGGCGGAGCGGCTGTCCGCCGCGGTCTACAAAGGAACCGCCCTGGCCAGGCCTATTTTGGGCCGTCAGTCCACTTTGAAGAAAATGACCGGACCGTGGCTGGCAGACTGGCAGAAACAGCACTACCACGCCGGAAATATGGTGGCCTCGCTGGCGGGAAACTTCTCACAGGAGCAGGTGCGGGCGCTCACCGATCTGCTGTCCTCTCTGGAGCCCGGGCCCGCCTCCCAAATTACCCCTGTCTCCTACCATCCCGCTGTGACGGTAAAGAAAAAGGCCATTGAGCAAAACCATCTGATTCTGGCTTTTCCAGCCCCAAGCTTTCTGGATGAGCGCCGCCAGCAAGTGGCTCTGCTGAACGCCCTGCTGGGAGGCGGCTGCTCCTCCCGGCTCTTTCAGCAGCTGCGGGAGCAGCGGGGACTTTGCTACACGGTCTATTCCTATGTGGCCGATCACGCGGATACCGGCCTTTTGGGCATCTATGTGGGCCTGAATCAGGAGCAGGAGCGCGCCGCCCTGGATTTGGCGCGGGCGGTGGTGTCCGACCTGGCCGACCATGGGCCTTCTCAGGAGGAGGTGGACCGGGTGCGGGAGCAGGCCAAGGACAATCTTCTCATGGGGGCCGAATCGGTTCAGGCCCGGATGAGCCATCTGGGCGGCTCCGCCCTTTTGTACGGCAAGGTCCGGGAGGAAGAGGAACTGGTAGAGCTCTATGATGCGGTTACCCGGGAGCAGCTCCGGGACCTGGCCGGCGAGCTGTTTTGTATGGATCAGGCCTCCCTGTCTGCGGTGGGCCGGGTGGGCTGTGTGCAGGATTATGCCCTCTGGCTGGGCCGGTAGGGCCTAGCAGGCAGCACACACAGGGCGGAGGAGCTTGCTTTCGGTTCCATTTTGAAAGGGACAGGTATAGGAAACCGTCCTTCCGGTTAAACTGGCTGTAAGCCATTTTTTACCGAAAGGACGGTTTGTTATGCAGGTAAAAGACCTGATGAATCCCAGTGTAGTCACCATTGAGCCCGGATCTTCCGCCGCCTTGGCCGCCCGGCTCATCAGCCGCCACAATGTTGGTTCCCTTCCTGTGTGCGGCGACGACCGGCGGCTGCGGGGGGTTGTCACCGACCGGGACATTGTATTGCGTTGTGTGGCCGCGGAGGAAGACCCGGCCCAGACCCCGGTGCGGGACATCATGACCCGCGGCTGTACCACCGTCTCCCCCGGGGACGACTGCCGGGAGGCGACCCGGCTCATGTCCCTCCATCAGGTGCGCCGTCTGCCCGTGGTGGAAGACGGCAAGCTGGTGGGCGTCATCTCCCTGGCGGATGTGGCCCGCAGCGGCCGCTTTGATATGGAGGCCGCCCAGGCCCTGTGCGAAATCTCGGAAAATATTATTGTACGATAACAGGAACAAGGCCCGCTGTCCGATTTTTTGGATAGCGGGCCTTCTCTTTTATCGGTCGATCTGTTTGAGTACCTTTTGAAACCAGTCCGGCAGGGGGCACTCCACCTCCACCAGCTCTCCGGTGGACGGGTGGACAAAGCGCAGCTTCCGGGCGTGGAGACACTGTCCGGCCAGGCCGGGCCAGGGCTTTTTGCTCCCGTAGACCACGTCTCCCAGGAGGGGGTGGCCGATGGAGGTCATGTGGACCCGAATCTGGTGGGTACGCCCCGTCTCCAGGCGGCACTCCACATGAGTGTAGCCTGGGTAGCGGCCCAGCACCGACCAGTGGGTCACCGCCGGCCGGCCGTTTGCCCGATCCACAGCCATTTTCTTTCGATCCACCGGATGACGGCCAATGGGGGCGTTCACTGTACCGGCGTCCTCTTTTAAGCCGCCCACCACCACCGCCTCATAGGTGCGGGCCAGGGAGTGGTCCTGAAGCTGGGCTGCCAGCGCCAGGTGGGCGCGGTCATTTTTGGCGGCAATGATGAGTCCCGAGGTGTCCCGGTCAATGCGGTGGACGATCCCCGGCCGCAGTACCCCGTTGACGCCGGACAGAGAGTCCCCGCAGTGATAGAGCAGGGCGTTGACCAACGTCCCATCCGGGTGGCCGGGGGCCGGGTGGACCACCAGACCCACAGGCTTGTTGACCACGATCACATCCTCATCCTCATAGACCACATCCAGGGGGATGTTCTGGGGCACCACGTCCAGCGGCTCCGGATCGGGCAGGGTAACCTCCAGCGCCTGCCCCGGTTCCATGCGGTGGTTTTTCCGCAGGGCGACGCCGCCACAGGTGACCAGTCCCTTCTCCAGCAGCCTCTGGGCCGCGGACCGGGTCAGATCCGGAATGCTTCGGGCCAAAAAAGCGTCCGCCCGCTCTCCCTCCCGGTCAGCGGTCAGCCTTGTCGTCGTCATGGGGTTTCTCCTTGGGTTCCAGCTTGTCCATCCAAAACAGGTAGTAAATGGCCGCCGCAATGCCGCCCACTACCACACAAATATCCGCTACATTGAATACGGCAAAGTTCATAAACAGCACATTAAACATATCCACCACATAGCCCCGGAATACACGGTCAATGAGGTTTCCCACCGCACCGGCCAAGAGCAGGGTGAGGGTCACCTTTCCCACAGGATGGCGGAAAAAGTTTTTCCACAGGGCTGCGGCCAGGATCAGAGACATGACCAAAGAGATCAGAGCTAAAATCCAGGTGTGCTCCTCAAACAGGGAAAAGGCCGCCCCGGTATTCTCCACATAGGTCAGCTCCAGAATATGAGGAATAAACGGCACATGGGCCCCCGGCGCAATATTTTTCAGGACCAGAAACTTGACCAGCTGGTCCAGGGCCACAAGGGCTACGGTTAAGATAATATAGGGCATGGAAAAATCCTCCGCGGTCCATTTTTTTGTATTGGCGGAAGCCGGCTTACAGGCGGTTTTTCTTAATCAGTCGAATATCGTCCCCGAAAAAGTGCAGGACATGATATTCTCCCTCCAGGCGCGATGCAATCTGCGGCGTATATCGTCTGGAAATCTCTTGCATGGTCAGGTTGGTGGAAATCACGGTGCGTCTTTCTCCCACCAGCCGGGCGTTTACCAGCTCGTAGAGCGCCGCCTGGGTCAGCTGGGTGGTCAGCTCGCTGCCCAGGTCGTCCAGGATCAGCAGGTCGCAGTTGAGATAGCGTCGGGTTTCGTCCTTGGCTTCCAGGGCATCCGCACTGTCGCGTACAAATTTTTTTGCTTCGAACTGGGCGAACACGTTTCCTGCCGTGTCATACACCACCGAAAAGCCATGTTCAGATACGGTGCGGGCAATGCAGGCCGACAAAAATGTCTTGCCCAGGCCCGGCGCTCCGGACATGAGCAGATTATGGATGGTGAAACGGCCAAATTTCTGGGCGTAGTTCAGACACACCTCATACACCAGCTCCATGTTTTTCCGGGGAGAGATCCCCTGGCCCTGGTAGGGGGTCTGGCTGTAATACTCCAGGCGAAAACTGTCAAAAGACTGTTCTCCCAAGTCCAGCAGCTTGGACAGCTCCTGAATCTGTTCCTGGGCGCACAGCTTTTTCAGGCACTGACACATTTTTGCTCCCTGCCACCCGGAATCGCCGCACAAAGGGCAGGCGGGCCGGTCATCCAAAGCATCCTCAGGCAGTCCCAACGCTCCCAGCAGCACAGCACGTTCCCGCTGGAGGTCCAGGTTTTCCTCCTTCACTGTCTGGACAGCCTGGGCGGGATTTCCTCCCTGGCGCAGGGCGGCCGCCACCAACTGGGCCATAGTCCCTTGCAGTTTCCGGTCCAGCTGCCGCAGTTTGGGCTGGCGTTCATACGCCTGCTGGCGCAGACGCTCGGTCCGTTCCCGACGCTGGCGGCGTTCCGCCTCCAGCCGGTCGGTGGCCCGGCGCAGAATATTGGCGTCATATGCCATGGCCTCAGTTCTCCTCCTGTTTCATCTGCTCCATCAGGCGGCGAATCCGGTCCATATCCTCCCGGGCCCGCTGTTCCTGATCCGGCGTAGGGGGACGGCTGACTTGACCGCCCGCCCGGATGGGACGGGCCTCCCGGTCCCCCGCCCGAATGGCGGCGGCGGTATGCAGCCCCTTTTCATGCCAGCGGCGCAAGATACCGTTCATATATCCCCAGTCCATGGACTGCTTTTTCAGAACTGTTTTCTCATAGGCCATGCGGATGGCCTCGTCCTCAAAGCCCATATCATCCCAGGCGGCAATATAGGTCTTCTCCCGTTCCACCAGGGGACGGGGGCTGATATCCAGCAGGCGGAGCACCTCCGCCTCCCGTCCCCGCAGCCGGGTCAGCTTGGCAATATATTCCTCTGCCCGCTCCATGGTGTCAATGCCGCGGCGGGCCCACACGAAGCCCTCTTTGCTGATCTGGGACAGAAAAGGCCTTCTGCCTGGGCCGTACTTTCGTTCCATCTCCTCAATACACCAGCCAACCAGCATCAGAATCACTTCCGGAGGCAGCGCCAGGTGGTCGTACAGGGTATAGAGCTTTTTCAGGTCCGAGGCGGACAGCTTTTTTCCCAGCCGCCGTTCCACCTCGTCGGCCAGGGGCGGAAAGAGCGACGCCCGGTCGGCCAGAGCGGCTGTAATATCTTCTGTGGCGTAGTCCGGGGGCGGCAGCTCCTGGGCGGGAGGTTCGGGTGGCGCCAGTTCTCCGGCCGGAGCAAGTCCCTGAGACCGAAGCCGTTCCAGGGCGGCCCCGGTCCGTTCCTGCGTCCATTTCAGCCCGGTCAGGCTTCCATGGCGAAGCAGGTATAAGTACAGCAGGGCGGCATCCCCATGATCCAGCTTCAAAAGCCGGTCCGCCGCCTGACCTGTCATAGCCAGAATCTCGCCGGGCAGCAATGTTTGGGCCATGGGGACTCCTCCTTTTCGTTGCTTCACGGCGCAAACCGCCGGGACTGTCTTTCCATTTTACCGCAAAATTTCCCCGCCGTAAACAGCAAAATTCCCTCCCGCCGATCCTTGGCGGAGTGTCCTAAATTTTTGAAGTATTTTTGGAGAGAAAGAGCAAAATTCATGAAATATCTGTTTTTCAAATGCAGAGGTCTGTGTTATAATGATTCTAATTATAAAACTGGGGGGATAGGCCCAGACAGATCACCAGTCGGGGGAGGAATCGTGATGAAAAATAAAGTAGTGGTCACCATCGCCGGACGGGAATATACCATGGTCGCGGTGGAAGATGAGACCTATGTCCGCAAGTGCGCTGATCTTGTGGACCAACAGTTAAAACAGCTTTCATCCAGTAAACTGGCCCAGGCAGACGCCGCGGTACTGGCCGCTATGAACATTGCCGACCAATTTTTCAAAGAGCAGCAGGCCAGCGACGATCTGCGCCGTCAGGTTAAAGAAAACCTGGAGGAGGCCAACCGCCTGAAGCTGGAATTATCGGAAGCGAAACGGGAAATTTTTAAGCTGAGCACCCATAAATAATGTTCCATACAGGTCGTCCGATTGGACGGCCTGTTTACCGCACGCTCCAAAGGAGGGTCATATTTCATGCTTGAACTGCTCTCCCCAGCCGGCTCCATGGAGGCGGTGACCGCCGCAGTGCAAAACGGGGCGGATGCCGTCTATCTGGGATATGGGGATTTTAACGCCCGCCGCAACGCCAAAAATTTCACCCTGGAGGAGGCTGCGGCGGCCGTTTCTTACTGTCATCTCCGGGGCTGCCGGGTCCACCTCACCCTGAACACCCTGCTCACCGACCGGGAGCTGCCCGGAGCGGCGGAGGTTGCCGCCCACGCCAGCGACATTGGGGTGGACGCCGTCATTGTGCAGGATCTGGGCGTGGCCCGGATGCTGCGCCAGTCGGTGCCCGACGTGCCCATTCACGGCTCTACACAGATGACCATTCACTCTCTGGACGGGGTAAAGGCCTGCGCCGATCTGGGTATGAGCCGGGTGGTTCTGGGCCGGGAGCTGAGCCGGGATCAGATTGCCTATATCTGTCAGCATGCTCCCATTGAAATTGAAGTATTTGGTCACGGAGCCCTGTGTATGTGCTGGTCGGGCCAGTGCTTCTTCTCCTCGGTCATCGGGGGACGCAGCGGCAACCGGGGGCTGTGCGCCCAGCCCTGCCGGCTGAAATACGGCTGGGGGGGCCAGGCGGACCAGTACCCGCTGTCCCTGAAGGACCTGTCCATGGCTGGGCACCTGAAGGAGCTGTCTGACATGGGGGTTGCCTGTCTGAAGCTGGAGGGGCGGATGAAGCGCCCGGAGTATGTGGCCATTGTCACCGGCATTTACGCCCGGGCCATTCGGGAGGGGCGGGAGCCTACCGCCCAGGAGATGGAAATCCTGGCCCAGACGTTCTCCCGCCAGGGCTTTACGGACGGCTATTACAAAGGGCAGCTTGGCCCGGATATGTTCGGCACCCGCCAGGAGGAGAAGGAGCCCCGGGAGCTCTACGCCCAGGCCCGCGCCACCTACGAAAACGGAGAGCACCGGAAAGAGCCGGTCCGCCTCTACGCCCTCATTCAGGAGGGAGAAGCCGCCCAGGTGGCCGCGGAAGACCACCAGGGCCATGTGGCCCGTGTGGAGGGTCCTGTCCCGGAAGCGGCCAGGAACGTCCCCCTGACCCGAGAGAAGGTGGAAAGCCAGCTCCAGCGCACCGGCGGCACCCCCTATGCCTGTGAGAAGGCAACCGCTAAGGTAGGAGAGGGGCTGTCTTTGCCCCTGTCCGCCCTGAACGATCTCCGCCGCCGCTGTCTGGAGGAGCTGTCCCAACAGCGGCAGGAGCTGCCCCAGCGGCGCAAGGAGCCCTTCCGCCCCGGCGTACGCTATGAAAATACCAAGCAGCCGCCGGTTTTTACCGTCTCGCTGCGCACCGCCCAGCAGTTCAGCGACGAACTGATACGTCTTAAGCCCGCTCTCATCTATCTTCCCGCCGATGAGGCGGCCGCCCATCCTGAGCTGGTCCGGCGCTGCCAACAGGCCGAGATTGCGCTGTCCGTCATCATGCCCCGGATCTGCACCGACAGAGAACTGCCCCAGCTGGAGCAAGATCTGGTGGCCCTGCGGAATCTGGGGGTAAATGAGGCTCTGGCGGGCAATCTGGGCTCCGTCCGCCGCGCTGCCCAACTGGGATTTCAGGTCCGGGGGGATTTTGGCCTGGGGGTCTATAACAGCCAGACCATGAAGGAGCTCAAACGGTTGGGGCTTATCTCCGCCACTGCATCCTTTGAGCTGAAGCTGGCTCAGATTCGGGACCTGTCCAAAACCATCCCCACAGAGTTTGTGGCCTATGGCCGCCTGCCGCTGATGATTACGGAAAACTGCATCATCCATAATCACTCCGCACGACATACCTGCGGCAATGTCAATCTGCTCACCGACCGGAAGGGAGAAAGGTTCCCGGTGGTGAAGGCCTGGGGCTGCCGGAATGAGATTTATAACGCCAAAAAGCTCTTCCTGGCCGATAAAGCTGCCGATTGGCAGCGCCTGGGACTTTGGGCTGCACGGCTTGTGTTCACCACTGAAAACGCCGCCGAGTGCGCTCAGGTACTGGAGCGCTACCTGTCCCAGGGCCGCTACCAGCCCAATGATTACACCCGGGGACTCTACTATCGGGACGTGGAGTAATCTGCAAAAGGGGGGCCACCCATGCTGGAACGGCAAAAACTGTTTTGGTCTTTCCGTCCATATGACCTGGAGGGTACCCAGGAAAAATTTCTCCGGGCGGTGCGGGAAAACTGCGCCTTTCACCTGCGCCGCTGCCCTGAATACCGCGCCATTGCCCAAAAGCTCCGGTTTTCCCCTGAACAGCTGCGTACCATAGAGGACCTGCCCAAAATTCCTGTTCTGCCTACCCTTTTTTACAAACGCCGGGCCCTGTTTTCCATGCCCCGAAGCCGTATGGCCATGTATGTGACCTCCTCGGGTACCAGCGGGAAATTCAGCCAGATCGGCTTTGACTGGGGCTGCGTGCTGGCGGAAGTTCCCATGGTGCTGCACCTGGGCTGGAGGCACGGTCTCATCTCTCCCAAGCCCGCCCACTGTGTGATTCTGGGCTATAAGCCCCACAAATCCAATCAAACGGGAGTCACCCGAACCATGTACGGCCTGACCTACTTTTCTCCGCCCATCAGCAGAACCTATGCGCTCCACTATGCGGACGGGGAGTATGTTCCGGACCTGGACGGGATTGCCCGGGCGTTGGACCGGCTGGGCCGATCCTTTTTTCCCACAAGAATTGTGGGATTTCCATCCTATCTTTGGTTTGGTCTGAAACGGATGGAGGAGCTTGGCCTTCGGGTCACCCTCCCCCGGGGGTCCAAAATTCTTTTGGCGGGCGGTTGGAAGCAGCACTACTCCCAACAGGTGGAAAAGCCCGTCCTCTACGACCTGGCCCAGCGGATTCTGGGCATTCCAGAGAGCCAGATTCACGAATTTTTTGGGGCTGTGGAGCATCCGATTTTTTATAACGCCTGCCGGCGCCACCACTTTCATATTCCAATCTATTCCCGGGTCATCATCCGGGATGTGAATACTTTGGAGCCTCTGCCAATGGGCCGGGTCGGGCTGGTCAATCTGATCTCTCCGCTGATGAACGCCACACCCACTACCAGCGTCATGACCGACGATTTGGGCTATTTGACCCCGGGGGAGGACTGTGGCTGCGGCATCTCCTCTCCCTATCTGACGATCTTGGGCCGGGTAGGTCTCAGCGACATTCAGACCTGCGCCGCCGGGGCAGCGCAGCTTTTGGGAAAGGGGGAAGGGTTTTGATTCTGGCCAAGGGAACCGTTCTGCCTGACAACCGGCTTTCTCAGGTGCTGGGCCATCTGGAAGATGACATCCTAGCGGTTCGCGCCCAGCCTCCTATTTCTCCCGATCTGGTGATCGGCGCGTGTGCCCGGCTGCTGGAGCGGCTTGACCGGGGGGAGCTGGACCAGCTGATTGCACAGTACGCTACTGCCCAGATGCTGGACGTGCTGGAACAGTACCGCCATCTGCTGCGCCCGGAAAGTCTGGAATACAAGCTTTCCACAGAAAGCGGCGGGCTTCTCTCCGGGGCTGAACGCCCCTTTGGGCGTGTCACAGCCGTCCCGCTGGGCACGCTGCTCCACATCACGGCCGGGAATATGGACGGCCTGCCTGCGTTCAGCGTGGTGGAGGGCCTGCTCACCGGCAACATCAATTTGCTGAAGCTCCCCTCGGGGGATTCGGGCCTCTCTTTGGCCCTGTTAAAGCTGCTGACGGATACCGAGCCTCTGCTGTCCCCCTATATTTATGTCTTTTCCATCCCTTCCAGGGATCAGGATTCCATCCGTGCCCTGGCCGGTCTGGCTGACGGCATCGTTACCTGGGGCGGAGATGAAGCAATCCGTGCCATGCGCGCTATGGCCCCCGCCGGGTGCAAGCTCATGGAGTGGGGCCACCGGCTGAGCTTTGCCTACCTGTCCGGAGAGGGCAGGGAGGAGGAACTGGAGGCGCTGGCCGGGCACATTATAAAAACCGGAGGACTTTTGTGTTCCTCCTGCCAGGTCATCTACCTGGATACCGCCGACTGGGTCTGTGCCCGCCGCTTCTGCGCTCAATTCCTTCCCATTTTGGAACGGGCCGCCGCCCAAGGACATCAGACGCCCGGCCAGGCGGCGCAGGCCACCCTCCATGGCTATGAGCATCAACTGGAACTGGCCGTTGACGGCAATGACGCCCAAGTCTTTTCCGGTCGGGGCTGTTCGGTGACCCTTTGTCACGACCAGACGCTGGAGCTCTCCCCCCTGCATGGCAATGTGCTGGTCAAGTGCCTGCCCCGGGAAAAACTGGTACAGGCCCTGTACCCCCAGCGGGGACGTCTTCAGACTGCGGGGCTGTTATGTCCGACGGAGGAACGGCAGACGCTGCGCGCTCTCCTCTCCCGGGCAGGGGTGACCCGGGTGACCTCAGCCGGTCACATGTCCGCTCCATTCCTGGGCGAGTGCCATGACGGGGAATACCCCTTGATGCGGTATCTGCGGCTGGTGGATGTGGAAAATATTTTATAAAAAATTATGTTGGAGTTTATCATTATGGAGTTGAAAATCAAAGCCCTTTCCCCTAAAATTGGGAACGACATCCCGCTGCCTTATTACGCCACGCCGGGGGCGGCGGCCATGGATCTCCACGCCTGCATGGATGAAGAGGCGGTGATCCCCGCCGGAGGGAGAACGGTCATCCCAACTGGTATTGCCATCGCCCTGCCCTCCCCGGACTATGTGGCGCTGGTCTTTGCCCGCAGCGGTCTGGGCATCAAGCACGGCATCGCCCCGGCCAACTGTGTGGGGGTCATTGACAGCGACTACCGGGGCGAAATCCTGGTGGGTCTTCAGAACTCCGGGGACACGGACTTTACCGTTCGACCCGGCGACCGAATTGCCCAGCTGATGATTACCCCCGTGGTGCAGGCCGCCATTCAGATGGTGGATAACCTGGACCAGACCCAGCGGGGGGCCGGAGGCTTTGGGTCTACCGGGAAATAAAGGAGTCATGTGCCATGTTTGGATTATTTAAGAAGAAAGAAGCTCCGAAAGGGAGCAGCTCCCCGGAAAGCTATGCGATGAAGTGCTTTGCCGCCGAATTTTTCCCTGAGGAGCTGGATATTCTCGCCGTTACCGGCCCCACCGGCTTCGGCGCCGTTCAACAGGAGGATACCGGGCTGTGGGAGGCGTCCATTGGCCTGACTGCCTGGATGGAGGAGGACAGCCCTGAAATTCACCGGGAGGAAACGGGACTTGTCACGCTGTGTGACGACACCCTCCGGGATTATCTGCGCCAGCGGGTCTCCCCGGATTTTATCATAAAATTCCGGGCCAGGATTGCCATGGACGGGACACGGCTTCTTTTGCTGGACCTGCCCCAGCCCGCCTTTGATCCTGATCTGAAGGCCATTTTGGAGGAGCAGAAGAAGCCGGAGAGCATCAATGTGGAAGACCTGGGCACGTTTACCTTTAACCGCCAGGTGGGATGGTACGAGGCGGAGGTGGACTGGGTGGGCAAAACGGTCCGTCTGGACTATGACAAGGGCAGCGAGGAGGCTATGAAGGCCGCTCAGGCTGCCGCCAAAGCCCTGTTGGCCGACGCCCAGAGCTGGGACGAACGGGTTAGGACCTTTGCCGCTGAAAACCTTACGGACCTTGCCAACCAGTGGGCCCAGGAGGGAGGAGAGGAGGAAGAGCCCCCGGCGGAAATTACCTCCGAGGACTTTGCCCAGCGAATGGAACTGGATGCCATTCAGGTGGACGACCAGGGGGGCTTTACCTTCTGGTTTGACGACGGAGAGATGTTCTGGGGCCACTCCATCCGGGTGAGCGGCACCCTGTCCGACGGGCCGGATGACGCCCAGATGGAGGGCTGAGCCCATGCATATGATCCTGGCCTCCCAGTCCCCCCGCCGGCGGGAACTGTTGGAGCGGATGGGACTGGCTCACTTTGATGTGATTCCTGCAAAAGGCGAGGAGTGCGCCAATCCTGCATTTACGCCCGCCCAGCTTGTGGAGGAGCTCTCCCGCCAGAAAGCCGCGGAGATTGCCGCCTCCCATCCTGACGCACTTGTTATAGCCGCCGACACGGTGGTGTCGGTGGACGGCGCGGTACTGGGCAAGCCCCGGGACCGGGACGACGCCGTCCGGATGCTCACCCTGCTCTCCGGACGGGAACACACAGTCTATTCCGGCCTTACCGTCTGCCGGCAGGGGCGGTACGTCACCGGACACGAAGCCACTCTGGTCCGCTTTCGTCCCCTCTCCCATGAGGACATCTCCCACTATGTCTCCACCGGCGAGCCCATGGATAAGGCGGGCGCCTACGGAATTCAGGGCTACGGCTGTACTCTGGTGGAGGGGATCTCGGGAGATTACTATAATGTCATGGGGCTGCCGGTGTGCCGCCTCAGCCAGATTTTGGCCGGTTTTGGAGTGGACCCGCTGGCCATGGCCGCTAAAAAGGAGCTTTAAACCGTGAAAGATTTTCTGCGGAAAAACGGAATCCTGCTGTTGGTAATTGCCCTGCTGCTGTCTATTCTCATTGGAATAGGCTCTGCTGTTCTGGGCGGAAATGTGGACCCGCTGTCCAATATCGCCAACACGGTCACCGCCCCCATCCGGGGCGGCATTTCCACCGTTGCCGGTTGGGCCGAGGGGGTCTACACCTATGTGTTCCACTACGGGGAACTGCAGGATGAGCTGAACAGTCTGCGCACACAGGTGGCCGAACTGGAGGACGCAGTGAGGCAGGGCCAGGAGGCCAGCCGGGAAAATGAACAGCTTCGCTCTCTGTTGGATTTACAGGAAAAACGGCGGGATTTTGTGTTTGAATCCGCCAAGGTCACCGCCCGCTCCACCTCCAACTGGGAGTCTATCCTCTCCTTGAGCAAGGGGACCTCCGCCGGGATTGAGGTGGGGGACTGCGTCATCACGGAGACCGGCGTGCTGGTTGGCGTGGTGTCCCAGGTGGGATATAATTGGTCCTCCGTGTCCACCGTCATCAACACCGACACCGAGATGGGCGGGATTGTCTCCCGCACATACAGCGCAGGCGTGCTGGAAGGCGATTTCACCCTGATGGCCCAGGGCAAACTGAAGCTGAACTACCTGCCGGAAGGCGCTCAACTGGTTTCGGGGGATGAGGTTGTCACCTCGGGGAAGGGAGAGGTGTTCCCCTCCGGACTGGTGGTCGGGCAGGTGGAAGGCGTCTTTACCGACCCCTCGGGCCAGTCCCGTTACGCGGTGGTTGCGCCGTCCGCCAAGCTGGATTCTTTGATCGAGGTCTTTGTCATCAAGGACTTTACGATTGTAGAATAGGAGGTAGCTTCACATGACACGCCGCGACCTCTTTCATAAGTGGTTTGTTTACAGCCTGGGTCTGCTGCCCGTGTGGCTGCTGGATGCCTATATTTTGCCCCGTTACCCCCTGTGGGGCATCTCCCCCATGCTGCTGCCCCTGGCTGTGGCGGCTGTGGCCGTGCTGGAGGGCGCTTACGCCGGTACCGGCTTTGGACTGGGGGTGGGCCTGTGGTGGGAACTTACTTACCCAGGCGGTTTCGGCGGCCTGGTCTTTGGTATGGCCCTTGCCGGAATGGTCATGGGCACGGTGTCCCAGTACGCCCTCAGCCAGACCTTTCCGGGGTGCCTCATCTGCACCGCCGGAGTTTTGGCCGCTCTGGACGGGCTGCGGATCATCCGGGGGCTGCTGGTGCATGAGGCGCAGCTGCCCGCCCTTCTTCAGGTGGCGGTTCCGGAGTTTCTTTACTCCCTGGTCTGGACGCCGGTGATCTGGCTGCTGTTTCGGGCCATACACAATCGGGTAGGCGGCACAAAGCTGGCCTGAGCGTTTCCCTTTTCCCCCCTGTTTTTCCTCTGGAAAGGAGGCAACTATGGATTTGAAGCAATTTCACCGCCGTGCTCTGGTCATGGTCCTTCTTTTGGCCCTGATGCTGACCGGAATGGGCTTTACCTTATATGATTTGCAGATTAACAACGGCCAGGAGTATTACCGTCAGGCCCAAAACAAAATTGCCGAACAGGAGACGGTAGAAGCTGCCCGCGGCCAGATTCTGGACCGCAACGGTCAGGTGCTGGTGTCCAATCAAGTGGTCTATCAGGTCTCGCTTGACACCTCCCTGATGAAGGATAACCGCAATGACATCCTGCTCTCCCTGTTTCAGATTTCCCGGGAAGAAGGAGTGGAGTGGACCGATAATCTTCCCATTTCCAAAACCGCCCCCTTTACCTTCACCACCGACAATCCCTACTTTACCACTTCTACTGATGAGGAGGGTAATGCGGTCAAAACGCTTACCCGTCTGGGGCGGCTTGCCGTATATTACCGCTGGATTGAAGACCCTACCGTGGAACCGGATAGCGGCGAGCAGTCCGCTCCCCAGCCTGAGCCGGAGCCCGGCCTGTGGGACAAGATAAAAGCCTTTTTTACCGGCACGCCCCAGTCTCAATCCGAGAGTACGACCCAAGAAAAGGAACCCGGACGCCTGCCTACCGCGGAGGAGCTGCTGGGAAAGATGTGCGCCACCTTTGAAATTCAGGGAGAGGGCGCCGTAGACGAGGACTCCGGGGAGAAGGTTCCCACACTGAACATCGGAAATCTCTCCCGCACGGATGCCCGGGCACTGGCAGGGGTGCTCTACGAACTCAACCTGCGCTCCAGCGGAGTGTATCAGGCCAATGAATATGTCTTTGCCCAGGACGTGGACATTGACTTTATTACCCGGGTGAAGGAGAATTCCCTGATCGGTGTGGTCATTGAGCCTACCACGGTCCGCCAGTACCACACCACCTACGCCGCTCATCTGCTGGGCCAGGTGACGCCCATCTACCCGGATGAGGTGGAGTACTACACCTCTCTGGACCTGGACGGAGACGGCGTAGCCGACTATGCTCTCAACGACACTGTGGGCAGGGGAGGAGTGGAACAGGCCTTTGAGTCCTACCTTCGGGGCGTATCCGGCGTGCGCACCGTGGAGCGGAACACGTCGGGGAAAATTCTCTCCGAGACCTGGCTGGATGAACCCAAGCCGGGGGACAACGTGGTTCTGACCCTGGACATTAACCTCCAGGCCTATGTGGAAAATACCCTGGCCACGGCCATTCCCCAAATCGATGTGTCGGAGGCCGTGGGCGGCGGGGCCTGTGTGGTTCTGGATGTGGACACCTCGGAGGTGCTGGCCTGCGCGTCCTATCCCACCTTTGACCCGGCGAAGTATAACTCCAACTTCAACGAGTACGCCGCCGACCCCTTGGAGCCGCTGTTCAACCGGGCCCTCCAGGGCACATTTGCCCCCGGCTCCACCTTCAAGATGGTCACCGCCATCGCCGGGCTGGAGGAGGGCGTCATCACCCCGACCACTGAAATCAATGACACGGGTATCTATAAATATTACTCCAGCCCCCAGCCCAGATGCTGGATCTATAATTCCTACGGCCGGGGCCACGGCTTGGTCAATGTCAGCGAGGCCATTGAGGTCTCCTGCAACTACTTTTTCTATGAAGTCGGCCGGGAGCTTGGCATTGACAAACTGGTGGACTACGCCACCCGCTTCGGGCTGGGACAGAAAACCGGATTGGAGCTCTACGAGGAGAAGGGCGTAATGGCCAGCCCGGAGTACACGGAATCCATGGGCGGGACCTGGTATGAGGGCAGCGTGCTGTCCGTTGCCATCGGACAGGAGAGCAGCCAGTTTACCCCCATCCAGCTGGCCAATTACATTGCCACTCTGGTCAACGGCGGAACCCGCCGGGCCACCCATCTGCTCAAAGAGGTCAAGTCCAGCGACTTTTCCCAGGTACTCTACACCAAAGAGCCGGAGGTGCTGAGCACCATCGAAATCCAGGATGAGAACCTGGAAGCGGTGAAGGCCGGCATGCTGGCTCTGACCACCAAAGGCTCTGTCAGCCAGCATTTTACCGACCTGCCCTTCCAGGTGGGCGCCAAGACCGGCTCCGCTCAGGTAGACGGCCAGGTTGAGGCCAACGCGGTCTTTGTGTGCTTCGCTCCGTTTGAAGATCCGGAAGTGGCGGTTGCCCTGGTGGTTCAACGGGGCGGCAGCGGTTCAGAGTTAGGCGCCATGGCGGCCGATATTCTGTCCTACTATTTTTCCTCTCAGGAGACTCGGGATGAAGCGCCCACAGAAAACACGCTGGTGCGCTGACTCCGTCAATCTCAAACCCTGGTAACAAAAATAAGGAGATGTCCTATCATGTCTGAAAACTGTACCCACGATTGCTCCAGCTGCAGTGCCGACTGCTCCTCCCGGGATATGCGGGTTCCCGCCAACGCCATGTCCAGCATCAAGCGGGTCATTGCCGTGGTCAGCGGCAAGGGCGGCGTGGGCAAGAGCACCGTCACCGCCTCTCTGGCTGTGGCAATGGCCAAAAAAGGCCGTAACGTAGCCATTCTGGATGCCGACATCACAGGCCCCTCCATTCCCACCGCCTTTGGCATCCACCAGAAGGCCACCGGCACCGATGCCGGCATTGACCCTGCCGTCACCGCCGGCGGCATTAAGCTCATGTCCCTCAACCTGCTCACTGCCAATGAGACTGACCCGGTTGTCTGGCGGGGCCCCGTGATTGCCGGTGTGGTAACCCAATTTTGGCAGGAGGTGGTCTGGGGCGATATCGACTATATGTTTGTGGATATGCCCCCGGGAACCGGCGATGTACCTCTCACGGTGTTCCAATCCCTTCCCGTGGACGGCGTTATTGTGGTCACCTCTCCCCAGGACCTGGTGTCCATGATCGTGACAAAGGCGGTGAACATGGCCAAAATGATGGACATTCCCGTGCTGGGTCTGGTGGAGAATTACAGCTACTTCCAGTGTCCCGACTGCGGCAAGCGCCATGCCATCTTTGGCGAGAGCCACCTGGATCAGGTTGCCGCGGAGCTGGAACTGCCGGTTTTGGCCAAGCTCCCCATTGATCCCGCTGTGGCCGCGGCCTTTGACGCGGGCAAGATTGAATCCGCTCCCATCAACTATATGGATGATTTGGCCGCCCGGCTGGACGGCTGAACCCTGCCGCCCGGAACGATGTGGTTCCGGGCGGTTATTTCTGCCCGCGCTGCCATCTTTTCTCGATTTGTAAAACTGTGTACATATCTACCATTTTTATCCTGTTATTTGGTAGGTTTTTTCCTGTGGTATTTCCCTCTGCCGGTCCCAAATCTCTTGAAAACAACCCGTTTTTCCGCTACAATATCAGCAGTGCAGATACACAATTCTCTCAACATTGGAGAAGATCATATATGGAAAAACGTTCCTCAGTCAGTACGCTGAATGATCTGGTCCCAGGTCAATCCGGCACCATTCTGTCCGTGGGCAACCAGTCCGGAGCGGTCAAGCGCCGCTTGGTGGATATGGGTCTGACTCCCGGCACCCAGGTCACCGTCACCAAGATCGCCCCGCTGGGCGACCCCCTGGAGGTCAGCCTACGGGGATATGAGCTGTCTTTGCGAAAGGCGGATGCCGCCCAGATCACCATGGGCCAACCCCGACGAACCGCCAACGCTTCCCGCAAAGCAATGACCCGTCACGTCCCCGACCCGGAAGTAGCCCGGCGGCAAATGCGGGACCACGCCCACGAGTTGGAGGCTCATGGCTCCGCCTATGACCCTTCCGCCCATGACAGCCGTACCATGCGCATTGCTCTGGCCGGCAACCCCAACTGCGGCAAAACCACCCTCTTCAACGCCCTGACCGGGTCCAATCAGTATGTGGGCAACTGGCCAGGGGTCACGGTGGAAAAGAAAGAGGGCACCGCCCATCTGGGGGATAAGGCCCTCACAGTGGTGGACCTGCCCGGCATCTACTCCCTGTCTCCCTACTCCATGGAGGAGATTGTAGCCCGGGACTTTATCATCGGCGAGGCCCCCGACTGCGTCATTGACATTGTGGATGCCACCAATCTGGAACGTAATCTCTATCTCACCGTCCAGCTCCTGGAGTTGGAGCGGCCCACGGTCCTGGCCCTGAACTTTATGGACGAAGTGGAGAAACGGGGGGACCAGATTGATGTGGATCGGCTGTCCAAGGAGCTGGGCATCCCTGTGGTCCCCATCACGGCACGCACCGGCGAGGGGCTGGAGGAACTGCTCCACACCGCCCACCGGCAGATGCATCTGGGCTTTACCGTGGAGCCGGACGACCTCTACGATGACTACACCCACGATATTCACCACCGCATGGGCGAACTGATCCACGACTACGCCTACGCAGCCCATCTCCCCGCCCACTGGGCTTCCATTAAGCTGCTGGAAGGGGATGAGCTGGTACAAAAGGCCCTGAATCTGCCTGCTGATGTCCAGAAGAGGCTGGACGCCATTGTGGCCGAGTATGAAAACTCCAGCGATCTGGGCGATCGGGAGACTCTGATTGCCGACAGCCGCTATCAGTACATCGAAAAAGTGGTCGCCGCCTCGGTGACCAAGGGGCAGAAGCCCGGTGAGCTGACCCTGACGGAAAAGATTGACAAGGTGGTGACCCACCGCCTGTTTGCCATTCCGCTGTTTCTATGCACGATGCTTATTATGTTTGTGGTCACCTTCGGTCCGTTTGGGTCCTGGTTATCCGACTTGGTAGGAGCCGGCATCGACGCCTTCGGCTCCTGGTTAGGCCCCGTTCTCACAGATCTGGGCGTGTCTTATGTGCTGGTCTCCCTGATCTGTGACGGCATCATCGCCGGCGTGGGCGGCGTGCTCACCTTCCTGCCCCAGATCGCGCTGTTGTTTTTGTTTTTGTCCTTCCTGGAGGACTCTGGCTATATGTCCCGGGCCGCCTTTATTATGGACCGTCTGCTGCGTCGGTTTGGCCTGTCCGGTAAGGCGTTTATCCCCATGCTTATGGGCTTTGGATGTTCCGTGCCCGCCATCATGGGGGCCAGAACCATGGAGAATGAAAAGGACCGGAGAATGACCATCCTCCTGATCCCCTTCATGTCCTGTTCGGCCAAGCTGCCCGTCTACGGGCTGATTTCCGCCGCCTTTTTTGGCCCCTGGGCCGGCCTGGTGGTGTTTGGACTGTATGTGATCGGTATGATTATGGGCATCCTCTCCGGGCTGTTCTTTAAAAAATCTCTCTTTGTGGGGGAACCCGCCCCCTTTGTCCTGGAGCTGCCTCCTTACCGCCTGCCCTCCCTGTCCAATATGCTCACCCATGTGTGGCAGAAGGTAAAGGGATTTCTTGTGAAGGCCGGCACCTTGATTTTGCTGATGTCTGTGATCCTGTGGCTCTTACAGTCCTTTGACTTCTCCCTGCACATGGTGGAGGATGCCTCCAACAGTATGCTGGGCGCCCTGGGCAGTCTGATTGCTCCGCTTTTCGCCCCCCTTGGCTTTGGTCACTGGCAGGCTGCCGTGGCCCTGCTCACCGGCCTCATTGCCAAAGAGATGGTGGTATCTTCCCTGTCCATGTTCTACGGCTTTTCCCTGACCGCTGCCAGCGGTCAGGTTGCCGCCGCTATGACAGGTTTTACCCCCCTGTCCGCCTTCTCCATGCTGGTATTTATTTTGTTGTATGTCCCCTGTGTGGCCGCCGTCTCCACTTTGTTTAAGGAGCTGAACAGCCCCAAGTGGGCCTGGTTCTCTATTGCCTGGCAGCTGGGCTGTGCCTATGTGGTCTCGCTGCTGGTCTATCAGGTGGGGGCGCTGTTCTTCCTGTAAGCTATGGGGAGGCTTCCCGTGGTCAAATTTCCTGTATTCTGGAGAGAAACCATATGATTCGACTCATTTCATTGGATTTAGACGGTACCGTCCTGGACCCCTCCGGGGCGGTTACCCCTGCCACCAAAGCCGCCATTGCGAAGGCCCGCAGCGCCGGGGTGCGGGTCGTCCTGAATACCGGCCGCCCGATTCCTGAGGCCTTTTGGTTTGCAGAGCAGACAGGCTGCGACAGTCTGGTCTGCGCTTTGGGCGGCGCCGTTTTGGCCGACAGTGCAGTCAACCGTGTTATCCGACGCTGGGATATTGCCCAGGACTCCGGCCGTCGGGTCCTGGAGTTGTGCCTCAAGAAGGAAATTGAGCTGATGATTTTTGCCGGCGATCAGATTCTGGTTGACCCATTTTCCAAACAGTCCCTGGTAAAGACCTATCCTTTTCCAGCTTTTCACGATCATGCGATTGTGACGGAAGACCCTCTGTCCTATCTGGAGGAGCACAAGCTTCCCTTGACCAAGATTCACGGGGATCGGAATCCCAGCCGCTACCCCTTACAGGAGTTGGCCGCTTTGCCGGGAATTCAGCTCACCGCCTCCAATGACCATGACTTTGAACTGGTTGCCGCGGGGGTGGATAAGGGCCGGGCGCTTGCTTTGCTTGCCATGATGTACGGAATTCCCCTATGCCAGTGTGCCGCCGTGGGGGACAGTGACAATGATCTGGCCATGCTCCGGGTGGTGGGCGCCCCCATCGCCATGGGGAACGCATCCCGGACCGTTCAGGATGCCGCTTGCAGGGTCGTCCCCTCCAATGAGGAGGAGGGCGTCTCCCAGGCTATTTTAAGCTGCCTGGACGCGGCTTCCTCACTTTGTACCTAATGTCCATTTCAAAATGCCGGAGGCTTTATCAGCCTTCGGCATTTTTTATTGTCAAAACATAAATTGTTTTGAAAAAACCGCAATTTTCCCTTGACCTTCCTCCTGGTGGAGGGTGTAGTGTGGTGCAAGCGGAGGAAATTTAATGAGATTTTTATCTTTTCTTACCTGGGATATAAGATTTACCCGCTACAATATTGATCATTCAGATCAGGCTGCCATCAGCCGTGGAAAGAGGGAATACAGAATGGATGCAACACAGGTGACAAAAAAGGAGGAAGCCGCGCTCCCCAGGGAGAAGAAGAGGCTGCCCTGGAAGCTGCCGAAGAAAAAGAAAAAGTGGTTCAAATGGCTGCTTCTTGTTCTCGTGGCGGTGGGGATCATTTGGTGGCTGTTTCTTCGCCCCAAATCTGATTCAACAATCCAGGGGAACGTGCAGTATACCCCTGTCCAGGCTTCACTTCAGGATATTACCGTCTCGGTCAACGGCTCGGGCGCAATGACCCCAATTGAATCTTATCAGGTCAGCGCCCTGGCCAGCGGAGAAATTCTGCAAGCCCCATTTGAGGTGGGAGACAGCATTGAAAAAGGGGCCTTGCTCTATCAGCTGGATGCGGGGGATGCCCAAACCTCCCTCCAGCAGGCCCAGTTGTCCCTTCGCCAGGCCCAACTGTCCTATGACAGCTTGGTCGCCAATCTGACTGCCCGGGCCTCCGCCCCCGGCGTGGTTCAGCAGGTCCATGTGCAAAAGGGCGACCTGGTTTCCCCAGGCACTCCCATTGCTGATATTACCGATACCTCGACCATGCTCCTCTCCCTGCCATTCCAATCCGCCGACGCGGGGAAAATTATACCCGGTCAAAGCGCCCAGGTTACCATTGCCGGGACGCTGGAGACGCTGCCCGGAACGGTGGAGTCCGTATCCACCGCAGATTTGGTGGGGGCGGGAGGGGCGCTGGTGCGGCAGGTGCAGATCCGCGTGCAAAATCCCGGCGCGCTGACCACAGCGCAATCCGCCACCGCCACGGTGGGAGAGCTCTCCTGCGCCGGCAGCGGAAATTTTCAGGAAAACAGCCGCCAGACGGTGACAGCCCAGTCCTCCGGTGAAATTACAGCCCTATATGTGACGCCGGGCTCTCAGGTGACCTCCGGCACCGCGCTGGCCGACATCGGCGGCGAAACCGCAGACAGTTCTCTGGCCAACGCCGCCATTGCGGTGGAAACCGCCCAGCTCTCCTTGCAGAGAGCTCAGGATGCCCTGGATAACTACACCATTACTTCTCCCATCTCGGGTACGGTGATTGAAAAGAACTACAAAGCCGGAGATAAAACAAGCGGTATGGACTCCGGCGCTCTGGCTGTGATTTTTGATTTGAGCTGTCTGAAGCTGCAAATGAACGTAAGCGAGCTGAACATCAGCCAGATCAAGGCCGGACAGCAGGTGGAAATTACCGCTGAGGCGCTTCCCGACCAGGTGTTTTACGGCGTGGTCGATGCCGTCAGCATTAACGGCACCACCACCAACGGCTTTACCACCTACCCGGTGACCATTCTTTTACAGGATTACGGGACGTTGAACCCCGGCATGAATGTCTCCGCCAAGGTGATTGTTGCCCAGGAGACAGATGCCCTGTGCGTTCCCGTGTCCGCCGTCAACAGTGACGGCACCGTCTTGGTTGCCTCACCGGGCGTTTTATCCCAGGACGGTTCCGCCGTCCTGGACCCCTCCAAAGCGGAACGCCGGTCCGTCACACTGGGCCAGGGCAACCAGGACTATGTGGCCATTACCTCCGGCCTGGAAGAGGGAGAGGTCGTACTTATGCCGGTGCAGGCTGCCGCAGGCACAGGAAACAGCAATACGACCGCAGCGGTGTCGGGAGGCTGATGGGACTGTGAAACATCTGATTGAACTGAAGGACGTATACAAGGTCTACCAGATGGGGGAAGAGACGGTACATGCCCTGGACGGAGTGAGCATCACCATTGATCAGGGCGAGTTTGTCGCCATTGTGGGGTCCTCCGGCTCTGGAAAATCCACCGCCATGAACATCATCGGCTGCCTGGACGTGCCTACTTCCGGTTCCTATCACTTGGGCGGGATAGATGTATCCACCATGGACGACGATCAGCAGGCCGAAATCCGAAACAAAATGCTGGGTTTTATTTTCCAGCAGTATAATCTGATTCCCAAGCTGTCTGTGCTGGAAAATGTGGAGCTGCCGCTGCTGTATGCCGGCCTTCCCTCCGACGAGCGCCGGGAGCGGGCGGTCCGCTCCCTGGCGCGGGTGGGGCTGGCGGATAAGCAGAGAAATCTCCCCAGCCAGCTCTCCGGCGGCCAGCAGCAGCGGGTGTCCATTGCCCGCGCCCTGGCAGGCAGCCCCTCCGTCATTTTGGCTGACGAACCCACCGGCGCGCTGGACTCCCGAACGGGCCGTGAGGTGCTGGGTTTTTTAAAGCAGCTGAATCGGGAAGGGGATACGGTGGTCCTGATTACCCATGATAACTCCATTGCCGTCCGGGCCGACCGGATCATCCGCCTCCAGGACGGAAAGATCATCTATGACGGCGACGCACACGACCCAAGGGCTGTGGTGCAGCCGGTCAGCGACGGGGAACAGGAGGGAGATGGGGCATGAACTACGGACAATCCTTTCGCCTGGCCTTTAAGTCCCTGGCTACCAGCAAGATGCGCTCCCTGCTTACCATGCTGGGTATCATCATCGGCGTCGCCTCCGTCATCGTCATTTTATCCCTGGGAAACGGAGTGCAGGGCATGATTGACGAACAGGTGGCCAAGCTTGGAATCAACACCATCGTCACCTATACCTGGGGCAGGGGGGACGGCAGCACCATGGACCTTGGCCCGGAGGACATGTATCAGCTGGTTGAAGATCACCCGGATGTGCTCTCCGGCGTATCCCCCTATGTCAGTCTTCAGCCCGTCATCCGCAAGGGGGACGAAAAGATTGAAAAGACGACGCTTTATGGGGTCAGCGAAGTCATGTTTAATAACCTCAGCCGTTCCACCATTGACGGAGGAGAAAAGCTTCAGCAGGGCCGTTTTCTTTCCTATCTGGATGTAGCGCGCAGACAGCCTGTGTGCGTCATCGGCGCTTATCTGGCCCAAGAACTGTTCCACGGCGATGCCCTGGGGCAGACCTTGTCCATTGACGGACGGTCCTATACGGTGATCGGGGTGCTGGAGCAAATTCAGGAAAACATGCAGGAGAGCGGCTCAGACAATCAGCTCTACATTCCCTATGAAAACGCCCTGGAAATCATGGGGGAGCGGTATGTGACGCTCTATATGTTCACCAGCACCTCCGGCGCCACCGCCAGCGCGGCCAAGCAGGTCATTGACCGCTACCTCTTTGATTATTTTCAGGACCCGGATGCCTATTACATCCAGACTATGGAGGAACAGGCCAATATGATCAATGCCATGATGGGCGTGGCCATCGGCGTTTTGGTCGCCATTGCCGCCATCTCCCTGCTGGTAGGGGGCATCGGAATCATGAACATTATGCTGGTGTCCGTCACCGAGCGCACACGGGAGATCGGCATACGAAAGTCTCTGGGGGCCAAACGGAAAGACATCCGCCGTCAGTTTGTTATTGAGGCGGGCACCACCTCCGCGGTTGGGGGGCTGTTGGGCATTGGCCTGGGGTACCTGCTCGCCACAGGCGTGGGGTCGATTTTAGGGGCATCCCTGTCCGCTGAGATGAACGGAGCCACCTTTTCCGCTACCCCCACCTTTGGCTCTGTGGCTGTCAGCTTTGGCGTGTCTGTGGGCATTGGTATTTTGTTTGGCTATCTGCCTGCCAATAAGGCGGCAAAATTGAATCCCATCGATGCCCTTCGCTATGATTAATTTAAAAAATATTTTCCCGCGTCTTTGTAGCTTTACCTTGTATTTCAAAGGGGTCTTTTATATGAAAAAGCAAATCCTTTCAGCCCTGCTGGCCGTTTGCCTGACCGGGGCGCTGGTTTTTCCGGCTTGGGCCGCCCCGGCCTCCGCCCCGCAAAGCGAGGCCGTTCAGGCCCTGTCCGCCCTGGGAATCATGTCGGGCGACGAATCAGGCAACCTGAACCTCAATAACCCGGTCACCCGCGGGGAATTTGTCACCATGCTGGTCAGAGCAACCCCGGGGAGCAGCCAGATCGGCCAGGCGGCCACTTCTCCCTATCCCGACGTGCCTCGAAGCCACTGGGCCTCCGGTTTTGTGGAGGCGGCGGTTTCCATGGGCCTTGTCTCCGGGTACAGCGACGGCACCTTCCGACCAGAACAGAAAATTAGTCTGGCGGAAGGGATTACCATGGCGCTCCAGCTGTTGGGCTATGGGCCGCAGGACTTTTCCGGCAGCTATCCCACTGGGCAGCTCTCACTCTACCACAGTCTGAAGCTGGACCGGGGCGTCTTGGCCTCCGGAGCCTCCGACGCCATGACACGCCAGGATGCCATGTACCTGTTCTATAATCTGCTCTCCGCTTCCACCAAGGAGGGCACGCCCTATATCACCGCCTTAGGCTACAGCCTCAACAGCGCGGGCCAGGTAGACCTGCTCTCTCTGGTCAACGGGGAGATGGAGGGGCCTGTGGTGGCCGGGCAGGGCTGGCAGTCCGCTTTACCATTTACGCCATCCAAGGTGATCCGCGCAGGGGCGAGCGTCTCTCTATCCGACATTCAGGACTATGACCTGGTGTATTGGAATGCCTCCATGGGTACGGTCTGGGCCTACACCCAGAAGGCCACAGGCCCCATTCAGGCTTTGGAGCCTTCCAGCTCCAGTCCCACGTCGGTCACAGTAGCCGGGCACAGTTACCCCATTGAAACCTCAGCTGCCGCCTATGCCCTGTCCGATCTGGGTCAGTACGGGTTAGGGGACAACGTCACTTTACTTCTGGGAAGGACCGGGGGGGTTGCCGCTGTGGCGGATGTGAGCGCCAGCGCGGGTGAGCGGGTCGGCCTGGTCATTTCCGTCTCCAATTCCACCTATCCGGACGGAAACGGCGGGACCTATACTGCCCAGACTGTGACGATGCTGGCGACCGACGGCCAAACCTACCAGTATCAGTGCCGCGGCGGCTGTCAAGCGGGCAGCGTTGTCCGGGCCAGCGTCAATCAAAACAATGAGGTGTCCATACGGGCGCTGTCTCCCGATTCTCTGGAGGGCAAAGTCAGCGCCGATGGAACCAAACTGGACCGTTATTCCTTTGCCGAGAACGTGGAAATTTTGGATGTCAGCGGCCAATATGGCGCTGTGCTCAGCCCCAGCCGTCTTGCAGGCGTCAATCTGACAAGAGACATGGTCCGTTACTATTCTCTGAACAGCCTGGGCCAGATTGATACGCTGATCCTGGAAGAAGTGACAGGGGATATGTATCAGTATGGTGTATTGACCCAGATGAAGGAACAGGGAGAGGGCCTTTTCAAATACTACACCTATATGTATGACATCGGCGGCACCTCTTACTCCATTCCGAACTCTTCCACGCGGTTCTGGGTGACCACTGGTCCCATGCAGATTTTGGGAGATACCGCCAATCCTGACCGGATGTATTCCCTCACCGCGACGGAGTCTGGCCAGATTTTGGGCAATCAGTTTGCTGCCGGCAACCGGAAATACACCATTTCCGACCAGGTCGTGGTTTATGAGCTGCGAAACAGCCAGTATTTCCTGTCCAGCCTCAGCCGTGCCCAAAACGGTGACTTTACCCTCACCGGCTGGTATGACAAGGAGGATTCCCAGGGCGGCCGCATCCGGGTGATTGTAGCCAGGGAGAACTGATCTCCGTTGCAAACAAACAACCGTGTCTGACCGATCGGTCAGACACGGTTTCCATTTACCAGAATTTTTTCTTTTTCATAATCCACAGGCACAGCACGACAATGATCAGGCTGACCACAATGACGGCGGGATAGCCGTATTTCCAGCCGAGTTCCGGCATGCCGATAAAATTCATCCCGTACCACCCGGCGACCAGGGACAAAGGCAGACAAAGGGTGGTCACCACGGTGAGGATTTTCATGATTCGGTTTTGACGGATGTCTACCTCGGCCTGAAACAGCTCACGGACCTGGAGGCAATACTCCCGGAGCAGTTGTGCTTCGTCCCTGAGCCGGCCCAGGCGCTTTTCCACCAAATGGAACAGACGGCGCTCATTTTCCGTAAAGAAACCATTTTCGTCTTCCTCCAGCTCGCTGGCCATACTGCTCAGCTGGGAATAGTAACGAAACCAGTTCATGGCCTCCTTGCGCAGGCTGGTGATGGGGGTGCCGAAGTTGTCCAGAGTGCCCGCCAGGACCTGGTCCTCCAGCTGGCTGAGCTGGTCTTCCAACTCCTCCAGATGATGGTGGTCTTTCAAAATGAGAAGTTCGAGAAACTCATAGAAAAACCGTCCGGGACCGTTTTCTGTCCAGCGCTTTTCTTTGGACAGGTGCTTCACCGCGGAGTGGGCGGAGCCGCAGTCGTCGCACAGGACGATGTGGGCGCCGGTGAGCAGGTAACCGAAGGCGATGGGCTGGCCGTCCTTGGTGCGTCTGGGGGTAAACACCGTGCCGCACAGGCAGTCTTTGCGGACCTCGGCCTTGCACACCCGGGCGTCCCGGGCAGGGGGCGTATGGTGAAGCACTGATTCCAGACCGGGCAGAGACGGGGTGTGGGACAATTCCTCGCTGGTCAGCAAAATTAACGTCCGTTCCTCCGGCCCGGCGGGGCGCTGGAGAAGCTCCAGCCTGGAACCCAATAAGTATATCTCCATACAGATGACCTCCCTGGGTGTCTCCCGCTTGCGGGGGAAATGTTCGGCTTTATTGTATCACAGCCCCTGAAAATGGCAAGGGGGACTTGTCCAACCAGGGGGGCTATGCTATGATAAGGGACAGAATTTTGCAAAAGGAGCGGCAGTCATGTACATTGATCCCACCCCATATACCACCCGGCCAACCGATGACCGGATTCCCCAGGAACTGGCGATCTATGACCGGCTGGAGGAGCTGTCCATCCCCTATACCCGGGTGGATCACGATCATGCTGATACCATTGAAATCTGTCACCAGGTGGAACAGATTTTAAACGGAAAGATCTGCAAGAACCTGTTTTTGTGCAACCGGCAGCAGACACAGTTCTATCTGCTTATGATGCCGGGTGACAAGCCCTTTAAGACCAAATACCTGTCCGCCCAGTTGGGCTGCTCCCGGCTGTCCTTTGCCGACGACGGGCATATGGCTCAGTTTTTACAGACTGTGCCCGGTTCGGTGTCGGCCATGGAGCTGCTGTTTGATACGGAGCACCGTGTCCAGCTGGTGATTGACCGGGAACTGATGGCCGATGAGTTTATCAGCGGGCACCCGGGCATCTCCACCTCCACCCTGCGTTTAAAGCGGGAGGATATGCTGAAGTTTGTGGCATCCACAGGGCATGAGCCTGTCTATATCGATCTGCCTGACCCAAGGGAGGAAGCGTAAAAATCCCGGCTTTCCTGATGGAAAGCCGGGATTTTCATATGATCACGCTTTGCGAAGAATGCCCATGGGGGTACACTCCTCCCCCTGGCCCAGGGGGTTGTCCCCCAGGGCTTTGGCCAGCCAGTCCATGGAGGGATGTTTTTCGGAAAAGCCCAGGATGTTGGCGCCCAGGTCGTTGATATCCACAATGGCGACCGGATGGCCCAGAGCCTGGGCCAGCTTTTTGGAGGTGCCCATAGGGTCGGCGGGGGTGAGCACCACATAGTGGTCGTAGGGCGGAATGGTGCCCTCGGTGGGGCCGTCGATGCCCCGTGCCTTGGGTCCGGCCACAATGTAGAACCAACCCCGCTTGCCCAGAAGCTTGCCGATGATGCTGCAAAAGGCAGCAAAGAGAATCCGCAGGGTTCCGCACTCCTGAAGGGCCATCTCCATCGTCTCTGGGATGCCCAAGCCGATGCCGGCGGGGGTCTTGGTCACATAGCGGCTGAGGGTGACGGCCAGCTTCCGGGGCTTGATATCCTCCATGGGGATGGCACGGCTCTGGGTACAGGCCACCGCCTTTTCTGAAATAAACAGGATGTCTCCCGCCTGCATTTTATCCTTGGGGTATCTGTTGACCACGTCCACCATGTCGTCGTCCTTGGTGATCAGGTGGGTTTTCACCGGAATGCGCAGATAATCCACGCCGTCCACGGTTCGCACCAGGTTTTTCCCCGGATTGGCGGAATAATTGTCGTGCTCGGGCATGATTTCGTTCTCCTCTCGGCGGGGCGGATGCGCCCCGATTCAGTTTGTCCAATGGCGGCCCCCATTATAGCACCGCTGCGGGACGGTTTCCATCCCCAGAAAGAAATTTTATAAACTTCCCCGCAGGCAGCTCCCCTCAACAGAGGAGATATGGACGTTTCGCAGCTGATTGTGGAGATTTTCCGGATGGTCCGCGATCACCTCGGAGTAGCGGGTGGTATATCCATGCCACAACCCGTCCCGCTTCTGCTCAAAGAGGACGGGGAGCGTCTGTCCCACAAACCGCTTCAGGTAGGACTGCTCCATCCCGGCGGCAATTTGGGCGGCCCGGTGGGCCCGCTCCTCTTTCACCGAGTTTGGCACTTGCTCCGGCATTTTGGCCGCCGGAGTGCCCGGACGCTTGGAGTAGGGGAAGATATGCATGGCGGAGAACGCGCACTTCTGGATAAAGGTCAGCGTCTGAGAAAA
This sequence comes from bacterium, assembly GCA_037245165.1. Lineage (GTDB taxonomy): Bacteria > Bacillota > Clostridia > Oscillospirales > Oscillospiraceae > Lawsonibacter. The sequence goes on from JAXWVI010000052.1 coordinate 39,799, forward strand.
TTCCTCCTCCGTCTCTCCGGGAAAGCCCACGATCATGTCGGTGGTGATGGCCGGGGCGTCAAAATACCGGCGAAGAAGGGACACGCTCTCAAAGTATCGCCCGGTATCATACTTCCGGTTCATCCGCTTCAGGGTGGCGTCACAGCCGCTCTGCATGGACAGATGGAAGTGGGGGCACAGGTTGGAGAGCCGGGCTGCCCGGACGCAGAAGTCCTCTGTGATGGTCCGGGGCTCCAGAGAGCCAAGCCGGACCCGGCAGCCGGGGGCGGCCTGACACACGGCCTCGATCAGGTCAATGAGAGACTCTCCGTCCTTCCATTCGTGGCCCCAGGAGGAAATTTCAATGCCGGTAAGCACCAGCTCCTGATATCCTTCCGCCGCCAGCTGTCCGGCCTGTTCCCTGGCCCGGTCCAAAGGCAGGGAGCGAATGGCCCCGCGGGCGTAGGGAATGATGCAGTAGGAGCAGAAGTTGACGCAGCCGTCCTCCACCTTCAGCATGGCGCGGGTCCGGCCCTCCAGCCCGCCGGCGGGCAAAACCTCGAACACGCGGCGGTCAAAGGCGTTGTCCAGGGCGGTGATGGGCTGCCGTTCCCGCCAGGCCTGTTCCAGCAGATCCGCAAAGCCCTGCCGGTCCCCGGTACCGGACACCAGGTCGATGGACAGCTCCTCCATGTCCTGGGGGTGGGTCTGGGGATAGCAGCCGCATACGGCGATGATGGCGTCAGGAGAGGCCTTGCGGGCGCGGCGGATCACCTGTCGGGACTTTTTGTCGCTGACGGCGGTGACGGTACAGGTATTGATGATGTAGGCGTCCGCCGGGGCGTCAAAGGGAACCAGGGCATGGCCCCGGCTGGTGAGGATTTGCTCCAGAGCCTGAGTCTCATACTGGTTTACCTTGCAGCCCAGGGTGTAGAAGGCAACCTTCATTGGGCGCAGTCGTGCTGGGGCACTACTGCCCGGATCACCAGATCCTCCTGGCCGTCGTTAATCAGACTGTGTGTGTGTCCCGGAGGGCAGTAGTGGCAGCTGCCGGCGGACACGGACTCGTAGGTTCCGTCATACAGGACCTTTCCGGTGCCGGAGACAATGAAAATAATCTCACTGTTGCCCTCGTGGGTGTGCAGGCCGATGGAGCTGCCGGGGGTGAGGCGGCCGGCCAGAATCTTGTTGTGCTCGTCTTGGTAGACCTTGTTTATAAAGGTCCCCTCACCGCCCTTAAAGTGCTGGTGGACATTTTCTGTCATGGTGTCAAAATGGATGATCATAACGGTGTTCCTCCTTATTGTTGTTGGTTTTGAGCCGCGGATGCCTGCGGCTTGACATCGTCGCAAGTCAGCTCCATGAGCTGCTCCTTGGTGGGCTTGTCCAGTTGGGCCACCCGGTCGGACTGACGGGCGACCGCTTTTTCAAACATGTTTCGAACATCCCGGGCATTGCCGAAATTTTCATCCCGGCGGTCATACAGGGACTGAAGCTCCTGTTCAGTCAGTTCCTGTGCCTCTTTGGACAGGACGTAACCGTGTTTTTTGCACATGGAGCAGAAAATGTCCATGAGCTGTTTGCCGTCATAATCCTCAAAGAAAAAGTATTTATTGAACCGGGACTCCAGACCGGGGTTAGAGTGGATAAAGGCCTCCATCCGGTCGGTATATCCGGCCACAATCACAATGAGGTCATTTCGATGATCCTCCATGTTTTTCAGAAGAACCTCAATGGCCTCATGGCCGAAGTCGTTGGCGCTCTCGGCGTTGACCAAAGCGTAGGCTTCATCAATAAACAGCACGCCCCCGATGGCCTTCTGAACGACCTCCTGGGTTTTCAATGCCGTCTGGCCCACAAAGCCCGCCACCAGGCCGGAGCGGTCCACCTCAATGAGCTGCCCCTTGGACAAAACGCCGATGGCATGGTAGATTTTTGCCAGCAGCCGGGCCACTGTCGTTTTGCCGGTGCCAGGGTTGCCCAGAAATACCAGGTGCAGGGACATGGGGGGCACGGGCAGACCGGCTTCCTCCCGGAGTTTTCGGACCTTGACCAGATTGATCAGGCTCTTTACATCCTGTTTGACCTTGTGAAGGCCGCACAGACCATCCAGCTCGGCCATCAGCTCCTCAAGGGTGGGCTCCTTTTCTTGCGGGGAGGTCGGCTGTTCCTGCCGGGGGGCGGGTTCCTGCTGGGCGGAAGGGGCGGCGGGAGCGGGTTGAGAGGGGGTGGAAATAAATTGGTCGGCTTTCAGAGCCGGGCGGTCCCCCTTCAGGCCGTCCTTGTCACACAGCGCCAGAAGCGTGTCGCCGCAGGCGTTGACAAATCCTGCCTCACGCTCGCTGACCACACCGTCCACCGCGGCGAACAGCAGCAGGATCAGGGTAAGCTGGTCGGTAAAGCGCCGGGCCAGGCAGGTGCCCTTCATGCGGTCATACTGACGCAGGTCCTGAAAAAAGGACGGGGGCTGGAACAGATCGAAGTTGGCCACTCCGGTGGCAACTTCCCAGTACAGAGCGGAGGGCACCGGGTTGCCGGCAGACCAGATGGCGTTATAAAATTCCACATGTCTGGGTGTGATGGAACTGGCGTTATCTGCCTGCCAGACCCCAAGGGCGTACTGGCGCATATATCCGTCCACCTGGCGGCTGAAGCTCATACGCAGGGCCGGATCAGGAATCAGTTTCCGAAAGGCCGCCGTGGCTTCGCTGTATTGTTTGTGGACCTCGCTGGGAGTCATGGGTTCGCCCAAGGCGCGCACCTCCTCTGTGCGTAGGATTGTCCCTATCATTATATAAAAAAGAGGAATAGCGGTCAAGCAGCGGCGTGTAGTTCACATAAAGATGTTAACTTTTTGTTATTTCGACTTTTTCCGTTGACGGAATGTAAAAATCCCTGTAAAATATACAGAGTATATTGGAATATCTATTCGGAGGAATTTATTATGGCGGACAAGCGAAAATCGTCCCCCGGCGGCAGTGGAGTCAAAAAAGCGCCCCCACGGCGCAACGACGTGATCCATTGTGAAAACTGCGGCGAGGACTATGCCATCACATATAAGCGATGCCCCTTCTGTGACGAACGTCCCGGCCGCGCAGGCGGGATTGTGTCCGGCGGGCGGCGGGTGGCCAACACCCGCGGCGGAGGCTACGGCGGGCCTATTAATCCCCTTCAGGTAGCATGGCTTGTGATCTCTCTGGCCGTGATCATTGCCGCGCTGGTGATCGTGTTTAAATTTATTGGCGGGCCCCTTTTCGGGGGGGGAGGCTCGGAAAGCTCTGACCAGAGTTCAACAAGTACCAGCCAGAGTGACGGCAGCCAGGTTGACAGCAGCCAGTCCGGGGTATCGGGACAGACCGGCGGCAGTTCTTCTTCCAGCCAGTCCGGCGGAGCATCGGATACTTCCCAGTCCGGCGGGGTGGAGGTGGAGTCCATTACTCTGAATGGGTCGGACTATACCTTGCCGTATAACGATACCTTTGCCTTTGTGGCAACAGTGACCCCGGAAGGGGTGGAGGAGCCTGTGGTGTGGACCAGCAGCAATCCTGAGGTCCTTACCATCGATGAGGAAGGCAATGTGAAAAATATCAACACCGGGAACACGCTGGAGCGGGTCACAGTAACGGCAAGCTGCGGCGGAATGAAGGCGGAGTGCGTGGTCTACTGCCGGGCCCAGAATGCGGGCAGCACCAGCTCCCAGACGGGAGGCTCCGGTACGTCTGGAAGCGGCGGAACGGTGGCGGCGAACAGCAAGGGTACCATCGTCAATGCCGAGGGCGGATTGAATATCCGTTCCGGTCCCGGTACCAGCTATGAGAAGGTGGCCAGCGCCACGAATGGAGCGGAGGTCACCATCCTGGGCGAGGAAAACGGCTGGTATAAGATCAGATACAGCAATACGGAGACGGGCTATGTGTCCAAAGACTATGTGTCCGTCAGCAATTAATCAGGCGGAACACGCCGGGGAACATTTTGTTCCCCGGCGCGTTTTTTCAAAAACGGGAATTCTTGCAATTCCATAAAAGTTAGGGTAAGATAGGGACACAACAACCATCAGGGAGGATTTGCGAATGCGGGATGGATTTGTTAAAGTCGCCGCGGGTACGCCGGAAATTCGGGTGGCCGACTGTATCTATAATGCCCAGCAATGTGCCGCACTGATACATCAGGCGGCGGAGCAGGGAGTAAAAGTGCTGTGCCTGCCTGAACTGTGCCTGACAGGCTATACCTGCGCGGACCTGTTTTTGCAGGACACCTTGCTCCAGGGCGCGGAAGAGGCCTTGGGAGAGGTTCTGGAGCAGAGCCGGGAAATGGATATGCTCATTGCCCTGGGTCTGCCTGTGCGGAGCAAATGGGACAATAAACTGTATAATTGTGCCGCGGTACTGCATAAGGGAGAGCTTTTGGGGCTGGTGCCCAAGACCTACATTCCCAATTACGGGGAATTTTATGAGCAGCGCTGGTTTGCCTCCGGAGCGGGCATCTCCCAGAATGTGGAGCTGTGCGGCCGGTCGGTATGTATGGAGGCGGACGCCCTGCTCCAGTGTGAGAGCGTGCCCAACCTGGTGGTGGGCGTGGAGATCTGTGAGGACCTGTGGGCGCCCGACCCCCCCTCCACAGCGCTGGCCAGGGCGGGCGCTACCCTGATCCTCAACCTGTCCGCCTCCAATGAGACGGTGGGCAAGGCCGCCTACCGCCGAAGCCTGGTGTCCGGCCAGTCCGGACGGCTCATGTGCGGCTATGTGTACGCCGATGCCGGAGAGGGAGAGTCCACCACCGATCTGGTCTTTGCCGGGCACAACCTCATTGCTGAGAACGGGACCATTCTGGCCCAGAAGCGCTTTGAGACGGGGCTGACCATTTCGGAGATCGATGTGGACAAGCTGGTTTATGAACGCCGGAGGGTCAACACGTTCCATGCAAGTGAAAAGGAAATCTGGCGGGGGTCCTTTGACCTGGAACTGGGGGACACCGTCCTCACCCGCCCTGTGGAAAAGAATCCCTTTGTCCCCGCCGACCGGGGGGACCGGGAGGCCCGGTGCCAGGAGATTTTGACCATCGCCGCCCTGGGCCTGAAAAAGCGTCTGGCCCACACTAACGCCAAAACCGCCGTGGTGGGCCTGTCCGGCGGCCTGGACTCCACCCTGGCTCTGCTTATTACCGCCCGGGCCATGGATTTGCTGGGCCGCCCCCGGACGGACATTACCGCCATCACCATGCCCTGCTTCGGTACCACCAGCCGCACCAAATCCAACGCTCAGATTCTGGCCGAGCGCATGGGCGCCACCTTCCGGGAGATTGATATCGGCCCGGCGGTGAAGGTCCACTTCCAGGACATCGGCCAGTCCATGGACGATCTGTCCGTCACCTTTGAAAACGGCCAGGCCCGGGAGCGCACCCAGGTGCTCATGGACGTGGCCAACCGCTTCGGCGGCATGGTCATCGGTACCGGCGATTTAAGCGAGCTGGCATTGGGCTGGGCCACCTACAACGGAGATCATATGTCCATGTACGGGGTGAACGGCTCCATCCCCAAGACCCTGGTGCGCCATCTGGTGTCCTACTCCGCCGATGAGGCGGAGAAATCTGACCCCAAACTGGCTACCGTTTTGCGGGATATCCTGGATACCCCCGTCTCCCCTGAACTGCTGCCCCCCAAGGAGGGGGAGATTGCCCAGCGCACCGAGGACCTGGTGGGGCCATACGAGCTCCACGACTTTTTCCTCTACTACGCCATCCGCTGGGGCTTTTCTCCCCGGAAGGTGTTCAGGCTGGCCATGGCGGCCCTGGGGGAAACCTATGGCCGGGAGACGATCCTGAAGTGGCTTCATAATTTCTACCGCCGCTTCTTTGCCCAGCAGTTCAAGCGCTCCTGCCTCCCAGACGGGCCGAAGGTGGGCTCGCTGACCCTGTCCCCCCGGGGCGACTGGAGAATGCCGTCGGACGCGGTGAACACCCTGTGGATGAGAGAGCTGGAAACCCTGTCCTGAATCGAATAGACTTCTGCGGCCCCTCTTGGGGCCGCGTTTTTTATACAAAAATGTAAAGCTAGCTTGACACAAAATGTAAAGCGTGCTATACTCCGGGGTGTAAAGGAAGCTTTACTTTTTGAGGGGGTGTTCCATTGACCAACAAAATTGCCCAGCTGCGTAAGGAGCGGCGTATTTCCCAGGCGGAGCTGGCCGACGCGGTGGATGTGACCCGCCAGACCATTATTTCCCTGGAAAACGGGCGGTATAATGCCTCCCTGCTGCTGGCTCACCGGATTGCCAAATACTTCGGCCTGACCATTGAGGAAGTATTCTTATTTGAGGAGGAAGAGCCATGAGCAAGAAACGTACCCTGAGAAGAAGGATGATATGGATGAAACGATGCAAAACTATGTTGCCTGCCCTGGCCCTGGGCCTTGCCGTGGGGCTGGGGGTGGCGGCGGCCGTTCTGGGTGACCGGCTCACCGCGCCCGTCAGCGGGATCGCCTTCGGTCTGGCCGGAGCCATCGGCGGCGTGTCCGCCTCCCGGCTCATCATGGCCCACTTTGACCGTACCTGGACCCCGGAGCAGCGCAAGGAGATCGAGCGGGCGGAGCGGGATGAGCGGAATGTGGCCATCCGGGAAAAGGCGGCCTACTCCAGCTGGTACTGGACCTTGTATCTCCTGTGGGGGCTGTTTTTTCTGACACTGATTTTGCAGGGCGGGATGTATACGGCCTTGGTGTCGGCAGCCATCGTGCTCCACTGTGTATTTTACATGGTGAACATGAACCGGTGGACGAAGAAGCTATGAGACGGCTGGAGCTTTCCATTCCCCCGGAGCTGGCGGGAGTCAAGGTGGACACCCTGCTCAAAAGACACCTCCATCTGTCGGGGACGGTGGTGCGGCGAATCAAGTGGCTGTCCGACGGGATTCTGGTGGACGGGGCGCGGGTCAATACCCGCTTTTGCCCCCGGGAGGGGCAGGTGCTGTCGGTGCGCCTGGACGACCCCGAGCGCAGAAGCGGCATTGTGCCCGCTCCGGGTCCCCTGGACATCCTCTATGAGGATGGGGACATGGTGGTGCTCAATAAGGCCCCCGGGGTGTCCGTTCACCCGGGACCGGGACATTTTGATGATACGTTAGGTAATTTTTTGCTCTATTATTACGATCTGGAGGGGGAAACGGCGGATTTTCACCCTGTCCACCGGCTGGACCGGGGCACCTCCGGCCTGTTGGCGGCGGCCAAGCATCCCCACGCCCAGGAGGTACTGAAAAACCAGCTCCATACCAATGCTTTCCGCCGGACCTATCTGGCCGTCTGCGAGGGGGTGCCGCAACCGCTGGAAGGGACCATCGAAGCGCCCCTGGGGCCCAGGCCCGGCTCGCTTATGGAGCAGATGGTCCGCCCGGACGGAAAATTTGCCCGCACCCGGTACAAGGTGCTGGGAACCTATGGGGGACGGGCCCTGGTTAAGCTGCAGCTGGATACCGGACGCACCCACCAGATTCGGGTCCATATGGCCTATATGGGTCATCCTTTGACGGGGGACTTTCTGTATGGGGAAGAAAACAGGGCGCTGATCGGTCGTCCCGCTCTCCACTCCGCCCGGCTGGAGCTGCGCCACCCCGTTACCGGGGAGCAAATGATCTTTTCTGCACCTGTTCCCCAGGATATGGAAAACCTGGTTTCAGCCGGCCAAGATTTTTAATATTTGTGTCTCCCGTTTGGAAAATTCCCTAGAAATCAAAGAAACCCTGTGGTATACTCATAGTCAGAATCACCCAAATTTCCTGATGGGAGGTTGTCAGATATGTCCTACAAAGATACCTATCAAGCCTGGCTCAACAGCCCCGCCCTGTCTGCTGAGGAAAAAGCGGAGTTGGAGGCCATCAAGGGCGACGAAAAGGAGATTGAGTCCCGCTTTTTTGACCAGCTTTCCTTCGGTACCGCGGGCCTGCGGGGTACCATGGGCGTTGGCCTGTACCGGATGAACGTCCATGTGATCCGCCATGCCACCCAGGCCTTTGCCCAGGTGATCCTGGAGGAGGGGGAGGAAGCCGTCGCCAGGGGCGTAGCCATTTGCTTTGATTGCCGGAACAATTCCGACACCTTTGCCCGGGAGGCCGCCTGCGTCATGGCCGCCAACGGCATTCCCGTGCGCCTGTTTGAGTCTCTGCGTCCCACTCCGGAGCTGTCCTTTGCCATCCGGGAATACGGCTGTATTGCCGGCATCAACGTGACCGCCAGCCACAACCCCAAGGAGTACAACGGCTATAAGGTGTACTGGCAGGACGGCGCTCAGCTGCCCCCCAAGCACGCGGACGAAGTGGCCAAAAAGATGAAGGAGCTGGACGTATTTGCCTGCGTCAAGACCATGGACTATGACCAGGCCGTGGCCCAGGGGAAAATTGTCCTCATGGGTGAGGAAACCGATGAAAAGTTCTTGGCCAACGTGATGGCCCAGGTCAACGACAAGGCTGTGGTGGAAAAGGTGGCCGACACCTTTAAGATGGTGTATACTCCCTTCCACGGCACCGGCTACCAGCTCATTCCCGAGGCCCTGAAGCGCCTTGGCATGAAGCATGTGATCTGTGTACCCGAGCAGATGGTCGTTGACGGCAACTTCCCCACGGTGGTGTCCCCCAACCCGGAAAATCCGGAAGGGTTTTATCTGGCAGTGGATATTGCCAAGAAGGAGGGGGCTGACTTTATTCTGGGTTCCGACCCGGATGCCGACCGGGTTGGCATCATGGTCAACACGGGCAATGGGGAGTTTAAGGTTATTTCCGGCAACCAGACCGGCGTGCTGCTGCTGGATTATCTGATCGGCGCCATGAAGCGTTCCGGCAAGCTGCCCCAGAAGCCTGTGGCCCTGAAGACCATTGTCACCACAGAGATGGCCCGGAAGGTGGCCGAGGTCAACGGTTTGAAGTGCTATGACACCTTTACCGGCTTTAAGTTCCTGGCCGAGAAGAAGGATCAGCTGGAGGGCAGCGGCCAGGGGAAGGTCATTTTCGCCTATGAGGAGTCCTACGGATATATGATGGGAGACTATGTCCGGGACAAGGACGCCGTCACCGCCGCTGTGGCCCTCACCGAGATGGCTGCCTGGTATGCTGACCAGGGAATGACCCTCTATGATGCTCTGCTGGCCCTCTTCCAGAAGTACGGCTATTACAGTGAAAAGACCCTGAATCTGGTTATGCCCGGCCTGGATGGTTTGAAGAAGATGGCTCAGCTGATGTCCGGCCTGCGGGAGAAGCCGCCTGTGGAGATTGCCGGGGTGGCGGTGAAGGAGCAGAAGGACTATCAGGACGGCAGTGTGGTCTGCGTGGCCGACGGCAGCAGGTCCACGATGGAACTGTCCGGTTCCAATGTGCTGCGCTATGAGATGGCCGACGGAACCAGCCTGATTGTCCGCCCCTCCGGCACAGAGCCCAAGGTCAAGGTGTATATCCTGGCCAATGGCGCCGCACGGGAGGAGACCGATACCAAGGTGGCAAGCTATGCTGCCTGGGCTGAGGGACTGAAGGGCTGACCCATCAGAAAAAGGCTGTGCGCCATTCCGGCGCACAGCCTTTAAGTGTGGAGAATATCGTGGGCGATCTGAATAAAGCGTTCTCCGAAATGGGACAAGTATCGGTCCTTGCGATAGCCGGCCACCAGCTTGCTGAAGGTGGAGGGGTCGGTCAGGGGGAACAGGTCCACGCCGGCTGACCCCGGCGTGGGGACAGGAAGGGCCCGTAGAAACAGCTCCGGGCAGATTGTGATTCCGATGCCCGCCTCGGCCATGGCCAGGGTGGTGACGGTGTTTTCCGTCTCTAGGATCAGATTCGGCTTGAAGTAATAGCGGCTGAAATACTGGTCCACAATGTTGCGTGTGCGGTTGCCCCGCTTGATTAGGACGAAGGGAGCATCCCGGAACAGGCTGATGTCAGCGCCTTTGGCGAACTGCTTGCGAATGTTTTCTGCCTGATCCCCGAAAATGCGGTCTGTAAATGTTTTGGGGATTACCATAACAAGCTTTTGCTCGGTGAGAGACACCGTGTTGACGCCGTCCATGATAATGGGCTGGAAACAGATGATCAGGTCGGTACGGCCGTGGGACAGCTCGTCCTCCAGCTGAATAGAATTTCCTTCAAACAGGGAAAATTCCACCAGAGGAAATTCGCTGTGGAATTTGGGCAGAATATCAGGCAGCAGGGCTAGGCCGCAGGTGTGGGAGATGCCCACCCGGAGCACTCCCATGTATTGGCGGTTGATATCCCCCACTTTGGATAAGTACTGGCTGTGCAGGTCCAGAATCTGGGTGGCGGTATCCACCAAAAGATCTCCGGCATAGGTCAAAGACAGCTTGGGAGAGCGGGTAAACAGCTTCACGCCAAGCTCGCGTTCCAGGTTGCCGATGTGGTTGGACAGGGATTGCTGGGAAATGTACAGCCGTTCCGCCGCCTTGGTGATGTTCAATTCCTCCGCCACGGTGAGGAAATATTTCAGGTGTTGAAAGTTCAAAGGGAGCCTCCTTTGACTAGTCGTCCGGCCGGAAAAATGGATCAAAAGCAAAATCTGGTTTTAGTATACCACAGCCATTTGACTGTGGCAACCCTCAACAAAATGGTACTTCCCAACACAGTTGAAATGTGGCATAATAATCAATAGAGTACGATCCTATAAAGGGGCGCTGAGTCCCAGAATGATATATAAAGGAAGGAAGATGTCTTATGAAATGTCTGATCATTGATGCCGTCTCTCCCGCCATTGCCGAGGAACTGGGTAAGTATATGCAGGTGGACACCAAAATGCTCCCCACTCAGGCTGAACTGGCTGCCATGATTGGGGACTATGAGGTTCTGATCATGCGTGTGGACCCGGCCATCAATAAGGAAATTCTGGACGCCGCCAAGAAGCTGAAGGTCATCGGCGTGTGCTCTGTGGGTCTGAACCACATTGATTTGGACACCGCCAAGGCCAACGGCGTTCAGGTCTTTAACGCTCCCGGTCTGAACAGCAACGCTGTGGCCGAGCTGACCTTCTCCAAGATGCTGGATGTCTCCCGCCACACCATTCCCGCCAACTACGACGTCAAGGTGAATAAGACCTGGGACAAGTATAAGTTTGTGGGCCGCGAGCTGCGGGGCAAGACTCTGGGCATCCTGGGCTTTGGCCGTGTGGGCCAGCGCGTGGGCCAGCTGGCCCATGCCTTCCTGATGGACGTGGTTGCCTATGACCCCTATCTGCCCGCTCATGTCTTTGAGGAGCAGAATGCCAAGAACTGCACCATTGACGAGGTGCTGAAGACCTCTGACTTTGTCACCATCCATATGCCGCTCACCCCTGAGACGAAGGACCTCTTCAATGCCAAGTCCATTGCCGAGATGAAGGACGGTGCCGTGGTGCTGAACATGGCCCGCGGCGGCATTGTCAACGAGCAGGATATGTACGAGGCTCTGAAGTCCGGCAAACTGGGCGGCTATGCCTCCGACGTTATGGCTAACGAGCTGGCCGCCGGCGGTCTGACTGAGGGCGCTGGCTTTGACTCTCCCCTGTTTGAGTGTGACAACTTTATTGTCTCTCCCCACCTGGGCGCTCAGACTGTGGATGCTTCCCGGGATATCGGCGCCCACATTATCAACAAGGTAAAAGAGGCTCTGGACCTGAAGTAAGCATAGAACTGTGTATGGAGGCGGCCGCCCGAAGGGGCGGCCGCTTTTTTGTCCGAGAGCTGGATGAAAGGGACATATACCGGCGCATCTTGCGTCCGGGTGCGGAAAACGGTATAATAAAGAAGATTCGAGACACAGACACGAGAAGTTTTTAAAAGCAATCCGCTTGGGCAGGTGCCAAAGCAACGGAAAGGTGGTTATTGGGCGTGGAGTTCAAACGGGAACGGGAGGAAATTTGCGAGGTCTGCCATCTCCTGTATCAGCGGGGATATGCGGTCAGTAATGACGGAAACGTTTCGCTGCGGGTGGGACAGGAACATATTCTGATTACCCCCTCCGGCGTGGGAAAGGGGCGCATGACTCCGGAGATGCTGGTGCTGTGCGACCTGGAGGGGAATGTGCTGGAAGGGGAACGCTACCCCTCCTCAGAGAGCAAGATGCACCTGATGGTCTACCGGGAGAGAGAGGACGTGATGAGCGTGGTCCATGCGCACCCGCCCATGTCCACTGCCTTTGCCATTTGCCGCCGGCCCCTGAAAGAGCGGTATTTGGCGGAGATGATCATAGGGCTGGGAGAGGTGCCGGTGACAGAGTTTGCCATGCTCTCCACCCATGAGGTGGCGGACAGTGTGCGACCCTTTGTCCACGACCATAACGCGGTGTTGCTGGCCAACCACGGGTCTTTGGCCTGGGGCCCCACGCTGTTGTCAGCGTTTGACCGTCTGGAGACGGTGGAGCAGACGGCCAAGGTCTACTACTATGTCAGCCGGCTGGGCGGCGGTGTGGAAATTACCCAGGAGCAAGCGGACACCCTGCGCTCTATGGTTGGCTATTATCAGAAGCTGGCGGGAAAACGGGCTTAACAGGAGGGCGGAGCATGGAAACGACTTATACCGCCCAGGAGCTCATTGAGATTCTGGGTATGGTCCCTCATGAGGAGGGGGGCTGGTACGCCTTTGTGACAAAAAGCGGCGTCTCCCTTCCCGGCGGGATTCTGCCCGGAATTGAGGGAGCCCGGGATACTTGCAGCGTGATCTATTATCTGCTGAGAAAAGGGGAGATTTCCCGGTGGCACCAGCTGCGATCCAGTGAGGTCTGGGCCTGGCATATGGGAGGCAGCCTGGAGATGACACTGGGGGGAACGGGCCTCACGCCTCAGCCGGAGGGGACGCTTCATCTTGGCCCTCGGCTGAGAGAGGGGGAGCGGCTGCAGATTTTGGCCCGTGCCGGTCAGTGGCAGACCACCAGGCTGGTAGAGGGCGACTTTGCGCTGGTTTCCTGTATTGTTGCTCCTGCCTTCCATGAGGAGGACTGCCTGCTCCCGGCTCAGCCGCTGGACAATGAAATCTACGGCTGACAGATTTGAAACAAACGTGTAAACAGATCAACCAGAAAAGAATAGGAGCTGATGTCAATGCCCGACGAGATCAGACAGGTGACCCATATTGACAATGTGCGCCTGGGAGACGATGAGCGCAGTGTGGTCATCATTGACCAGAGCCAGTTGCCCAACCGCACCGTCTATTTGACCCTGCGCACGCCAGAAGAGATGTACAATGCGATTAAACTGCTCCAGGTCCGGGGCGCGCCGGCCATCGGCATCTGCGCCGGATACGGCATCTACGCCCTGGCCAGACAGTGGGACATTCAGGATACTGGGGAATTTACCCGGGAATTCCACCGGTGGAAGGAGTATCTCAACTCCTCCCGGCCCACCGCCGTAAATCTGAGCTGGGCCCTCAACCGGATGGAGCGGGTGGTGACAGAGCACGCCGGGCAGAGCGTGGAAGAGATTCTGGAGCTGCTGGGAAAAGAGTGCCGGGCCATTCACCAGGAAGATATTTCCATGTGCCGGGCCATTTCGGAATACGGCCTGTCTCTGCTCAAGGACGGGGACGGGGTGCTGACTCACTGTAACGCCGGTCCGCTGGCCACCTCCCGGTATGGTACGGCCCTGGGGCCGCTGTTTCTGGGGAAGGAGAAGGGGATGAATTTCCGGGTCTTTTCCGACGAAACCCGTCCTCTGCTCCAGGGGGCCCGCCTGACTTCCTATGAGCTGCAAAAGGCGGGGATTGATGTCACCCTCATCTGCGACAACATGGCTTCCATTGTCATGAAAAACGGCTGGGTGCAGGCATGCTTTGTGGGCTGCGACCGGGTGGCGGCCAACGGGGACACGGCCAATAAGATCGGCACCAGCGGCGTGGCCATTCTGGCCCAATACTATGGTATCCCCTTCTATGTTCTGGGTCCCACCTCCACCATTGACCTGAACTGTCCCGATGGAGCGCACATCCCCATTGAGCTGCGTGATCCCAATGAAATCCGGGAAAAATGGTACACGGAACCCATGGCGCTTAAGGAGGTCAAGTGCTATAATCCCGCCTTTGACGTCACCGACCACAACCTGATTGCCGGAATCGTCACAGAAAAAGGAATCTGCCGGCCGCCCTATACGAAGAGTTTGGCGGAACTTTTCCGCTGATTTTTTCCGAGAAGGGGACGCAAAGCGGAGAAAAGACGGGTTAACGATATCTTTGTGGAAATTATGTCTTGCCAAACGGGCGCTCAAATAGTAGGATTATGTTGTTGTGGGGGTTGAGTTTGGAACCTTCCCGTTTGGGAAGGCCGGAAAATCTCCACCGGACCGGCGGAAGAAAAGCGTCGGTCTGTACAGCCGAAGAATATTAAGGAGGAAATGAAACGATGAAACGTAGCAAGAAACTGCTTGCCCTGTGCCTGTCTCTGGCCATGACCGTTGCGCTGGCGGCCTGCGGCGGCAACGGGGGCAACAGCGCAGCCAGCCAGTCCGGCACTTCCCAGAGCGCTCAGGGGTCCGCTGACCAGAGCCAGCAGTCCGGGGATGCCGAGGGTCTGAAGATCGCCATCGTAACCAGCCCCAACTCCGTGGATGACGGCTCCTTCAACGAGGACAACTATAACGGTGTTCTTAACTTTATTGCCTCTCGGGGCGACATTGACACGGTGACTCCCATCCAGGAGGCCAGCGGCGACACCGCCGCAGTGGCTCAGCTGGTGGGCGATATCGTGGCTGACTATGATGTCATTGTGGCCACCGGCTTCCAGTCCGCCGGCATTGGCCCCGTTGCTCAGGACAACCCTGACAAGTACTTCATCCTGGTGGACACCTTCCCCTCTGACGCCGAGGGCGTGACCATGGAGGAGGGCCTGGACAACGTCTATGCCATGCAGTTTGCCGAGCAGGAGAGCGGCTTCTTCGCCGGCGTGGCCGCCGCCCTGGAGACTCAGAGCGGCAAGGTGGCTGTGGTCACCGGCCAGCCCTTCCCCTCCAATGTCAACTATCAGTATGGCTTTGAGTCCGGCGTCAACTACGCCAATAAGCACCTGGGCGCCACCGCTGAGATCGTGGAGCTGGCCTCCTACGCCGGCACTGACGTGACCGGCGTCGATGTGGGCGGCAACTACACCGGAAACTTCTCCGATGAGGCCACTGGCAAGACCCTGGGCGAGGCCCTGATCCGTGAGGGCTGCGACATCATCTTCGTGGCCGCCGGCGCCTCCGGCAACGGCGTGTTTGCCGCCGCCAAGGAGTCCGGCAACTGCAAGATCATCGGCTGCGACGTGGACCAGTATGACGACGGCGCCAACGGCGACACCAACATTATCCTCACTTCCGTGCTGAAAAACATGGCCATCAATGTGGAGCGTCAGCTCAACGCCATTGTGGACGGTACCTTCCAGGGCGGCAACTACACCCTGACCGCTGAGACCGATTCCACCGGCTATGTCTCCGCCGAGGGCCGTCAGCAGATGTCCGCTGAGACTATCAGCACCCTGGACGAGCTCTATCCCCAGGTGAAGGACGGCACCATTGTTCCCGCCGCCAACTTCAACGGCTATACCCCTGAGGAGTTCCCCGGCCTGTAAGCTTGGTATCTCCCAGTCTGTAATCCCTGCGCTGTTTTTGGGGCGCTCCGTCTGCCCGACTGTTTTGGTCCCTGCGGAGCGCCCCCTCTTTTCTTTCTTCCCAAACCCCCGAGATCGAGCTCCGGCGTCTTGATCCCAGCCCGGAAGCCGGGTTGAGATGAGGACGCTGGTAAAATCAGAGTAAAGGAGTGTGAGATGGATGGCGGATGAGTATATTGTGGAGATGCGGCACATTACCAAGCGCTTTCCCGGCATTGTGGCCAATGACGATATTTCCCTTGGAATCAAGAAGGGGGAAATCTTTGCCCTGCTGGGGGAAAACGGCGCGGGCAAATCCACGCTGATGAGTATGCTCTTCGGAATGTATGAACCGGACGAGGGCGAGATCTATATCCGGGGCAAGCGGGAGCACATCACCTCCCCCAACTATGCCACAAAGCTGAATATCGGTATGGTGCACCAGCATTTTAAGCTGGTCAGCAACTATACCATTGCGGAAAACATTATTTTGGGCATCGAGCCCAAACGCCGGTTTGGAATCTTCCCTGTGGTGGACATCAAGGGCACCAATGAAAAGGTGGCTGCCCTGTCCAAACAGTATGGCCTGGAGGTGGACCCAAAGGCCAAGATCGAAGATATCAATGTGTCCACCCAGCAGCGGGTGGAGATTTTGAAAATGCTCTACCGTGAGGCGGAGATCCTGATTTTTGACGAGCCTACGGCCGTGCTGACCCCCCAGGAGATCGACTTTCTGCTCCAGATCATCCGCGGCCTACGGGAGGGCGGAAAGACCATCATCCTGATCACCCACAAGCTGGAGGAGATTAAGCAGGTGGCCGACCGCTGCGCCATTCTGAACCGGGGCAAGCTCATCGACATTCTGGATGTAGCGACTACCTCCACCCAGACCATGGCCAATATGATGGTGGGCCGGGAAGTGGATTTTGTAGTGGACAAGGCCCCCGCCAACTTTGGCGGGGAGGTGCTGCGGGTGGAGCATCTGACGGTAAAGAACCGGGATAACTTCCCTGTGGTAAAGGATGTATCCTTTTCCGTACGGGCGGGAGAGATCTTTGCCATTGCGGGCGTCTCGGGTAACGGACAGGTGGAGATTGCCGATGCTGTGGCCGGTATGACGCCGGCTGCTGAGGGGACCATCACATTGAATGGTACAGATATTACCCATATGGACGTGCGGGGCCGCACCGATCTGGGGATTTCCTATATCCCGGAGGACCGGCAGAATATGGGCCTGGTACTGGACTTTACGCTGGAGGACAATCTGGCGCTGAAGACCTACTACCGGGAACCCTTCTGCCGTAAGGGGATCTTGCAGCACGAGGCGTTCAGCCAGTACGGACAGCGGCTGATTGAGGAGTATGATATCCGCTGCGGCCAGGGAAAGGATACCGTTGTGCGCTCCATGTCGGGCGGCAACCAGCAAAAGGCCATTGTGGCCCGGGAGATTGAGCTGGCCTCCCCGCTGATGATCTTTGTCCAGCCCACCCGGGGCCTGGACATCGGCGCCATTGAGAACATCCACCGGCAGATTCTGATGGAGCGGGACAAAGGGCGCGCCATCCTTCTCATCTCTCTGGAGCTGGATGAGATTATGGGCCTGGCCGATACCATCGGGGTCATTTTCAGCGGGGAACTGCTGAAAATTGCCCCGGCGGAGACGCTGACCACCAATGAGGTGGGACAGTTTATGATGGGGGTGAAGCAGAATGAAGCGAGCTAATCCTGTGACCCGGGGTTTCCTGTTTTTGATGGGTGACGAGCGGCGGCAGCGTATTACCATTCCTGTTTTCGCGATTCTGCTGAGCCTGATTGCCAGCTCCATTGTGCTGCTGATTCTGGGCAAGAATCCTATGGAGGCGTTTATCAGTCTGCTGCGGGGCTCTGGAATCCTGCCCAAGGAGACCTATGCCGCCAAAAAGAGTATGCTGACCGATTTCCTCAGCCTGCTCAACGCCTGGACTCCTATGCTTTTTGCCTCCCTTTCCGTGGCCGTGGCCATGCGGGCTGGCCTATTCAACATTGGCGTGTCGGGACAGATGCTCTGCGCGGGATTTGTGGCCACTGTCACGGTGGGCTATGCAGAGAGCCTGCCCGCCGTTGTGGCCAAGCCCCTGGTGGTGATCATCGGCCTGGTGGCCGGCGCCGCCGTATCGGCTGTCATTGGATTTCTCAAAGAGAAATGGAACATCAACGAGGTGGTCTCTGCCATTATGCTCAACTATATCATCCGATATGTGGTGAGCTTCTTTGTAAAAGCGACCATCAACAACCCCTCCACCCGTCAGTCCTGGCCTGTCACGGCTTCTTCCCGGCTGTCCCTGATGGATACCGAGCTGGGGGGACTGAAAATGGATATCCCTCTGGGAATCGTGCTGGCGGTGGCGGCGGTCATTCTGGTTCAGTTCCTGTTTTCCAAAATGAAGCTGGGGTTTGAGCTGCGGGCCATTGGCGGAAATCCGGTGGCTGCGAAATACGCCGGAATCAACGTGGGGCGCAATACCGTGCTGGTCATGGCTATTTCCGGGGCTCTGGCCGGACTGGCGGGCGTCACCTACTATCTGGGCTACTTTGGCTCAATCCAGCCCGATGTGCTCATTTCCACGGGCTTTGACGCCATTGCTGTGTGTATCCTGGGCAATTCCAATCCCATTGGCATTGTATTTTCCTCGCTGCTCATTTCTGTCATTGACAAGGGCAGCACCTATCTGCAATCCTCCATTGGCGTGCGGCAGGAGATTGGCGCGCTTATTACCGGACTGATCCTGCTGTTTTCGGCCTGCGGGGCCTTTATCAGCTATCTGGTCAACCAGGGCCGCCAGCGTGAGCAGGACGCGAAACGGCTGTCCTCAGCCCCCGGCGGCGGAAAGGAGGCCCAGGCATGACCTATTTAAATACCATCATTATCGACGGGCTGTCCTTTGCAATCCCGCTGTTTATCATGGCCATCGGAGGCATCTACTGTGAACGCAGCGGCGTGACCAACCTGGCCATTGAAGGCCTTCAGGGAATGGGCGCTTTTGTGGGAGCGCTGGCGGCGACCCTGGTATCCGGGATGTTTGCCGCGGACAGCCAGATGCCCATGTTCATCGCCATGATCTTTTCCTTCCTGGGCGGGGGACTTTACGCGGTGCTCCACGCGGTGCTGTGTGTAAAGTTTAAGGCCAATCAGGTCATCAGCGGCGTGGTCATCAACATTCTGGCCACGGCCCTGACCACCTTCCTGACCAGTGAAATTTCCACCGCCCTGTTCGGCGCGGCCTCCAACCGTTTTCGCCTGACCACCTCCGTGCGGCTGACGGTGCCCGGGATTTCTGAAATTCCGGTGCTGGGCGCGATCTTTACCAACATCTATCCCTTTGAGCTCATTATTATCCTGGTGGCGCTGGTAGCCTGGTATGTGCTGTACAAGACCCCCTTCGGCATGCATCTCCGGGCCTGCGGCGACAACCCCCATGCGGTGGATGCCGCCGGCGTGGAGGTGAGCCGGGTGCGGTTTATCGCCGTCATGATCTCCGGCGCTCTGTCCGGGTTGGGCGGCATCTGCTTTGCTTACTCCATTTCCGTACAGTTTTCCTCGGCCATTTATATGGGCTACGGCTATCTGGCCATTGCCGGCCTGATTTTCGGCAACTGGCAGATTATGCCCACCCTGGCCGCCTGCCTGATCTTCGGCTTTGCCCGCTCGGGGGGCTTTGCCCTGACGCAGGTGATGGAGCTGCCCTCCGCCTTTACGGATCTCTTTATGACCCTGCCCTACATTGTCACCTTGTTCCTGCTGATCTTTTTCTCCAAGAGCAACCGGGCTCCCCGAGCTTTGGGAGAAATTTATGACAAGGGGAAACGATGAGCCTTTGGCACGACGGCCCTTGGGACAACAACCTGATATGAGCGCAAAATGGAAGCGCCAGCCCCGCCCTGAATGGTCAGGGACGGGCTGGCGCTTTGCCATGGCTGCTGTGAGAAGCCGTCTTGTTTTTAACGGAACATTTATAGGAGGAACCTTGACATCAAAAAGGGACCTGCTATAATTATGACATGTTGTCATGCGACAGAGTGTCACAAGAGGAGGGAGTCCATGCCGACCAGTACATATTTCCGATTGCCCCAGGAAAAGCGGGAGCGGTTGATGGCGGCTTGCTGGTCTGAGATCACCAGCGTGCGGTTTTCTGAAGTTTCGGTCAACCGGATTATTTCTACGGCCCATATCCCCCGGGGGAGCTTTTATCAGTACTTCGCGGATAAAGAGGACATGATCCGTTATCTGCTGATGGATATGCGGGAGTATTTTATTAACTTGCTGCGCGGGATTCTTGTCCGGTCGGGAGGCGATCTGTTTGCCATCCCGGTGGATGCCTTTGACCAATTTGTCGCCCAGGGAAGTACCAATCCAATTCTGAAGCAATTTATTCAGGTTCTGCGACTGAATCCCGGGTGGGATACGCAGACATTTATGACCTCTTGCCCGGGACTTTTGCCGGAACCGCTGTGGGAGCTGGTAGATCCCGGGAACCTGAAGGAACAGAGCAGGGAATATGCCGACCATGTGTTCCATTTGCTGTGTGCGGTACTGGCCTATGCTGTGGCTGTTACCTTACAGGACCCCGCTCAGAGAGAGCGGCAGCGACAGGCGCTGAAAACCCGAATGACCATGCTGAAATACGGCTGTGCCCACGAAGACAGCCGGACGGATAAGGAGGAACTGGTTCCATGAGAAAACGACTGATGGCGCTGCTGATCACGGGGGCATTTGCGCTGACCCTGCTGGGCGTTTCTGTTTTGGCGGCAAATGACGACATATCCGCCTCCCAGCCGTCACAGGCCGGTGCGGAGACAGCGGAAGAAGGGGGAGAAGGACAGGCGGCCCCTCAGGAGGACGAGACTTTGAACCAGACGCCGGAAGAGGAGG
The DNA here is from genome assembly GCA_037245165.1 of bacterium. Taxonomy (GTDB): domain Bacteria; phylum Bacillota; class Clostridia; order Oscillospirales; family Oscillospiraceae; genus Lawsonibacter. The sequence continues at coordinate 60,251 of JAXWVI010000052.1, forward strand.
CTGGAGGCGAGACGCAGAATGCCTGGGAAAGCCCCCAGGAGGAATACATACCGGACCCTGTTGGCTCTATTACCTTTGAGAATCTGGAGCGCCGCCTGCGGGAGCATAACCTGTCGCTGCTCACACTGGAAGAGAATATCCAAGCCATTGAGGTTGTGGACTATGAAGTCATGTATGATACGCTGCGCGAAAATATGAACAGCATTGCCAGCGCCCAGTGGACCATGATTATGTACGGGATGGGAGAGACGCCGGAGGCCAAGGCCCTTGAACAAAGCTACGACGCGCTGAAAGAAACCTTTGACGCCATTAAGAAGGGGGATTTGCAGAAAGACAATGCCGATGCGGTCTGGCAGCTGCAAAGCGCCCAAAATCAAGTGATCATGGCGGGCGAAAGCCTATATATTGCCATCATGGAAATGGAACAGAACAGGCAGACGCTGGACCGGAATCTGGCCGCCCTGGACCGCTCCCTTCAGGAATTGGAGCTGCGATACGAACTGGGCCAGATTTCTTCCCAGACTTTGAAACAGACCCAGGCTACCCGGAGCTCTCTGGAAAGCAGCAAGCAGACCTTGGAGAGCAACCTGAAAAACTATAAGATGCAGCTGGAGCTGATGAGCGGCGGAGAGCTGAATGGGACCATCCAGCTGGGGGAGCTGCCCAAGGTGACGGATGAACAGCTGATGGAAATGAACCTGGAGGAGGATCTGGCCGACGCCAAGCAGGCCAGCTATAATCTGTATGTGGCCAAGCAGCAGCGGGATGAGGCCCAGGATAACGCCAAGGGACAAGCCGGTCTCTACGGCTACCGGGAGGAGCGCTACGAGGTTCAGTCCGCAAACCATCAGTGGCAAGCGGCCCAGTACAATTACGATGCCACGATCCAGAATTTTGAGATTTCCTTCCGCACTCTGTACTACCAGGTAAAGGATTTTAAACAGGTGCTGGATGCCGCCAAGACGGCCCTGGCGGTGGAGGAGAACAACTACGCCGTCGCCCAGCTGAAGTACGAACAGGGAAATCTCTCTAAAAACGACCTTTTAGAGGCCCAGGACGCGGTGGATGAGGCCCGGGAGACGGTGGAGGGGGCGGAAAATGACCTGTTTTCCGCCTACAATACCTACTGCTGGGCAGCGGATTACGGAATTTTGAATTGATGGAGGAGACTGATTCATGAAATTGAAACAAGTTGTTTCCGGGGCGCTGGCTGTGGCCGCGGCGCTGACCCTCACAGCCTGCCAGACCGGCGAAGAGTCGGCTTCCTCTCAGACCACTCCCCCTGCCGGGGTGGCCGTCCAGGTGACGGAAGTAACGAGAGATACCATTTCCACCCAGAACAAGGTGTCCGGCAAGGTAGTGGCAGATGGGGAGGAGTCGGTCTATGTGACCGCCAACGCCCAGTGTACCGCCGTCTATGTGGAAGCTGGAGATACCGTAACGGCTGGGGAACGGATTTGTACCCTTGATATGGCCAGCACGCTTTCCTCCTACAATGCAGCCAATATCAGCTATCAATCTGCCGTCCAGAGCTATCAGGACCAGGAGGCTATATTGGATAAGCAGATTGCCTTGGCGGAGAAAAATTTAAATGACTTAAAGGCGCTTTTTGAGATCGGGGCCGCCTCCCAGGCTGAAATTGATTCCGCCGAACTGAACCTGATGACGGCCCAGGCCAGCAAAACCTCCACCCTTGCCCAGCTGGAGGCGGGGATGCAGAGCTATAAGTCCAATGTGGAGCAGCTGGCCACGGTGCTGGAAAATGTTGACGCAGCCGGCAATGTGATTGCTCCCATTGCCGGAACGGTAGTTACGCTGAATGCCGCGGAAGGGGGATATGTGTCCGCCTCCATGCCTGTGGCCGTCATTGATGGGGTAGACATTATGAAGGTGGAGGTTTCTGTCTCAGAGGCCCTGATCCCCAAGCTGGCACAGGGAGACGAAGTGGATGTTTCCATCAGCTCTTTGGGAGTGGAGACAGTGGGGACAATTACGGGCATTCAGAAAAGCGCGGATATCCAGACCAAGCTCTATACCGTTACCGTTGCCCTTGGGGATGATGTGGAGGGGTTGCTGTCCGGCATGTTTGCCGACGTCTCCTTCCGTACGGATACCTCAGCCGATGCGATTGTGATTCCCTCTCAGGCGATCCAGACCAGCAACAATGTTCCGTATGTCTATGTAGTAGACAATAATATCGCCCGGTACCAGCAGGTCGAGACGGGCCTGAGCGGCAATGGGGTCACGGAGATTACCAGCGGGCTTGAGGAGGGCCAGCAGGTGGTCACAGTGGGCCAGGCCTATCTGTCCGACGGCGACGCCGTCCGTATTGTGTCCGGGGAGGGCTGAGACGGGTGAGCATTGCGAAATTTTGTATCAAGCATAAAGTAACCACTTTGATGGCGGTCATTATGATCTCCATCTTTGGTGTGGTGTTTACCACCCAGCTGCAGCTGGCGCTGCTCCCCGACGTTGAGGCCCCAGCCGCCGTGGTGATGTGCTACTATAACGGAGCCAACCCCCAGGATATGGAGGAATTGGTCACTCGGCCATTGGAGTCGGCGGTCATGTCAGTGCCCGGAGTGGAGGAGGTAAGCTCCACCTCCTCTGAGGGGGTCAGCCAGCTTCAGATTACCTATGTGGACGGGACCGACCTGGACATCGCGGCGACCAAGCTGCGGGAGCAGTTTGATCAGCTTTCCCTGCCGGATGGGGCCATGGACCCGGTCATTGTCAACATCAATATCAGCGATCTTCTGCCTTCCGCGATCATCGCCCTGATGGGCGACGATCTGGCCAGCATTCAGGCGATGGCGGAGGATACGGTGGGACCGGCCCTGGAGCGGGTTGAGGGCGTGGCCCAGGTCAGCATCTCCGGCGGAGTGTCTCAGCAGATCGCTGTGGAGGTGGATTCCGCTCGGGCAAGCGGCTTGGGACTGTCCAACTCCTATATTTCCCAGATGCTGGCCGCGGAAAATCTCCTTGCCCCCGGGGGAGAGATTCAAAACGGGAGCCAGACCCTGACCGTTACCACTGACGCGAAATTTCAGACGGTGGAAGATGTGGCAAACCTGATTCTTCCCCTGCCCACAGGGGGGACAGTGCGCCTTTCCGAGGTGGCCAATGTAGCTTTGGAAACCACCGACCTGGATACCGTGGCCATGACCGACGGCTCAGCCTGTGTGGTGCTTCAGGTATCCAAACAGTCGGGGGCCAATGAGGCTGCCACGGCTGACGCGGTGGTGGAAGCGATGGAGAAGCTCCATGAGAAAAACGCCAACGTGGTCTATTCTGTCTTGTACACCGCTTCCGACTACATCAATATCGCGGTGAACGCCGCCTTGGAGAACATTGCCATGGGCGTGGTGCTGGCGGCCGTGGTGGTGTTCCTGTTCCTGCGCCGCTTCGGCGCCACGCTGGCCATCGCGGTGTCCATGCCGGTGTGTATTTTGACAGTGTTTGTGCTGATGAACGTCTTTAATCTGACCCTGAACATGATGTCCCTTGGCGGCATTGCCATGGGCGTGGGTATGATTGTGGATAACTCCATCGTGGTTTTGGAAAATATCTACCGCTATTCCGCCGAGGGGCACAGCCGGATGGAATCCTGCGTGGACGGGACCAAAGAGGTGCTGACCTCTCTGACCGCCTCCACCCTGACCACGGTGGCGGTGTTCCTGCCCCTGGGACTGACCGGAGGCATCGCGGGGATGCTCTTCGACGACTTCTGTCTGACCATCTCCTTCCTGATTTTAGGGTCCCTGGTCATTGCCGTCACTTTGGTGCCCCTGCTGTGCTATTTCCTGCTGGACGAGAAGAAAGTCCATGAGCGCGCCATGAAAAAGGCGGAGAAGAAAGCAAAAAACCAGGAAAAAGGAAAACTAGGACTGGGGGCCAGGCTCAATCAGTGCTATACGGGACTGCTCAGCTTCTTTGTCCATCACCTGTGGGCCGGTATGCTCACCTCTGTGGCTCTGGTGGTCCTGTTTGCGGTGACCTGCCTGTCCACCAACATGGTGTTGATGCCGGAAATGGACCAGGGAATGGTGTCGATTTCTGTTACCACACCCACCGGCTCAGAGCTGAACGATACCGCCGCCATTGCCGACCGGGTGGTGGAGATTGCCCAGGAAAATGTGCCGGAGCTGGAGTCGGTCTACCATATCACCCAGCCTGAGTCCTCCTCCATCAATTTGGTGCTGGTGGATAAGGGGGAGAGAAGCCGGAGCAGCGGCCAGGTGGCCAACGATCTGCGCTCCAAGCTGGCGGATATTGCCGGGTGCGAGATCACAGTAAACGCCACGGATATGACTGCTATGCTGGGAAGCGGCAGCGATATCAGTGTGGAGATCACCGGCAACGACTACGACACCCTGGTCATGATTGCCAACGATCTGGAGCAGCGGATTTCTCAGCTGCCCGACGCGGTGGACGTGTCCACCTCCATGGCCAAACAGGTGGAGCAGGTGAATGTCACCATAAATCGGGAAGCTGCCTCTCAGTACGGTCTGACAGCCGCTTCTGTGGGCGCTGCAGTTCGCTCCGAGCTGTCCGGCGCCACCGCTACCACCGTCACCATCAACAATAAAGAACTGGACGTGGTGGTCCGGGGTGACAGTTCTTCGGCAGAGAGCCTGGATGCACTCAGGTCCATGGCCATTTCCACCTCTCTGGGCGGTTCCGTGCCGCTGTCCGCAGTGGCCCAGGTGGAGGTAGAGTTGGCGCCCCAGAGCATCAACCGGGTGAATCAGACCCGGCAGGTGACGGTGACCGGAGACACCCTCAGCGGCAATACCACCGCCATTACCAAGCAGATCCGGGGCATTTTGGCCGATTATACCCTGCCCGACGGCTATACCGCCGAAATCACCGGGGCGTATACGGATATGATGGACAGTTTTGGCGATCTGCTACTGGCCTTAGTAGTGGCCCTGGGACTGGTATACTTTGTGCTGGCTTCCCAGTTTGAGTCCTTCCTGATGCCTGTCATCGTGATGATGATCCTGCCTGTGGCCTTCAGCGGGGCGCTGTTTGCCCTGCCTCTGACGGGCCGGGACCTGTCCATGATCTCCCTGGTGGCCCTCATTATGCTGGCCGGTACGGTGGTCAACGCATCCATCATCCTGGTGGACTACATTCGTCAGCGCCGGGAGCGGGGGGAGAGCCGGGAAGAGGCGATCCTCCATGCCTGTCCCCTCCGTGTCCGCCCGGTGCTGATGACCACCATTACCACCATTCTGGCTCTGGTGCCCATGGCCCTTGGAATGTCGGAAGGGGCGGCGGAGATGATGGCGGACATGAGCATTACCATGATTTCCGGCATGACCATTTCTACCATCATTACCCTGGTTTTTACCCCGGTCTACTATTCTGTCATTGATAATCTCAGCCACATTTTTACCAGAAAAAAAGGCGGAAATCAGGCCCCGCAGCAGCCCGTGCCTGCGGACAGCCAGGCCCAATAACATAAGAGCGCTCACCCATCTTGGGTGAGCGCTCTTATGTTCAATCATATAAAAAGCCGAGCTCTGTAAGAGCTGAGCGTACCCGCTCCGCCGCCTGCTGATCTCGGCAGGAGACGGTGTGCAGATGAAGCCCTTCGGTAAGCTGGGACAGGGGGACCGCATCGGACTGGCGGCAGCGGTCAATGAACTGGGCCACATCATAGCGGCTGGAGACATGAAGGGGGGCGGTGAGCTGGCCATATACCGGGTGCTCCACAATTACATCCAGCACAGTACAGCCCTGGTCTACAATGGCGTTGAGCTCTGCCTCCATCTGGTCGGAGGTGTGACGGCATGCAAAGGTGCACAAAAAGTCGGATTTTCCTTTGGGGAGAAGGTATCCCCGGGGGGTGGCGGTAATTTCAAGCCCGCCGGCCCGGAGCAGAGCCACGTCGCCCACAATGATCTGCCGGCTGACCGACAGGTCCTGAGCCAAAGCGGTGGCACTGATGGGTGCGGTGGCCTGCTTTAAACGGCGGGCTATTTCCAATCTTCTCTGCTGGGCATCCAAAAAATCCCCTTCTTTCCCTTGCTGCGCCCGAGGGCGGCAGAATTGTTTTTTTCAGTGTAGCATAAATGGGAAACGGGAGCAAGGTTGACTTTATCTTGAAAAAGAAATAAAATAAAAATAACCGGGTCGAAATGGGATTTCGGAATAGAGAGAGTTGGGAGGAGTACAAGATATGAAGCGATGGAAGAAAGCCCTTGCCGCCGCCGCAGCAGCTGCTCTGATGTTGGCGCTGACAGCCTGCCAAAATGTAGCCAAGGACGCCACCGTTTATATCCAGGGAGAATTGGACGCCACCTATCTGGGGAAGGTGAGCCAGGACTATATCGATGTGGTGGAAGGCATGACGGAAGCGGCCGCAAAAGAAAAGTATGACTATAATATAGAGGCCGAGGCCCAGTATCTTCTGAGCTATCTTGGTGTTGAATTGCCTACGGATGCGGTGTATGCCCGGGCGGAAGAGGTAGTGGGAGAAATTTATTCCCACGCCAAATATGCTGTGGCGGATGCGGAACTGATGAAAAGCGGAGATATCGCCGCCGAGGTCACAGTCTCCCCCATTGAGATTATTCCCCTCATGCCGGAGGAGCTGTATATGGATACCTGGACCGCGGTGAAGCAGGAAGCGGGCGTCACCGACGAGGAGGTGGCCCTGATGAGCGACGAGGAATATCAGGCGCTGGACGAACAGTATGCTATGGTGCTGCTGGATGAGCTGGAGGGGCTGATCGGTCAACTGACATACGGGACGGATCAGAGCATCCTGCTCCAGATGAAAGAGGATGAGGACGGCTACTATTCTCTGGTGGAGTCCGGGATGCAGAAGCTGGATGAAGTCATGATTGATTATACCGGAGCGTATGCTTGACACAAGAGCGCTGTGCGCAGCGAGAGGCCCTGGCCGGAACTTCTGGCCGGGGCCTCGTTCGTTGGGTTTTTCTGTCCTTTTTCCCGGGAAATGGGAACAGTACTTGACTTTTAAGCCCTGTGCCCATAAAATAAAGGGAGTCATTTACGACCATTTTGAATAGATTTGAAAATAAAGGAATGAGACAATATGGCGCAGAATCCCAATAAGAAACAGGTGGAGCAGATCACCGACATGGAGGTGGACTTTGGCCAGTGGTATACCGATGTATGCAAAAAGGCCGAGCTCATTGATTATTCCTCCATCAAGGGCATGTTTATCTACCGCCCCTATGGTTACGCCATTTGGGAAAATATTCAGCGCGAACTGGACAGACGGTTTAAGGAGACGGGACATGAAAATGTGTACCTGCCCATGCTGATTCCCGAGTCGCTCTTGCAGAAGGAGAAGGACCATGTGGAGGGGTTTGCCCCCGAATGCGCCTGGGTGACTATGGGGGGCAGCGAAAAGCTGGAGGAGCGCTACTGCATCCGCCCCACCTCGGAAACCTTGTTCTGTGAACACTACAAGAACATCATTCACTCTCACCGGGACCTGCCCAAGCTGTACAATCAGTGGTGCAGCGTGCTGCGCTGGGAGAAGACCAGCCGTCCCTTCCTGCGCCATCGGGAGTTCTTGTGGCAGGAGGGCCATACCATGCACGCCACTGAGGAGGAGGCACGGGAAGAGACGCAGCGTATGCTGAACATCTACGCCGACTTTTTGGAGAATGTATTGGCTATGCCTGTGGTCAAGGGACGCAAGACCGACAAGGAGAAGTTCAATGGGGCTGAGGAGACCTATACGGTGGAGTGCATGATGCACGACAAGAAGGCCCTCCAGTCCGGTACCAGCCACTACTTCGGCGATGGCTTTGCCCGGGCCTTTGACATCACGTTTACCGGCAAGGACAATCAGCTCCATTACCCCCACCAGACTTCCTGGGGGGTGTCCACCCGTATGATTGGCGGCATCATTATGACCCACGGGGACAACAACGGCTTGGTGCTGCCCCCCCGCATTGCCCCCATCCAGGCTATGGTTATCCCTGTGGCCCAGCACAAGGAGGGGGTCCTGGAGGCCGCCCAAGAGCTGCTTAATCGCCTGAAGGCCGCCGGAATTCGGGCTGATATGGACGCATCCGACCAGTCCATGGGCTGGAAGGCCGCCCAGTACGAGATGAAGGGCGTACCCCTCCGGGTGGAGATTGGCCCCAAGGACATGGAAAAGGGCCAGTGCTGCATCTGCCGCCGGGATTCCGGGGAGAAGATCTTTGTGCCCCTGGCTGATCTGGAGACTGCGGTGCCCCGGCTTCTGGACGAGGTGCACAACGGCCTCTACGAGCGGGCCAAGAAGAACCTGGAGGAGCACACCAAGGTGTGCCTGACGGCGGAGGAAGTCAAGACCTTCATGGAAACCGAGGGCGGCTTTGCCAAGACCATGTGGTGCGGCGAGGAGTCCTGTGAGCTGAAGATGAAGGAAGTAGCCGGGGTCTCCTCCCGGTGTATGCCCTTTGCCCAGGAAAAGGTGTCCGACACCTGTGTGTGCTGCGGCAAGCCGGCCAAGCATATGATCCTGTGGGGCGTGGCCTACTAAATCATATCAAGCATACAAGATGAAAAGCGTCCCCATTCAACAGAAATGGGGACGCTTTTTATGTTCGTTTCTCAATACGGACCACCAGAGCGGTACGGTCATCGGTGGCCTCCTGAGGACTGTGGGTAATCAGTTCCCGGGCCAGATCTTTGGGACTTTGGCCGTCAAACTGTTCCAGTCGTTCCTTTAACCACTTGTCATCCCCTGTTCCGCAGATCCCGTCGCTGACCATCAAGACGCAGTCCCCGGGAGCCAGGCGGAGGGTGAAGTGATCCAGGGACGAGGGATCGCCTTCCGCCAGTCCAGCGGGAAGCGAAGAGCCGGACAGGCGTTGAACGGAAGAGCCTTTTTTGACATAGGTAGGGGCCGCTCCCAGCTTAAAAAGTTCCCCTTCGCCGGAAAACAGGTCGATCTGGAGCAAATCCACTGTGGTAAAGCCGCCGGTATCCTCACCCCGAAGGGCCAGGGCTGAGGAGAGGGTGGACAACGCGTGGCGGGTGCTGACCCCGGCCTGGAGCAGCTGCTCCAGCAGGCGGACAGCCAGGGAGCTTTCCCGATTGGCCTCCGGGCCGCTGCCCATTCCGTCACACAGCAGCAGATAGAGCTTACCGTCAGCGCGTTTGAAGTAGGTGCCCGCATCGCCGCTGACCGTCTCTCCGTTTTTCTTCTGGGCGGCCACCCCGGCAAGGGCCATGAGGGGTTCCTGCTGGAGCAGGGCCACGGCCCCATCCCCCGTTTCCTCCACCCGAAGGGGAACGCCCAGCGAAACAGACAGCTCGGACAGGCGGCTGGGGCGGGATAGTTCCCCGCAGTCCGGACCTTCCGCCTCCACCCGGAGCAGTCCCCGGCCATCCCGATAGACTGCAGTGCGTACATTTAATCCAAGCTCGGCCAAATATTGCCGTACCCTCCGATCGCCGATGGTGTCCGGAACCAGCTCCCGGCTCATTTCAGCGGCGGCCTCGCCCAGCAGATCGGAGAGCTGGGCGTATTGACGGCATACCGCCGCCCGGCTCTCCCGGATTCGGGCATTGTACTGCCGGCGGTAGAAAAGCGCGGTGAGCTCCTCGTTTACTGTGGACACAAAGTCCTGAAAATGGATGCAGCGGTCGGCAAAATGCCGGGGGAAGTCGCTGCCCAGGGCTTTTCCCCGCTCGACCATGGCGGGGGTGGCGTCATTGAGCGCGTTGAAGGTGGTGGTGTAGTCCTGCTGCCAGCACCGGCTGCGCAGGGAGCAGCTCCGGCACAGACGGCTGGCGGTCCGGTCGAAGACAGTGGCGATATCGTTGTCATTTTCAGGAGGGCGAAAGGCGGTGCGCAGGCAGTCGCACAGGGAGCGAAAGGCCTTGGAAGTCTGCTCCAGCTTCTGCTGGACCATGCGCTGAGCCCGCAGATCCACCGGCCCGGTCAGCCCGGGCGACAGCCAGACGCCTAACTGCCGCATGAGCCTGTCCGGTACCAGCAGAAAGGCCAGACAGGCAAACAGGACTTCATAGAGAATAGACAGGGGAAGCCCCCGGTCCCAGGTCCAAAGTACCGCTGCGGCGTTGGTGACCGCATAGACGAGAGCGGCGCCGGCCCGTCCCCTGCCTCTCATCAGCCCGGCAGCCAGCCCGGACATACCGTAGGCCATGGTATACAGGGGGATTCCCTGGGCGGCCAAATCCATGGACAGCCCAACTGATACCCCTACAATAGCGCCGGTGGCAATCCCTCCCTGCCAGGCGGAGGCCAGCACCGCGGTAACGGCTAAAATCCGTCCCAGAGAAATGTCTTTGTACAAATAGAGCGGGGCCAGGGAGAGAAGGCAGGCGCACAGCAAGGCCAGAATTCCCGCCCGGCTGGCGGGAGCGGAAAGCCTGTCCTCAGAAGCGCGGCCCATTGGAGTCAGAGCTTGACGAAAGGCCCAGACCGCCGCCGCCGTCAAAGCGGTCTCCAGGGTGAAGTAGATGACGTCTGTGGATCGCCATCCTGTCTGGGACTGGGTAATAAATCCGGTAAAGGCGTTCAGCGCCGCAGCAATTCCAGGCATGACCCAGTTCCGGCGCAGCGGTTTCCAGTCGTAGAAAGCAAAACATACTGCAAACGTCAGGATCGACGCAGAGGCGTAACGCAGCCCGCTGGAGAAATCCAGGGTGGTCAGGTAGCCGAAGCAGGCGCCCACCAAGGCGGTCCCTCCGCACAGACCGGAGCCGGATGCGCCGACCATGGCCACGCCGAAAGGGGCGCTGTTCTGAAAGATGGTTGCCCCTGACAGCACCGCTGCCAGCAGTAAATGGATTCCCGCTCTGATCCACAGAACCAGAGCGGAGGCGGATACCTTGATCTGCCCGGTTTTATGGGATTGCCGGCGCAGCTGATTGAGTTTGGCGCGGATGATCTTTCTGGCTGTCATGCCTGTCTCCTCCTAAGCGCGGCCGGGGAAGGTCAAGATGCCCGCGGCTGTTTTGTGGCCTCCATTATATTCCATATTCTGGAAAATATTCGTCGAAGCAGAGAAGGAAGTTCGGCGTTTCCGTATTGGCAGGATAAAGTTAGGACTTGTATTTTAGGGGGAAATCGAATACAATATAAAAGAGTATGAGTAAGAAATCTCCCTATCCTCAGTGAAAGGAAGGTAATCCTATGAAACTGCAAACAGAACTGGGTGAGATCCGCATCAGCAGCGAGGTCTTTACCACCATCACAGGCAGCGCGGCCACCAACTGCTACGGTGTAAAGGGGATGGCGGTGCGTTCGACGACGGATGGTCTGGTGCATCTGCTGAAGCGGGAGTCGATGGCCAAGGGGGTCAAGGTATACTACAATGAGGATGGCACGGTTTCCATTGAGCTGCATATCATCGTGGAAAACGGAGTCAATCTGATGGCCGTGTGCCGTTCCATTATGAGTGAGGTGCGTTATGTGGTCAGCAAGACCACCGGGGTGGAAGTGGCCTCGGTGGATGTGTGCGTGGACTCGATGCGCTTCTGATCATTCGTAGAAAGGAATTTTGCCGACTATGGTACAAAATATTGACGCGGCGGTATTTCAGCGGATGGTCATCCATGCTCACGCCGCCATCAACGCTCAAAAACAGGCGATTAACGACCTGAATGTATTTCCTGTCCCGGATGGAGATACCGGCACCAATATGACGCTGAGTATTGGGGCTGCTTCCAAGGAGATGAAGAAGAACCACTACGACACAGTGGGTCAGGCTGCCCAGGGCACCGCCTCGGCGCTGCTGCGGGGAGCCCGTGGCAATTCCGGCGTCATTCTCTCTTTGCTGTTCCGTGGATTTGCCAAAGCGGTAAAGGAGAAGGAGACGATGAACGGCCGGGACTTGGCCATCGCTTTGGATTTCGGCGTGGCCGCCGCGTATAAAGCGGTGATGAAGCCCGCTGAAGGCACCATTCTCACTGTCTCCCGGCTGGCGGCTGCCCGGGCGGCCGGCTGCGCCCGGGAGGCGGACAGCGTGGAAGCTGTGCTGGAGGCTGCCATTCAGGAGGGCCAGACAGCGCTGGATAACACCATCAACCAGAATCCGGTTTTGAAAAAAGCCGGCGTGGTAGACGCCGGCGGCAAGGGTTTTCTGGTGATTCTTCAGGGGATGCTGGATGAACTGCGGGGGGTGCCCATGCCCGACAGCGGAGAGGACAACGCCCCTGCCGAAAAGGCTGACTTTGTGGCTATGGCCGCGGAAGAGATTACCTTCGCCTTTGATACCGTGTTTATCGTGCGCAAGAACACGGAAAATGTGAATCTGGACCCCTTCCGCAAGTACCTCAACAGCATTGGCGACAGCTTGGTGATCGGCGAGGATGATGAGGCCTTCAAGGTTCATGTTCATACCAACATTCCGGGCGCCGCTTTGACGGAAGCACAGAAATACGGCACCCTGGAACTGGCAAAGATTGAGAATATGCGGACCCAGGCCGATGATCTGGCGGCCGGTAAGCATGTCCAGAGCACGGATGATCTGGAGGCTGTGGAAGCAGAACTGGAGTCGGGCTGCGGCGAAGGAGAGAAAAAGGCCGCGCCGGAAAAGAAGTTTGGCTATGTGGCCGTATGTGCCGGGGCCGGACTGGAAGCGGTATTCCGGGATCTGGGAGTGGACGGTTTGGTGGGGGGCGGCCAGACGATGAATCCCTCTACCGAGGATATTTTGAAGGAAATTGAGCGGACCCCCGCTGAGATCGTCTATGTCCTGCCCAACAATAAGAATATCATTATGGCCGCAGAACAATGTGTTCCCCTGTGTGAGGATAAGAAAGTCATTGTGCTGCCCACCAAGACGGTGCCTCAGGGAATTTCGGCCATGCTGTCTGCCGATCCGGAGGCCAGTGAGGAAGAGAATACGCAGGCCATGACCGCTGCCTTTGCCAACGTCCACACCAGCGAGGTCACCTATGCTGCCCGGGACTCTGACTTTGACGGCTTTGCCATCAAGCAGGGCGACTATCTGGCGCTGGAGGAGCATCAGCTGTTTGGGACGGACCAGGATCTAAATGCGATTTTGGATCGGCTGGCCCACTCGGACAATCACCAGGGAGCGGAGTTTATCTCTATTTTCTACGGTGAGGATGTGACGGAGGAGCAGGCCCAGGAGGCGGAGAAAATCTTTGCCGCCGCATGTCCCAATGCGGAAGTGACCCTCTTGTCAGGCGGACAGCCGGTATATTACTATATGATCTCTGCGGAATAATCTATGGAATTGTAAAACTCCCCCGGCTTGGCCGGGGGAGTTTTATCCATGCGAAAAGGGGAGGCCCATCTGATGATGGGCCTCCCCTTTTTGGAATCCTGCAATATTACTCGATGGCGATCTTGTTGGAAGTTTCCAGAGCCTTGGGGGCCTGCTTAGGCAGAGTCAGCTTCAAAACGCCGAACTCATACTTGCACTGAACATCCTCAGGACGGATGTCACCCACATAGAAGCTTCTGGAGCAGGCGCCGGCATAACGCTCCTGACGAATGAAGCGGCCGTCCTTGTCTTCCTCATCCTTGTCCAGGCCCTTGGAAGCGCTGACGGTCAGGTAGCCGTCCTTCAACTCCACGTTGACCTCATCCTTCTTGAAGCCGGGCAGGTCGATGGCCAGCTTATAACTGGTTTCATTTTCCTTAACATCGGTCTTCATCAGGTTCTTGGCGTGCTTGCCGTACAGGGGGCTGTTGCCGCCAAAGAAATTCTTTTCAAAAGCGTTGTCAAAAAAGTCATCAAACAGGTTTTCACTAAAAATACTAGGTAACATAAGTCGTTCCTCCATTTACTTTGTTAATTGGTGCCCGTAGCGGAGGCCCGAATGGTCTTCTTCCAGGTACAAGTATAGTATAGCACAAGTTTTAGCACTTGCAATAGGAGAGTGCTAATGTTTACAAAAAGATAATATTTTATCTGAAGAAAATACACAATTTCCAACGGCGGGGCGGCGGTGATCAAAATAAGGTGGACGGTTCAAGGTTTTTTGCGCTACACGCCAAGCCAGGCGCGCAGATCAAAGAGGTCGGGGGAGATGTGATCGGGAGAAAAATCGGCAAAGGCTTCGGCGGGCGTAGTGCCGTTGAGGACAGCGGCGAAGTGGCACCCGGCGTTTTGGGCGGCTCCCGCATCCAGCACCGTGTCCCCGCAAAAGAGGGTGTCCTCCGGCCTTACTTCCATGCGCTTCATGGCCAGGAAAAGCCCCTCGGGGTCCGGTTTGGGCCGACGGACGTCGGCGCTGCCGATGACAGTCTCCAGATCCTGGAGCAAGCCAAAGCGCTCCATGATAATACTGAGCGTGTCCCCTTTTTTGGTACTGACCAGGGCGATTTTGGTCCCGTTGGCGTTCAGGGCCCGGATCAGCTCAGAAGCGCCGGGAAACAGCGTGGCTTCCTTCCGCTGAAGCTCCTGAGCCACCTCTAAAAACAGGGGGCGGAACTTCGCCCGGTTTTCCGAGCTTTGATCCCCGGTGAGCATGGTGTAAGCGTCCTCCAGGAGGTACCCGATGGTGGCCCGGATTGCCTCACGGTCTGGGACAGGCCACCCCATAGCAGACAGCCCATGTTGAAATCCGGCTACAATGGAATGGGTGCAGTCTCCAAGGGTGTAGTCAAAGTCGAAGCAAACGGCGCGAAACATGGCGTATCCTCCCAAAGGTTTCAAAAGTAATTTTATCATAGCATAGGCTCAGTTTGGACGCAAGAATGATAGCAGTCAAAAAAACGGCCGGAGCTTAACTGCTCCGGCCGAACACTATGCTTTCATCAAGGGTAACGGGTGTAAACGGTGTCGTAGCGGCTGTTCAAGTCCTCCAGATAACCTCTCTGATCCCAATAGATCCGCTCCCTGGACTCATCCGCATAGGCGTAGGTGAACCGATCAGAATCCGTGTCCACACTGAGGATGACAACATAGGCGCTTTCATAATCGTAATAGAGGATATCTCCGGGCTTCATTTGGGTAAATTTGGTATTTTTGCTCACATCCAAGTTGCCGAAGACCTCATCACTGATATAGTAAGCGAAGGCCTCGCCGCCATAGCCTGTGCCCAGCACTGTGGAGCGGTAGCGATTATTCTTGGCCCAGTCTTCACCGGAGTAGTCATCCTTCAGGGAGTCCAGAAGGCTGAGCACATTTTTCTCTGTGACCGCCTTGCCGTTGGAGAGCACCTCGTCATCGTCGTCACGCTCCACGTCGGTGGGATAGCGGGTGTAGACGGTGTCATAGCGATCCATATCCAGCCAATCCCGGTCATTCCAGCAGATCACATAGTTGCTGTTCAGATACAGATAGGTAAAGGTGTCATCACTGGTATCCACATCCAGCACAATCAGATAGGTGTTTGCTTCATCGCGATAAACAATGTCGCCCGGGCGCATATCATAGACGCTGTCCAGCTTTCTCACACTCAGGTCGCCGAAAATTTCGTCGCTGATCATGTAAGCGAAGCCCTCGTCGTTCCGGGCGCTGCCCAGCACGTCGGACTCATAGCGGCGATCCCACTCGTCGCCGTCCTCATACTTGTCCATCAAGTCGTCCAGCAGGGACAGGACGTTGCGTTCTGTGGCCTCATCTCCGTTGGCCAGGACATCGTCTGGCTCGCCTTCATAACGGGTGTAGACGGTGTCCCTGCTGCCCAGGTTGTCAATGCGGCCGCTGCCCCGCCAGGAAATGATACCAAAGCCGTTGGAATAGACATAGCTAAAGGTATTGCCGGTCACGCTGGTGACAACGGCGTACTGGCCGTCCGAATTGAAATACACCAGGTCGCCCGGCTTGATCTGGCTGACCTTTGTGACCTTTTCCGAGGGCAGGGCCCCGAAGACACGGTCGCTGATCATATAGGCAAAGGCCTGCCCGCCCACGGCGGTTCCCAGCTTGGCGGAGGTGTAGGAGCGCTGGGTGTCCCAGATGTCATATTCACGGTACTCAGACTGGAGTGCTTGCAGAGCATCTGACACATTGTCCTCAGTGGCGTCCTTGCCGTTGACCAGTTTGCCGCTGCGGTTTGTATAGGTGGGAGCGGTCGTCTTCTTAGAGGCGTCCAGCATGGCGCACAGTACCACGGCGGCCTGTCCGCGGGTCATGACCTTATCGCCCTGGAAGGTTCCCTTATCGTCCATGCCGGTGAGGAACCCCCCGGCATAAGCCATCACCACAGCGGTCTGGTAGTTGGTAGGGATCTGGGACCAGTCGGGAATCGCGGCCATATAGAGCAGAAGATAGTTGGCGTTCGGCTCTGCCCAATCCTGAAGCTTCTGGGCATTGTAAATGATCTGGGCCAGGTCATAGCGGGTCAGCTTGGCCTCCGCCACCGCGGAATACCACGCCCCATCCGCAGCCCGCCGGTTGCCCGCCACGGTGCCGGACAGCAGGCCCTTCTGATAGGCGGTCTCCATGTAGGGATACCACCAGTAGGTGGATTTTCCCAGCAGAGCGTCGGCCTGCCCGGGATAGAGCAGCGCGCACACCATAGTGGCAAAGTCAGCGGCGGAGAGCTGGTTGTCTACACCATACAGCCCATCGCCCATACCGCTGACCAGCTTGTTGTCTGAGGCCTTCTGGACGTAAGTGTAGGCCCAGTGATTGCTGGGTACATCGGTAAAAGCCGCGGAACTGCTCAGGACGCTCCCGGCCAGGATGCCGACGCTCAGCAGAGCGGCGGATGCGATTCGCAGCGTTCGTTTCATCATTCTATACCTCCCGGTTTCGGTTGTTAAATCCTACAACTCCTTTACCGTAGTATAACGCCTATTGGACAAAACGTCAAAGCAAACTGTTTAAATTTTAATAAAAATTAACATTTCCCTAAAATGGAGATTAATTCCAGCCTTTTGTTTAAACAGAAAAACGTCAAAATTCGGGAGAAAAGGGCGATAACTAGATTTTTTAGGCATATATATTATAAGGTACAACAAGCGGCAAACAGGCTTGTGAAACAAAAGCAGGGTCAATGTTACACCTTTGTTACATTTGCGCCGGGGCCGTTGACTTTCAAAAATCCCTTTGATAAAATGACGCCAGAAGTTGAATGGTATCCTTGTCCGCAAATCCCCTGCCCGGCGGACTGGAAGCGCTGAGAAGACCAGGATGAACGGTGCAAGGTCAATTCACTTCTAAATATGGGAGAAAATCCCCGGATTGGCGTTCGGCTTGCCGAATGGCCAAAATAAAAAAGGAGGAATTCCGAATGAGAAACCTGAAACGGGCTCTGAGCCTGGCTCTGGCTACCGTCATGACCGTTGGTATGATGGTTGTCGGGACCGGCGCGAGCTACGCGGACGTCAAGGCTACCGACAATGTGGAAGCCATTGAAGTCCTGCAGGCTGTCGGCATTATGACCGGCGACGAGAACGGTGACTTCAATCCCGATGCCAACGTCACCCGTAACGAGATCGCTGTCATCATGTCCAACCTGCTGAATCTCGACTACGATTATTATCGTGGTACCAATCCCTTCACCGACGTGCCCTCTTGGGCCGCCCCCTACGTTGCTGCTTGCTACGCTGAGGGTGTGACCGCCGGTGCTGGCAACGGCCTGTACAACGGCGCCGGCAACGTGACCGCCGCTGAGGCCTCCCTGATGATCATGAAGGCTCTGGGTTACTTCCTGTACCAGAACGACTTCGGCGATGACTGGCAGATCGCCACCATCCGTCAGGCTTCCTATATCAACCTGTTTGATGGCATCAACGCCAACGCTGAGACCGCTCTGACCCGTAACCAGATCGCTCAGCTGGTGCTGAACGGCCTGAAGGCCAACATGGTGACCTTCACCGGCACCGTGGGCGCTCAGATCGGTGATGTGGTTGTTGGCTATGTGGCCGAGTACACCCCCATCACCAACGCTGACAGCAAGTACAACCGCATCGATGTGGGCACCACCAACATCGCCAGCGATGACAAGTACTACGTGCAGCTGGGCGAGGAGCTGTACAACGGCGACCTGAAGCTGACTGCTGACACCGACGTGTTCGGCCGTCCCGCTTACAGCTGGGAGTACGCCTCCAAGGAGATCGGCACCTATGTGGACGAGTCTCAGATGATTCAGGAGTACACCACCAAGGTGACCGGCGATATGCTGTATGACCTGCTGACCCGCAGCACCGTGAACACCTACGACCTGACCGTGGTCATCGACGGCGTGTACAAGGAGGATGCTCCCTCCGTCGTTTCTGGCCGTTGGTTCTCCAAGAACGAGATCAACCGGAACAACGACGAGGGTCTGGGCGGCACCGGCAACGGCGTTCTGACCCAGGTGTTCGTGGACAACAACAGCAAGGAGATCACTGTTGCTATCATCAATACCTACCTGGCTCTGGCCAACAAGGATTATGACAGCAAGAAGGACGAGATCGGCTTCGACGTTTACGGCATCGACAAGGTTGCCACCTCTGATATCTACTACAAGTATCAGGATGACACTCAGGAGGACATGAAGTCCCTGAAGGTTTCCGGTGAGGACTTTGCCATCTCCAACATGAAGGAGAAGGACGCTGTTCTGGTGACCGTGGCTGACGGTGAGATCCAGACCATGGCTGACTGCGAGATCATGGCCGGTACCACCGTGGACGCCTTTGAGACCAACAACAACCAGAACAACATCGGCACTCCCTCCCTGGTGGAGATCGACGGCACTGAGTACAAGTTTGCCAGCGCTGCTGAGTTCGACGTTGACGTGATGCAGCAGTACACCACCAGCAACGGCGTGACCAACCTGAAGGACATGACCTACAACATCTACATGGATGCTTACGGCTATGTCATCGGTGTGGAAGAGGTTGAGGTTGCCAACAACTACGTGTTCCTGTCCGGCCTGGACATTGACAGCAACCTGCTGGGCAGCACCACTGCCAAGGCCACCGCTATCTTCCTGGATGGCCGTATGGAGACCATCAGCATCAACGTGACCAAGAGCGAGATCCCCACTGCCATCGTGAACAATGGTGGTTCCGCCATTCTGAACTCCTGGTACACCTACACTGTGAACAGCAGCAACGTGTACACCGTGAAGGAAGTTGCCAATGTTACCCGCGATGGCAATGACTATGTCCCCGGCGGTCGCCACAACGACACCAAGCTGGCTCAGTACAATGCTCAGATTCAGGACAACGGCAGCGGCGATCCTGAGGTCATCAAGGTGAACAGCCGCAACATCTTTGTTGCTGGTGCTGCCGGCGGCACTGCTTACTCCAGCGTGTACGGCACCGACAACACCGTGTACCTGACCGTTGGCGTGAAGCAGATGCAGGATGGCAACAACTACTATGGCTACATCAACGAGCTGAAGAGCGTCATCACCGGCATCGACAACGCCAACCTGGAGGCTTGGTCCGATCTGGACGCCGCCACTGAGGCTGAGAAGGAGTATACCGGCAACGGCACCACCACTGGTAACCTGACCCGTAACCGGAACAACGCTTCCGATGGTGTGTTTGCTCTGTACAACGACAAGGGTGACATCATTGCCGCCGTTGTGGTTGGCGAGGACGTGGGTCTGACCAAGAACCTGGTTTACACGCACGAGGGCAGCACCTATCGTGAGACCTACAACACCACCACCAAGCAGTGGACCTGGAGCCGCAAGGTCATCTCCAACGGCCAGGAGATCGTTCTGACCGAGGTGGGCGATGGCATCAGCGAGCTGGTTAGCATGCAGCGTGATACCTGGTATCAGGTGAAGTACAACGCCGAGGGCAATGTCGTCAGCGTTGAGCGCTATGATACCGCTCTGGATTACGGAAACGAGTGGTACGATGATATCAACGCCCTCAGCACTGTTACCAGCACCAACGACACCGTGCTGTATTACAGCACCGGCGCCGGCAACCTGATCGACTCCAAAGATGTGAAGCTGATCGGTAAGACTCTGTTCCTGAACGACACTGCCAACGGCGGCTTCCGCGTGGCTGAGGACGTGAACATTGCTCTGATCCAGTGGAACAACAACGTGAGAAAGACCTACTTCGAGAGCGGCGTCACCAGCCTGAAGAACATTGTCAACGAGCTGAACGACCGTCACACCGGTGGCGCTCACGACTATGTTGTCAGCGCCATCCTGGAGAAGAACGTTGCTACCAGCATCGTGATCTACGATAACTGCAACCCCTATCAGGACGGCAATTGGGACAACAACAAGTCCGGCAAGCTGGATCTGACTGGCCTGGCCTTTACTGGTTCTACCGGTATGCAGGTAACCTATCAGAACAAGAGCGGTTCTACCATTAATTTGGCTTTGAACAATGTTACTGTCCGCGTGAAGGACGCTGAGGGCGGCAAGCTGCTGTATGCTGGCCCCGCTACTGGCCTCAGAGATGCGGCAGATACCACCAACATTAGCTCTGTGGCCAACAATGGCTATGGTATGATGGTGTTTGGCTTCAAGACCATCCCCGGCAGCAGCGGCAGCTACACTGTTGAGCTGACCATCGTGGACGGCACCAGCACCTATACTGGTACTGCTACCCTGGCTACCGCCTAATTTGGGACACTTCTTTGAAGTGAACTGAAAAAAAAGACCCCCGGGCTTCGGCCCGGGGGTCTTTTTTATGTTCCGGCATCCAGAAGTGCCAGGGCTAAATAAGTTGCACCTTTTTTGTTGCACTGGGTAAGGTCGTTTTCAAACATACTGATCCAGGATACAGAGTTTCCGCTCCAGGTCACCTCGTTGTTGGCGTAGACACTTCCTGCATGGCCCATGCTTCTTGATTGCCCCTGCATAAAGAAAAGGTTTGCGGCTTCTGTTGGTCCGCAAATATAAACAAAAATTGGTTTTTTGGCAAATGTGAGGGTGTTTGTGTTGCCAGGCCCGGTTCCTACGTAGGAGGTGGTGGCAAAGGTAATGTTTCCCCGAACCGCCAGTTCGGCCGCCTGCTGGGCCAGCTGCGCTGTGTGCTGCTGTGCGGTGGCGTTGAGGGCGGTCAGGGCGGCATCAAGTTTGCTGTTATCCTCATTAAAATCGGTGTGCAGCACTGGGTCGGTTGCCTGCCATTGATTTAAGTTGTAATTTGCGGTATGATTGGTGGCCATCATCATTCCTCCTGTCTAAAATGTGAGGGAATAAAAACCTCCCTCGTAAAAGGGAGGGATGTGGGATGGAGTTGTACATGAACGTCCCACTAACGGAGAAAATATTAAAAAATTCTTCCCTCCTCAAAATGTGGACAGTTAAACTGATTCATGATATAATTATAGATCGATTTGGACATAATCCCATAACTTTTTTTGCGGGGGTTTTATAATGAAAGAAAGGAAGATTTGGCCGGCCCGAACGGAGAGACAGGGCGTTTCGGCTGGAGAATTTGGCCAAGCCGGACCACTGGAGCGATGGTTCCCCGTCTGGTTCTCTGTGCTGCTGCTTTTTTCTATGACCATTCAGACCAGAACCGCTGCGTTCATAGTTGCGGTGCTGGCGCTGATCCTGTCTTTGAGCAAAAATGCCAGGCGTAATTTGCGTACGCGGGCGGGGGTCACTCTGGCCGGGTTTGTAGTCTTCTTGATTTTGTGTACCGCTGGGAGCCTCTATTGTGATTTTGGGTCCAATGCCCTGAAGGAAATTCCAAAGCTGCTGACATCCGGCTCTCTGGCGCTGATTGTTGTGGGGAGAGGGCGAAAAGAGCACATTAGAGGGCTGTTGCATGGTTTCTTGTGGGTGTGCGCGGTCATTTCTTTGCTCTGTTTGGATTTGGCTTGTCTGGGCCCGTTTTATAATGGGTTTGCCTCTTTGGCCCAGATGTTGGGCACAGACACTTATGTCAGCATTGCAACGGAGATTATGACAAGCGGCCGCTTTAACGGCATTTACAACAACGCCAACCTCTCCGGCGGCCTTTTCGCTTTGTCGATGTTTGTGGGAACTTACCTGATTATGACCGGGAAGAACCGGAAAGTACGGTTGCTGGCCAGTATACCAACGGGGATTGCGGCCACAGGCTTTGTCGTTGCGGTAAGCCGTGGTGCTATGCTGGCCTTTGCCGTAGCGGCCCTGATTTACCTGATCGTTGCGGGCAAGGGCATGCGCTTGAATTTGTTCTTCACTCTCCTTTCTCTGGGTGTGGGCGCACTGATATTCGGTGTGATTGTATCCAATTTACTGCTGCGAGACGCTCTGGTGGGCGCTTGGGCTTCGGTACCCTGCGGATTGCTGATCTGGGTTTTGAGTGAATTTCCAGGCCGGCTGGCAGCCAGGGCCCTGGAGGGAAAGGCGCTGGCTATTGCCTTGAGTCTGACCGGGGTAGTGGCGCTGTGCTTGGGCGGTGTAATTTTTGCCTTTACCCAGACCCAGCCCTATGTCTTTACAGAAGGCGGTTATCTCTATCGCGGCGTGAATGTCACAAGTGGAGAAACATATACGTTTACGGGTGATTGGGATAAGAGCGATGAGATTTTAGTATATGTCTATGGTTCCACCCGGGAGCAGGAGTTGCTGACACAAAACGAGACCTACTATAATGGCCCCCTAAGTCAAGCGGTTTTTACCGTACCGGATGGAGTTGAGCAGGTGCTGGTCCAAGTACGGGGACCAGAGGGACTGGAACTGCGGTCTTTGGCACTGTCTGACGGGACGAAAATCCCAATGGACTACAAATATCTCCCTGATTCCATTGTAAACCGGCTGCAGAAGAATCTATTTCATGATTCCAGCTTTTTGCTCCGCCTTCAATACGATATTGACGGGTGGAAATTGTTCCTCCGGTCGCCCTTGATTGGAAACGGTCTGGGATCTACTGAGAGGCTGGTGGCCTCGGTGCAGCCCTACTACTACGAATCCCTCTATCTGCATAACCATGTGCTGCAGGTGCTGAACGAAACAGGGATTATTGGCTTGGCAGCATTTGGGACATTTATGCTGGGAGCCGCCTGGCTGCTTCTTCGTCGGCTTCGTCAGGAAGGAGATCCCCTTGCGGCGGCTCTTTTTGCTTGCTGGGCCATGATGAATCTGCACGGGCTAATGGAAATCTCCTTTTCCATTCGCATGTACCAGTGCGCCGCCTTTTTCCTGCTGATGCTGGCTGTGGTGGCCTATCAGCAACCATCAGAAGGAAAACGCAGCGGAGCGCTCGGAGTTGGAACCGTGGTGCTCTCTCTGGGCTGGATTGTGGTCACATTTGCGCTGATTTTGGGCAGCCAAGTTGCGCAAGACCAGTTTGAAAAACTGGATGCTGATGAGATGTCATACAGTCAGTTTATAAGTGAACTGAGTAAACTGGACTGGATTGACTGCTATACCGACTTGGACTATAAAGCCAATATGATCTATGCAGCTCTGCACTATGGCGGAGAGAGCGGTGTGGAAGTGGCGTCTCGTTGTGCCGATCAACTGATGGCAAAACAGGAGTTTAATGCCTGTTATATGGCGGCCAGTTACTATTATCTGCCGATGGGAGAACTTGAGGGGTATTTTTCCGCACTGCAGACCGGACTGCGTCAGGAACGGGCAAATAGCAAGGCGTGGAACAATGTGTTGACCTTGTGCGCACAAAGCCTGTACCAGCTTCCTGCTTCACAGATGGATGTATATATGGACGGGATTGCTTCCATCCAGGAACAAATGGAGCAGGCAAACGAAGCGATGCTGGTGGATATTGCTTTGGAGCCCTACAATCAAGCGCTGTTGGAGGCGGTAAACACGGCCCGAGCGCAGGGCTTGGAAGGGCAGGAGGCTTATAATCATTTGGTTATTGCCATGGCACAGCAAGCTAGTGAGTAACAAAATGAAACGAGCAGATCACTCTGAACAAAACCATTGCTGAAAAAGCAAAACAGCCGGATGCCCTTTGGGCATCCGGCTGTTTTCTTGTTTATACAGTGGCAGAAAGCTTGCGGGCGGAACTCTGCTGGGGAACCTGAACCTCATCGCCCTGTATGCGGTTGACCTCCTCAGGTTCATGAAAGGTAGGAACCGCCTCATGCAGGGCTTGGCGAATGGCAGCAGGGGAGTTCTCTTCCAGAGCGGAGCGCAGCAGCTTTAGTTTCTGCTCCATCTCCCGGGGCGTAATAGCTGGCTGTCGCTCAATAAAGATTTGACTGTTTTCGGTCTGCTCAATGTCCCGGCTGGCGATTAACAGTTCTTCGTAGAGCTTTTCTCCGGGACGAAGACCAGTTTCGACAATATCAATGTCCCGGTAAGGCACCAAGCCGGATAGACGGATAAGATTTTCAGCCAAATCCAGAATTTTGACGGGCTGGCCCATGTTAAGAACAAACAATTCGTTCTTTCTGGCCTGAGCGCCGGCCTGAAGGACCAACTGAGCGGCCTCGGGGATGGTCATAAAGTAGCGGATAATACGTTTGTCCGTCACAGTAACGGGACCGCCTGCCGCAATCTGGCGCTTAAAGAGGGGAACCACAGACCCATTGGAGCCCAACACATTGCCAAACCGTACCGCCACATAGTCAGTGGTGCTGTGCCCCTTCATGGATTGCAGAATCATTTCACACAGGCGTTTGCTGGCACCCATAACGGAGGTGGGATTTACCGCCTTGTCCGTGGAAATCAGCAGAAATTTTTCTACTTTAAATTCATTTGCGGCGCGTACTACGTTTAGGGTACCGAATACATTATTGCGGATGGCTTCCTGCGGACTGGTTTCCATCAGCGGTACATGTTTATGAGCTGCGGCATGAAACACCACGTCGGGGCGGTATTGATTCATAAGTTGTCGGACACGTTCCAGATCCCGTACCGATGCAATTTCTACCGAAAGGTCCAGCCGCCCGTTATACCGATACAAAAGCTCCTGCTGAATATCGTAGGCATTGTTTTCATAAATATCAACGATAACCAATTTGCGGGGATCGTGCTTAACGATTTGCCGGCATAGCTCTGAACCAATGGAGCCTCCACCGCCTGTGACCATGACCGTTTTGCCCTCTAAGAAAGCATCTACGGGGGCGGGGTCCATCATAATGGGGGGGCGGCCCAGCAGGTCTTCAATCTGCACTTCCCGCAGCTGACCGCGGATGGGCTTGCGGTCAATCAACTCCATGGTGCTGGGAAGAGTGGAGATATGAATGTTTTCCAGCTTGGAGAGGGATTTCAGAATTTCATGACGGCGGTCTTCGTCCACAGACGGAATGGCTACAAAAACGGTACGGATGCCCAAGGCTCTCAACTTTGCAGGGGCCTGGGCAATAGAACCCTGAACCCGGACACCGTGAACGCTCTTATGAATTTTTGCGGGATCGTCGTCAAAAAAGCATTCCACCCGAAATTTGCTCTCCCGATTGCTGCGCAGTTCCTCTAAAAGCTGAAGACCGGCGGAACCGGCTCCCACAATGGCGGCGGAAACCTGATGATTTCCCTGGCTGTAATGTATATGATTGCGGTAAAGGCGGTAGGCAAAGCGTACCAGCAGCATTCCCAGAACCCACAGCCCGCCGATGGCGGTCAGAGTAATAAAGGAAATGATGACCTGAGACATCAATGTACGGGCCACAATTTCATAAACCAAAAAACCGAAAAAAGCAGCCAGCAGCAAGGTCATATATTCCCTGCTTTCCGCATAACGCCACAAACTGGCGTAGGTTCGGAAGATCAGCTGGGCAACGGTAACACATGCATACATGACCACCAAATGGACGGCCAGATACAGAAGTCGACCCGGGAGATTTTCATGAAACCAGTGGGAAAAGAATAGGCAAAACAGTGTGGCAATCAAAAGGATGGTGCTGTCACATATAAATAAAAGAAAGCTGCGAAAAAATTTCACGGGAGACGACCCCTTTATTCTTCCAATTATCGGGAAAAAGCCCAAAACTATTCGCTAAACCGCATATATCATAGCATATTTGCAAAAAAAAGAAAAGGGGGGAATCTATCCAAATCAGGTCGAATTTGACGTGGAGACGCGGTAAGATGCTTTCAATTGACAGGGGAAAAATTGGAGGATGTTGTGTGTTGCGTGGCGTATGGTTTTATGATACCATCAACGCAGTGGAGATTGCTGTGCCTGGGAGGCCAGGCCGATAAGGAGGCGGGGCTATGAAGATTGCCCAATATTTTCCCATGTGGGAGCAGTTGACAGCGCGGGAACAAGAAACGCTCTCCAATGCTGCCAGTTATCAGACTGTGAATAAAGGGACAGTTCTGCATAATGGAGCGGCAGACTGTACTGGTCTGATGCTGGTGTGTTCCGGACAGCTGAGGGCGTACATACTTTCGGAGGAGGGAAGGGAAATTACCCTCTACCGATTGTTTGAGATGGATATTTGCCTTTTTTCCGCATCTTGTATCATGCATAGCGTTCAGTTTGACGTGACCATCGAGGCGGAAAAGGATTCCAGTTTTTGGCTGATCCCCACCGACGTTTATCAGCAAATGATGAAAACCTCGGCGCCCTTAGCGAATTATACCAATGAAATTATGGCCAGTCGTTTTTCTGATGTTATGTGGCTGATGGAACAGGTCATGTGGAAAAGCTTTGATCAGCGTCTGGCTGCTTTTTTACTGGAGGAAGCCGCATTGGAAGGGGGAGAGCGGCTGAAAATGACTCATGAGATGATTGGCAATCATCTGGGGTCTGCCAGAGAAGTAGTGACACGAATGCTGCGGTATTTCCAAAACGAAGGTATGGTCAGGCTTAGTCGGGGAATTGTGGAGATCACGGACCGCAAGAAATTGGAACGTCTGGTACGTACATAGCTGTTTCACCTGAAAAAATAGGGAGAGCGGCGTGTGGGAGCAGCGACAAGGAGAAATGCGGAAGCCATATTAAGAAATAAAAATAAAGTTATAAAACATACCGGAATTGGCAATGTTCTATAACTTTATTGGCGGAAATAATGATTGTAAGAGGGTGCGCTACAACTATTTTACCGGGAGAGAAGCTTTTTCATTCCGTTCTCCAACCCCTCTACGGTGAGAGGAAACATGGGAAACAGGGACTCGATTGCGTCATAGCTCTCCGTCCACTCTCCGCCCCACTCCGGCCGATCGCTGGGATTGAGCCAGATTGCGTGGCGATATCGGTCACGCAGACGATAAAGACAGTCTACTCCGCTGGTAGGCTCTCCTTCCCGCACAGAGGGGAACGGATCAAACATCTCATGCGGTGACATCTGAGCGTCACCCACGCAGATCAGCTTGTATTCCGAATTGATGTTGGACAACAGCCAACTGATGGGGACCGCATTGCCGGGATTCAAGGTAGGGTCATTATATACCCTGGTGTAAGGACAATTATGGAAGTAATATATCTTTAAGTCCTTGAAGTGACCGGCCTTGGTCACGGCCTGGAACAATGCGGAGCAAAGTTGACTATAGTGCTCCATAGAACCACCGGAGTCCATTAACAACAGAACCTTGACTGTATTTTGGCGGGGCTTTTTATAGCGGATCTGAAGCGTTCCGGCATTGTTGGCGGTATCTTTAATGGTGTTGTCCACATCAAATTCAGTAGGGGGCAGATCCACCAGTCCGGAAAACTGCCGCAGGCGGCGCAGGGCCACCTGAAGCTGTCGGGTATCCAGTGTGTTGTCCTGCCGGAAGTCGCGGAAACGACGCTCTCCGGCAACACGGAACGCGCGTTTGTAACGAGACTCTCCGCCTGCGCGGATGCCCACGGGGGACATCCCCATATTACCAAAGATGGACATCCCATGGGTACCGACCCAGTAGTTACCGCAGTTATGCTGTTCTCGCTGTTCATGCTTGCGTTCCTGGAAAAGCTGTTCAATCTCCAGTGTGGACAGCGACTCGTTCAGCTCTGCCTGCTGTTCGTCATATTCTCCCATAGGGGCGTTGGGCTTGTCCAGCCAATCCAGCAGCTCCTGGGAGACCTCCTGCTGGAAGGGGACGTCCTTAAAATACTCCAGGAAAGCCCGGTCGAAGGAATCAAAGTCCGCCTCGCTCTTCACCAGCAGGCACCGGCACAGGTGGTAGAATCCGGTGAAGCTGGCCTCATGGAGTCCCTTGTGAAGAGCCTCCATCAGCGCCATCCACTCGGTGAGGGATACTTTAAGACCGTTTCGCCGGAGCAGATACAAAAAATCTTCAAACATAGGCTTATTTCCAGCTGCGGCGCATAGCGTCGATATCCTCGTTCTTCTTCAGCAGCACCCCCAGGTAGGGCACCTCCTTCACGATCCGGTCCACCGCTACCCCGCCATGCTGAAGGGCCTGGATCCAGTCGATGATCTCGCTGGTGGAAGGCTTCTTTTTGATCTGGGGCAAATTCCGAATCCGGTAAAAGGCCTCCAGAACCTGGTCCAGCAGCTTCTGATCCAGATCGGGGAAGTGTACCCGTACGATGTCTGCCATCAGCTCCTTGTCCGGGAACTCAATATAGTGGAACACACACCGCCGGAGGAACGCGTCAGGCAGCTCCTTTTCCGCGTTGGAGGTGATAATGACCACAGGGCGGTGGTTGGCCTTCACCGTGCGCCCTGTCTCGGGGATGTGGAACTCCATCCGGTCCAGCTCCCAGAGAAGGTCGTTTGGGAACTCCAGGTCCGCCTTGTCGATCTCGTCAATGAGCAAGATGACCTGCTCGTCACTGGTGAAGGCCTCGCCCAGCTTGCCCAGCTTTACATACTTTTCGATGTCGTCCACGCCCTGGCCGCCGAACTGGCTGTCATACAAGCGCTGAACCACGTCGTACACATACAGGCCATCCTGGGCCTTGGTGGTGGACTTGATGTTCCAGATGATTAATTTCTTCCCCAATGCCTGGGAAATGGCCTCGGCCAACATGGTCTTACCGGTGCCCGGTTCTCCCTTGATGAGCAGGGGCTTCTGGAGCACCATGGCGATGTTGGCCGCCCGCAGCAGCTCCTCCGAAGCCACATAATTTTCACTTCCCCGAAATTCGTTCATAAAGTACCCCTTTCTTTTCCATATATGAGGTCAGAATCGTAATGAAACGCAATATTAATCAAAAAAACCTCAAAATATTTTATCTTCATTTATATATTGAATGATATCGAATCACCAATGGAGAATCCAATACATCTTTAGGCTCGATCCATGAATTAAACACATTGTTTTAACGAAATCTGAACAAAAAAACTTTTAATTTAAGACGGACGTCTCCTGGGAGTTGGCGAACCCGATAAAAAAGTAAAAGTGAATTTAGACATTGTGACGAGAAGAATTCTTCGCTAACGAACATATGCAAAAAAATGATTAATTTATGAAGTTTTGATAATAGACCTTATGAGCGGAACGAATATAAAATAAAGGCAATGAGAGCAAGAGATTGGTAATATTGTGACAAGATAATGCCACGCAGCTGAAAATAGGAGGAAAACGAGATATGTCCAGAAAATTTTCACTTGCTTATTTGACGATACCGGGTACTGATCCGGTAAAGCAGATTGAAATCGCCAAAAAGGTTGGCTACGATTATGTCAGTCTGCGCACCATCCCCATGCATTTGCCCAATGAGCCTGAATTTTTGCTTCACAAGGACAAAAAATTGTTTGAAGCGACCAAGCAGGCCCTGAAGGAAAACGACATGCCCCTGATGGACATCGAGCTGGCCCGCATCAGACCTGATTTGGACATCAACGAGTATGAACCGGCCTTTGAGGCGGCGGCTCAGCTGGGTGCCACGGATGTGCTGGGCAGTGTGTGGACCCGGGATCGGGCCTACTACACCGAGCAGGTGGGTAAGGTCGCCGAAATGGCCGCCAAATATAAGCTGAACTACAACATTGAGTTTTTGCCTTGGGCCGGTGTTCGAAATCTTCAGGAGGGCATTACCCTGGTTGACAGCGTCCATACGGACAATCTGTTCCTGATGGTGGATATGCTTCACGCCGGTCGTGCCGGTGTCACCGGCGATGAGCTGAAGCGTACCGATTCGAAGTACTTCCGGTTCATCCACATGTGCGATGGCCCTGCCGGTCCTGACGGCGACCCTGTGCTGGACAACATCAAGGACGAGCTCATGCTCTTCACCGCTCGTGAGGGCCGCCTTTACCCGGGCGAAGGTGCCATGGACATTGCCGGAATGGTGGCTGCAATGCCGGAAATCCCTGTGTCCATTGAACTGCCGAATCTGAAGCGGATGGCTGAGTTTGGTGCTGAAGGCCACGCACGCCGTTGCCTGGAAACCACGAAAGCCTACTTTGCCGCCCACAATCTGTAAGAAGTAAGGATTAATATTATGAAGAGAGGTAGTTGAAATGGTCGATATCAATACCAAGATGATCACCTTGATCGGGACCCCGCTCAGCCAGTCCTTTGCTGCACGGATGCAGAACGCCGGCTATGCGGCCGCTGGACTGAACATGCTGTATTTTTATACAGAGGCCGATAACGAGCACCTGGGAGACATTGTCAATGGCCTGCGCTATATGAACTTTGCCGGCTTTGCCGTGACCAAGCCCAACAAGGTGAAGGTTCTGGAGTACTTAGATGAGCTCGATCCTCTGTGCAAGAAGATGGGCGCCAGCAATACCGTAGTAAGAACCCCTGAGGGCAAGCTGATTGGCTATAACACTGACGGCGTCGGCTTCTATACCTCCTTGACCGAGGAGGGCGGTATTAAAGTGGACCAGTCCGTGTTCTTCTGCTTCGGCGGCGGCGGCGCGGGCCGGGCCATCTGCTCGATTCTGGCTTACAAGGGTGCCAGAAAGATTTACATTACGGATGCCTATGAGCCCTGCGCAAAGTCCCTTGCTGAGGATATCAATACCAATTTTGCCCCTGTGGCTGAATACGTCCCCTATGGGGATTATTCCAAGCTGGCTGCCTGCAATGTGGTAATCAATGCCAGCGGTGTGGGGATGGGCAAGTCCATCGGTCAGACCCCCCTGCCCAAGGAGTACATCCAGTCCAGTCAGTTTTATTTTGACGCCTGCTACAATCCCGACAAGACCCAGTTCCTTTTGGACGCGGAGGAGAAGGGATGTAAAATCTTGAATGGTTTGGGTATGTCCCTGTATCAGGGCGTGGCTCAGATCGAGCTTTGGTGCGATAAAAAGGCTCCGGTCGAAGCCATGCGCCGGGAACTGCTGGCCATTCTTGAGGAACAGAAGCAGGCTCTGAAATAATAAACAGAGGAGGCATAATATGAAAGCAATCAAATGGTTGGATGATCACTTCGAAGAAATCTTCCTGGTGATTCTCCTGGTCCTTATTGCATGCGTCAGCTTGCTGCAGGTTATCTTTAAAAAGATGCCCTTCCTGGCTTCTTTGACCTGGTCGGACGAGTTCTGCCGCTACATGTGGATTTGGACCGTGTTCCTGTCCCTGCCCTATACCATTCGCAAGGGCAGCATGCTCCGGGTGAGCGTGCTGCTGGACACCATGCCCCAGATGGTTCGTAAGGTCATCAACATCATTGTTGACCTGATCACCACCGCCTGCATGGGCCTTCTGGCTTATCACTCCGTTAAAGTTGTCACTGACATTTATATCAGCGGCGAGACTTCCACCGCCATGGTGTGGCCCATGTGGATTGTTTACAGCGTCATGCTGATCGGGTTTGCCCTGGGCGCGCTGCGCGGTCTGCAGCAGGCGATTATTCATGCGATGCACTTCAACGAGAGAGAGCTTTCTACCCTTGAGCAGACTATGGCTGAGGCTGCAGAAGAGGCCGCCATGGCCAAAGGCGAAGAAGGAGGGACGAAGTAATGGCAGCGTTACTGGTATTTATTGTCTTCTTGGTGGCCATTGCCATCTCCATTCCCATCGGCGTCAGTATGATTGTGGGCTCTCTGGCCCCCATTTTCCTGATGGGCAAGGGCGGCTCCATTGCGCAGCTGCTGAATAACACCTTCTCCGGTGCCAACTCTACCCCCATCCTGGCGGTGCCCCTGTTCATCCTGGGCGGCGTCATCATGGCTGAGGGCGGCATCTCCAAGAAGCTGTTTAACTTCTTCTCCTACTTTGTAGGAAACATCCCCGGCGGTATTCCCTGTGCGGTTATCCTGACCTGCCTGTTCTACGGCGCTATCTCCGGTTCCGGTCCCGCCACCACCGCCGCTGTCGGTTCCATGTGTATCCCCTTCCTGGTGAGCCTGGGCTATGACCGCCAGTGGAGTGCCGGCCTGGTAGCCGTGGCCGGCGGCCTGGGCGTTATCATCCCGCCCTCCATCCCCTTCGTGCTTTATTCCCTGGCAACCGGCGTTTCCACCGGCAACCTGTTCCTGGCCGGCATTATCCCCGGCATTCTCATTGGCCTGTTCATGATGATTTATGCCGTGTTCTATTGCGTCCGCAAGGGCGAGGATAAGCGCCTGATCAAGGCCAAGATGGATGAGCTGCGCGGCGAGGGCCTGGGCCATCTGTTCCTGGACAGCCTGCCCGCTCTGCTGTGCCCCATCATCATCCTGGGCGGCATTTACACCGGCTGGTTTACCCCCACTGAGGCCGCCTGTATCTCCGTGTTCTACGCCATCCTGGTGTCGCTGTTTGTCTATAAGTCCATCAAGATCAAGGACCTGATTCCCTTCCTGTGCAGCTCCGTCAAGACCTACGGCGGTCTGGCCTTCGTGCTGGCCTTTGCTACCGCTTTCGGCCGCGTGCTGTCTCTGACCCGTGCCACCAAGATTGTGGAAGAGTTCATCGTAGGCAACTTCAGCTCCTCCTTCGCAGTTATGACCGTCCTGGTCATCATCTTCCTGATTCTGGGCATGGTCATGGATACCGGCCCCGCCATCATCATCCTGGCTCCGGTGCTGCTGCCCGCTGTGCAGGCGCTGGGCGTGAATGATGTTCACTTCGGCGTGGTGCTGGTGTGCTGCCTGTCCATCGGTCTGGCGACTCCCCCCTTCGGCCTGGACCTGTTCGTGGCCGGCAACCTGGCGGAGGAGCCCCCCATGTCCGTGGCCAAGAAGGCTGTACCTTTCATGATCGCCTTCCTGATCGCCCTGCTTTTGATTACTTATATTGCTCCCATCAGCACTCTGCTGGTTGATATGTTCGGCGTCGGCGGAGCGGCATAAGACCGCTGCCTCAAAACGGTTATTTCCACTCCGCCTCTCGTGATGGAAGGCGGAGTGGGTAACATAAAATCAACATATTTTAAGGAGGAATTAGAATGAAAAAGATTACTGCTCTTGTCCTGGCCGCGGCCATGACGCTTGCTCTTGCTTCTTGCGGCGGTGGAAACAACGCTGCCAGCAGCGGTGCCGCCAGCAGCGGCGCTGCCAGCAGTGGCGCCGCCAGCAGCGGCGCTGCCAGCACTGCCGGCGATTACGCCAGCCTGGACCCCGTGGTGCTCACCGGCGCCGACTCCACCGGCAAGGGCGCTGCCGGCCAGCTCTTTGGTGAGATGGTCGCCGCCAAGGTGGACGAGATCACTGGTGGTCAGCTGACCATCGACTACTACCCCAACGGCGAGCTGGGCGCTGACGCTGACCTGCTCCGTCAGCTGCAGGCCAACGACATCCAGCTGTTTGTCGGCCAGACTGCTCCTGTGGTGTCCTTTGTCCCCGAGGTTGCTGTGTACGATCTGCCCATGGTTTTCGCCCAGTATGACGGCGCTACCATTGACAAGGTCCTCAATGGCGATTCTCAGTTCAATACCAAGCTGAGTGAGGCCTTCAATGCCGCTGGCTTCCAGCTGATGGGCACCCTGCAGAACGCTACCTACCGTCTGACCACCTCCAACACCGAGCTGGCCACTCTGGCTGACTTCGACGGTCTGCAGATCCGCACCATGGAGAACCCCAACCACATGGCTTTCTGGGAGGCTATTGGCGCTGAGCCCACTCCCATGGCTTGGAATGAGGTTTACTTTGCTCTGCAGTCCGGCAACCTGGCCGCTGAGGAGAACGCCGCTGACACCATCGTGGGCGCTAACCTGAACGAGGTCCAGAAGTACCTCTCTCTCACCAACCACATCCTGTATGCCAACATGATGATCATGAACCAGGAGGCTTATGACTCCCTGGATCCCGCTTATCAGGAGGCTCTGAATCAGGCTGTTGCTGAGTCCCTGACCGAGATGAGCGCTCAGCTGGCTCAGATCGACCAGGACAACAAGGCCGATCTGGAGAGCAAGGGCATGACCATCACTGAGTACGGCCCCGAGTTCTATGAGGAAGTTCTGGCTGTTCCCGGCGTTCAGGAGCTGTACAAGACCATTGACGCTTCTGTGAATGGTCTGGGCGCTACCCTGCAGGAAGAGCTGGCTGCTGCTGCGGGCTAATCTGATTTTCATTAAAATACGATAAGAAGCTCGGCCAGGTCGGCGTCATCAGACGACGCCGACCTGGTCTTTTACACAGGAAAGGAGTAAGGGATATGGGTCAGTCTTCCAGGGGACAGGCTTTTGGACTGCTGTTTTTTACCTTTTTTATTTGGGGCAGCGTCTATGTGGGAGGAAAATTGATTTCTACTGATATACCAGCTCCCTTATTGGCCTGTCTGCGCTGCTGCGCAGCCATGATTCCGCTGTTGTGGATGAGCCGGAACTATTTCCGAGTCAAGATTGATCGGGCGGATTGGAAGTATTTCTTTATTGTAGGGGCAATGGGGTATTTTCTGACGATTTTTTGCATCCAACAGGGAATTTCTCTAACAGGCGCCTCGATGGCTTCTCTCATCAACGCGTTGACGCCTGTGTCAGTGACCATTCTGGCAGCTCTGCTGCTGAAAGAGAAGATTACCCCGATTAAGGTGATCTGCCTAATACTGGCCTTGGCCGGGGCTGTGGTCATTACAATGGGCGCTGGCACGCAGAGCGAAACATTAGGAATTGTAGTGGTCCTGTGCGCGGTTGTATTTTGGGGATTTGCCTCTGTATATATGCGGCGGTTGACTGGAAAATACCCTGCGGTCCTGGTTACCACATACAGTATGGCCATCAGTCTGCTGTTCCATATTCCTGTGGGGATCTATTCCGCAGCGACTCAGCCAGTGAGCTTTTCCCTGAAAGCTGTTCTGGTAATCCTTTATCTTGGTTTTGCGGGTTCCGGTGTGGCACAATACACTTGGGTGAAATGCCTGTCTCTCTTGCCTGCCAGCACCTGCTCACTCTTCTATCCGCTTCAGCCTGTGTTTTCAGCGGTACTGGGGGCTGTCATTCTGGGCGAGACCTTCTCCGGAGCCTTTTTTATCGGATTAATCCTCATTTCCATTGATGTGGCGCTGAGCACCTGGGAAACAAAAAAACTCAGCACGAAGGAAAGCAAGTAAAAGTTTTATCCCTCCGGTTGCTATTTTTTCCAAAATCGTGGATAATAAAGTAAACAAAAAAGAGGGGAGGGTTCCGGATGAACCTGCGACAGTTGTATTATTTTAAGACAATTGCGGAACTGGAGCATTATACCCGGGCGGCTGAAAAATTGTTTGTCAGTCAATCGAGCCTAAGTCATGCCATTCAAGAGCTGGAAAACGAGCTGAATGTCAAATTTTTTGAAAAAAAGGGCCGAAATGTTGAGTTGACAAAATATGGTCAATTATTTTTGCCCTATGTTCAAAAAACACTGGAGACCCTGGAAATGGGAATCGATAAATTGACCAACTACATCAACCCCAATACCGGCACAGTGGTGATGGCCGGATTTCCCTCCTTAGCCCAGTTTGCCCCGGACATCATCGTGCGGTATATTTCGGAGACGAACCGGGTTGATGTGCGGTTGCAGTTTAATCAGGAGGCTACCTACTTCGATTTGCGGGAGCAGCTGCTGGAGGGGACCGTGGATTTGATTTTCGCCACGGAAATTGATGATCCCCGAGTTGGGTTTTCCTATATTGGGGAACATCAGATTGTGCTGCTGGTTCCCCAGTCCCACCGCCTGGCCCGATATGATGAGGTAGACCTGCGGGAGTTGGACGGAGAGAATTTTATTTCCTTTGACAATAAGTGTCAGCTCCGGGAGGAGACGGATGCGATATTCCGGGAGCTTGGCGTGCATCCCAATATCACCATGGAAACCGCTCAGGATATTATTATGAATGGTTTTGTAGCGGCCAACCATGGTGTGGCCATCATGCCCTATCCCTTGGGCGGAGCGCCCTATAATACGAAGATCGTTCGGATTCAAAATGATATTCCACCCCGAAAGCTGTACCTGATGTGGAACAAAGAGCAATACCTTCCCCCTGCGGCTGAATACTTCCGGGACTTTGTTGTCCGCAGCGGCGAGGTATTTACTCAATTTTTAGAGAAAGAGAAGCAGCCGCAGGAAACCGGGGAGAGGCGGGGGTGAAAGCCCCTGCTTTTTATGATTAAAAACGGGGATTTTCTGAAATAATTATGCGAAAAATCGAACGATAAATGAAAACTGAGTATTGGACAATATGAAAGGTTTATACTAATATTAAATCAGAAAAATTGTCATGAAAATGACAAGAAATTGTGATATTGCACAAATTGGATTTGCCTGGGAGAAGGTAATCTGAATTCCCCGCATGGAGCTATCATAATTTTCAATAAGTTAAATATTGAAACAGGAGGAATTTTCATGAGTAAGAAGTTAGTTTCAGATTTGATCGTAGACTATCTGGAGCGCCGGGGCGTAACTGAGCTGTTCGGTCTGTGCGGCCATACCGTCATTGGTATGCTGGACGCCCTGGAGCGCAGCAAGAAGCTGCACTATGTGGGTACCCGGCATGAGGCTGTGGCCACTACTGCTGCCGATGGCTATGCCCGTGTGACCCACAAGGCCGCTGTGGCTATGTGCCACCTGGGTCCCGGCCTGACCAATGCCATTACCGGCGTGGCCAACGCCTCTCTGGACTCCATCCCCATGGTTCTGATTGCCGGCGACGTGCCCAGCTACTACTTCGGCCGTCATCCCCACCAGGAGGTTCAGATGCATGCCGATGGCGACCAGTATCGTATGCTGGAGCCTGTGTGCAAGCGCTGCTGGCGGGTAGACGATGTGGAGGCTCTGCCCCAGATCTTTGACCGTGCCTTCCGTCTGGCTGAGTCCGGCCGTCCCGGCCCTGTCCTCATTGACATTCCCATGGATATGTTCTCCCGTGAGATGGATGAGGAGCTGTGGGATCGTACTTACAAGGACAGCCATGTGACCATGCGTCCCGCCATTGATCCTGAGGCCGCCAAGGCCATTGCCAAGAAGCTGGTGGAGGCTGAGAATCCTGTCCTCCACGCCGGCGGCGGCATCCTGCTGGCCCAGGCTTCTGAGGAGCTGGCCGCGCTGGCTGAGCACCTGGATATTCCCGTGTCCCGTACTCTGGCCGGCCAGGGCTGCCTCAGCGACCATCACCCCCTGCTGGTGGGACAGACCGGCTTCTGGGGCCTGGACTTCACCCACTCCCTGACCACCAATGCTGACGTCATCCTGGGCCTGGGCACCCGCTTCGGCGAGGCCGACAGCTCCAGCTGGTACCAGGGTGTCACCTTCGATCCTGACAAGACCACCTTCCTCCAGATCGACATCGACCCCAACGAGATCGGCCGCAACTACCCTGTGGAGATCGGCGCTGTGGGCGACCTGAAGATCGCTCTGAAGCAGATTCTGGCTGAAGTGAAGGCTATCTGCCCCGAGGGCAAGAGCCGTCCTGAGTTGCGCGCTAAGATTGCCGAAACCAAGGCTGCTTTTAAGAAGTCCAACGAGGCCATTTCCAACGACAGCCGCTTCCCCATGACTCCTCAGCGCATCCTGAAGGATGTGAAGGAGGTTATTCCTGAGGATGCCTATATCTTCACCGATGTGGGCTGGAACAAGAACGGTGTGGCTCAGCAGTTTGACGTCACGGTTCCCGGCACCATTCACCACTCCTCCGGCCTGGCTACCATGGGCTTTGGCGCTTCCGCTGTCCTGGGCGGCAAGGTAGCTGCTCCTGACCGGATCTGCATCACCCTGACCGGCGACGGCGGTTTCGGTGTGAACCCCACCTGCTTGGCCACCGCTGTGGAGCAGGGCATCGCCTGCACCTGGGTTGTCATGAACAACTCCGCTTTTGGTACCATTGCCGGTCTGGAGAACGCCAACTATCACCACAAGTTTGGTACTGTGTTCCACACCCCCGATGGCAAGCCCTACACCCCCCGCTGGGCTGATGTGGCCAAGGCCTACGGCGTAGACGCTATCTGCATCAACTCCGCTGAGGAGTTCAAGCCTGCCCTGGAGAAGGCTATGGAGGCCAACAAGGCCGGCAAGCCCTTCCTGGTTGAGGCCCCCATGGAGAACATCGTGGTACCCACTCCCGGCTGCTGGAACATCAACGATATTTACAGCCCCAACGATCTGGTCAAGGAAGGCAAGCTGGTCAAGAAGGAGAACGGCCGTTACGTCACTCCCAACCACGCTGCTTCCCACAAGAGCAAGTAAATTCAGAACTCTACTTTCTTCCATTTCGTGTTTCCTCTGCAAGGAGGCGGCGTCAGCACCAGACGCCGCCTTTCTTGCGCCTAAATAAACCCCGTCTCCATCGCGGTCGTGGCAAGACCGGAGGGAGACGGGGTTTGTTGTCAAGAGAATAGAATTATTTGTTCAGAGGCTTCAGTACCGCAACCTGCGCAGGGGTTTGAGGGGTAAGCTCCAACTGGGAAGAAGGATAGGTGACCACATTGCTGCAAAGGTTGGTGAACTGGTCCAGCGTGCCGATCACATCGTAGCCAAATCCTTCCCCGCGATAGTGCATGGGAATGACAACCCGGGGCTTCAGCTCGTCCACAAGGGCCTTGGCCTGGGCGGCATCAATGGTGTAGTAGCCGCCCACCGGAATGAGTACAGCGGTCAGCCCCTTCAGTTCCTCCTTTTGCTGGGGGGTCAGCTCGCAGCCCAGATCACCAAGATGGGCAATACGGCAATTCCCGTCATCCAGGATATGAATGGTATTGGGGCCGCGCAGCGCGCCCTGCTGGTCATCGTGCCAGGTGGAGATGGTGCGGATGGTAAATGGGGAGGCAGCGGCGCCCTGGCGCAGCGTAACCTGATTGACGCCATGGTGGTCCCGATGCTCGTGGCTGCACAGAACCTGGTCAGCCTCCACGGAGATGGGCAGGTAGCCTGGAACACTGTCGGGCTCATATGGGTCAAAGACGATCCGGTAGCCCTGAGACTCTACCAGGAAACAGGAATGCCCTAACCATGTCAGTTTCATAACAATCCCTCCTAAGAAAATTTGATTTCATTTTACCTGATGCAAAACGAGAAAGGAAGAAAAATTTTCAATTGAACTTACCGGGAAATGAAAAATACCACCACAGTAAGGAGTAACACCTTCTGTGGTGGCATTTTTCTATTTGACCGCTTGCTGTTTATCTTCTAACCGCCTGCGGGATCAGCGCCCTGTATTCAGGTGTCCTGTCCCGGCACCACGGAAGAATATGTGGATAGGGATGGGAAAAATTACTCCTCGTCCATATCGGGCTTGTTGAACTCGCCGAACAGCTCCTCGTTGGAGGGCATGTCATAGGGCAGAGGACGAGCCACCCAAGTGGTGTTCATGTAGTGCTTCAGAGTGATATTCTCGGAAACAATGTTGCCGCCCCAGGTGCCGCAGCCCATGGAAGACGTGGGAGGCATGCCGTTCCAAGCGGAGCCGGAGTTGCCGCGGTTGTTGGGCTGACGAACCATGATACGGGAAACAGGAGCGCACATACCCAGACGGTTGATGTGATCGTCGTCCCAGGAGTAGATGCCGCAGGAGTGGCCCTTGCCGCCCACATTGAAGATGGCCTGCATCATGTCCAGAGCGTTCTGGAACTCACCCTCGTACTTGAACAGGGTCAGCAGGGTGGTCAGCTTCTCGCTGGAGAAGAAGTGATCCTTGCCAACACCCTCCATGCCGCCGCCGGTGACAGCAATGAACTTGCGGTCCTCGGGGATGGTGAAGCCAGCGGCCTCGGCCAGCTTCTGGGGGCTGATGGCCACGGTGTTGGGCAGACGGTGACCGGTCTCGTCCCACATGACGTTCTTCAGCTTCTCGGCCTCTTCCTCGTTGGCCAGGTAAGCGCCTTCCTTCTCCAGAGCCTTGACAAAGCCGTCATAGATCTCGGCGCTGATGATCAGGTTGCCGTCGCAGGAGCAGCCGGAACCGAAGTCAGAGCACTTGGAAATCCGGGTGTTGGCAGCGGCCTCGGCCTGGTACTCGGGGGTGTTGCAGGTGTTGTCGATGATAACGGTAGCATTGCCGGCGCCGGAACCATAGGCGGGCACGCCAGCGGAGTAAGCAGCCTTGACCATGGGACGACCGCCGGTGGCGATAATCAGGCTGACGCGCTTCATCAGCTCCTGAGTCAGGCTGAGGCTGGGCTCCTCGATGCCCTGGATGATGTCGGCGGGAGCGCCCTCACGGACCAGAGTGTCACGGATGATGTTGATGCACTTCATCGTGGTCTTCTTGGCACGGGGGTGGGGGCTGCAGATGATGACGTCGCGGGCCTTGATGGCGTAAATCACCTGGCCGGCAGGAGTCAGGCAGGGGTTGGTGGTGGGAACCAGAGAAGCGATCACGCCCACGGGCTTGGCATACTTCACGATGCCCTTCTCGGGGATCTCCTCGATGACGCCGACGCTCTTCTGACGCAGGCAGTCGCGGAGGATCAGCTTGATCTTGTTGCGCTTGTTTCGCTTGGTAACCTTGTCGCCCAGACCAGTCTCATCGACGGCCTCGTCGGACAGGTTGGCCCAAACCTTCATGTCGCACACGGCAGCGGCGACGGCCTGGCACAGACGGTCCACACGGGCCTGGTCATAAGTGGCGATGATGTCAGCGGCGGCCTGAGCACGAGCCACCATTGCGTCCAGCATTTCGATCTGCTCAGGGGTAACTTCTTTTGCCATAATCATACACTCCTTCATAAAATTTTACAGCAGGCTGGGAACTTTTTCTGGCTATATTGTACTGCTGACAATGTGCAAAGTCCAATACTAGCTTTCTCTCAATCCATAGAATCCGTCTATTATTTTTATATAAACCAGAGTGGTTTTAGAGGAATTAGACAAAATTGCCTGGGTCCAGTTGTGCAATGGGATTACTTGCAAGGGAGAAGAAGTTGCGATAAAATAGAAACATTCTATGATACCCTGAGGTAAATCTATGACGCTGTTACAGTTACAATATTTTAAAACCCTGGCCCATGTCCTGCACTATACCCAAGCTGCCGCGGAGCTGCATATTGCCCAGCCCAGCCTGAGCTATTCCATCAAGGAACTGGAGAAGGAATTGGGGGTTAAGCTGTTTGAAAAGGACAGCCGGCATGTCCGGCTGACCATCTACGGAGAACAGTTTTTGCCCTATGCGGAGCGCGCGCTGGGAATGATTGATGAAGGGGTCAGCGTCTTACAGCAGATGGCCGGTTCCGCCCAGCAGATTGTGCGGCTGGGTTACTTCCACTCTATTTCCGCATCCCTGATTCCCTCGGTGATGCTGGGAATCTATGGGCAGGATAAAAATCGGAACATCCGATTCCAGTTTACGGAAGCGCCCTCTTTTGATTTGTATCAGCAGCTGAAAAAGGGCGAACTGGATTTTGCGTTTTGTCTCCACCAGGATGAGGATTTCGAGTCGGTGACCATTATGCGGCAGCCGCTTTATCTGGCTGTTCCCGAGCATCACCCCCTGGCCAAGCGGGAGTCGGTGGTCTTTGAAGACTTTTCCAGTGAGCCCACCGTTATGCTGGACAAGCCCAGCAATCTGCGCAAGCAGCTGGATCAGATCTATCATCAGCACGGGGTGGAGCCCAACGTGGTCTTTGAGGTGCGGGAGTGCAACGCCGCCCTTCAGTATGTGGCTTTGCGCTTTGGTGTGTCGGTTCTGCCCCAGGTTCCGGCTATGGAGAATGAGAAGGTGGTGGTTATTCCCATTCAGGACGAGCAGCACCGCTTTGTGCGAACGGTTTACTTCTCCTGGATGAA
The DNA here is from genome assembly GCA_037245165.1 of bacterium. GTDB lineage: Bacteria > Bacillota > Clostridia > Oscillospirales > Oscillospiraceae > Lawsonibacter. The sequence goes on from JAXWVI010000052.1 coordinate 101,959, forward strand.
GAACAGGCCGCTGTCCCCGGCGGCCAAACAGGTGCGCAGCTATATTGTGGAAAATTGTGCCACGCCGTAATGAGAAAACGGAAAGAGCGGTGATTTCCCGTCGGAAGTCACCGCTCTTTCCATATGTAATGAGGAAAAAAGAGAGAACAAAATTAGCTGTGGGACAGGATCAGATCCTGGGCCCGGCCGGCACGGAGGATATAGCTGTCCAGGTCGTGGTTCAAAAGCCCGCGCACCTTCTTGGACAGCTCCATCACCTTGACGATATCCACGCCGGTCTCAATGCCGGACTCGTCGCACATGTTGAGCACGTCTTCGGTGGAGATGTTGCCCGCAGCGTTGGGAACAAAGGGGCAGCCGCCCAGACCGCCGAAGGAGCTGTCGAACTTGGTCATGCCGGCTTCCATGGCAGCCAGAATGTTGGCGATGGCCAGGCCGCGGGTGTTGTGGAAGTGCAGCCACCAATCAGCCTGGGGGTACTTTTCCTTCACATGGGAGCACAGCTGGTAAACCTGAACGGGAACCGCCATGCCGGAGGTGTCGGACAGGGAGATTTCCGTGATTCCCACATCCAGATAGGCCTGGATGATGGAGTCTACGTCCTCCACGGGCGTGCGGCCCTCCCAGGGGGAGCCGAAGGGCATGGAAATGGAGCCGGAGATGGCAATGCCGTTTTCGTTGGCGGCCTGGACGCAGCCGGCAAAGCTGGCTACACTCTGCTCAGGGGTCATATTCAGATTTTTCAGATTGTGCTGGCGGCTGGCGGAGACATTCAGCTTGACCTTTTTGCAGCCGCAGTCCACAGCCCGCTGAACGCCCCGGAGATTGGGGATCAGGGCGCGCAGCTCAACGCCGGGCACCTGGCCGATGGCCTTGAAGACCTCGTCAGTATCGGCCATCTGGGGAACAGCCTTGGGGTGCATAAAGGAGCCCACTTCAATGACCTTGAAGCCGGCGTCAATTAAGCCGCGGAGCAGGCTGATCTTTTCCTCGGTGGGAATCAGCGTCTTTTCATTTTGCAGGCCGTCCCGCAGGCCGACCTCACACAGGGTGATGGAAGAGGGTAACTTGTCCATAAACGTACCTCCCGAAATTTCACTGGGCCGGTTTGGCCGTATTGTCTTTTATAATGTAATCATATCCTAAGGCACTGTTGGAATCCAATACAAAATTTAAATGGAGCCATAGAAAACATCCATGAAAAATGACAAAAATTTTGCTCAAACAAAACTCTCCCCAGATTTTAATCCGGGGAGAGTTCCGTTCATTCAAGCAGCACAGAGGAGGGCAGGCAGAACCAGAAGCTGACATTGTGAGGGCCGTTTTCCACGCCGCAGCTGCCCCCATGAGCCTGTATGGCGGCCCGGACAATGGCAAGGCCCAGCCCGGTGCCCCCGGTATCCCGGCTGCGAGCCTGATCTCCCCGGTAGAAGGGCTCCCAAAGGTGGGGGAGGTCCTGTTCTGAAACGGCGGGGCCGTCGTTGCGGACCAGCAGCCGCACCCCGTCCCCCGAGACATTCAAAGCGACTTGAATGCAGCCGCCTGAGGTGCAGTGGAGCAGGGCGTTGGAGGCCAGGTTCTCGATGGCCCGCTTTAACCGTTCCCGATCCCCCTCCATCCAGAGCTCCGGGAGGTCCAGGCGGAGAGAAATCTTCTTCTGTTGGAGCGCCAGCTCCAGCGGGGCAAAGACCTTCCGGGTGAGCGCGCCCAGATCCAAAGGTTCCTTGTTCAGCGCGATGCCCGATTCCAGTCGGGACAGCTCCAATAAGCTGCCCACCAGGGCGGCCATCCGGTCGCTCTCCTCCAAAATGATGTCCAGATACTGCTCTCGCTTCTCCGGGGCGATGTCCTCCCGCAGGGCCTCGGCGTGGGTGCGCAGGACGGCCAGGGGGGTTTTCAGCTCGTGGGCGGCTCCTCGGGTAAAGGCGCGCTCCCGACTGAGCTGCCCCTCCAGCTGTTCCTGGGCGGCATTGAAGGCTCGGGCCAGGGCGTTCAGTTCCCGCACCGGCCCGTCCTCCCGGCAGCGGCCAGTCTGAGCGTCCTGACTGAGCGTTTCCACCGGCTCCGTCACCTTTTTGGACAGGTGGGCGGAGAGAAGGAGCACCACCACCACCGTCAGCAAAAAGGTGCTGAGATAGACAAGCCGCTGCTGCTGCAAAGCGGCCCGGAACACGTCGCACTGGCCGGCCACCAGGCGCATGGAGCCGTTCTCGCCGCCGGTCATCCCAACCAGCCGCCCGCCGCCGGTGAGGACGCTGCGCCTCTCCCCCGCTGCCTCCCGGTCCAGGATGGCCTGGGCCTCCCGGAAGTTTGAAAGGCGCAGTTCCATGTCAATGGGGCCGTCTCCGCTACTGCCGTAGGAGGGGAGCAGCACGCTGCCTACCCGCATAAACTGAAACTCTAGGGTCGTGGAATCTTCCCCCGGAATGGCGGTTTCCACCATGGTTTCCACCGTGCCGTCGGGGTGGACAAGCTCAATCTTCTGCACATTCAGGGCATAGCCGGGCAGCTCTATGCCCGTCACCCGGGCGTAGGTTCCGTCAAAGTTGCTGAGGTCGCTTCCCTCCTCGGCTACTGCCTCTCCTCGTATGCTGTCCGGGGGATAGATGGCAAACGACCAGTCCCAGTTCCGGTGCTCCACCATCCAGCGGGCCAGCTGAAGCTGCCCTTCGTCATCCAGGCCGCTGTCAAAATAGAGGTACCACCGCTGCCCCTGATCTACCCCCGCCTCGTGCCCATAGCCGAAGGCAAGCTGGCTGCGGATTTCGTTGCCCGCCTCGTCCCGGACGAGAAAGGCCATGCCTCCTTCGGCAAAATCGGTAAGCCTCGTGGAGGAGGAGCTGAGGTTATAGGAGAGAATATGGGTGGCCTCATCTCCCAGTCCGTTTGCCAGGTTATTTTCATAATAGCCCCACTGCTCCTCCAGCTCCGATTGGGCGGACGTGTATTGGATGGACACGGTCTGGTTCAGCTTTTCCTCAGCGAAGTTGGTGAGCAGAGCCATGGTGCCCAGCCACAATAGAGCAAAGGCTGTGGTAAGGGGCACCGCCAGCCGCCAGCGAAGCTTTCTGGGCCGCTCCTTTTTCATGGTCACTCCTCCTCCAGCTTGTACCCGGCCTTAAAGACCGTCTTAATCTGCTTTCCTGCATCCCCCAGAGCGGAGCGCAGACTCCGCACGCGCACATCCACCGCCCGGTCGTCCCCTTCAAAGTCCATACCCCACACCTTGTCCAGCGGCTGCGCCCGGGAGAGAACCTGGCAGCGGTTTCGCATAAGGCACAGCAGAAGGCCATATTCCCGAGGGGAGAGTTTGACCGTCTGCCCGCCCACGGAGCAAAGATGGCTCTGGGTGTTTAGGGAGATGGCGCCGCAGGTGAGCGTCCCGTCCTGTCCGGTTCCCCGGCTGCGGCGGATGAGAGCCTGGGTTTTGGCCAGCAGTACCGCCAGGGAAAAAGGCTTTGTCACATAGTCGTCACACCCCAGGGCGTAGCCCCGGAGCATATCCTCCTCACCCCCCAGAGCGGTGAGAAAAAGAATGGGCACGCCGCTTTTCCGCCGTACTGCCCGGCATACGCCGAAGCCGTCCAGGTTGGGCATGAGGATGTCCAGGAGGATGGCGTCATAGTCGTGGTCCCGCAGCAGGTCCAGAGCCTCCTCCCCATCCCGGGCCAGGTCGCACTCCAGGCCGTGGGCAAAAAAGTAGTCCCGGACGATGCCCCGCAGCCGGGGCTCATCCTCCACAAGTAAAACGTGATCCATGGCATTCCCCTCCTCTCAGGCTCTAGTATAAGGGCGGCTTGTGTCGAAGTTGTGTCAACATCATATCATGTTTGCGGAGCGGTTCCAAGGTATGCAAACGGAAAACAAAAGGGCCCTCCCCGCAAAAGCGGGGAGGGCAAGGGAAAGAGCGCTGTAAGGTCAACCGATTCAGGCAGACTGCGCGGGAATAAAGAACGGGTAAAAAATCAGTAATTACAAGGTGGGAATGACCGCGCCTGAGGTGGCCCAGGCAAAGAGGCCGGGGAACAGCACGATAATCACTGAAACTAGGACAATGAGCGCGCTGAGCTTAATTACATGCTTACCCAGCTGGCCAATGGAGCACCCTACAATGGGGCACAGGACAAACAGACACAGGCCGCACAGGGGGCTGCACAGGCCGACGGCCTGACACATGATGATGGCCACGATAGAGGTGTAGGGGTCCATTCCGAAGTTGATGATAACCGGCGCGAACAGGGGAACCAGAATGGCCATGGCGGCGCCGCAGTCCATAAAGGAGCCCAACAGGAGCATACAGCCCAGAATCAGCAGGATCAGGACGCTGCTGGATACGCCGGAATCAATGAGGGCGTTGGCCAGTTTGGCGGGAATGTTCAGGGCACGCATTCCGGCGGAAAACACATTGGATAGGGCAATCAGGAAGCACAGAGGAGCGGCGTTCAGAATGCAGCGGCGGAACATGGGGAGAATTTCCTCGGGCTTGATGGTGTGGTAGATAAATACGGCCACCAGGATGGAGTAGACCAGGCTCAGGACGGCGGCCTGGGCGGTATCTGCGATGCCGCTGAAAATGGTGCCCAGAATGAGAACCGGGGTCATCAGGGCCCAGATGCTGTCCTTCAGAAGGGTTCCGAAGCTCTGCTTGCGGAGGTTGTCCACCGACTCATTGATAAGGGCCTGGTTGCCGTCGCCTTTGACGCGGCAGTGAAGATAGGCGTATAAAATCAGCAAAAGTCCGGCGCACACACCGCCCACAGCGGCGATCTGGTACAGGGGGACCAGGTCCAACCCGCCGGCCAGACCGGCGGCGCCTGTCAGAGGGACGCTGGGAGGGATGACCATACCCAGACAGCCGGCAGAGACCAGGATGCTGGCGCTGAAGAATTTGTCATAGCCCATACGGACCAGCATGGGGTAGCACATGGCGCCCACAGCAGCGGTGGTGGCGGGGCCGGAGCCGGAAATGGCGCCGTAAAACATACAGGTAGCAATGGAGATAATGGGCATAAAGCCTTTGTTTTTCCCAAAGAAGTAAGCAAAGGTGTCAAAAATCTTTTCGGTCAGCTTTCCCTTGGCCATGAACTCGCCGGCGATCATAAACAAAACGATGGTCAGACCCACATTGTTGGCCACCGCGCCGTTGATGGACTCGGTAAATAACTGCCCCCAGGCCAGAGGCGTGTCGGCGCCGGAAAACAGCGGGATACTGGCTGTGGACACCAGGATGGTGGTGGCAATGGGGAAGGCCAGGACGATCAGGCCGCCGAAAAACAAAATCAGAAATAGTGCAGTCATTTGGCAGCGCCTCCCTTCTTAGCGGTCAGAATTTTGGTCATGTAAGCAATCATGCCCAGCGCGTAACCCACCACCGGGGCTGCATACGCCAGAGCCAGCGGGATCACCGGCGCGCTGGCGTTTACCGCACCGGAGGCGATGGAGGAGAGCAGATTCTGGATGCCCAGTACGCACAAAAGGGCCATCAACAGAAACAAAACCACGTCTGAAGCCACTTTCAGCGCGGTTTGAAGGGCTTTGGGATAGCGGTTGGCGACCAAATCAATGCGCATAAACATCCCCCGCTTCACCGTGGGACCCAGGGCAAGAAATACCGTCCACCCGTAAGCGTAGTAAGCCAATTGGGTGACCAGCGTTTGTGCCTCTGGGGAGATAAATTGAAAAACCATACCCAGTAGCGTCAGTACCGATGCAATGATAATGGCAGCGGCCATGCAATTCTGGGTCAGCTCATCCAGAAAATCTTTTTTTTCGTCCATACAGGAGCCCTCCTTTGTTGTATTGTATTGAACGGACGGCGGACAGCGGTCACACCACTGTCTCATAGTCGCCCAAGGTGCCAAGCGGGAAGTAGTCCCGGGGCGGAATTTGCCGAATATAACGGTCAAAGAATCGCACAAATTCAAACACATTTTCATCGGTCTTAAAGACCGGATCGGAGTGTTCCGCGTTTTCAAAGAGCTTGATGGAGATGTTTTCTGTTCCAAGCAGCTGGGTATAGCGCTCATAGAAGCGGACACACTGAAAATAAGGGACCGCGTGGTCGCCGGTACCATGCTCCACATAGAAGGGCACCGTCTGCTGGCTGAGGTGACAGATGGGGCTTGCGTCCTTCAGCCGCTCGGGGAATTCGTGGAGGGAGTGCCCGAACATATAGGCCTCCGCCCCGGTCGTGTCATTGAAGGGGCGCTCCGGATAGGCCTTCTTGCAGTCGGCCTCCCAGTTGGGGAAGTCGTATACGCCGAACCAGACGAACACGGCCTGCACATCGCTGGAATAGTCCGGATTGCCCATGGTCAAATCCTCGTATTCCGGCTGGCCGTTGGTGGTGCCCAGCATGGCGGCCAGATGCCCGCCGGCGGAGTTGCCCACCACGCCAATGCGCTCCGTGTCCAGGTGAAAGCGCTGGGCGTTGGCCCGCAGAAAACGAATGGCAGCCTTACAGTCGTGAAGGGGCAGGGGCCACTTGGCTTCGTCGGACAGGCGGTAGTTAATGCAGCACACGGCGTAGCCCGCGTAGAGCAGGCGGTAAACTGACTGGGTTTGCACATGATTTTTATCTCCGGTCAGCCAGCCGCCGCCGTGAATAAACACGATGGTGGGAAAGGGGCCTTCGCCCTCGTTGGGAAGGACCAGATTCAGACGCAGAATATTGGCCCGGTCGGAGAATGGTACGTCCAAAAAGGAGCGGGAAAAACCGCTCAGGTCTGTGCTTCTGGGGATTTGCTCGCTGCCTGGGATGGTGCGGAGCACCTCCTCTTTTGTGACGGAATACATGGATCTGCCTCCTTTATTGTTGAAACAACCTGGTATGCCCGTATGGGTCGCGTTTAATTTCATTTTTCTATTTTATTTCTGCAAAAGGGCAGTTTCAACGAAATATCCTGCTGAAACAAAAAAATATCTTATCGTTTTTTGAGGCGTTGGAGGGGGAAAAGGGCCTTTGCTGGGAGGTTTCACAAATTATCTTGCTGTCAAAGGGGAGCACTTTATCAAAATCTCCCAAAACCCGCGTTTTGGCACATGGAGCCTATGCCAAAATGGATAAAGAACAGCAGGGAGGTTCCTTGTGAATTGTCAGATATTCTGATATAATAACCCCGGGCAATACGGAGGCGTCTGAAGAATCCGGACGTTTCGCTGTGTGCCTTTGTGTATGTTTGTGCTGGAGGAGAGCGGGGCGGCTCGTCCCGGAGCCATGCCTGGAAGGGAGCATATTATGTGGGTACATGACTACAAATCGGAGCAGGATAACCCCTACCGCATGCCGCCGTTTTTGGAGATCACCCATATGTCCCATGTGGATAATCTGCCCCGGTGGACCTACCCCTGGCATGAACATTCTAATGAGTATGAGGTAGCATTTATCCTTCGGGGAGAGGGAAGTTTGGTCATTGATGAGCAGTCTCTGCCCATCCGGGAGAGCGCGATCACCATTGTCCCGCCCGGTATGTCCCACCACTTCGTTATGGATGGGAACTCCAGCGTGGAATACAATACGCTGAGATTTCGGGACAGCGGGGAAGGGGAACTGCTTGCATTTTTCCGAAAGCTGGGCAGCGCAGTGGCCTCCAGCGGAAATTGTGCCGACTATATCCGCAGCGCCTTTCAGATGCTGTTTAGTATTCACCGGACCAACGGCGGATATGTGGACAGCGTGTTCCAATCCGTGTGCCTGGGCCTTTTTCAGCTGATGGGGACGCTCTTTGCCAATGACGCTGTGTCCTTGCAGCTGTCATCCCAGTATTTTATGAGCCAGGTGCGGGAGTACATTCAGGAGAACCGGAGTAAGAAGATCACCCTGGACACCCTCTCCCACAGGTTCAATATCAGCGCCTCCCATCTCAGCCGCAGCTTTAAGAAAGCGTATGACATGTCTCCCATTGACTATTTGATATACTGCCGGACCACCTATGCCACCGAGTATCTGCTGAAGACCCAGCGTTCTGTGGCGGAAATTGCGGAATTGGTTGGCTATGATAATCCAACGCACTTTACCAACATGTTTATCAAACGGATTGGCTGTACGCCCACCGAGTATCGGGAGCGAAACTTAAAAGTTCCAACAGAGGAATGAACGGAAGGCGCTTTGGCAAAGAAGCGATTTCCGCCTTGGGAGCCGGAAATGTAGCTGAAAACAAAACAAGGCCGCTGGAATATCATATTCCAGCGGCCTTGCTGTTATCGAAACGGATCGTTTTCTCCCAATCAGTGCCGGGTATATGCAACGGCCCGGAATCCTCCTGTGCGGCCCGGCGGAGCTCAGCGGGCGCGCAGCTGCCAGAAGACCACGGCGGCGGCAGCGGCCACGTTGAGAGAGTCCACCTTCCGGCTCATGGGAATACGCGCCACATAGTCGCACTGTGAAATGGTGTCCGAGCAGAGCCCGTTTCCCTCTGAGCCGAGAATAACGGCCAGCTTTTCCTCCCGGAGAAGAGACGCATCGTCAATGGGGACCGAGCAATCGGACAGAGCCAAAGCCGCGGTTTTGAAGCCCTGCTCCTTCAGAAGGGAAAGTCCGGGCTGGGGCCACTGGGCAGAGTCCTCCCCGATCCAGGTCCAGGGGATTTGAAAGACCGTGCCCATACTGACCCGGATGGACCGCCGGTAGAAGGGGTCGCAGCAGGAGGGAGTAACCAGAATTCCATCCATTCCAAGCGCTGCGGCAGAGCGGAAGATGGCCCCCACATTGGACGAATCGGAGAGATTCTCCAGTACGGCCAGCCGCCGCGAGGTGCTGCACAGCTCCTCCGCCCGGGGAAGGGAAGGGCGGCGCATGGCGCATAGGATTCCGCGGGTAAGCTCATATCCGGTGAGTTGAGCCAGCACCTCCCGGTTGGCGGTGTAGACGGGGATGTCCCCGCACTGGTCCAGAAACGCCTGGGAAATGGTGTGCAGATGCCGCTCCTCCATCAATAGGGAGAGCGGCTGACAGCCCGCGTCCAGGGCGCAGGAAATGACCTTGGCGCTTTCGGCAATGAGAATTCCCTGCTCCGGATGCCGGCGGCTGCGTAATTGGGCGTGAGTAAGCTGGGCGTAGGGACTGAGCTGAGGAACACTCAGGTCGGTAATGGGAACGATATGGGCCATGTGGGGCCTCCTGCGCATAAAAGTATTGTGCAGCATCCTGTGAGCACAGCCCCATTATGCCATAGGGATCGGGAAAATACAAGGAGAGGGCGGCTTTGAGCGGTTTAAACCGAGGATGAGCTGGGTGGAGCGGAGAGAGGAAGCGGGGCGGGAAACGGGCAAGAAATGTTTGAGAGGAAGGTGGGAATCTGATATAATGAAAGAAAAACCCGCGGGGAGAGGGAGGCCGAGCCCTCCGGCATGTCTCCGGGAAAGGGAGTGGTGGCATGGCCCAAAAGATGTTGTATACCGTGGTTGTCGCCGATGACGAGGACGAGCTGAGAGAGGCGGTATGCACCATGATTCCCTGGCAGGATTATGGTTTTCTTCTGGTCGGGAGCGCCAGCAACGGGCTGGACGCGCTTCAGCTTGTGGAAAAGTATGAGCCCGACCTGCTGCTGACAGACATCCGCATGCCGTTTATTTCCGGCATTGAGCTGGCCCGACAGGTGCGGGAGGTCCGCCCGGCCACCAACATCGCCTTTTTAAGCGGCTATGATGACTTCGAATACGCCAAACAGGCCATTCAGTACAATATCATCAGCTATATGCTCAAACCGCTGACCCTGGAGGGGTTGGGAAAGGAACTGCGGACCATACGCCAGAAGATTGACGCTCAGTTTGCCATGTTCCGCCAGACGGCCTCCGGAGCGGAAGGGCAGGACCTGCGGGTGACCATGCTGATGCCCCTGGTGTTGGACGATTACGCGGAACAGGAGGGGGAAACCCGGGCGGAGGAGTATGCCCGACAGTGCGGTCTGCTGCGGGACAAAGAGGATAAACCCTATTATACCGTCATGGTGTCTACTCTGCTGGGAGAGGACGGCGCCAACGAAACGCTGCCGTCCTTTGTGGCTTCCGTAGACAGACTGGCCGCCAAATATCTTCGAAGCGTCAGTTTTTTTGCCTCCGGGAAGGTAATTACGGTGCTGTTGGGGAACCTTTCGGATTTTGATGAGTATCTGCATATATTAACCGATGAGATTCCTCAAATGGCCATTCGCGTACTGGGAAAGCGCTGCCGGATCGGGGTCAGCCGCACAGCCCACGCGTTGACTGCGCTGCACAAAGCCTATCGGGAAGCCATGGAGGCGCTGCGGCAGGGCGACAGAACGGAGGGGGGCGCACAGTTCATCGGCGACCTGTCGCCCACGGTCAAGGGCGGCAGTCTGCTGTGCAAGCGGGCGCTTGATACATTGGATCAAAACTATATGGATGCCAACCTCTCGCTGGTATCTCTGAGCGGCATATTGGATGTCAGCCCCAATCATCTGAGCGCCTGCATCAAAAAATATGCCGGCGAAACCTTTATTAATATTCTCATCCGCAAGCGAATGGAGGCGGCCAGGGAGATGGTTTGTACCACCTCGCTTAAGGTCCAGGACATTTCTCAGCGATGCGGATACACCGACCAGCACTATTTCAGCTACTGTTTTAAGAAATACTGCGGTGAATCGCCCAATGCCATGCGCCGCAGACTGGGAATGGAAAAGGCGGGTGAGGGCGTTTGAAAGGCGGTGCCTCGCGTACGGGCCTGCGCACGACCACGATTCTGGTCTCAATGGTGGTAGGGGTGGTGGCCATTATTTTGTTCTGCTGCATCATCCTGTTTCTGGATCGATATCGCAGCGCTATGGTGCAGAGTGCCCGTACCAGCACGGCGCAAGCTGTTTCCCAAGTGTCCAACACCGTGGGAAACTATCTGCGGGATATGGATCAAGCCATGAAGCTGGTAGAGCAGTCCATGCTGGAGCAGACAGAAAGCCGGGATGAGCTGTTGTCCGCTTTCCTGACCTTCCGCCCGGATGTGGTGGCGGTTACAAGCTATTCCCGGGAGGGAGAACTGCTGGATTGCTGGTCGTTGGACCGAGAGCCGAAGGAGCAGATCTTTCAGAATCTGTCCTTTGACCTGGAGCTGGCCAGGGCGTCTCAATTTGCGTACATGACTGCCCCCCATGTGGAGACTATTTTTGAGAGCTACTACCCCTGGGTGGTCACCATGACGGCACCCCTCTCCCGGGAAGGGGAGGCGGCCTGGGTGTCCCTGGACCTGAGCTTTTCCAGTATCTCAAGCTATATCAACAATGTGAGTATTGGCCAGCGGGGCTATTGCTTTTTGATGGACAAGGACGGCAATATCATATATCATCCCCAGCAGCAGCTGCTGTACTCCGGACTGAAATCAGAAAATACCCCAGCATTGGCTTCTTTGAAGGACGGCGACTATGCGGATGACACAGTCATCTACTGTCTGACCAGCATCGAGGACAGCGACTGGCGGATCGTAGGGGTCAGTTATGTAGATGAGCTGGTCAATCGGAATGTACACGAGATGATCCGGCTGTCCTTTTTGATGGCGGGGATTCTGCTGGCAGCCGCCCTGCTGACCAGCTGGCTGCTGTCCCACATGCTGGGGCGTCCCCTGAGAGGCCTGGCCTCAGCCATGGAGAGCTTTGAAACGGATGCCGACCACTTTACCTACCGCCCGGTGGGTGGAACCCGGGAGGTCCGGGAGCTCTCTGCCTCCTTTGGACATATGGTCCTGCGCATTCAGCAGCTGATGACCACCGTACGGGAGGAAGAAATCAATCTGCGCAAAACGGAGCTGAAGGCTCTTCAGGCTCAGATCAACCCCCACTTCCTCTATAATACGCTGGATTCCATCGCCTGGATGTGTGAGCAGGGCCGCAACGCCGACACGGTGAAAATGGTTCACGCCTTGGCCAGACTCTTCCGCATCAGCATAAGCCGCGGCCACGAGCTGATTCCCATCGCCAAGGAGATCGAGCATGCGGAAAGCTATTTGCAAATCCAGAAATGCCGCTATAAAAACCAGTTTACATATTCTTTTGACGTAGACCCGGAGTGTCTGGACTATTACTGCAATAAGATTACCCTTCAGCCTATTATTGAAAACGCCATCAACCATGGGCTGGACCTGTTGGTGGACGAGGGGCGCATTGAAGTGCGGGTGTGCCAGGAGAAGGAGGATATCCTGTTTTACATCCAGGATAACGGCGTGGGCATGACCCCCGAACAGATTGAATCCATTATGCAGCACGGGCCCAAGGACCGCACAGGCATCGGGATTAAAAATGTCAACGACCGGCTTAAAATCTATTTCGGCAGGAATTACGGACTGCATATTACCAGTGAACCGGATGTAGGAACCTGCGTGGAAATTCGCATGCCGAAGATACGGGAGGGAGACTATGAGGGGAAATAGGCGGGGCGTTGTCTGGCTGGCGGCTGCGCTGTTCTGCCTATGCGCCTGCTCAACAGGCAGCAATGCCGCCACACGCCATTCGGTGGCTCTGATTGCCAAGTCCACCGAGACGGAATTCTGGCTGTCTGTTTTTGCCGGGGCCGAAGCGGCTGCCACCGAATATAATCTAGACCTCAATATTATGGGGCCTGAAACGGAGGAAGACTACGAGACGCAGAATGAGATGGTTGCCCAAGCGGTCAAAAAAGGGGCGGAAGCGGTGGTGTTTTCCGCCATTGACTACGAAAACAACGCTGCGGCCATCGACGAGGCGGCCCGGAACGGAGCGAAGATTGTGGCCATCGACAGCAGTGTGGATTCCCAAGCGGTGAGTACCTATATCGGTACCAATAACTACGCCGCCGGACAGATGGCGGCCCAGGCTGCCCTGGACCGAGTGGACGGGCCTTTGGAGGTCGGGATCATCAACTATGACATCAGCAGCGCCAACGGACAGGAGCGGGAACGGGGAGCGGTGAGCCTGTTTTCCCAGAGCGGCCGTGCCAGGGTCAGTGCCGTCATCAACACGCTGGCGCAGGCGGAATATGCCCGCGCCGACACCGCTGCCCTGCTCCGGGAGAATCCCCAGATCAATGTACTGCTGGCCTTTAACGAGCCTACCAGTGTGGGAGCCGCAATGGCTGTGGAAGACATGGGTCTGTCGGAGAAGGTCTTCCTGGTGGGGTTTGACTCCAATGTGGTCACCATTGACGGCCTTCAGGAGGGCAGCGTGGATGCCCTTGTGGTCCAGAATCCCTACGCCATGGGATATCTGGGGGTGGAGAGCGCCTATAAGCTGCTGACCGGGCAGGGCGGCGGACTGGAACCCACGGTAGACACCTCCACCCAGATCGTAGATCGGGAGAACCTGTTTACCATGGACAGCCAAAAGGCCCTTTTTGCCTTTGAACAACACTTAAATTAGTAAAAATATACAAAATATATCTGACTAGTTTTTGCATATTGTTCAGACTGGATAAAAATTTACCCCTCTTTCGGTAATTTTTCCCCTTGCATTTCTGCCTGGGTTCTTCTAACATAAAATTAGTTTTAAATGGGATGATTCGTCCCCACTAAAACGGTTTTATGAAAAGGAGAATTGCTATGAAAAAAGCTCTTGCACTGACCCTGGCCGCCGCCATGGCACTCAGCCTGGTCGCCTGTTCCGGCGGAAACAGCGGGACTTCCCAGTCCTCCTCCGGTTCCGGCAACACCAGCAGCGGCAGCACCAGCGGCGCCCAGACCACCACTGTGGCCAACAAGGACAAGCCCCTGGTTTGGTTCAACCGTCAGCCCTCCAACAGCTCCACCGGCGAGCTGGACATGACCGCCCTGACCTTCAACGAGAATACCTATTATGTGGGCTTCGATGCCAACCAGGGCGCCGAGCTCCAGGGCACCATGATCAAGGATTATATTGAGGCCAACATTGAGGGCCTGGACCGCAACGGCGACGGCATCATCGGCTACGTCCTGGCCATCGGCGACATTGGCCACAACGACTCCATCGCCCGTACCCGCGGCGTCCGTTCCGCTCTGGGCACTGCCGTTGAGGCAAACGGCGCCATCGACAGCACCCCCGTGGGCACCAACGTAGACGGCTCCTCCACCTATGTGAAGGACGGCGAGATCACCGTCAACGGTACTACCTACATCGTCCGTGAGCTGGCCTCTCAGGAGATGAAGAACTCCGCCGGCGCCACTTGGGACGCCGCCACCGCCGGCAACGCCATCAACACCTGGTCCGCCTCCTTCGGCGATCAGATCGACATTGTTGCCTCCAACAACGACGGCATGGGCATGGCGATGTTCAACGCCTGGTCCAAGGCCAACGAGGTTCCCACCTTTGGCTATGACGCCAACTCCGACGCCGTGGCCGCCATCGCCGAAGGTTACGGCGGCACCATCAGCCAGCATGCCGACGTGCAGGCCTACCTGACCCTGCGCGTGCTGCGCAACGCTCTGGACGGCGTGGATATCGACACCGGCATTGGCACCGCCGACGACGCCGGCAACGTGCTGAGCTCCGATGTGTTCTACTATGACGAGGCCACCCGTTCCTACTACGCTTTGAATGTGGCTGTCACCGCTGAGAACTATCAGGACTTCCTGGACTCCACCGTGACCTACACCCCCGTCAGCAACCAGCTGGACGCCACTGCTCACCCCACCAAGAACGTTTGGCTGAACATCTACAACTCCGCCGATAACTTCCTGGGCTCCACCTATCAGCCCCTGCTGGAGAAGTATGATGACTTCCTGAACCTGAATGTTGAGTACATCGCCGGCGACGGCCAGACCGAGTCCAACATCACCAACCGTCTGGGCAACCCCAGCGCCTATGACGCTTTCGCCATCAACATGGTGAAGACTGACAACGCCGCCGCTTACACCGGCCTGCTGAGCCAGTAATTCCGCCGCCCTGAAGCGGCAGGATTCCCAGTTGAGGAATTAATAAGTCTTGCTGTTAGGGAGAAGGAATTCTCCGTTCGTGAGAATTGTTTCTCCGTTCGGCGGAAGGAATTCTCCCTAACAGCAATTTTGAAGAAGAAGACGGCAGAATCAGATTTTTCGCTGAAACTGCTAATATGGATAAACGGGAGTAACGAGAATGGCAGATGCGAAAGACGATATTGTCCTGTCAATCCGCGGTATGAGCAAGTCTTTCGGCCGAAACCGGGTGCTTGACCATATCAACCTGGATGTGAAGCGGGGAACGGTCATGGGACTGATGGGCGAAAACGGCGCCGGTAAGTCCACCATGATGAAGTGCCTGTTTGGCACCTACCAGAAGGATGAGGGGAAAATTTACTTAAACGGGAAGGAAATCAGTTTTTCCGGCCCGAAGGATGCCCTGGAAAACGGGATTGCCATGGTTCACCAGGAGCTGAACCAGTGCCTGGAGCGGAATGTCATCGACAATTTGTTCCTTGGCCGCTATCCCACCACCTCCGTAGGAGTGGTTGATGAGGGCAGAATGAAAAAGAAGGCCTCCGAGCTGTTTCGTAAGCTTGGAATGACCGTCAACTTGAACCAGCCCATGCGGAATATGTCTGTTTCGCAGCGGCAGATGTGTGAGATCGCCAAAGCGATTTCCTATAATTCCCAAGTGAT
The DNA here is from genome assembly GCA_037245165.1 of bacterium. GTDB lineage: Bacteria > Bacillota > Clostridia > Oscillospirales > Oscillospiraceae > Lawsonibacter. Next base: position 117,485 of record JAXWVI010000052.1, read on the forward strand.
TGTCCTGGATGAGCCCACCTCTTCCCTGACGGTTCAGGAGGTGGAAAAGCTCTTTGAGATGATGCGGATGCTGAAGGAGCAGGGGATCTCGCTGATTTATATCTCCCATAAAATGGACGAGATATTTGAGATTTGCGACGAAATCTCCGTCCTTCGCGACGGCAACCTGGTCATGACCAAGAGCGCCAAGGACACCGATATGAACGAGCTGATCACCGCCATGGTGGGCCGTTCCCTGGAGAGTCGATTCCCTCCGGTGGACAACACCCCAGGCGACACGATTTTGTCTGTGCAGCATCTCTCCACCAAATACGCCCCCTACCTCCAGGATGTCTCCTTTGATGTAAAAGAGGGCGAAATTTTCGGCCTGTATGGCCTGGTGGGAGCCGGGCGCACGGAACTGTTGGAGACGATTTTCGGCGTTCGGACCCGGGCGGCCGGCCGGGTCTATTTCAAAAACCGGCTGATGAATTTTTCCAATGCCAAGGAGGCCATTGAGCACGGCTTCGCCATGATTACCGAGGAACGTAAGGCAAACGGCCTGTTCCTGAAGTGTGACCTCACCTTTAATACCACCATTGCCAATCTGGATCAGTACAAAATGGGGGTGGCGCTTTCCAACCCCAAAATGGTGAAGGCAACCAACAAAGAGATCAAGATCATGCACACCAAGTGTATGGGACCGGACGACATGATTTCCAGCCTTTCCGGCGGCAATCAGCAGAAGGTGATCTTCGGCAAGTGGCTGGAGCGGGAGCCTCAGGTCTTTATGATGGATGAACCTACCCGAGGCATTGATGTGGGCGCCAAGTATGAAATCTATGAGCTGATTATCAATATGGCAAAGCAGGGGAAGACCGTGATTGTGGTTTCCTCTGAGATGCCGGAAATTCTCGGTATCACCAACCGGATCGGGGTCATGTCCAACGGCCACCTGTCCGGGATCGTGAACACTAAGGAGACCGATCAGGAAGAACTTTTGCGACTTAGTGCAAAATACCTATAATGGGAGATATTGCATATGGCAACAGTAAACACAAAAATTCTGACGGCTGAGCAGGAGGCGGAACTCCGCCAGCCCATTGACGAGTATGTCGGCAGCATCCAGGAAAAGATCAATGCCCTGCGGGAGGAAGGTACGGACCGGGTCATCGAGCTCCAGAACAGCCTGGACAGCTTGAAGCGGGACCGTATCTATACCCAGCAGGAGAAGGCGCAAAAAACCGTTCAGTATACCAAAGAGCTGGAGAAGGCCAAGGCCGTGGAGGCAAGCAATAAGGACGAGGTGTCCAAACTCATTGCCCAGGCCGAGGGTTATCTGAAGGAACACTTTGACCGGGACTACTACCAGGCGGTGGTAGCCAGCTGCAAAGAGGAAAATGTGTTCGCTCAGGCAAAGTACCGTGAGGCGGTGGAGCGGCTCAACAAGGAGCATCAGGAGGCTGTCGCCAAGCTGAGCGATCCCCAGGAGATTAAGGACGAGAAATACGTCCACAAAAACCGCCTCTTTGATGCGAAGATGCAGCTGGTCAAAGATCAGCAGCAGGTGAAGGACCGCCGCCATGCCGCATTCGATCACAAGTATCATCTGATTGACATGCTGCGGATGTCCAAGTTCACCTTCGGCGAGTCCGTGGCCCAGCGGTGGGAGAACTACAAGTATACCTTTAATCGCCGGGATTTTCTGCTGCGCAACGGCTTGTATCTGGCCATTATTGTCATCTTTATCGCGCTGTGTATCATTACCCCCATTGTCAAGAACACTCAGCTGCTGACGGTGAACAATGTGCTGAATATCCTTCAGCAGGCATCCCCCAGAATGTTCCTGGCCCTGGGCGTAGCCGGCCTCATTCTGCTGGCTGGTACCGACCTGTCCATTGGCCGTATGGTCGGCATGGGCATGACGGCGGCCACCATTATCATGCACCAGGGTCCCAATACGGGCTCCGTGTTCGGCCATGTCTTTGACTTCACCGGCCTGCCCGTCGTGGTTCGCATCCTCTTCGCACTGGTGGTATGTATTGTACTGTGTACTGTGTTCACCACCATTGCCGGATTCTTCACGGCCAAGTTCAAGATGCACCCCTTCATTTCCACCATGGCCAATATGCTGGTCATCTTCGGCCTGGTTACTTACTCCACCAAGGGTGTGTCCTTCGGTGCCATTGATTCCTCCATCTCCGGCATGATTATGCCCAGAATCAACGGGTTCCCCACCATCATTCTCTGGGCCGTTGCCGCAGTGGTGATTGTGTGGTTCATCTGGAACAAAACCACCTTCGGCAAGAACCTCTACGCCGTGGGCGGCAACCCGGAAGCGGCGGCCGTATCCGGTATCTCTGTGTTCTGGGTCACCGTGGGCGCCTTCATTATGGCAGGTATCCTGTACGGCTTTGGCTCCTGGCTGGAGTGCATCCGGATGTTTGGTTCCGGCTCCGCGGCCTATGGCCAGGGCTGGGAGATGGACGCCATCGCCGCCTGCGTGGTGGGCGGAATTTCCTTCACCGGCGGTATCGGAAAGATCTCCGGCGTAGTGGTGGGCGTGTTTATCTTCACCGCTCTGACCTACTCCCTGACCATCCTGGGCATTGACACGAACCTGCAGTTTGTGTTCTCCGGTGTCATCATCCTGGTGGCTGTTATGCTGGACTGCCTGAAGTACGTTCAGAAGAAGTAATTGATTCAATACCCCGGCAGGAAGCCGCCGCAAAGCAGATATGGAGACCCCATTGCTTTGCGGCGGCTTTGTTTCGCCGGCGGCAGCATGGAGGGCTCTGAGATAGGGTACCGTATGTCCTGAAACGGATAGGGATTGGATTCAGAGCCGGAATATGATATGATGAAAAAAACCGGGTCTGCCTGTGGGCAGAACGCATGCCCGGTTGGAAAAGGAGAGCGGATGACCATGCAGAAATTGGGCGATGTACGCAAAGCGCTTTCTGTTGGAGAGCTGGACAACACGCTGAAAGGTCTGCTGTATGCGGACCTGGATGCCGGACGCGGGAGAGTGGCGGAATTACTGGATCAGTTTCAGCATACGTTTGGCGTGGGCGAGGATACTTTGGTGACCCTTTGCTCTGCTCCAGGCCGCACAGAAATCTGCGGCAATCATACCGACCACCAGCACGGGCGGGTTTTGGCCGGAGCGGTGAACCTGGACTTTTTGGCCTGTGCGGCTTTAAACGGAACGAACACCATCCGGTTTCAGTCAGAGGGCTGGCCCATGGTAGAGGTGACATTGGATACATTGGAGCCCAGGGAGGAAGAAAAGGAGTCGACGGCCGCTTTGGTGCGGGGTATGGCCGCCCAAGCTGCCCAGCGGGGCTATCCGGTCGCGGGCTTTGATGTGTTTGCGGTGTCGGAAGTTCTGCCCGGTTCTGGCCTTTCCTCCTCCGCGGCCTGCGAGGTGCTTCTGGGTGTCATCGAGAATCACCTGTTCTGTGGGGATGAGCTGGACCCGGTGACCATTGCCCAGATGGGCCAGAAGGCGGAAAACGTCTACTTTGGCAAACCCAGTGGTCTGATGGACCAGACCGCATCGTCTGTGGGCGGTGCGGTGGCCATTGATTTTGCGGACCCCTCTGCCCCGGTGGTCCGGAGTGTGGCGGTAGACTTGGCGGGACTGGGCTACGCCCTGTGCATTATCGACTCGGGCGCGAGCCATGCTGATCTCACCAGCGAATATGCCGCGGTCCCCCAGGAAATGGGGGCGGTGGCCGCCTATTTTGGGAAGCAGGTTCTGCGGGAGCTGGATGAGACTCGGGTGATGGAGGCTTTGCCCCAGCTGCGTAAGGCGGTAGGGGACCGGGCGGTACTCCGTGCCCTCCACTTCTTTGCCGATGACCGCCGTTCGGCGCAGGAGGCCGATGCCCTGGAGCGGGGAGATATGGAATCGTTCCTGTCTCTGGTGCGGGAGTCGGGCCGGTCCTCCTGGGACCTGCTGCAAGATATTACGCCCACCGGAGCGGTGCGGGAACAGGCGATGGCCGTTGCGCTGACCGTGGCGGAGCGGGCTCTGGGCGGAACGGGCGCCTGCCGGGTCCACGGAGGCGGTTTTGCCGGGACCATCCAAGCTTTTGTGCCCCTGTCTGTACTGAAGCAATTCCGGGAGCAGGTGGAAAAGACACTGGGAGCGGGAAGCTGCCATGTACTGAGCATCCGCCCTGTGGGCGGTACGGTTGTTTTGCCTTAATGTATCATTAACTATGTGTTACGAAAGGAGCGCATTGAACGATGGCGATTTTGGTATTGGGCGGAGCCGGCTACATCGGCTCCCACACGGTTTATGAACTGATCGATGCCGGCCGGGACGTGGTGGTGGCAGACAACCTCCAGACCGGATTCCGGGCGGCGGTCCACCCAAAGGCAAAGTTTTATCAGCTGGATATCCGGGACAAGGGAGCTCTTGATACTCTGTTCCAGGCGGAGAAGATTGAGGGGGTCATTCACTTTGCCGCCTCTTCCCAGGTGGGGGAGTCCATGTCCAACCCCCTGAAGTACTACGACAACAATCTCTATGGGACCATGGTGCTCCTCCAGTCCATGGTGGAGCACGGGGTAGACAAGATTGTATTTTCCTCCACCGCCGCCACCTACGGCGAGCCGGAGCGGGTGCCCATTCTGGAGAGCGACCCCACTGTTCCCACCAACTGCTACGGCAACACCAAGCTGTCCATGGAGCAGATGATGAACTGGGTGTCCCGTGCCCACGGCCTTCGGTATGTGGCCCTGCGGTACTTCAACGCCTGCGGAGCCCATGTCTCCGGCAAGATCGGAGAGGCCCACAATCCCGAGACCCATTTGATTCCCATTATCCTCCAGGTGCCCCTGGGACAGCGGGAGGCGGTGAGCATGTTCGGCGACGACTACCCCACCAAGGACGGCACCTGCATCCGGGATTACATCCACGTCACCGACCTGGCCCAGGCTCATATTCTGGCTCTGGACTATCTCCTGGCCGGTGGAGAGAACAATGTGTTTAATTTGGGCAACGGCGTGGGCTTTACCGTGAAAGAAGTTGTGGATGTGGCGCGGGAGGTTACCGGACACCCCATTCCCGCTCAGATCGCCCCCCGGCGTGCGGGAGATCCGGCCCAGCTCATTGCATCTTCGGAGAAAGCGATTACGGTGCTCGGCTGGAAGCCGAAGTACAATGATCTGAGCACCATTGTGGCCACGGCCTGGGCGTGGCACAAAGAGCATCCCAATGGGTATGAGGAGGGCTGAGCATGGAGCGTGACCAGGCTATCGCCGAACTGATCTCCTATGCCCTGAAGAAGGAACTGATCCGGCCCGAAGAAGAGATGTGGGCAGTGAATACCGTGCTGGACGTGCTGGAGCTGGACAGTTGTGCCATGCCGGAGAAGCTGCCCGAGGGGGAGATTGACCTGCCTGCCGTGCTGGACACACTTCTGGACGACGCATATGCCCGTGGCGTGCGGAAGGAAAACTCCATTGTCTACCGGGACCTGTTTGATACCAAGATCATGGGGGCCCTCACCCCCCGGCCCGCCCAGGTCATAGAGACATTTCAGGCCCTGCGGGCGGAGGACCCGAAAAAAGCCACCGACTGGTACTACAAGTTCAGTCAGGATACCAACTATATTCGACGGGACCGGATTGCCAAGGATATGCAGTGGAAGGCTCCGACTGAGTATGGGGAGCTGGACATCACCATTAACCTGTCCAAACCGGAGAAAGATCCCAAGGCCATTGCCGCGGCCCGGAACCTGCCCGCTTCCGCCTATCCCCGGTGCCAGCTGTGCGCCGAGAACGAGGGATATGCCGGCCGGGTGAACCACCCCGCCCGGCAAAACCACCGGATTGTCCCCATTACCATCAACGGCTCTCCCTGGTTTTTGCAGTACTCCCCCTATGTGTACTACAATGAGCACTGTATCTGCCTAAACCGGGAACACACCCCCATGAAGATCGACTGGGCCTGCTTTGCCAAGCTTTTGGACTTCGTCAGCCAGTTCCCCCACTACTTTGTGGGCTCCAACGCCGATCTGCCCATTGTGGGCGGGTCCATTCTGGCCCATGACCACTTCCAGGGAGGGCGGTATACCTTTGCCATGGCCAAAGCGTGTGTGGAGACTCCCTTCACCTTCCCCGGCTATGAGGATGTGAAGGCGGGGATTGTCAAGTGGCCCATGTCGGTGGTGCGCCTGACCGCCTCTCAGCCGGAGCGGCTTGTGGATTTGGCCGACCGCATTCTGCTGTCCTGGAGAGGCTACACGGATGAGGCTGCCATGATCCTGGCCGAGACGGACGGGGAACCTCACAATACCATTACCCCCATTGCGCGCCGCCGGGGGGAGGACTATGAGCTGGACCTGGTGCTGCGCAACAATCTGACCACCCCTGAGCACCCCCTGGGCCTTTACCACCCTCATGCCGAACTCCACCATATTAAGAAGGAGAACATCGGCCTCATTGAGGTCATGGGTCTTGCGGTGCTGCCTGCCCGCCTAAAGGCGGAGCTTGCCGCTGTGGCGGACAAGCTGGTATCCGGGGAAGACCTGCACGCCGATCCTCTGACCCAGAGCCATGCTGACTGGGCGGAGAGCTTCCGGAACAAGTACCAAATTACCGCTGAAAACGCCCTGAATGTGGTGGAGAAGGAGACTGGCCTGGTCTTTGCCCAGGTGTTGGAGCACGCAGGCGTCTATAAGCGCACTCCAGAGGGTCAGGAGGCCTTCCTCCGATTCCTAAGGCAGGTGTGAGTATGGCGGAACTGACTTGGAAGCCCTTCGGTCTGACTGGAAATCAGGAGGCTGTGGAGCTGTGGACGCTCCGTGCCGGCCTATACTCTGCTGAAGTACTGACATTTGGGGGAATTCTCCGCTCTTTTGTGGTGCCGACTTCCGGGGGCAGCCGGGATATTGTGCTGGGCTGTGAAACGCTGGAGGAGTATGAGAAACAGGATAAGTACTTTGGAGCCCTGGTCGGCCGGGTGGCCAACCGGATTGGCGGGGCAGCCTTTGATTTAGACGGAGAACACTACTCCCTGGCCGCCAACAACGGCCCCAACTGTCTCCACGGCGGACTGCGGGGATTTGACCGGGCTGTCTGGAACGCCCGGGAGGAAAACGGGGCCTTGGTGCTGACCCATGTAAGCCCGGACGGCGACGAGGGCTTTCCCGGTACCCTGACGGTCCAGGTGACCTATACGCTGACCGCCGACGGCGTGCTGACCCTGGATTACCAGGCCCGGAGCGACCGGGATACCCTGTGCAACCTTACAAACCACAGCTACTTTAACCTGCTGGGACACGCCTACGGTTCCCTGGGTGGCCAGCTGGCGGAAATCCGGGCGGATGCCATCACTGAGATGGATGAGCACAGCACTCCAACCGGGGTTCTTCTCCCGGTGGGGCATACCCCCTTTGACTTTAGGCGGCCGGTGGAGATTGAGAAGGGACTTGCCATGTCCCATCCCCAGCTGGAGCTGGGCAATGGGTACGACCACAACTTTGTCCTCCACCGCCAGCCATGGTCTCCCTTGAAGCTGGCCGCCCGAGTCACCGGCGGCGGGCTGTGCCTGGAGTGCTTTACCACCCAGCCGGGCCTCCAGTTCTACACCGCCAACTACTTGGACTATGTCCCCGGCAAAGAGGGGGCGGTTTATGGCCCACGGGCGGCCTTCTGCCTGGAGACGCAGGCATGGCCGGATGCGATTCATCACCCGGAGTTTCCTTCTGCCGTGCTGCGGGCTGGAGAGCGGTACCATCACAAGACAGCCTACTGGGTGACAAACATTTAACAAAATAAAGGGGAAAAGACGTCACAGAGAAGAGTTTCTTTCCTGTGGCGTCTTGTTTGGAGAGAAGAAAATTATTCTTGTTATTTTGCGCGGACATGGTATCCTACTATGGACAGGAGGGATGCGGCATGGAATATGACTATGATGAGCTTCTGAATATGGGAACCGAGCTGGGATATCAGCTGATGTACAGCGGCGCGGAAATCTATCGGGTGGAGGAGTCGGTGAACCGCCTGCTTACGGCCTACGGCCTTCAGCCCCAGGTGTTTGCCATTCCAAACTGCCTGATCGTAAGCCTGAATACCCCCACCGGACATCCCATTACCAGTATGCGGCGGATTCCTTCCCATGGGACGGATATTGAGCTGCTGGAGGCCTGCAACGACCTATGCCGCCGCCTGTGCCGGGAGGTTCCGCCGCTGGAACAGGCGAAGGAGCAGATCTTTCGTCTGAGCGCGGGCCACCGCGCCCACCCCACCTGGGTCTTGCTCATGGGATATGTGATCGCCGCGGCTTTTTTCGCCGCTTTTTTTGGCGGGAATCTCCGGGATGGGCTCAGCGCGGCGGTGTGCGGGCTGGGAGTGGGCCTGTGGATTTTGTACCTCAGCAATCCGCTGCGGGTGGTTGGATTTTTCCAAACCCTGATTGGGGCGGCCATTGCCTCTCTGCTGGCGCTGCTGCTGACCGAGCTGGGCCTGGGCGTAAATATGAACTATATTACCATCGGTACGCTGATGGTCCTGGTACCGGGCATGGCGCTTACCAACGCCATGCGGGAAATTGTGAATGGCGACATTATTTCGGGGATTAACCGGACGGCAGAGGCGGTCCTGACCGCCGCCGCCATCGCCCTGGGCGTGATCCTTTCCCTGGCAATTGGAATGTGAGGGACGCATGATGGAACAGATTATAAAGCTGTTTTTGCCCTGCTTGTGGTCCTTTATCGCCTGCGTAGGGTTTGGACTGGTGTTTAACATTCACGGCTTTGGCATACTCATCTGCGGGTTTGGCGGCGCGCTGGGGTGGCTGACATTCCTGCTGGTTCAGGACTGGGTGGGCGGCGACGTGGTCCCGGCCTTTTTTGCCGCCGTCATCATTGCCATATATTCTGAGATAATGGCCAGGGTACGCCGATGCCCTGTAACAGGGTACCTTCAGGTTGCGCTGCTCCCGCTGGTGCCGGGAGCCGGAATCTATAACGCAATGCGGTATTGTGTAGCCAGCCAGACGGATCTGTTTATTTCCACCCTGCTGCATACCTTCGGCGTGGCGGCGGCCCTTGCTATTGGAGCTATGCTCTCCTCCACAGTGCTGCGCATTGTCCTGCCTCATCTGAGTGCGGGGAAGGGGCGCGGGCACGGCGGTAAAATATAGGGGTAGATTGAGACGAATGTGCAAGGCGCTGTGGGCGGCAATTTCAACCATCCGTGTGATAAGGGACACGGCCTTACAAAAGCAGATACTCACGGCGCAGGAGTGTCTGCTTTTGTTTCCGGTAGGGGCAGCACGAGCCGTGAGCCAGGCCGGGATCAGAAAAGAAAACCGGGAGGGTTTTTTAAGCTGACTCTGGAATGTATCCCCCATGGCGGAAAAAATTTGCTGTATGCTGTCACCTTTTCCGGGTAAAAACCCTCTTAATAGTGTCAGGGCGCGCACCGATGAAATGAGCTATGTATAGCGGGAGCAATCCGTAAGAAAAAAGGAAGGGGGGGAAGCTATTTTGGAGGAGCTGCAGTGGTTTACCGAACAGGTCAAAGAAAATGAAACGGCCATGTATCGACTTGCGGTGGGGATACTGGGCAACTGCGAAGATGCGGCGGATGCGGCCCAGGAGGCCATTTTCACTGCCTACCAAAAGCTTCCCTCCCTGCGTCGGAAGGAATCATTCCGGCCGTGGCTTATGCGGATTCTCACCAATGAGTGTTATGCGATTCTGCGCAGCCGCAGAAAGCTGGTTCCGCTGGATGAAATAGCAGAGCTGCCTGCTGCCTGCGGAGGGGAGGAGCATTTACAGCTGTGGCAGGCGGTATGTGAGCTGAACCAGCAGTTGAGGACTGTGGTGGTGCTCTATTATTACGATGGATTCAGCGGAAAAGAGATTGGATCAATCCTTGGAATTACGGAAGCCAACGTAAAAACGCGCCTGTCCCGAGCGAGAAAGCATCTGAGAGTTCTACTGGAGGGATCGGAATGAACATTGACGACAGACTGCGCCAAAAAGCCCGGCAGGAGAATCTTGTGGTGCCGGAGGAATTCAGCCGCCGAGTGGAAGAGACACTGGGACAGCTTTCTTCCAAAAGAAAGAAACCTGCTGTTTGGAAAAGACACCTTGGAGCGGTGGCCGCGGTGGCTGCCATTGTATTTCTACTGCCCAACACCAGCGCAGCGATGGCTGACACGATGGGCAGCCTACCTGTGATTGGACCGTTGTTTCAGGTCGTTACGGTGCGCACTTACCAGCAGGGAGAGGGGAAAAACCAGATCTTGATCTCTGAGCCAAAGATCTCCCAGCAGGGGGAGGGGTCCGGCGCCCAGGAAATCAATGAGGAAGTAAGCGCCTATATTGACCAGCTGATCGGTGAGTATGAGCAAACTGCCAATAACCAGGGCTATTTTAATTTAGACGTCACCTGGGAGGTGGTGACCAATACGGAGAAGTGGTTTACCCTGAAAATCAATTCCGATTTGGTGATGGCCTCCGGCAACCATCAGGAGCGCTACTACCATATTGATGTCTCCAGCGGTCAGCGTAAACGGCTGTCGGATTTGTTCCCCCAGGAATACGACTATATCAGCGCAATCAGCGAGGAACTGAAAGGGCAGATGCGCCAGCGCATGGAGACGGATGACAGGGAGCTCTACTGGCTGAAAGGAGATACCCAGCTGGGAAGCTATTATTTTGATGCCATCGATGCCAATCAGGACTTCTATTTTGACGATCAGGGACAATTGGTCATCCCCTTTGATAAATATGAGGTGGGTCCTGGAAGTACGGGAAGCCCGCGCTTTGTTCTGACCACCCCGGAGCTTTATGACCATCTGCTCTATCATCCATAAACGGCTGCAAAAGAACCCCGATAGGAGGAAGTTCACATGAAAGAAAGAATCACGCTGCCGCTGGTTTGCTGCCTGCTGGCCCTGACGGGCCTGATGGCAGGATGTACAGTTCAGAACATACCCGCCCCCAGCAAATCAAGCGCGCTGGAAAGCCAAACCACACTCAGTGAACGGGAGCCGGCTGAAAAAAAACAGCTTCCGGAGTCCCCCGAAGAGACTCTGCCCGCAGAGAAGCCGCTTCAGGATGGTACCACCACGGCGATCGAGAATGCGCCGGCAGAAAAAAAGGAACTTGCACCACAGCAGAGCTATGATTTTTCTCAGCCTGTTCCGGAAAGCGAGCCTGTGGACAATTCCTATTTTGAGGATGCCGCCTTCATTGGGGATTCCCGTACAGACGGCTTTCTGATTTACAGTGGAATTGGCTGCGGCGAAAATCTGACGTCCAACGGCCTTTCCATTTTCAAACTGGCGGAGAAAAAAGCCATTACCATTGACGGGACCCAGTACACACTGTTAGAGGCCTTAAAATTGAAGCAATATGGGAAGGTCTATTTGTCTCTGGGGGTGAATGAACTGGGCTATCACAATGACCAGGGTTTTTACGATTCCTACTGCCAGGCGATTGACATGATACGGGAGAGCCAGCCCAACGCTGTGATTTACATACAGGGGCTGATTCCTCTGAATGAGGATGTCATTGCGGAAACGGGAGGGTCCAGCTATCTGAAAAACGATCACTTGCTGGTGTACAACGACCTGATGAAGAAGGCGGCAGAGGAAAAACAGGTGGCGTTCCTGGATTTGAACCCCGCCTTTGTGGGAGAGGACGGCCAGTTGCCCAGGGAGGCCAGCAAGGACGGCATTCACCTGCGCAAAGCGTATTGTGAGCAGTGGCTGGAATATTTGAAGACTCACACAGTATCCTACGAAACCTTATATCCGGAAGGGAACACCTGATTAAGGCCGGCCATGTGATTGGAAAATCACATGGCTGGCCTTTGGGTACAAGAAAGAACGAGGAAAACAAGCCCAGCTTTTCCAACCTACGTTGGAAAAGCCGGGCTTGTCATTGTGTGGGTTCTGCTTTGACTGTGCGGTTTGCCCGCTGATTTGATTGGACAATCCACATTTCCGTTGTTGTTCGGAGTCAATGAACAAAGCACTGTGTGTTAGAACGGACCATAATTAATAGCGGTGGCGATGATCAAAAGCACAAAAGAGGTAATGCACCAGATTGCAAAACAGGGCAGGAAGAACTTAATCCACTTTTTATAAGGAATATGGCACATAGCAATACCAGCCATCAGCTTTGCTCCAGCGGGAGTCAGCATATTGGACAGAGAATCACCAAACTGGAAGGCCAGTACATTCACTTGACGGTTAACGCCCAGGAGATCCCCCAGAGGAACCATCAGCGGCATCGTGACAGCGGCCTGGCCGGAACCAGAGGGAACCACAAAGTTGATGATGTCCTGAATGACAAACATACCGCAGGCCGCAACGGTCTTGGGCAGGCCGGACAGCAGACTGGCCATCGCGTTGATAATGGTGTCAATGATGTTCGCATCGGTAAGAACATTGGTAAGCGCCTTACAAAGGCCCATCACAACACCGACCCAGAGAAGGCTCTTCATGCCATCCACAAACTCGTTGCAGACACGGTCTGCGCTCAGACCGCCCACGATACCGCACAGAACGGTGGTAATCAGGAATACAGCACCCATTTCTGTCACATAGAATCCAAACTCCAAAGTGCCGATTACCATGGCAACAATGCCCAGGATAAACAGCAGCAGCACGCCTTTATGACGAGCGGTCATGGGAGGAATAGAGGTCAAATCCACTTCAGTCCGGTACTTCTGGTCAATCTCATACATCAGGCTCTTGTGGGGATCTTTCCGAATTTTGGTCGCATAGGCGCAGATCCACACGATACTGACCAATTCAAAGACAATAAATACAATAGTACGGTAACCGATACCGGAAAACATGGGCAGCTCCGCAATGGTTTGGGCAACACCGACCGTATAGGCGTTGGTCATGCCGCCGCAATAGCCGATGGAAGAAGCGCCTAAAACAAGGAAAGCAGCGACCATGGAGTCAAAGCCAAGTCCAAGACACACCATGTAAATCAGAGGCATAAAAGCCAGGAACTCTTCGCTGGTAGCGGCAAAACAGGACAGTGTACCAAAAGCAACTAGAATTGCGATCAATAACAAGTTTTCTTTGCCCGCAAATCGTTTAATTAGATTTTTCATGCCGATGTCAATGGTGCCCGTAGCCTGGATGACCTGCAGCGCACCGCCCACAATCAGAATGAAGAAAATCAGACTTGCGGAGCCGGCCAAGCCATTGGGGATTGACATAAACAACTCAAATATACCAATGGGATTTTGTTCCACATGATGATAACTGTCAGGATCAACGGTCTCATACCCGGTGCTTTCGTTGGCAATGCGGTCAAAAGAACCAGCGGGTACAATATAGGTGGCAATGGCGGCAATTAATAAGAAAACCAGCAAGATTACCATTGGATTAATTGCCTTAACGGTTTTTTCCTCGTTTCCCTCTAAAGTTTCCTTTTTTTTCATGCTCAATTCACCTTCCTCAATTGAATTGCCAAGATTTAGTTGGTGTAAAATATATCTTTCAGGATATGAGAACTGGTGGTATAATATATAATATAAAATATACTTTGGGTATGCTGTTGGCTTGCCGGCCGATCATCCCGCAAAACTGCGAACCTGGACCGGATTAAAAGGAGGGTGCCCATCATGGAATTGCTGCAGCTGCGATATTTTACAACTGTTGCCCGCCTGGAAAACATTTCCCATGCGGCTGCCTATCATATGATTCCCCAGTCTGCTATGTCAAAGACCATTTCAAAGCTGGAAAAGGAATTGGGAGTCCTGCTTTTTCACAGAGTCAAAAACAAGATATCCCTGACCGATGAAGGCAAGATTTTTTACCAAGGGATACAGAACAGTTTGTTTGCACTGGACACCGCGCTGAATGAAATTCATGAGATCCATGACGGGGCTAAACTGCAAGGTGAAGTGAAATGTCTGGTGCAGCAGCAGAGGTACAATCTGGTAGACTGTATTGCTGCCTTTAAGCATATCTATCCCGATGTTCGCTTTTCCATCTATCACACATTGAAGGATGCCGTAGAATATGACCTTTGCATCTCATCCTTTGCTCCTACCGAACATGAGGACATCTGTATTCCTATTGTGGAAGAAGAATTGAAGGTGGTGGTATCCAAAGATCACCCGCTGGCCGGACATGAGTCTGTAACGCTTCCGGAACTGCGGTATGAGAATTTTTTGTTTTTGTCTCCAGACTCCACAGTCTTACGGATTTTAGATACTGTCTGTGAGCGATACGGATTTCAGCCTAAAGTGACAACCTATGTGAATGATTTGAAGTGTATGGAAAAGTATGTGGCTTATGGGGTAGGGATTGCAATTGCGCCAACAATTTCCTGGAAATATCTTTCTTTTTCCGGTTCTGTTTTTCTGAGAGTAGATGAACCGTTGTTTACAAGAAAAACTTTTTTGTTTCGTGACAGCCACAGACCCCTAAACAGGGCGGCCAGTACTTTTATTGAATATTTGAATGAGAACCTGATCAATTTTATTGGCACGCCTGAACAGGAGTAAGGCAGCTTGTCTCAATTTTACGTTATGAGCAGTTTGCAATCGCTTATTTCAGTTCTTTCAGGAGCTGTATCAAATAATCCGTGCTTCTAAAAACGGATTCAATACTCATCCCTTCTGACGGGCTGTGATTGCCCCAGCGGTTTGGACCAATGCAAATGGCATCCAGGTTGGGTTTCTGTGCGAAAAAGTAACCGACCTCCAACCCACAGTGTACCGCTGTGACCTCAGGCTTTGTGGAAAATTTCTTTTCATATACCTGGACAGCCCGCTCCCTCAGGGGAGATTGGGCGTATAGTTTCCAACTTGGGTAACTTAGCGTGGAAGTACAACTGGCCCCTGTCAGCTGCGCCAATAGTTCCAGACGTTCAAAGGTGAACTTCCCCATGTGCTCAGGCAGAGAACGAATATCGAAACGCAAGAACAGAGAATCCTCTTCCAAACGAACCAGACCAAGATTTACAGAAGAAGCGACAACATTAGGGAACATCTCGTTCATTTGAACGATTCCGTTTGTGGGAAGAACCAGCCAAGTGATAATTGACTCAGGCTGAACCGCTTTTTCCGGCCGTTGACTTTGGCTGCAGGTTACATGGATTCCTTTCCCCGTAACAGGATGTTCCTCCAGCATAATATTCTGAAGATTCTGGACGGCCTCTTCTACCGTGTGTACATCTTCAGGCTTTAGAGAAAGTTCCGCCCATGCGTCACGGCTTAAGGATATATAACTGGTTCCACCCTGAAGATGAGATATGGTAAATGGGATTTCTTTTTTCAACTCCAGCAGGAAGCGCCCTAAAACCGCAATGGCGTTGTCGCGGCCGCGATTGATCTCTTTTCCGGAATGGCCTCCCGCAAATCCGGAGAGGGCTACTCGAAGACCGATATTTTCCTGCGGAACTGCTTCGTATTGTACTGGTAAACGAACATTGGCATCCATTCCTCCGGAACTGCTGCACAAGATTTCATGATCAACAGCCCCGTCTAAATTAATCAGGCTATTTGATTGAATGGGGAAGTGGAAGTGAACGGCGCCGCTGAAATCAACTTCCTCCATAGTGGTAAAGGCGACTTCAAGCATAGGATGGTGGAGGCTCTTATCCGCCAAAACTGCCATAGCCATGGCAACGCCAATTCCGTCGTCTGCGCCCAGCGTGGTTTTTCCGCCGGTTGTAATATTGTCACCTTCCACAATCCATTCGATTGGATCTGTCTGAAAATTCAAGGTGGAATCTGCTGTTTGATCTCCTACCATGTCAATATGAGCTTGCAGCATAATGGGCGGGGCATCTTCATATCCAGGAGCGGCAGGCTTGCGGATATAAAGGTTATGGTATTTGTCTTGAGCAGCGTCCAGCCCCAGGTTCTTTGCCCAGGATAACAAGTGGTCGCTGAGCTGTTTTTCATTTCCGCTGACATGGGGAATTTGACAAATCTCGTTGAAGTATGCGAACACAGGTTGCTGAAGCAGATCCTCTTTTTTATAATTCATGATATTCTCCTCCTCCCGTATGTTTTGTTGGTTTTTTAGTGGATGCCATCCTTATATTTGGCATTATACCTAATTTAATTCCCCAAAAAAACTACAAAATTTGCTATATAAACCATATCCTGAGATATATACTCATGCCAGTAATATACATAGTTTTGTAATACCTGATATGTAAAATCCCCCCAGTGTAGCTTGCTCATTTTTGCGACATTGGGGGGATTCAAACGGTGTTTTTTTGGAAAGAATGGGCTGCTGTTACAGGTGGTATGGTAATGTGCGATTACTCCACCA
This sequence comes from bacterium, assembly GCA_037245165.1. Taxonomy (GTDB): domain Bacteria; phylum Bacillota; class Clostridia; order Oscillospirales; family Oscillospiraceae; genus Lawsonibacter. Next base: position 133,752 of record JAXWVI010000052.1, read on the forward strand.
CCATCAGTACGGCGCCGGCACGAACGTGATCACCGACTTCAATGTTGATTTCAGAGACAGTGCCGTCAACAGGGCAGAGAATGGCCTGCTCCATCTTCATTGCCTCCAGAACGGCAAGGCTGTCCTTAACCTTTACCTCGTCGCCCTCCTTGACCATAATTTTCTGTACAACACCGGGGACTCTTGTTTTGATTTCCATCATAATAGCTCCTTTCTTTTTTATATGACTATTACGGTTTTTCCGCAATAGTGTTCCAAATTGCCTGACTGGACAACAGCCTGGGTGATGTTGTCCCTTTCGATAGAACGGTCCGCGCTCCCCCCATAAGTTCGTGGAGCTTGATATAGGAAGTTGCGTCCAGCTTGAGCTCCACGTCAATGGAAAAGGAAGAATGGCGTGAAATATCGTTCAGCTCTCGATAAAAGTCCAAAATATTTTCTTTGGGCGCGGAGGAGATCACCACGTCCAGATCGGAACTGGGGTGTAAATAGGGATATCCGGTGACGGACTGTAAAGCGGCTGAGCCGAAAATCCCAAATGCAATCTTCCTGTTTCGGGCGGCCTGATCCAATTGGCGCAGCACGGAACCAGCCGGTTCCGGAAGCCGCGGGATTAATCTGGGAATTTCCCATGGAGTCAAGACCTGGAGAATCTCTGACTTTGGTGCCTGAGAGGCAATCCGTATCCGATTTTCCTTCCTGCGTATCGGTAGGGAAAATCCCAACGCGGCCATGTGCTCGGCTGTCTCTGGGGGAGAAACCCGGCAAATACCCGGCAGGGTAAAGAAATGTGTACGGTAGCGTTCATCGTCTGCGGTGGGCTGTTCTCTCCGATCCCAGGCATATGCCTGACCCTGAGGGCTCAAAAAAATCAGATTGTGTCTTTCTGACAAGGGCATTGTCTCACCTTATTCCAAACCGGGTCGTTTTTTCCTTCCCTCTGGTACTGCTTTTGCGCCTGGGCCAAATCATCAAAGAGCTTTGTCTGCTCCGGGCGATTCAAGTCCAGATATTCAGGTTGACCGGGAATTTGAAGGCGCAGCTTGGTGTTTGGCTGTCCACACAGTAAAGAGCTGGAAACGCGGATAATTTTTCCTTTGATGCGCAAAATGCTTCGGGCTGTCCGATAGGCCGTGATGGGATCGGAGAGAGACGTTTCCAAAACAGTCACCTCTGGTTCCACTTCCGCCCGAACACCGCTCTGGGTCAGAATTGTGCCGGAAGGATTCAGAGGATTTTTACCCAAGAGAAAACAGTCCCCAGTAGGCAAACCGCCTGCCAATAGATGTACTCTCCGGTCCTTTCGCCCACTGTCCCAGACAACGACGTCCTTTCGGAGGGAAACCCCGTCCAAAACCAACCAGCCAAATTCCTGGCAGCCATACAAATCATGGAGCTCCGCGCCGGGCAAATCGGCCAGCAGATGGCCAAGCTCCGGGTCCATGGGGGTTCCTGCAGCAATCACAGTCAAACCCTTTGGCAGGGATTTCCATAGATTCAGCCGTTTTGCGTCGACCAGAGCAGCTCGGAGGAAAGAAGACTCACCCAGAACCGCTTTGGGCTGAAAGGAGCAGAGCTCCAGCAACAGCGCATCCCGGCTGGGCCGGCAGATAAAGCGTACCGTGATCCCAGCCTCATCCAGAGCCTGACGGGCAAAGACGTTGACCAGGGGAGGATAGGTGATCACCAGGCAGTCTCCTGCCTTGAGGCCACAGCCGGCCAGAGCCTTGCGGCCTGCGGCAATTCTGGCAGGCAGCTCTGCCTGAGTGACACCTACGATATTTTGGAAGGCGGAACTGCCCGTGGTGCAGGTGATATAGGAGAGATTCAGAGGGGTGTGAATCTCTTCGATTCGATGGGCCGCGGTGGGTCCGGCAATGCCTTTATCCCAAAGGGTGTTTCGGGGCATTTCTTCCAGAAGTGGGCCGGAGCCAAAGTTACGGATCATCTCCCATAATTCTTCGATACGGTCCATGTCATTTCACATACCGATTAGTCAGAGGGGTAAACTGCTTTTCAATATGATTTATCACCTGCTCACGGGTGTTGCGCCCTTTCCGCTGGGCTCCCAGAAGGCCGCGTCCCCAAGGACCGGTCTGGTCAAATCGGCCTTGGCGCTTTAGCTGCCGGATCTGGTCGATGTGCCTGGAAATATAACAGCCCATTTCATGAGGGGTGGGAACGATCTCCTCCACTCCTCCGAGACGATAGAAAAACTCTACCCCTGAAGCAAATACGGGGCTCTGTTTGGAAAGCTCATTGAGACTCTCAATGTCCATTTTCGTAATGCGGGAGATGCTGCTTAGGGGCATGACATGAATCACAGTCCCATACTCCTTGGGAAGGGCCAGAATATGATCGGCCTGAAGCCCATGGCAGAGGAACGCGCCGCTGATGGCTCGTCCGATAACCATGGCCACAATGGGGTGACCTGCCTTGCGGGCCTCCGCCAGTGCCAGCTGGTATGCCCCGGTGGCTTTGTTCATACCGATGATCTCCTCGATCTTGCCCGGACCGTTGCCCGGAGTGTCCACAATCAGGACCAGAGGGCGCTTTTCTTCCAGAGGCTTGTTTGCATCCGCTTCCATGGTCTGATAGACGGCACAGGCCATTTTATAGGCTTCCTCCATACCGATTACGCCGAAATAGACCACGGGAAACCTGGGGTTGATGGCCTGGGCGTCATTTGCGATGATCGTGACGGAGTCTCCGCGAATAAGGGCCGTTCCCACCACGGCTCCGGGGCCAAATTCCCCATCTATTTCCACGCCGCCTACCAGGTTTTCCTGAAAACTGTCGGTGTCCACAATCATTTCAATTGCGTCCCGACCCCGGCCAACCATGCTTTCTTCCATTGCTTACACCTCCCGCACTCTCCTGCGAACGCAGGCGAGAAATTCATCCAGCTCCAGCTCGGGCAGCCGTTCCGGCTCCGGATTGCCATAATAGGCCCACATGTCCTTGGCGTCCCGGGGGCACAGCTGTGCGGCAAGCTTGACCAGGTCCATTTGTTCATGGACCAGCGCGTGAGAGCCAATCCGGCGGTAGCGACATAGCTGCTCATAGGGCAGCCGGCTCAGACGGCAAAGTTCTTCCCGGAAAGCCGAAACTTTGTCCTCTACCAGGCAGTTGCAGTCCTGCATAATATATTTGTGCTTTCCACCTGTGGTACGGGAAATGAGGGACTTATCCGATGCGTCAAACTCTTCCTTTCCCATCTCCTGTTCAATGACCTCCGGGCCGGTAAGCCCAAGACGGCCTTGGGGACTCATGACCACCACATCAGTGGCAGCTGCCACAAAGCCCATGCCTCCGAAACAGCCGATCTTGCTGCCAATGAGGGCAATCACAGGTACCTTGCCCTTGGTGTCCTGCATGAGGTCCATGACCTCCGCATGAGCCAGCAGACCGGCGTTGGCTTCATGAAGGCGGACTCCGCCTGTCTCAAAGGAAATGACCACCATGGGACGATAGTGCTCCAGGTCATCGGGGTGTTTTTCTTTGGCCAAATCATAGGCCTGAAGCGCCAGGCGGAACATGGCCACCATTTTGGCTCCATGGACCTCCCCCACGGCGCCCCCGATAAACTTGCCCTCCTGGGAGATAACAAACACCGGACGATCCCCCAGCAAACCGACTCCGGTCACCACGCCGTCATCAAAGGAAACGGCCTCGCCCAGAGTGGGCAGATGTGGGCTCATCAGCTTTTCTTCCGGACCGGCCAGCTCGGTAAATGTGCCCTCATCTACCAGGGCAACAGCCCGCTGTCTGGCATTGGACTCCAGAAAGCTCTGTTCCTGTAACTGTGCGTAGCGCATTACTGATCCTCCTCCCGCGCTTCCATCAAAGCCTGTTGGAGGCGCAGCGACACGACAAAGGGCGTGGCGTTGTTATCATTAATTTCCAGATCCAAATCTCCGCAGCCGCTCTGCTCTACAAAGCGGCGCAGTACTTGTTCCCAGACCTGGTCAAAGCCGTGTACCGGAGTACAAACCGCCACATTGACCCGTCCGCCCTGATCCCGACGGTAGAGCAGCACCTCCATGTCGCCGGACCCCACCACACCGCTGTGGAACCACGCTTCCGGGATGGAAGCGCCGGGCACGCCTTCAAAGGAATAATTCAAATGAATCAAAGCCATGTCTCCAGCCTCCTTTACCAGTTTTTAAACTTACCTGGGGGATGATAGAGTCCGCCGGACCATGTGACCAGGTCCCGGATGCTCTTGGCCGCCAACAGAGAGCGGTTAGCTCGTCTGGGGTCAATGCCCAGGTCATGAGCTGTCTTCACAATTCCCAGTTCCCGCAGCCGGCGGGTTTCGGCAGGGTCTGCCCGCATCCCAATGGAGGTAAAACCCGCCACAGCCCGAATTGCGGCTCGGCGCTGGTCCAGATTTTCACACCGGCACAGGTAGGCGATGCCTTCCTCTGTGACAATGTGGGTCAGATCGTCACCGTAAATCATGACAGGCGGAATGGACAACCCGGCATTTTCCATCAAATCAAAGGCGTCCAGCCGGTCCACAAAGCCAGGGGCCATTTTCTCCCGGAAGGTTTCCTGAAGCTGCACGACCAGCCGGCGGCCTCTGGGCATATCCCCGATCAGACTCTGACGGATTCCGCTTTCCGCCCCGCACTTGAGCCAGGCGGGGGAGGCATGGCGGCGGCCTTTGGGGTCACAGCCCATGTTGGGAGCTCCCCCAAAGCCGGCAATCCGGTTGGCGGTGGCGGTAGAGCTGTTGCCGTCGGCGTCAATCTGAAGGGTGCCGCCGATGAACATGTCAATGGCATAGTGGCCGGCAATCTGGGCATAGGTGCGATTGGAGCGGGGTGAACCGTCAGGACCCACAAAAAACACATCAGGGCGGGCTCTCACATAGTCCTCCATCCCCAGCTCACCGCCAAAACAGTGGATATTTTTCACCCAGCCGCTCTCAATGGCAGGGATCAGGGTGGGATGGGGATTGAGGGCAAAGCTGGTACAGATTTTGCCTTTCAGCCCCAGTTCTTCCCCATAGGTGGGGAGCAGCAGCTCGATGGCAGCGGTGTCAAAGCCAATGCCATGATTGACAGTCTGTACGCCATATTCGGCGTAAATGCCTTTGATTGCCATCATGGCCCGGAGAATCTGAGCGTCGGTAATCAGCGCCGGGTCCCGAGTGAACAGAGGCTCCAAATAGAAAGGCCTGGGGGACTGGATTACAAAATCCACCCAGTCAGCTGGAATATCCACCCGGGGCAATTTGTCCACGATTTCGTTGACCTGAGCAATGACAATACCCTGTTTAAACTTTGTGGCCTCCACGATAACGGGGGTATCCTCGGTGTTGGAGCCGGTATACAGATTGCCCTCCCGGTCTGCCTGGTAGGCGGCAATCAGAGAAACTCTGGGGATCAAATCAATGAAATAGCGACCGAACAGCTCCAAATAAGTATGGATATCCCCCAACTCCACTTTTTTCTCCCGGATGGCGGTGGCCAGAGCGCCGGCCTGGGCTCCCGCATAGGAGAAGTCAATCTTTTTGGCGATGCCCTTTTCAAACAGTTTGATATGGCTGTCCAGAGAAATGGAGGACTGAACCATGTGTAGGTCGTGGACCTTTGCCGGGTCTACCTTACACAGGCGCTCAGCCAGAAAGTCGGCCTGCTTCTGGTTGTTGCCCTCCAGATTGACCTTGTCTCCGGGGCGAAGGACTGCCTCCAAAAGCCGGACAGTCTGTTTTGCGGGCACAAATTTGTCCTCTCCCACCGCCTGTCTCGCGGCTTCAAGACGCTGGGCTGTGTCCTGGCCCAGGGTGTCCCATATTTTCATAGGATTTCGAGCCTCCTTTTCAGCGTTGTTATGAGATCATGGAAATGGTAGTGACAAATACGCCCGCGGCAATGGCGCTGGTGATGACGCCGCTGATATTGGCGCCCATGGCGATGGGAAGAATCATGGCAAAAGGATTTTCCTCCTCGGCGGCGTGCTGGGCAAGTTTAGCGGTGGTGGGTACACAGGATACGCCGGAAATACCGATGACGGGGTTAAATTTGCCTTTGCTGAGCCAGTAGAAAAACCACCCGCCCAACAGACCGCCGATGCCGGAGACTGCAAGGGCCAGTACACCCAATATGAGAATCTTGATTACCACGGGATTCAGAATGGTGGAGGCTTCACACAAAGTGCCCAAGGTCAAGCCCAGGAAGAAGGTGGAGCAGTAGGTGATGCCCTCCTCCAGCAGAGTCTGATAGGGGCCGATCTCAGCTTCTTTAATGGCCACACCCAGGAAGAAAGACATAATCAGAGGTGCGGCCATGGGCAGCAGCAGGCACAAAATAGCACAGACCACCACCACGAAAATGAACTTGGTGCGCTGGGGAACTTCGGGGGGATAGACCTCTACGTCGATCCCACGGTACTTTTTGGGCACCAGCAGTCGGATCAGGTAGGGGTAACCGCCGTAGGTCAGGCTCAAATAGAGGTAGGCAATGATGGAAATGGGAACAAAAAGCTCCGGGGACATAATCAGGGAGGAGAACAGCACCATGGGGCCGTCCGCACCTCCGATGGTGGCGATAGCCGCCGCCTGTTGGGCAGGCAGGTCGAATGCCATGATTCCTACCACCAAAGCTACAAAGGTGCCCATTTCCGCAAACAGGGCGATGGTAATGCTGGTCCAGGGCCGAGCCAGAAGGAAGCTGATCTCACTGCGGGCGCCGATGCCCATAAAGACCAAGCAGGCAATCAGGCCGTTTGAAAAGGTAAAGTTATAGATGGGCTGCAGGCAGTTGATCTGAAGGATCTTCATCAACTCGTCGGTGCCTGTGGCCAGAGGGTCGAGAATCAGTGTCCCGATGGTGCCGCTGTCCAGGAATAGTACCCCGGCGTTGACACAGATCATACCGATTCCCATGGGGACCATAATCAGCGGTTCCAACTTCCGGGTAAAGCCCATATACGCAAGAAAGAAACCAAAAAGGATTAAAAAAATCCTTGCAATGGCAATGGAGGGTTCCGAAGCAAGCAGTGTTCCGATGCCCGGAAACAAATTGGACAGGATATCCATATCAATTCTCCTTTTTATTTTTTTCTGGATGACTCATGATACGGTCAACCAAGACGATAATACCTACGACAAAAAATGAGATGACAGCAGTCAGCGCATAGGAAAACAGGGCATACACGATGGGGTTCACGACAATTCCTCCTTATCACTTAACCATAAACAAAAAAACGAGGATGACAGTACCTTTCAATACTCTCATCCTCGTATTCTTACGAAAAAAGGAAACAGACTACACCTGTCTGTTTCCTCTAATCCTCATTATTTATAATATCACTCTCTGGATAAATACCAAAAATCAACGCCAGGGACTCAAACTCTCAAAGGAAAGCCTACGCTTTCTGTAACTTAGTATAAGACGGCAGCTGGCTTTTTGTCAAGTGTTTTTTGATAATTTGGCCGCTATATGTTCATAATGCCCAATCCGCATCGCTCGTGACTGGTAATCGGGTGAATGGCGGAATCACCAAAAAAAGCCACCGCAATCCAATGCTCCATTCGGACAATGGCCACCTTCATAGCTAGGTGAGTGTCGGAGGAGGTGTTAATGATGGCCCCTTTCTTGGCCTCCTCCGCCGCATGGAACAGAGCGTGCAGCTCGTTGGGAAGTTTAGCAATAAGGCCGGCGTTCAGCGCAGCGCCCAGTACGGAGCGGGTCACCTTTTCCTGAAAATCTTTTTTGGTGCTGCCGCCTACTTCGGTGACCACAAATTGGAGTTCTGGGTTTGCCGCATACTCCTTTTTTAACGCTTTTTCCTCATAAATACTGCGGGTCATAGCCAGACGCATGGCATAGTATCCGATGCCAGCAGAAGACTTCTCCAAAATTTCTTCCTGATTCCACTCTGCCATGGAAGCACCTCCTAATCATAAACGGCAGTTTTATACATAATTTATATAAATTATATACAAGCAGTTTGGGTATTGCAAGCGTGGATTTTTTTCAATGGCACCGAAAAAGGAACCGTGGAATCCAGAAGAAAAATTTTTGCTTTTTATCCGGCAAAATCCCAAGAGCGGGGCGGATTACCCCTCCAGTGCCCGAATGAGATTTACCATCTCGATGGCTCCCTGGGCGCACTCGGAACCCTTGTTTCCGGCCTTGGAACCCGCCCGCTCAATGGCCTGCTCAATGGTATCGGTGGTCAGAACGCCGAACAGGACTGGGATATCACTGCTTAAGGATACGTTGGCTATCCCTTTGGAGACCTCGCTGCACACATAGTCATAGTGGCTGGTACTGCCCCGAATGACCGCTCCCAGGGCAATCACAGCGTCATATTTGCCGCTCTTTGCCATTTTGGAGGCAATCAGGGGAATTTCAAAGGCGCCGGGGACCCAGGCCAAGCTGATATCCTCCGGCAGAACGCCGTGGCGCAGCAGGGTGTCCTCGCAGCCGCCTACCAGCTTGGAGACAATAAAGTCGTTGAATCGGGCGGCCACAATGCCCACCTTGATGCCCTTGGATACCAGGTTTCCCTCAAATGTTTTCATGTTCTTTTCCTCCTGCTCATTCAGTTTTGTAATTCATAATTCAGGATATGTCCCATGCGGCGCTGTTTGGTCCGCAGATAGAACAGGTCGTCCTTGGTGGCCTCAATTTGAATGGGAACCCGTTCCACAATTTCCAGACCAAAATCAGACAGCTGGTAGATCTTATCGGGGTTGTTGGTCAAAAGACGCATGGTCCGGACCCCTAAATCCCGAAGAATCTGCGCGCCGATCCAATATTCCCGCAGATCGGGGGCAAAGCCGAGCTTGAGATTGGCATCAACCGTGTCCAGCCCCTGTTCCTGAAGCTCATAGGCCTTCAGCTTGTTGATCAGGCCGATGCCCCGGCCCTCCTGGCGCATATACAGCAGTACCCCACGGCCTTCCCGCTCAATCTGGCTCATGGCTGCCGCCAGCTGTTGACCGCAATCGCACCGCTGGGAACCGAACACATCCCCGGTGAGACATTCAGAGTGTACCCGGCACAGCACGTCCTGCCCGTCGCCAATGTCACCCTTTACCAGAGCCACATGGTGCTCTCCGGTCAGATCATTGACATATCCATAAATCCGGAACTCGCCAAAGCGGGTGGGCAGCTTGGCGCAGGCCTCCCGTACCACATGCTTATCATGACGGCGGCAGTAGTCCTGCAACTCCTTGATGGTAATGACCTTTAATCCCCACTGGGCAGCTTTTTCCAGCAGTTCGGTGGTGCGCATCATGGTCCCGTCGTCCCGCATGATCTCGCAGCACAAGCCGCACTGGGAGAGACCTGCCAGACGGCAAAGATCCACGGTTGCCTCTGTATGGCCGTTGCGGGTCAAAACCCCGCCTCGCCGGGCCACCAGGGGAAAGACATGACCGGGACGGCGCAGGTCCTCAGGCTTTGTGGACGGGTCTACGCACTTGCGGCAGGTGTATCCCCGCTCCTGAGCGGAGATGCCGGTGGTTGTGTCCACATGGTCAATGGACACGGTAAAGGCGGTACAGTGGTTGTCGGTGTTCACCTTTACCATCTGCTCCAGGCCCAGCCGGGCGGCGACCTCCTCGCTCATGGGAGTGCAGATAAGTCCTTTTGCGTGTATCGCCATAAAATTGACATTTTCCGTAGTGGCAAACTGGGCGGCACAGATCATGTCCCCTTCATTTTCCCGGTCGGGGTCATCAATGGTAAGGATAATGCGGCCCGCCCTCAGTTCCTCTAAAGCTTCTTCTACGGTACAGAATTGCTGTTGCATAGTTTGTCCTCCTGTCAATCAAAAGCCATTTTGGGCCAAAAATTCCAATGTAATCCCGCTCCGGGGCTGGGCCTGCGTCTGGGGAGTCAGCAGCTTTTCTACATATTTCCCGATGAGGTCTGTTTCCAGGTTCACCACGTCTCCCGGACGCTTCTCCCCCAGAATGGTAACTGCCGCTGTATGGGGAATGACGGATACGGAGAATTGATCTGTCTCAACGCAGGCCACCGTCAGACTGATGCCGTCGATGGTAATGGAACCCTTTTCCACAACATACCGAAGCAGCCCAGGGACGGCCTTTACGGTATACCAGAGGGCGTTGTCGTCCTTTCTCAGGGCGGCGATGGTACCAGTGCCGTCGATGTGGCCGGACACGATATGGCCGCCGAAGCGGCCATGTGCCGCCATGGCCCGTTCCAGATTGACGCGACTGCCCACGGTGAGGGTTCCCAGGGAGGAGCGGTCCAAAGTCTCATGCATGACGTCGGCGGTGAAACCGCCGGGGTCTGTGCCGGTGGCCGTCAGGCACACGCCGTTCACCGCCACGCTGTCGCCGGTTTTCAGGTCAGATAAAACTGTGTCCGCCCCGATGGACAGCACAGCCGAGTGGGCGCCCCGGCGGATGGAGCGGATGGTGCCCATTTCCTCAACAATTCCCGTAAACATCCATCGCTACCTCACTTTCCAGTAAGAAATCTGCACCCAGCTTGGTTATGGTTGTATGTTTCAGCGGGATGGCCTGGGCCGGAGCCGCGACCCCCAGTCCGGCCACCGGAGACTTGGCGGCCGCGCCGCCAAACAGTTTTGGGGCAATGTAGGTCTGGACCTTCTGAACAATACCGCTTTCCAGGGCGGACCAGTTCAGCGTCCCGCCTCCCTCCAGCAGCACGCTGTCAATTCCTTCGGCTCCCAACCGCTCCATTAGGGCGTTCAGGTCCACATGGCCGCCGCGTTCCGGCATGGCCCATATCCGGCATCCGGCATCCTGCAAGGGGGCTGTCCGGGTGGAATCAGTACAGCAGGTGGCCAGAATGGTGGGGACCTCCCCGGCGGTGCGGACGATCCGGCTGTCCGGCGGCGTACGCAGGTGGGTATCGCAAACAATCCGCAGGGGATTTCTTCCGCCCTCCAATCGGCAGGTCAGGAGGGGGTCGTCCGCCAGCACTGTCCCTACCCCCGCCATGATGGCGGCATACCGATGCCGGTCCCGGTGTACCTGGTGCCGGGCCTCCGCCCCGGTGATCCACTGTGCGGCCCCGGTGCGGGTGGCAATCTTACCGTCCATGGTCATAGCGTACTTCATCACCACATAGGGGCGTTTGGTCTGGATGTAGTGAAAAAATACCCGGTTCAGCCTGTCGCAGTCCTCTTGGAGCACACCTGTCTCCACCATAACGCCGTGAGAGCGGAGCACGTCAAGCCCCTTTCCCGCCACCAGCGGATTTGGGTCACCGGAGCCCACCACCACCCGGGCGATGCCCGCATTCAGGATGGCTTCGGTGCAGGGGGGCTGCTTGCCGTGGTGACAGCAAGGCTCCAATGTCACATACATGGTGGCGCCCTTCGGACTTTCGGTGCAGTTGGCCAATGCATTTCGCTCCGCATGGAGTTCTCCGTACTTTTGGTGATAGCCCTCACCGATGATCCGGCCATCCTGAACGATGACAGCCCCCACCATAGGATTGGGATTTGTCCAGCCAACGCCCCGTTCCGCCAGTTCCAAAGCCCGGCGCATATAGTCGCAATCGTTCATCTTCTGCCTCCGCATAAAAAAGTGCCTTGAACAGATGGTTCAAGGCACTGTAAGACGGCAGGCAGTCCAGCGCCCCAGAAAACAAAAGCCCCGGAATGATATCATTCCAGAGCACATCCATGGGCGCAGGTGCCATAACGCCTGCGGTCATACAATCTTCTTTCATCCAGACTATACTGTCGGCTTCGGAATTACACCGAATCATGCCTTGCGGCTCGTGGGCTGTACCACCGGTGGGGAATTGCACCCCGCCCTGAAGATTCTGATTCAATTGATGCAAGTATACGCCGATGAAAGGAGGTTGTCAATATGATTGGTCAAAGGAATGAAGGGAGCGGCAAGCAAGGCCGGCGGAAAAAGTATAGACAGGCGCTATGGCTCTGATTCACCCCGTTCAAATGACAACATATCCTTTTGAAATAAAAATCCGCTGAAACCGTAAGAGTTCAGCGGATTTTTTCTGAAATTAACACTTTCCACGTGGGTGTGGTGATGGAAACGAACGTGATGCCTGCACGCCGCTTCTCATTTCGCCTGGCATGGACTAATTTTCAACATAACGTTTCTTAGGCTTGAGAGGCGCACAGGGGCTGCTGGGATGGATCATCCATCAGTATGCCGATTCCCAGCCAACCGGAAGCGGTATCAATACGGATGCCGGTTTCGTTTGCATCCGAATGACAAGCCAAGTCATGGCAAATTACGGGAGTCTTAATATCACATTGCAGGCCGCGCTTGGTGAGGGCGGTCGCCGCATTGCCGCAGGTAATATTCGTCAATTCGCAAAGGGCGGACTGGACTAATTCGTCCATCTCTGTCAGTTCCATCCCGGTCATAGTCTGAATCAGATTGAGGGCAAGTTCTTTGGAAAATCCAAAGACCGCCTCACCTTTCAAATCGCCTACCAGCTGAATTCGAATGAAGATATCCCCTTGGGGTTGATAGGGGCTTGCAATATGCAGCTGTGCGCTGTCCCGGTCCAAACCGGCCATTGTCTCCATCACATCCAGGGCACTGTTGGAGAACAGATCCACATACCGCTCAAAATATTTTTCCTCTTCCCGAGAGGTTTCGCCGGACACGATCTTCTGGTCGGTGTCTACCACATGGTAAATAAGCCAGGCTGTCACGGTACCGGCCAAATCTTTCATGGTTTTCTCATCAAACCCATTCTCGGTCAAGCGTTTCTCATAGTTGAGCACGGTCTGGGTAAACTGCCGGTGCTCCTCTTGATGGGCCTTCATTCCGCCGTAGTGGATGGAGGCCTGATACGCCTCCTCGTCCCGGAAGTGATAGATGACATAGTCCTTCAAAAATCCCAGAGCTTTTTGATAGGCTTCTACCGTAGCCCCGTTCTGTACGGCGTTTACCAGGTCCTCTGTCATGCGGAACAATTCAATATGCTGGTTGTCGATACGATCTAAACCAAGCCGGTAACTGTCTTTCCACATCATGAGCTGTTGATACCTCTTTTACAGAAAAAATTTATACCATTTTATCATGCTGAGAATAAAAAGACAAGCAATGCTCCCGGTCTATGTAGGAAATACGTTTGGTTTGACGGGTGAATTTCCCGGTTTAGAGCCTGATTTGCAGAATGTTCTTCCTATCTGTTGATCAGGCCGCTTATATGCGATTTTATTTTTCAAAAATTGCAAAAATGCGCCGCAATGCCGAAGCTTTGGCCCCAAACAGTGCCAAGAGGTCTTAAGGCGCTCCAGTTGATGCGGGATAGAGGTGGGGGCGGGGCCCGGCAAACGGAGATCAGCGCGCTTTGCAGCATGATTTCAGTATTTTTGTTGAAACCAACCCAGTAAAAGAGCTGCTTGCGAAAGAATTGTCGTGAATTTATGATAGAAACACAAATATTTAGCATGATGAATCACTGATGAAATAACAAGGGGAAGGTTGGGAGGATTTGCGATGAATGTGATTGATCTCAATTCGGATATTGGGGAAGGCTTCGGTTCGTACCAATTCGGCGGGGATTCGACAATTATTTCCTATATCTCTTCGGCAAATATCGCCTGCGGATGGCATGCGGGAGATCCCCTTACCATGGAGAAAACCGTTGCAATGGCTAAGCAAAAGGGGGTAGCGGTGGGCGCACATCCCGGCTTTCCCGATTTGTTGGGGTTTGGGAGAAGAAATATGAATGTTTCTTACGGGGAAGCGAAAGCCTATGTGCAGTATCAGGTTGGCGCGCTGCTTGCGTTTACCAAAGCGGCGCAGGTTCCGCTGCAGCATGTCAAGCCCCACGGAGCAATGTATAACATGGCGTGCAAGGATGAAAAGCTGGCGGCTGCAATTTGTGAAGGGGTGGCCCAGGTGGATGACAGGCTGATCCTGATGGGGCCGTCGGGCAGCTGTCTTACCGCGGCTGCTGAGCAATATGGACTGCGTATCGCCAATGAGGCGTTTGCCGATCGGGCATACAGCGACGACGGAACTTTGGTTTCCCGAAGTGTACCTGGGGCTGTTATCGAAGACGAGAAGACAGTGATAAAGCGGGTGCTCACAATGGTACAGCAGGGCGTGGTGGAGAGTATAACCGGAAAACAAATTGCCCTGAAAGCTCAGTCCATCTGCATCCACGGCGATAATCCTGCGGCCATCGCGCTGGCCAAGAATCTTGCTTTTGCACTTGCGCAGGAGGGCATCAACGTTTCCCCTGTCCACTGTTTTGTGTAAAGGGAAATCAATCTGAACAACGAAAGATGTTGGGGAGGGTCCACCTTGATTACACAGCTGCAAATTGAGTACTTTCTTGCAATCAATGAGACCAAAAATATTTCCCAGGCGGCTAAAAAATTGATTATTACACCGCAGACGTTAAGCCACAGTCTGGAGTCAATCGAGCGGGAGCTTGGGACCACACTTTTCGAGCGGGGCATTCCGCTCACCCTGACGGACAGCGGCCAAATCTTTCTTGAGTATGCGCAGAACATGGTGGAAATGAGAAACAATATGCTCAACGCCATCAACGATATCACCGGAAACGTCCATGGAACAATCCGGATCGGGATTTCCTATAATCGTTCTCCCGTACTTCTGCCCGGAACGATTACGGAGTTTCAAAAGCACTACCCTACCATCGATTTCTTTGTGTTCGAGGGCAATCAATCGGAAATCAAGCAGGCGTTGCTCGCCAGAAAAATTGATTTGGCGGTAGAGCACATCCCCTACCACGACCCCAATATCCTGGAGGAGGAAATTTTAAAAGATTATCTCTACCTGCTGATCCCCAAAGGTATGCTGGAGCAGCGCTTCGGAAGCCGTGCCAGCCTCATTTTAAAGGAACTGGAGCAGGAAAAAAGCATCTACTCTCTGGCCGATCTGCCATTTTTACTCAATAAAAAAGGAAATTCTATTCGTGCCATTATGGAGAGCATCTTCGAGCAGGAGCAGATCAGCCCGCCCATCCGCACGGAAACGGAAAACATGGAGACCTTGTTTAACATGTGCGTAATCGGACGGGGAGTGACCGTGTATCCCGGGTCGTTCCTTCACCAGGAAAAGCTCGCCGCCCATACCGACGCGCTGCACATTGTCAAGATTCCAAACGAAAAAGCCCAGTACACCTTGGGCGTAGCCTATCGGAAAAAGCACCAGATGACGAAAGCCAGCAAATATTTTATTGAAGTGCTGAGAAAGCACGCGCAGATGACGATGTATTCCGGCGATTAGGCCGCCGCGCTGAGCCATCGAATCATGAAAAGAAAGTCAGGTAACGAGGAACATGGAGACTTGCCGATACCTTTTTGCCGGAGACAGCGCGCTGGCAATCGAGTTTAGCAAAGAGATACGGCCCGATGTCAATCGGAAAATATGTGCGCTGAAAACCCGTCTGGATCGGGCCGGGGTCTATGGGATCACGGAGACGGTGCCCACCTATTGTTCCCTGCTGGTCCACTACGATCCCACCAAAATTCAATTTGCCCAGCTGGAGCGGCGGCTCAAAGACTTGCAGGAGGACCTGGAGGACATCTCGCCGCCTGCGGCCAGAGTGGTGGAAATCCCTGTGTGCTATGGCGGGGAGCTAGGCCCCGATCTGGTCCATGTGGCCCAATATCACAAGATGGCAGTGGAAGAAGTGATCTGCCGTCACACGGCGGAAGATTACCTGGTATATATGCTTGGCTTTATTGCCGGCTTCCCCTATCTGGGAGGGATGGACGAACAACTTGCCACGCCCCGATTGATAACGCCGAGAATCCGTATAGAGAGCGGCTCCGTGGGTATTGCGGGAAAACAGACCGGAGTGTATCCTGTGGCGGCTCCCGGAGGGTGGCAGTTGATCGGACGAACCCCAGTCAAACTATATGATCCCACCCAACAACAGATTACTTTGCTCCGCGCTGGTTACTATGTTCGCTTTCGCTCCATAACATTCGGAGAATATGAAGAAATCAGGCAGCAGGTGGCCAAAGACTGCTATAAATGTAAAACCTGGCTGAAGGAGGCATAATGTGGGCATTCAAATACGGAATCCCGGAATTTTCACTACCGTTCAGGACCTGGGCCGGTTTGGCTATCAGGCTTACGGTGTGTCCCCTGCCGGTGTGCTTGATTGCCGGTCAGCAGCTCTGGCTAACATTTTGGCGGGGAATTCCGAGAATGAGGGCGTTTTGGAGATTACGCTTGGGGGCGCCCAGCTTCTGTTTGATCAGGACAATGTGGTAGCGGTTTGCGGCGCTCCCATGCCATTGATGTTAGATAACAGCCCGGTATCTCCCTGTCAGGCGTTTACCGTCCGTGCCGGTCAGACCTTATCCTTTCAATATACGACAAAGGGAATGCGGGCGTACATAGCTTTTGCGGGAGGGCTGGAGATTCCTCTGATCATGGGCAGCCGGTCCACCCATGTAAAATCTGGACTGGGCGGTTACCGGGGAC
The DNA here is from genome assembly GCA_037245165.1 of bacterium. Classification (GTDB taxonomy): domain Bacteria; phylum Bacillota; class Clostridia; order Oscillospirales; family Oscillospiraceae; genus Lawsonibacter. Next base: position 150,175 of record JAXWVI010000052.1, read on the forward strand.
GAGCCCTTTGTGCCGGAGACGCCATTGAATTTCGCCGGCCGCAGACCCGTTTGAAAAATCAGCCGTTTCGCAGCCTCCCACCTGATTTGTTCCCAACTGCCGGGGAGACCGTGGATATTCGCGTGTTGCTTGGCCCCCAGGACGACCATTTTACCGCCCGCGGCATCACGACGCTTTTTGACACATGCTATGAAATCAGCAGCGACTCCGACCGCATGGGATATCGTTTGACTGGAGATCCCATTGAGCACAATGGCATGGGGGAAATTATCACCGACGGCGTCACCTTCGGCTCCATTCAAGTCCCGCCCTCTGGACTTCCCATCATTATGATGGCGGACCGGCAGACCACGGGCGGTTATGCAAAAATTGCCACGGTCATTACCGCGGATCTGCCTCGTCTGGCACAGTGCCGTCCGGGGACCCGTATCCATTTTATCAACACTACTATAGAGCAGGCCCAGCAGCTGCTTCTGGAGTCCAAACAGAAATTTTGCACGCTCAAGGCGCAGCTGGAAGAAGGAGATGGGCGCAGCTATTGTGTTCAAATCAACGGACAAGCCTATTTGGTCGGGGTTCTTCCTGTCACCCCGGTCTAGGAAACACAGTCGGCCGGCGCGCTGACTCCGGGCAAAAAGTCCTGGTTTGTTGACCTTTGCGGTAAAACGATTGACCGCAGAGAAATGGCTCGAAGCATATGGGTTGGCGTTCTGTTTTATGTGACAAATTCGACAGGAAAGGAGTTGTCAATTATTCATTGCCGGAACCATCCATCTGCCACACCGGATCAGCCTCCCGCTAAAAACAAGCCTGGTAAGCTCCCACAAGCTTGGCGTATGGTCTTCCAATGTACAACGAATTTTATCGAAGAGGAGAGGAATTATGAACTATGGTTTTTTGAGCTGCGTCCCAATCTTAGTGCTCATTGTTGGGGCGGTTATCACCCGAAAAATGCCTCACATGTTGCTGTTAGCCTCTTTTATCGGCTCGATCATCTTGTATGGGAAGGGCTTCTTTTCCGGCTGGATTGACGTGATGTACGCCGCATTGGCGAACACCTCCACACAGTATATTTTGCTGATTCTGGTCTGTTCCGGCGCCATGATCCGTTTGCTGGAGAAATCCGGCGCAATGCTCGGGTTCCGGAATCTGATTTCCAGGTATGTCAAAAGCGGACATCAGGTGATGTTCTGTACATGGATTTTGGGCATCATCGTCTTTATTGATGACTATCTGAATGCGCTGGCCGTCTCCTCCGCCATGCGGAACCTGTCAGATCAGTATAAGATTCCCCGTGAACACCTGGCCTACACCGTAAATGTGGGCGGGGCCTGTGTGTGCGTGCTGATTCCCTTCAGCAGCTGGGCTGCATTCGGAATTGGGACCTTTGGGGAATATGGCTGGACGTTCGGCGATTATGTGCGTGCCATTCCGTTTATGTTCTATCCCATTGTGGCTCTGCTGATCTGCTTGCTCCTTGGTTTGGGCGTGATCCCCAAGGTGGGGGATATGAAGCGGGCCTATGAGCGTGTGGAAAACGGCGGGTCCGTCCTCGCTTCTGAGGACAATGAGGAAGAACTGGGGAAGGATGTAATTCCCAGCACCCCCCTCAACTTTTTGATTCCCATGGTTGCGCTGGTTGCCGCCATGCTCTACTTCAACAGCGACCTGATCCACGGAATGTTGGTGGCGCTGCTGGTGCAGGGAATCCTGTACGTTGCGCAGAAAATCATGACGTTGGGTGAATTCATGGAACATGTCCTGGAAGGAGCGTATTCCATGGCCAGTGTCTGTTTTGTGGTTGTACTGTCGTTCATGATGAATACTGTAAACGCTGACATCGGTTTCTCAGAATATATCATCAGCATTTTGAACGGGGTGGTTCCGGCCGCCGTGCTTCCGGTGCTTGCATTTGCCATGGTGGCTTTGGTGGCTTTCGCAACCGGAAGCTTCTGGCCGCTGATCGTCATCGTATCCCCCATTTTTGTTCCTATGGCGATCTCCCTCAACGTCAACCCCAGTCTGATTATTGCGGCGATGATGTCCGGAATCGCGTTCGGCAGCCAGTGTTGTCTCTATTCCGACGCGGTATTTATGACCGCCGCAGGGACCAATGTGGACAATGTAACGCAGATTCGTTCGATCGCGCCATATATCATCTCAGGATTCATCATTTCCTGCATCCTGTTTGTGGGAGCAGCACTGATACTTTGATTGTCTGACTAGGAGGTTTGAATCATGAAGTATGCGGATTTTGTACTAAAGAGCAGCGCGGTATATGATTGTATCGGGTCAGAACCCTTCTCGGGCTGTGTTGCTGTGGGCGGCAATCGGATTCTGGCTGTGGTGCATGATATCAAGGAGCTGGACTATGTAGGGCCAGACACAAAAGTGATTGACTATGGCGACCAGATGATCATGCCCGGCTTGGTGGATGCCCACGTCCATTACTTCATGGGCGGTATGTTTGGCAGCAAATATGTTTGCGGCGACATCGTAAATTCCAAGTCGGAGGCCGAGTGCGTTGCGATGATCAAGGATTTTGCCGACAAGAACCCCGACTTGGAACGAATCATTGGAAGCGGCTGGTTTCCCTCCTATTGGAATGATGCGCCGCTGCCCAATAAGCGTTCCATTGATGCCGTGATCCCCGACCGTCCTGTCTATCTGCTCAGCGCGGATATTCACACCATCTGGTGTAATTCCAAGGCATTGGAAGAGGCGGGAATCCGGGCGGACATGCCGATTAAGAGCGGGAAAATCGGTACATTTGAGGATGGCGAGTTGGATGGAATGCTCTACGAGCCGGATGCATACCAGCCTGCAATGAACAAGGTTATGGAATTGGCAGTGGATAAGATGAAGCAGGCCCACCGGGAATTCCTACGCCACATTGCCGCCTGCGGGATTACGACCATCAGCGAAATGACCGCCAATGACTATAATGACACCACCATTCGGAACTTCCGCGTTATCAAGGAGATGGAGCAGGCAGGGGAGCTGACCGCCCGCCTGCATCTCTATACAAAGCTGGCCGGATATACGGACTTCTCCAAGGCGTTGGAGTACAAGCAGGAATTTAACTCCCCCAAGCTGCGTATGCAGGGGATTAAAGGCTTTATTGACGGGGTGGCTTCCACCTTCACCGCGCTTACCCTGGAGCCGTACAGCGATCGCCCTGATACCTGCGGAATCGGAGTTCCTCTGACGCCCAAGGAAAGTATGCAGCGCTCTGTCACCGCGGCAAATGCGGCGGGGTTCCAGGTGCGCATCCACTGCATTGGAGACGGAGCGGTAAGAATGGCGCTAGATCTGTATGAGCAATCCCAGAAGGAAAACAAAAAGTCGGATTATAAGAACTGCGTGGAGCATATTGAAAATATTAACCCGGCGGATATCAAGCGGTTTAAGGAACTGAACGTAATTCCTTCCATGCAGCCTATGCACCTGCTGTTGGATGCCGACGAACAGGTGAGTCGGATGGGGCCTGAGCGGGTGAAATATGAATGGGCCTTCAAGTCCATCCTGGATGCGGGCGGAAAGCTTGCGTTCGGAACCGATTATCCTGTGGTGGACTTTAACCCGTTTCCCACAATTTACGCCGCAGTCACCCGGAACAATCTGGATGGCAGCCCTGCCAGCCAAAACCCGTGGGAGTGCATCACGCTGGAGCAGACGCTGAAGGCATACACCATTGACGCGGCAAACACCTATGACCGGGAAGGAGATCTGGGGACGCTGGAACCGGGAAAGCTGGCCGATATTATTGTGATTGACAAGAATATGTTTGAGCTGGCGCCGGAGGATATTTTGAAGTGTTCCGTAACCATGACCATGTTTGACGGGGCAATCATTTATCAAAAGGAAGCGTAATCGTCGGTACAGTCAACCTCGTTGCATAACGACCCGGCAAATTCCATATAGGCCCAAAGTAGGGCATGCATGAAAAGCGGACACTCCGGAAGATGGGAGTGTCCGCTTTCTGTTTATCTGTGGGAAAAAGGAGGAAAAGATCAGGCGTTCAGCAGGGACATCAAAGTATCGTACAGAGCGGGATCGCCGACGGAGGCCTTGGCGTCCTCGATGACAGGGGCAGCCTTTTCCTTCAGCTCGCTCAGAAACTCGTCGCTGATTTCACAAGCGGTCATGCCGTGTTCCTGGGTCAAAACATCGAAATAGTAATCGTCCATGGCCACGGACAGGTCCCAGTCATAGCGGCTCAGCTCGTCACAAATCTGAGTCAGCAGGTCCTGATACTCCTGGGGCAGGGAGTCAAACTTTTCCTTGTTCATGGTCAGCTCCATGCTGGGGCTGGAGTGGTTGGTCCGGAACAGGTACTGGTTCACATCATAGATGGCGGTGTTCAGGGTGTTGGAGAGGTTGTTTTCCTGCCCCTCTACGGTACCGTTCTGAAGGGCCATGTAGAGTTCGCTGAAAGCCATGGGGGTGGGGTTGGCGCCCAGAGCCTCCCACAGGGCCATACGGGCTTCTACTTGGGCAGTACGGATCTTCAGGCCGGCCAGGTCGGCCACGCTGGAGGCGGGACGGTTGGCAGTAAAGTCCATGCCATCGGAGCCTGCCCGGAGCATCAGCAGCTTGAAGCCGCCGGCTTCGTTGGCCGCATTGTACATATCCCGGAATTCACTGTGGGTGATAACGTCATAGATTTTATCCTTGTCGTAGCCGGACAGCAGGAAGGGGACGTCAAACAGAGTCGTCTCAGGGACAAAGGTGCTGTGGGTGCTGCCGGTCTGATAGACGATATCCACGTCGCCGGCCACACAGGAGGCGATCATCTCAGAGTCGCTGCCAATTTGGGAGTTGGGATATATGGTGACAGTGATTTTACCGTCGCTGTACTGCTCCAGGGCATCTTTCAGAGCCAGAAGCATCTTGTGGCTGTCGGTAGACTCCTGCATGGCGTGGGCAATGGTCAGGGAGACGGAGGGGCCGTCAGCAGGCAGGGCGGTGTATTCACCGGAGAGGTAGTCCGCGGGGTCAAAATTCTCAGCCGGAGACGGGATGGAAGTGGTCTGACTGCCGCCAGCAGATGCGCTGCCCCCACCGGGGGTGCTTGTATTGCCGCCGCCGCAGGCAGCCAGGCTGAGAACCATAGCGCAGGTCAATGCGAGAGAAATCAGCTTCTTCATATTTGATACTCCATTCTATCATAAATTTTTTACAGCAAACACAAGGAAATCTGCGGAATAAAGGTGATCAGCAGCAGCGCGACCAGGAACATCCCAATAAAGGGAAGGGCCTTTTTGCCCAGCTGCATGGGCGGGACTTCGCAGATGGGGCTGGCCACAAACAGAGTGACGCCGAAGGGGGGCGTGACGAAGCCGACAGCCATGTTTACCACCATGATAATGCCCAGGTGGATGGGGTTGATGTTCAGCTGCACAGCCAAAGGCATCAGCATGGGGGCCAGAATGAGCAGGGCGGGCCCAGTGTCCATGACCATGCCAATGAGCAGAAGGACCACATTGATGGCCAGCAGAATGGCAACTTTGGATTGGAAGTTTGTGGTAATAAACTGGGCCAGCAGGTTAGGAATCTGGAGCATAGTCAGAATCCGGCCGAACGCGGTGGCGACGGCCATCATCAGGGCAATGGGGGCCATGGCCTTGCAGGACTCTACCATCATTTTGTAAATTCCGGAAATCGGTACGGACTTATACACAAAGACAGAGACAATCAGTGCGTAAATGACAGAGACACAGGCCACTTCCGTGGTAGTAATAACGCCGGAGTAAATGCCGCCCAGCAGAATCACCGGGGTGAGCAGCGCCCAGAAGCTGTCTTTCAGCAGCGGGAAAAATCCCACCTTTCTCAGCTCAGACACCTTCCCGTCAATGCGGGCCCGGTCCTCGCCGTGGCGAATACAGTAGTAGACGGTGTAGATCATCAGACAAGCGGCAATGAGAAAGCCGGGGACAATGCCCGCCACAAACATCTGGCCGATGTTGGCGCCCGTGGCCATGCCGTACATGATGAAGGGGATACTGGGCGGGATAATGACGCCCAGGCCGGCGGCGGTGGCAACCAGTGCGCCGGAGAAGGCCTTGTCGTAGCCCAGGGAGGGACAGTCATAGCGCCGACGGCGGCGCAGGTAGCGGTTCCGGAGCCGGAGATTGCCCCGTAGAACAGGCAGGTCACAATGACCGCGCAAGGGATTCCGCCCCGGACATTGCCAAGAACATAGGCAAAGACATTGAAGATTTTTTCGGAGATACCGCCTTTGGCCATGATAATGCCGGACAGGATGAACAGGGGGGCGGCCAGAATGCTGGTGCTGTCACCGCCGCCGATGATGCCGCGCAATACAAACTGGATGTTGCCGGCGAAGGTGGGGTCAATCAGCCCGGGGATAGCAGTGGCGCCCACCAGGGTTAAAACCAGGGGGAAGCCCAGCAGGACACCCACCACAAATACAATGACAACTGCTGCAATCATGCCGTCGCCTCCTCTTTCTTGGTCACCAGGTTATAAAGCTGCTGAATATAACGCAGGGTCCCGAATCCATAGCCGACCACGCTGGCGGAATATACCACATACAAGGGCAGATGTAAAGCCACGCTGGTTTCGCCGGTTTCCATTACATTGGCTACTGTCCCGAAGGAGTTGTAGAACAAAAATCCAGTGAATACCAGACAGATGATCAAAATGACCAGGTCCAGCGCTTTCTTAACCTGGGCGGGCAGCATGAGGACCAGGGCATCGACACGCAGATCTGCTTTCAGATGAATGCTATATGAGAATGAGACAAACATCATCCAAATGTAGCAATAGCGGCAAAACTCCTCCGACCAAGTCAGAGAGTCGTTGAATACATAGCGCCTAATAATCTGAAATGTCATGACCACAATGATTGCGGCCAGGGTCAAGACCATAATAATTTCTTCGAAATGCTTGTTGAGGAACCTCAAAACTTTCATAGCGGCTCAAGTACCCTCCTTCTTTTGGGTGTGTAGGTTCTCGTTATCAAATGTTTTTATAGTAGTCCAGAATCTGGCTTCTGGCATACATAGCCTCCACTTCCTGGGGGGTCATGGACAGAAACGCCTGGAACTTGGTGCGCATATCTGCCAGAAAACGGTGCCACTCGCCTGGGTCAATAAACGCATCTTTCTCCCCTGCCAGTACCCGCTTGCGCTTGAGGTAGGTGTCGTTGTGGAAGGGGTGATTCCCCAGCATCAGATCGACCGGCTCGTTCCACACCTTGTCGATGGAAGTGAGAAAGTCTTTTTGGAGGGTCAACGGCTGTCCGTTTCGCTCCAGGGCGGCTCTGGACAATGTGACAAAACCGGCGCCGCCATAAATACCCACCCGGAGGGTACGTCCCTGATCCTCCATGGTCCAGAAGTGGGACATGACTCCCACGGTGTGGCCGGGGGTGAGCACACAGCGCATGTTTGTGTTGCCCAGAGAAATGATATCGCCGTCTTTCAATTCCACATCCGGGATAAAGCATTCGTTATACGCGCCAAGATCCCGGTTCATTTTCTCCATACGCTCCGGCGCATCCCGCATATCCTGGGCGTCTACCTCACCCAAAAAGGTCTTTGCTCCGGTGAGGTAAGATAGGGCTGCCACCGCGCCAAAATGGTCAGTGTGGGCATGGGAGACCACAATGTACTTTAAATCCTTCAGGCAGAATCCGAGAGAAGTAATGTTGAACATCAAACCAGGCAGACAGGCTGCCGTGGGTGTATCCAGCAGAATTAAGCCATCTCCTGTGTCGATCAGGTGGGAGGAACACCACAGGTTCCCGACGAAATAGAGATTCCCGGCAATCCGAAATGGCGGACGGTTCATGAGGTAAGGCCGTCTGGAATACTCCGCGGTGGGATTCATATTACCAAAACGATTAAACACTTCTGAGTTCTATCCCCTTTCTAAGCTTGTTTCAGAAGTACAGCTGCACCTTTTTGGTGGATTTATAATAAATTACATTGACTACAATGTCAATTTGATATAAAATATACAATCATTCCCAAAATGGAATAGTGGGAGGATGTCAGGTGGATATTCAAAATATTACATACTTTTTACAGCTGGCAAAGTATGAACATGTCTCTGCGACCGCGAATCTTCTGAATATCTCCCAGCCCTCGCTGAGCAAGCACATTGCGTCGTTGGAGCGGGAGCTGGGCCTGAAGCTTTTTGACAGGGTTGGAAACCGGATTGTGCTCAACAAAAATGGAGAACAGTTTGCCCAGTATGCTCAACAGGCTATGGATCTGCTGAATATTGGGATTAATTCAGCAAAGCGCGGGATCTATGATACAAAAGGAGCCATCCGCATTGCATACAACACCTATGCGCCCATCCTGACAAACTGCATCAGCGAGTACACAAAGCTGAACCCCCTGGCTTCCTTTCAGTTTGGAAGTATGTTTTCCTCGTCAGAGGTGTGCGAATTTGACGAACTGGACTTTATCCTGTGGGCGTCCAGCAAAGGGGACGAGTGGCGGGACAATAAGCAGTTTTGGGTCACCCAACCCCTGTTCCGGGAGAACTATGTTTTGATCTATGGTACAGCCAGCGGCCTTCAAATTCCGGAGAGGGGACTGGATCTGAAGAAGCTGGAAAACGAGTACTTTATTGTCATGCGGCAGGGGAATCTGATGTGGTCGGACCTTACCTACTCCCTGTGCTTTGGGGCCGGTTTTTACCCCAAGGTCTACTGCGCCACCGACGAGTTTTTGGTGAAGGTGCAGCTGGTGGCCTCGGGAGCCGCGGTGTCAATTCTGCCCGAGTCCTGCCTGGCCGACGCTATTGCTGTGGCACCTGGTCTGGCCTATGGGGCACTGGATCGATATGACACCATGCGGACAATCAATCTGATGCGGCGAAAAAAATCCCTGATTACCGAAGCCGCCCTGGATTTCTGGGACTTTGTGCTGGACTATTATCATTTGCCTACTGATACCTCGAAATAATGAAGGTCAGCTGTGGGTCCTTTGTCCCTGGTTGCTGTTTCCTCCTTGACGCAAAAGCGGGGCCGGAAAATTTCCGGCCCCGCTTGGCGCTTTACACAGTATGGACTTGTACATCGATCTTGGAGCAATGGTCCCGCTGTATTACGCGGGAATGTACTCGATGGAAGCGACCACATCGTCCTTCAGAATAATATTCAATGTGGTATTGCCCCTGGTATAGTTCATAACGCCCTCGGTTCCGGAGCTTTCGCCGTAGGCGGCAATCACGTCGTCTTTGGTAGAACCGATGTAGATGCCCTCGGCAGTGGTGACGCTGTCATCGGTCAGCAGGATGGAATTGACAAAGTCGCCCGTTTCCTCCGGACGGGTAGTAATCACAAAGCCGGGATAGGTGTAGGTTTTATCCAGACCGTCAAAGGCACAGGAGGCAGCCTCAAAGTAACTCTGCGCCTCCCCCAGAGCGGCCAGCACGTCCGCCATATCCTGGTCAATGGAAATGGCAGTGGTGCCGGACAGGAACTCAAAACGCTCCGATCCATTCCCCTGGCTGCTGCTGGAGGTGGAGACAGCGGAATCGGACTGGGAAGCGGAGGACTGGGAACGGTCAGGCTGGGAAGAGGCTGCGCCCGGCTGGGAGCTGCCGCCGCCCCCTCCGCAGGCAGCCAGGCTCAATACCAGAGCCGCTATGAGGAATATAGTACATAATTTGCGTTTCATTCTAAACATCCTTCCTTGTTTTGAGTTTGTCATGTAACATTCCATTGATTAGGTCTCCGGGGTTCCCACTACCTCCACAGGGCAGGCATCGTAGTCATAGACATAGTAGTTCAGACGCACACTTTTACAAAGCTCGCTGTATTCCCGGACCTGCTGCTCGGTGAGCATAAAGGAATAGATGGGGTAGCCGTTGGGATGGGGGCAGGCGTCGAAATGATAATAGCCATCTCCCACGTTGACAAGCTGCCAGTAGTGGTCCGACTTGCCGCCCACACGTTCCAGATCAATGTTGGAAATTCCAGCTCGGGTGAGCAGGACCTTGGAGGCGGCAAAATAATTAAAGCAATCGCCCTTCCCCTGGGTCAGACCCACATAGGCGCCGAGAATCCAGCTGGACTTGTCGGATGTGTTGACGTAGGTGATGTGGCCGTGTACATAGTCATAAATGGCCTTGGCCTTGTCGTACTGGGTCATATCGGGAGTGGTGATCTCCTGCAAGATGCGATCGGCCAGGGCGTTGAGATCCTCCTCTGTCACATCCTCCAGGGAGGCGGGGAGGCTGATCTCACCCACCTCCGCCTCCTTCACGGTAACGGTGACGGTAACAGAGGCACGGTTCCCGCGGCTGTCCACAGCGGAGTAGGTGACGGGATATTGTCCAGGTCTGGTGAGATCAACCTGGCTGTTGTCGATCTGGAGCGCCACAGTTTCGTTGGAGTTATCGGTAACGGTTATCCCGCTGCGGTAGGAGATGGAAGCGCCCACCGAAGTCTCGATATCCTGGGCGCCGGAGATGACAGGCGGTTCGGTATCCGGCGGGAGAACGGTCAGGGTACTGTGTACCGCCTCGGCCTTGTCCAGTACGGTGAGCTGGCAGGTGTATGTCAGATCATAAGTACCGGGAGAGCAGGCTGGCATGGAATCGGATGGGGTGAGGAGGAGATCGAGAGATGGGCCGTGGACAGAAACCTGGACGGGAAACGTGGCGTTGGGACGGTCGGTTCCCCCCACGGCGGAGACGCCGTCAAATAATGCTCATGTACGGTAAGGAAGCAAGCAACCGAAAACAAGAGATAGACCGCC
>JAXWVI010000053.1:0-21104 GCA_037245165.1 bacterium
AGGGGACTGCCGGCGCAACCGGCCCCACCGGCCCCACCGGGCCTCAGGGGACTGCGGGCGCAACCGGCCCCACCGGCCCCACCGGGCCTCAGGGGACTGCGGGTACAACCGGCCCCACCGGACCCACCGGGCCTGAGGGGACTGCGGGCGCGACCGGCCCCACCGGGCCTGAGGGAACTGCGGGCGCAACCGGCCCCACCGGCCCCACCGGGCCTGAGGGAACTGCCGGTGCGACCGGCCCCACTGGCCCCACCGGGCCTCAAGGGACTGCCGGCGCGGAGGGCGCTACGGGTCCCACCGGCCCCACGGGCGAAACCGGCCCCACCGGACCCACCGGACCTGAGGGTCCTGCCGGTGCGCAGGGCGCCGCCGGCGCGGAGGGTCCCACTGGTCCTACCGGCCCCACCGGGCCCACTGGACCCAGCGGACTGGCAGCCCGTGCCGCGGCGGTGCCGGACGCCACCAGCACCACCGATGTGGTGACCGCGTTCAACCAGCTGTTGGCCAACCTGCGTTCCGCGGGGATTCTGTCCCAGTAAATCTGTCTCTGTGCGGCGGCCGGCGCCTCGTTTGGGGCGCCGGCCTTTTTCAAAGGGGGATGTTATGAACCAGTTCAAGGTTTGCGTCTACGCCATCTGCAAGAATGAGAGCCAGTTTGTGGACCGTTGGATGGACTCCATGTCCGAGGCCGATCAGGTGGTGGTGTTGGATACCGGGTCAGAGGATGACACGGTGGAGCGCCTCCGGGCCCGGGGAGCCCTGGTGACGGAGGAGGCTATTGTACCATGGCGCTTTGACACCGCCCGGAACCGCTCCATGGAGCTGGTGGGCGAGGATGTGGACATCTGTGTGTGTACCGACCTGGACGAGGTGTTCCACCCGGGCTGGCGGCAGGCCCTGGAGCGGGTTTGGACGCCGGGGGTGGGGCAGGTGTCCTATCGGTACACCTGGTCCTTTAACGCCGACGGGTCGGAGGGCGTGACCTTCTGGTATGAGAAGATCCACGCCCGTCACGGCTACCGCTGGGTCCACCCGGTCCATGAGGTACTGGAGTGGGTGGGAGAGGGGCAGGGGGGGCCCATGGTGACGGCGGAGGACATCCAGCTGGACCACCACCCGGACCCCCAAAAGTCCCGGGCCCAGTACCTGCCGCTGTTGGAGCTGTCGGTCCGGGAGGCCCCGGACGACGACCGGAATGTCCACTATCTGGGCCGGGAGTACCTCTACCACCGCCGGTGGGACGACTGCATCCGCACCCTGAAGCGCCACCTCTCCCTGCCCACAGCCACTTGGAAGGACGAGCGGGCGGCCTCCATGCGGTATATCGCCAAGGCCTATTGGAACAAAGGGGAGAAGGCTGAGGCCCGGGACTGGTACTTTCGGGCCATCACCGAGGCCCCTTATCTCCGGGAGCCCTACATGGACCTGGCCTTCATGCTCTACCTCCAGGAGGAGTGGGAGGGGGTGCTCTACTTCACCGCCTGCGCCCTGGCCATCACAGACCGGCCCCGGAGCTACATCTGCGAGGCTCAGGCCTGGGGGAGCCTGCCCCACGACCTGCGCTCCATGGCCTTTTACCGCACCGGAGCCTATGCTCAGGCGGTGGAGGAGGTCAAAAAGGCCCTGGAAAAGGAGCCGGGGAATGAGCGGCTGCAAAAAAATCTGGTTTTCATGGAGGAAACTCTTCAGAAATCGTTTTAGGAATGTTCATATCGGGGCCATGATTTCTTCATGGTTATCCGATATGATGGCACCTGCCGAACGGGACCACCAGTTGCCCGTCTGGTCCGTCTCCTCCGCTCCGGGAGGGACGGCGTCCAAGAAAGGAGTTACCAAAGATGAAACGAATGTTAGCAATCACCTGTGCCGGCGCTCTGGTGCTGGCCCTGGCCTCCTGTTCCAGCCTGGGTCTGGGCGGGAACAAAGCCCAGACCGGCAGCGCCAACAGCTCTGGCTCTGTTTCCAGTTCCAGTTCGACCTCCGGCTCCGTGTCGTCCGGCTCCAGTTCGGCCTCCGGCTCCGGTTCTGACGCCAACGGGGCGGACGGCAGCGCTTCCGACTCTTCCCAGAACAGCAGGAGCGCAACCCTGTACATCGGGATGAACGGTGAGTTCAAGGAGTACCCCCTGGAAGCCAAGGAAGAGGTCAACTACTACACTCTGGTGGCCGGCATTGCCGAGCTGACCGGCTGGAACCTGGACCTGGAGAGCGCCGTGGAGGGCAACGGGAAGATCGTGATCTCCTTCGCCGACACCTGCTCTTTGTTTGTGGGTCCCCCGGAGGAGCAGAAGGAGGAGTTCCGGGTCCTGGACGCCGGGCAGCTGGACCAGACCATCCTGGACAGCATCCAGAAGACCATCCAGGAGTGGGTGGGCACCGAGGACGGAAAGGCTGAGGTCTACTTCACCGCCGCTGACGGCGGGGACCTGGTGCTCAGCGGCATCGGCGTGACCATCTCCGCCGACGAGCCCTACACCGGCTTCCCCACCACGGGAGCGTAACACCTGAAAAGTCCGCTCTGCACCATGCAGAGCGGGCTTTTTTTCCATGTCCCCTTGTAATTTTACCTGGGCTGTTTTATAATAATTCGAACCCAATTTTCACCGTTTTCCAATCGAGAACGCAATATTTAAAGGAAAGGGAGAACGCTATGACAGCCAGCGAGAAGAAGCAGCTGAAGGTGAGCGCCTGCAAGGTGCGCATGGGCATCATTGAGGGCGTCCACGGCGCCAAGGCGGGCCATCCGGGCGGGAGCCTGTCCGCCGCGGACCTGTTTACATACCTCTATTTTAAGGAGCTGAAGGTGGACCCGAAGAACCCCAAGTGGGAGGAGCGGGACCGCTTTGTGCTCAGCAAGGGGCACACCGCCCCGGGCCTGTACGCCGCCCTGGCCCAGCGGGGATTTTTCCCGGTGGAGGACCTGCCCACCCTGCGGCACATCGGCAGCTATCTCCAGGGGCACCCCAACATGAACGAGACGCCCGGCGTGGACATGTCCACCGGCTCTCTGGGACAGGGAATCTCCGCGGCCTGCGGCATGGCCCTGGCGGCTAAGCACAAGGGGATGGACTGCCGGGTGTACGCCCTGCTGGGAGACGGTGAGATCGAGGAGGGCCAGGTGTGGGAGGCCATGATGTTCGCCCACCACTATAAGCTGGACAACCTGTGCATCGTCATTGACAACAACGGTCTTCAGATCGACGGCAACATTGCCGACGTGATGAGTCCCTACCCCATTCCCGAGAAGCTGCGGGCCTTCGGGTGGGAGGTGGCCGAGATCGACGGCCACGACTTTGACCAGATGGAGGCCGCCTTCTCCCAGGCCAGACAGACGAAGGGCGCGCCCTTCGCCATTGTGATGAAGACCGTCAAGGGCAAGGGGGTCAGCTACATGGAAAACCAGGTGGGCTGGCACGGAAAGGCCCCCAACGACGAGGAGTATGAGATAGCCATGAAGGAGCTGCGGGCTCAGCTGGCGGAATTGGAGGCGATGTAAGATGGCGGATGTGAAGAAGATCGCGACCCGGGACAGCTACGGCAAGGCTTTGACGGAGCTGGCCGCCGAGCATGAGGACCTGATCGTCTTTGACGCGGACCTGGCCGGCGCCACCAAGACTGCCATGGTGAAAAAGGCCTACCCCGACCGGCACTTCAACTGCGGCATCGCCGAGGGGAACATGATGGCGGTGGCCGCCGGGGCGGCGGCCATGGGGATGGTACCCTTTGCCTCCAGCTTTGCCATGTTCGCCGCCGGGCGGGCCTTTGAGCAGGTGCGCAACTCCATCGGCTACCCCCACCTGAACGTGAAGATCGGCGCCTCCCACGGGGGCATCTCCGTGGGCGAGGACGGGGCCTCCCACCAGTGCTGTGAGGACTTCGCCCTCATGCGCACCATCCCCGGCATGGTGGTCATGTGCCCCTCCGACGACGTGGAGGCCCGTGCCATGGTGAAGGCCGCCTATGCCCACCAGGGCCCCGTGTATATGCGCTTTGGCCGCTCCCCCGTCCCCGTGTTCCATGAGGAGGAGGGCTATACCTTTGAGATCGGCAAGGGCGAGGTCCTCCAGGAGGGCAGCGACGTGGCCATCATCGCCACCGGCCTTCTGGTGGCCGAGGCGGTGGAGGCGGGCAAGGCCCTGAAGGAGGCCGGAATCTCCGCCCGGGTCATCAACATGGCCACCATCAAGCCCCTGGACGAGGAGCTGGTGCTGAAGGCGGCCCGGGAGTGCGGGAAGATCATCACCTGTGAGGAGCACTCCGTCCTGGGCGGCCTGGGCGAGGCCGTGTGCGGAGTTTTGAGCGAGAAGTGCCCCACCCCCGTGCGCCGGATCGGCGTCAACGACGAGTTTGGCCACTCCGGCCCCGCCGGGGAGCTTTTGAAGCAGTTCGGCCTGTGCGCCGAGCACATTGTGGAGGTCGCGAAAGACTTCTGTAAGTAATCAGGCAAACAGCTTCGCTAAAAAAGCCCTCCTGCAAGGAGTTCCACCGCCCGCAGGCGGTGGAAAAAAGTGTAATCCGTCATTTCCGGCGACATGTGCGTCGGAAATGACACTTCTCACGAAAGATTTGCCGACAATTTCGTAAGAAATCGAGGGGAATCTTTTGTGTGATCTTTCTCGAAAAAGCGGCTCAGCCACTTTTTCGATCGTTAAAAACCTGCCTGTGCCAAGCGGCACAGGCAGGTTTTTTAACTTCTCAATAAAATGGGCTGGAGCTGCCGCCCCTCCAGGGCGGCGCAGGCGGCGTCGGCCACCTGGGAGAAGTCGGCCACCAGAGAGGCGGGCTTTTTTTCCGGGTCATCCTGGCCGAAGGGGACAAAGTAGATGTACTTCCGGGGCAGGAGAGAGCCAATGCTCACCGCCGAGGCGGACAGGCCGTCGTTGGTGGAGGGGGCGATGAGCAGAGGGCGCTGGTTGCGCAGGTGGGCCTTGGCGGCCATGGTGACGCTGGTGTCGGTGACGCCGGCGGCCAGCTTGCCCAGGGTGTTGCCGGTGCAGGGGCAGATGATGAGCAAATCCAGCAGCTTCTGGGGGCCGATGGGCTCGGCGGCCTTTACGGTGGAAATGACCCGGTGGTCGCAGATGCGCTCCATCTCCCGCATAAGGTCGTGGGCCTTGCCAAAGCGGGTGTCCGTGTCGGCCACGCACTGGGACACAATGGGCACCACCCGGGCAAAGCGGGCTTTCACCTGCTCCAAAGCCTCCATGGCCCTATCGTGGGTGCAGAAGGACCCGCACACGGCGAATCCAATGGTTTTGTCTTCCAAATCTCATCTTCCTTTCAAGGGAGAGCCGGGCCTAATAGCCCGACTCATGGAGCATATTGTAGATGGTGTGCTGGATGGCGGCTCCGGCGGTGACGGGGGCCACCTTTCCGGGCAGGGACAGACACCAGATGACGGTGAGCCCCAGCTCCCCCGCCGCCCCCAGATCCACCCCGCCGGGCTTGGAGGCCAGGTCCAAAATGAGACAGTCCTCCTTTACATCCTCCAGCTCCTTCCGGCCCAGTACCTGGGCCGGGACGGTGTTGACAATCAGGTCATAGCCGCACAGACAGCCCCCCAGCTGCTCCAGGTGCTCGGCGCCAAGGCCCATGGCCTGGGCCCAGGCTAGCTGGTCGTATTTCCGTGCGGCCACGCTCACCCTGGCCCCCAGAGCCTGGAAGCGCTGGGCGGTGAGTTTGCCCACCCGGCCAAATCCCAGCACCAGCACCCGGGCGCCGTGGATGGTAATGGGCAGGTGCTCCATGGCAAGCTGGACGGCTCCCTCTGCGGTGGGCACCGCGTTGGCGATAGGACACACAAAACCGGAACCCCGGGCGGGGTTCCGGTTTTGTTATTTGCTTCATTTTGCAAGGCTTCACTTCCACAGCCATACAGCACCGGCTTAAATGGTACAACGGTGCAGCGGGACGGATCAACAGGCAAGATGCCGGAAGAAAACTCATATGCTTTCACAGCGGGAACTTCCGCCGGGCATGCGGATCGACACGCCGCCGGGACAGATATGCCGCAGGCAGACACACAGAGAGGGGGATAAACATGGAACATCAGAACCACGCTGGGGTGGGTGACGCTCCGGACGGGGATAATCGCCCCGGAGGAGTATTGTGAACTTCGGAGATGGGAAAATCCTGCGGGTGGCGGCATACTGTCGGGTGTCCACCGATAAGGAGGATCAGCGAAACTCCCTGGCCGCCCAGCAGACGTTTTTTCAAAGCTACATCCGGCAGCAGCCGGGCTGGGAGCTGGTGGGAATCTTCGCCGACGAGGGCCTGTCCGGCACCTCGGCCAAACGCAGGCCCCAGTTTACCCAGATGATAAGCCGGGCCATGGCCGGGGAAATGGACCTGATCGTGACCAAGGAGGTCTCCCGCTTTGCCCGCAACACGGTGGATACGCTCCAGATCACCCGCCAGCTGAAAAGCCGCGGGGTTCGGGTGCTGTTCCTGAACGACAACATCAATACCGGCGACAATGACGGCGAGTTCCGCCTGACCATCATGGCCAGCGTGGCTCAGGAGGAGAGCCGCAAGGTGTCCGAGCGCACCCGGTGGGGCCAGCTCCAGGCCATGCGCCGGGGGGTGGTGTTCGGGAATAATTCCATCTACGGCTACACCTTGCGGGAGGGGAAGCTGACCGTGGCGCCGGAGCAGGCCAATGTGGTGAGGCTGATCTACCACAAGTTCCGCATAGAGCGCAAAGGCGCGCATACCATTGCCCGGGAGCTGACGGAGCAGAGCGTTCCGCCGCCGCTGCGGCCCGTGGGGAGCTGGTCCTCAGTTATGGTACTGCGGATTCTCCGCAACGAAAAGTATTGCGGGGATCTGCTCCAAAAGAAATATTTCACCACCGATCACCTGACCCACCGGAAACTTCTCAACCGTGGGCAGGAGGAACAGCTGTACCTCCGGGATCACCACCAGGCGATCATCAGCCGGGAGGATTTTCAGCAAGTGCAGGCGGAGCTGGACAGAAGGGCGGGCATGCAAAGCGAGAGCGCCCGGTTCTCCGCCCGGTACTGGTACTCGGGGAAGGTGCGCTGCGGCTGCTGCGGCAAAAGCTTCGTCTGCAAACGCACCCGAAGGGCCAATGGAGGCGAGTATACGCGCTTTGTCTGCCGCGGACATCTGGACGGCACAGGAACGTGCGACATGCGGGCGGTGCCCGGGCCGGTAATTCTGACGGTGGCACGGTATGTGCTGAGCCGGCTGGCGCTGAACGGCCCGGCCATCCTCGACCAGCTGATGGGGGAACTGAGGGCCCTGCCCGGGGCGGGGGAGGACAGCGCCCAAGAAGTGGCTAAAATCAAGCGGGAGCTTCAGCGGCAGATGGGCCGGAAAGACCGGGCGCTGGAGGCGTGGCTGGATGGAGCGATCAGTCTGGAGGACATGAGGCGCGTGACGGCCCGATGCGAGCAGGAGCTGTCCCGGCTGCGGGTCGAAGCGGAGAAGCTGGAGAGCAGCCGGGAGAACACCCAGCGGAAGGAACGCGGGTATGAGGAGGTCCGTGCCTTTCTGGAGCGGGAACTGGAGGGGGGAGAGGCCGTTCTGGACGAGCTGATTGAGCGCATCACAGTGCGTCAGGAAGACTTTTTGGTGGAGGTTGCGGAGCTTCCGGTTCGGTTTCGGGTGAGGGCAGCGGGGGAGGGAACGGGAAGAAACTATCATATCAACATCCAGGCGTGTACCGTCCTTTCGGACGGTGAAATGGCGGGAGCAGAGAAGCGGGAAGACACAGGTCAAATAAACCCTTGAAGATCATACGCTCCCTCCGGGGGAGACAGTGGACAAAGCCGCTGTTTCCTCTGGAGGGAGCGTATTTGTGTCTGGGCTATGTGAGGGTAACGTTCTCAAAATTGGATGAGGTAATAAAATCTTTAAATTGTTTCTCCGTCTTGGTAAACGTACTGTTCTTTTTCCAGGCGAAGTAAATGGGCCTGGACAGCGGAACGTCCCGGATGGTGAGCATGGTGAGCTGGGATGAGTCCACGGTAGACAGGTGGGGGGCAATCATATAGCAGTTAAAGCGGATCACATAAGAAATGGCGACCGCGAAATTCCCCGCTTCATAAGAGATGTTGGGACTCACCTGGCGCTTATGAAACTCGGGGGCGATGCTGCGGTGAAGGGAGTTGGCGGGGACGATGCGAACAAAGGGGAGGTCTTCCAGGTCTTCAAAGTCCACTTCCTTAAACTTTCCCAGAGGATGGTTCTTTGATACCAGCACATAGAGATCCTGATTGCAGATGGGAACCCCCTCGATTTCCGAATTCAGATCCAGGCAGAACGCAAACGAGATTTTTCCCTTTGACAGATCCTCCAGCAGAGAATTGTTCACATTGGAGATTGTGTGGCAGAAAGAGACGTATTTGCCCCTGGCGTCGTTTTGAAATGTATTGAGAGCGGAATCAATGAAGGATGTGGGGATTGTGTGAATGTATCCAATGTTGATGTTGTTGGTCTGATTGTTCACATACTGGGAAACCGCGTTTTTTCCAGACTCAAGGATAGACAGTGATTGATTGACATAATCCAGAAAAATTTCTCCCGCGGGAGACAGCTTGATTTTTTTCCCGTCCCGCTCAAAGAAAGAGGTGCCAAACTCCTTTTCCAATTCGGTGATCATATAGCTCAGGCTGGGCTGGGATATGTGAAGCGCTTCCGCCGCTTTGGTATAGTGCAAAAGCTTGGATAGCGTTTGGAAATAGTACAGTTGTCGTAAGGTCATTTGATATCACCTGTTATATGGTTTTCCTTATATTCCAGGAAAGAAAAATGTATTGGATTTTGTTATTATAGCATGCTAATATGATCACATCAATAAAACATACAAAAAATATTCAACAAAGTGCAAAAAAATTGTGATAATAAGAAAATGATTGCGGGCAAGGAAGGGGGAGGAGCAGCGCCCCGTTGGTTGTGGCAAGTCAAGCAAACTGTAATTGATATTTAAAAAATCAGTGTCGCTTTAAGCCGCTTGCGGGAAAGAAAACGGCACATAAAAAAAGGTCCAACCCTTAAACAATAAAATGCGAAGCAGATGGAGAAGAACATGAATGTTGCAAATATCCGAAAAATAGGGCAAGAGCTTTTTGAGGCAGCTGATACAAAAAAGATCATACCTCCGTTTTTTATGCAGTATCCTGACACGGATCTGAAGCAGGCGTATCAGATTCAGAAAGTCGTCGTGGAACATTATCTGAACCATGGATTTCATATCAGCGGGAAAAAGATGGGCTATACCGACCCTGAGATGCAGAAGAAAATGAAGTTAGACCAGCCCTCCTACGGTTTCCTGTTTGCGGAGAAAAGGCTGACAAGCGGAAGCAAAGTGGCCTTCGAGCAGTTTTTGCAGCCGGGGATCGAAGCGGAGATTCTCTTTGAGGTAAAGGACGACATGAAAGGAAAAACCTTTACCGAAGAAGAAATCACAGACTGTATCGCATCCATAAGACCCGCCCTTGAGGTGGTGGACCGCCGCCAGGTCCTGGCCGGGCGATCGCAGATGGACAGCATTGCGGACAACGGGTCCTTTGGCGCGTATGTGGTGGGGGACAATCGGGTCACGGAGATTTCAAAAGAGGCTCTGGAAAAAATCACAGTAGAGGCGTATCGGAACCATACCAGAGTCGCAGCTGGAACCGGGCGCAACGTGATGTACAATCCCTTGAACTCCTTGATCTGGGCGGTCAATGCGCTGTCGATGACGGACGACTATTTCCGAAAGGGAGAGGCGTTAATGTCCGGATCGCTGATTCCGCTGCAGAAAGTTGAAAAAGGAGATACTTATACAGCCGATTTTGGGTGGCTGGGGTCGGCGTCTATTACATTTTCTTAAGGGAGAAGCGAGATGGATCAACAGCGAATAACAGGACTTGCCTGTGTACTGTACTACGCAGAGCAAATGCACTTTCAGATTCCTGCTTTAAGTAAAGTGTTTCCCGAGATTACGGAAGAAGATGGGTATCGTATTCAAGCGCAGTTGATTGAGAAATATGCGCGCAGCGGCATGGCCTGTGCCGGGAAAAAAGCCGGTGGGATCAGTTACAGAAAAAATGCCAGCGGTGGATATGGCCCACACTATGGCCAGCTGCTGGCGAGCAAGATCCATAAAAGCGGGGAAACCATTCCCATGGGAGCGTTTTTTTCTCCCGGACTGGAGGCGGAGGTTGCCGTTATTTTAAACCGGGATCTATGTGAGGGCGAGATTACGGTGGAGACGGCCAGACAGGCCATCGGTTATTTGGTTCCCGCCCTGGAGATTGTAGACAGCAGACAGCTTAGGGACGGAAAAACTATGCCGGCCAGTTTAGCGGATAACGCATCATCGGGCGGATGTGTGCTGGGAGAAAAAAAGATAAGCGTGTCCCAGTTACGGCCAGACCAGCGGTTCACTGTGCGAATGGAGGAAAATGGGACCGGGCTGGAATGTGAAGCGGGAGAGGCTGATCTGGAGGCACTGGCCGGCACCATTTGCTGGCTGGCCAACAAATTGATTGCGGCGGGGAGCGGTTTGCGTGCTGGGGAGGTGATTATGACGGGAGCGCTGACATTCCCGCTGCAAAGTGTCAAAAAAAATAACAGTTACAGTGCCGATTTCCCGGAATTAGGTAAGGTAACCATTCAGTTTGTGTAGGGGAGGTAATTTATGAAACGAATTTTTTGCTGGCTCAATAAGTATGCGGAAGAGGCAATCCTCTCTGTCCTGCTGGCAGCAATGACGTGTGTCATGTTCATGCAAATTTGCCTGCGGTTTATCTTCCACAATACTTTGATTTGGCCGGAAGAATTCAGCCGGTACTGCTTTATTTATACCGCTTTTTTCTGTATTCCGCTGTGTATTAAGCTCAATAAAATGCTGAAAGTCGATATTATCGTCAATTTTGTTCCGGAGAAGATTCGCGGCTATGTGCTGTACCTGGGCGACTTGGTAGCGTTTGCGATTTGGACATTTTTGTGGGTGTACTCCTTTGATGTTCTGACAAATGCGTTGGAGAACCCCAGTTACAGCCAGACCATGGGCTTCAACGAGGCGTGGATTTACGGGATGCCTTGCGTTGCGCTGGGACTTGCCACATTTCGTGGGATTCAACGGCTGATTATTGAGGGTAAGAAATTGTTTCGCAGGGCGTAAGGAGGGAGAAGAGCCATATGATTATTTCCATGATGCTGGCAGTCTTTGCAGTTGCTTTGGTATTGGGACTGCCAATTGCCGTGGCAGTTGCCGGATCGGCCATTGTCCCCAACATAATTGACTCATCCTTCCCGGCAAATGCATCCTACATTATCCGAAGCATGATTGCTGGTGTGGATTCCTTTACCATCCTGGCGCTGCCGTTGTTTATGCTCTCGGGGGATATTATGTGCAAGGGCGGCGTTTCAAAGAAGCTGTTTGATCTGTTTGCACTGATTTCAGGAAAAAGATCAGCCGGCATGCCGATTGCAACGGTGATTACCTGTCTGTTTTTCGGCGCGATTTCCGGTTCCGGCCCGGCTACCTGCGCCGCGGTAGGCACAATGGTGCTCCCCATTTTGAATGATCTGGGCTATGACAAGAAATTCAGCGGGGCGCTGCTGGCCACCGCCGCCGGTCTGGCCGTCATCATTCCTCCCAGTATCCCCTATGTCACCATTTGTACCGTCACCGGGGAATCCATCGGAGACCTGATGATCGCGGGCATCCTGCCTGGCTGTACCATCGCCTTCTTCCTCATTGCCTACGCAGTCATTTACTGCAAGTTCAAGGGAGAGGACAAAGAGAAAATCCGGGAGAATTACGAGAGGCTGAAGGCGCAGGGCGTGGGCCGGATCGTCTTCACCAGTATCCCGGCCCTGCTGTTCCCCGTGCTGACCCTGGGGGGAATTTACGGCGGCTTCGTCACCCCCACGGAGGCTGCTTGCGTGTCTGTGTTTTACGCGCTGATCATCAGTATTTTTGTGTATCGCAGCGTTACGATAAAAGATATCCCGCGCTTTCTGGTGGGCGCCGTGACAACCTACGCCCCCATTTGTATTCTGCTGTGTGTGGCCCGGGCGTTTGCCAAAGTGTTTACCCTGACCGGAGCTCCCACCACGCTGGCCAATTACCTGACGTCCAACATTCAGAGCAAGACGGTATTTATCCTCATGGTTATTTTTGTCCTGTTTGTGATCGGAATGTTTATGGACTGCGGCCCCGCCAACGTGATTTTGGCCCCCATCTTCCTGCCGGTTGCCCAGGCCTTTGGAATGAATTCCATCCACTTCCTGCTGTTGATGGTCTGTACCTTGGCCGTTGGCTTTGTGACGCCTCCCTTCGGCATGAACCTGTTTGTTGCCGCGCCTTTGGTAGATGTTCCTTCCTTTGAAATCGGCAAGAGAGCGGTTCCGTTTATCGTAGCGAATGTAGCAGCCATTCTCTTGATCGCGTTCGTTCCCAATATAGCGCTGTGCCTTCTTTAAAGGAAGGTAAAAAATAGAAGCAAGAAGGAGGATTTTTATGAAAAAAAGAGTAGTGAGTTGGATTCTGGTGCTCTGTACGGCACTGGCTTTGGTAGGCTGCGGCCAGAATCAGAACAGCGCGGCCAGTTCCGGACAGGGAAGCGGTGCGGGGACTGCCGGCTCAGGAGACGGAAGCGGCGGGCTTGAGAACAGCTATTCGTTCAATGTGGGGTCGTCCTCCACCGCAGGCACCACCATCACAAAGACCTTTGAAGCGGCCCAGCAGAAAGCGCAGGAAGAGTCCGGCGGAAAGCTCACCATGACATATTACGGCGCTTCTTCCTTGGGCAGTGACAATGAGATGCTCAAGGAGTGCGTGGCCGGAAACCTTCCCATCGTGGTCATGACGACGGCTTCCATTACCGGAACGGTTCCCGAACTGGCTGTTTTCGATATGCACTGTGCTTTTTCCTCCATGGATACGCTCAGCGCCATGATGGAGGACGAGGAATTTCTGGCCATGGTCCAGGGTTGGTTTGAGAAGGCCGGCCTGAAGCTGATTGCCTGGGAGACTCAGTCCAGTAAGCTGCTGGCCAGCACCAAGGAAGTCAACACGATTGATGACTTCAAGGGATACGATATGCGTACCCTGAGCAACAAGTACCATATTGATTTCTGGCAGGCCGTTGGAGCCAACACCATTCAGATCGATGCCTCTGAGCTGTATTTGTCCGTGCAGCAGGGCCTGATCAACGGCATTGAAATGAACATGGCCTCTATCCTCAGCCGCAAGCTGACCGAGGTTTGCGACTATGTCCAGGAGACCATGATCCTGCCCCACATGACCATTGCTGTCATGAACCTGGATCAGTATAACAGCATGACCGAAAACGACAAGGCCTGGTTCGATCAGTTCATGGCTGAGGTCAATGATGAGTTTAACGCTATGGGTATTGAGGACAATGAAGCGGGCTGGGACGAGGTTGCCGCAGCCGGCGTTACCGCTAAGATGTTCAATGAAGAATTGTTTGAGGATCTGAAGGCGGTTGCCGAGACTAGTTCCTGGAAATTGGTTCGGGAGGACCTGGGCGATGAGGTCGTGGACGCCTATCTGGCCAAGATCGCTGAGTACGAGTCCTGATATTCTCTTTGTTACAAGAGCGGTAGATGCCGTTCAAAATATTTTGAAATTCAATTAGGAGGTACTGGTATGATTTTTGACAGCATTAAGAACAAGGAAAAGTACAAGGAGATGAAGCGGGTCTATGAGGCCCTGTGCTACCTGGAGACGCTGACCGAGGAAAATTTCCCCGAAAAGCGCATCGACTTTGAGCCGAACAATCAGTTTTTTGTGGTGCCCAAGGTTTATGATACCGAGCCGGAGGAGGTCGCTCCCTTTGAGGCCCACCGGCTGCGCGCCGACATTCACTACATGGTCGTGGGCACCGAGGGCGTCCAGACTGCCGATGTGAACGACGAGCGCATTACCCCCAATGGTGAGTTCCGTGTCAGCAGCGACTGCGGCGACTTCTTTGGCCAGCCCGATGGTACATACTGGATTCGCCCCGGCTATTTTGCCATCTCCTTCCCCGGCGAGGTTCACCGCACCGGCATTATGAAGGATAAGCCCGAGCCCATTAAGAAGGCCGTATTCAAGATTGGTATGTAAGGGGGAACAACGATGAAAGGTAAACTGCCCAATTTCAATGATGGTAAGCTGTATGTCACCATTCCTGTCATGGCCTCCACCATGGAGGATCTGAAATCTCAGGCCACCACCGCGAAAGAAAACAATCCCGATATGATCGAGTGGAGAGCGGACGCGCTTCAGGGGATCGATCAGGAGAGCGTGAGAAACGAGGCGCTGGCCACCATGCGCCAGCTGGTGGGCGATACTCCGATCCTGTTCACATGCCGGGATTTTAACGACAGAGGCAAGCAGGATCTTCCCTATGAGACGAAGAAGGCCATTCTGGAAGCGGCCGTCAAATCCGGGTACATTGACGTTGTGGACATCGAACTGCCCCACAAAGAGTACATTCCTTTGCTGAGAGAGCTTGCTCATGCCAATGGCGTACTGCTGCTGATTGCCCACCACGATTGGGAGAACACCCCGTCCAATGAGGAAATGGAAGCCATCATCCGGGAGGAGTATGACCTGGGCGCGGATATTTGCAAGTATTCTTTTGCTCCCCAGTCTTACGGCGATGTGGCCAGACTGGCTGAGGTTACGCTGGCTGCCAAGAAGTCCTGGCTGGATCGGCCTGTATTCTCCATCTCCGGCGGAGAAAAGGGCATGATCTCCCGCATTTGCGGCAGAGCGCTTGGCACCAACCTGTGCTTCGCCTCCATTGGCAAGACCATGCAGGTTCACATTGCGGACCTCAGAAAGCTGGACAAGATGATCTTGGGCTAAAATAGAAAGCAGAGACTGTGGGGGAGGAAGGAAATCCTCTCCCACAGTTTCCAATTAAAGGTGCAATTGGGGGGAGACAAGGTGTATAAAGTGTTAATTCCTCAGGACGTCCCGGAATCCGGTAAGGCCTATCTGCGTGAACGCGGATATGAACTGGTTATGGGGTCCGGGTTCGATTCTGAGACGATCAAAAGAGAAATTGCGGATGCAGACGCCGTGATTGCCAGAACCGCCCTTTATCCGGCAGACGTTATCCGGGCCGGTAAAAAGCTAAAAATTATTTCCCGGCATGGTATCGGCGTTGACAACATTGACGTGAAGGCGGCGGAAGAGGCTGGGATCTATGTCACGGTTACCAAAAACCAGCACACCAGCTATGCGGTTGCCGAGCACGCAATGACCATGATGATGGTGCTGGCCAAAAAAATTCCCATCTTTTCCACCTGTATTGAACAGGGGAATTGGAATGCACGGCTTTCCTATCTTACAAATGAGCTTTATGGAAAAACATTGGGCCTCATCGGCTGTGGAGCAATCGGGCTCCACCTGGCAAAGATGCTCCATGACGGCATGGATATGCGGGTCATCGGGTTCGACGCATATGCCGATCCTGAAAAGCTGCCCAGTTATGTGGAACTGACCCCGGACAAAGAGGAGATTTTCCGCAACGGGGATTTCATCTCTCTCCATGTGCCCTTAACACCCGACACAAAAAATATGGTCGGGCGTGCGGAATTGAAGATGATGAAGCCTTCCGCGTTCCTGGTGAACTGCGCAAGAGGCGGTATTGTGGATGAACAGGCACTATATGAGGCGCTGACGTCCCATACGATTGCGGGCGCCGGCTGTGATTGTTTTGAGGAAGAACCTTTGGCTGCGGACCATCCTTTGCTGAAACTGAAAAATTTTGTCTCCACGCCCCATAACGCCGGAATGTCTCAGGAGGCGCAGGATGTTTCCGGGCTGATTAGTGCGCAGGCAGTTGATGATGTGCTGAATGGCCGCACGCCCCAGTTCCCTGTCAACCACCCTGAAAAACCATAGGAGGGAATAAGATGGAACAATATATTCGAGCGATTATTGAAAAAGAAGCGGCTATGTCAGAAAAAGATCAGGAACTGTATCACACCAACTGTGCGGAAAATATTTTGCGTTCCGCAAATCAAAAATATGGCCTGAATTTAGACGAAACGTATTTTCACGCCATCTGCCCCTTCGGCGCAGGGATGCAGACGGAAAACACATGCGGCGCGCTGCTGGCGGCACTGGCCGCACTGGGCATTTTGTTTGGAGAGAACAAACCCACCTACAATCACAAAATGAAGGCGGTTACCATTGAGTATGTCCGCCGGTTTGAAGCGTACTTTGGCAGTTTGAAATGCTCTGAAATCAAGGCCAAGCACCGGGATGAGCAGGACACCTGCACGCCGGTAAAAGTAAAGGCGGGCCTGTTGCTGGATCAGGTCGTTCAGGATGCGGATCAGATTTATGAGGAGTATATGAAAAATCTGGCCGCAGCACAATAGTGGAGGAGTACATGGGAAAATATGTGATTGTCGGCGGCGTGGCGGGAGGGGCGAGCGCGGCGGCCAGGCTGCGCCGTCTGGATGAATACGCGGAGATTGTCCTGTTTGAGCGGGGCGAGCATATCTCGTTTGCAAATTGCGGGCTGCCCTATTATATCGGCGGGAAAATCCCTGAGCAGGAGGAGCTGCTGCTGCAAACGCCGGAGAGTTTTTCCGCCCGCTTTCGTGTGGATGTGCGGGTCTTCAATGAGGTGACCGGCATCGACAGAGGGAAGAAGTTTGTCACCGTAAAGGACTGCGTGCTGGGCAGCGAGTATCAGGAGACGTATGATAAGCTCATTTTGTCCCCTGGGGCGTATCCCTTTGTGCCGGACCTGCCGGGGGCGGACCTGCCGGGCGTGTTCGTGTTAAGAAATATCGCCGACAGCCAGGCCATACTCCAGGCGGTACAGGCGTCCAAGAAAAAGCGGGCCGTTCTGGTGGGCGGCGGGTTCATCGGGATCGAGCTGGCGGAGAACCTGGTGCGCCAGGGCATGGAGGTTTCGCTCATCGAGGCCGCCCCCCAGATTATGACCCAGTTTGATTCGGAGATGGCCAAAATTTTGGAGAGAAAACTCCGGGAAAACGGGGTGCGGCTGTACCTGAATTGCCCGCTGGCAGAGATCCGGGTTGAGGGAGACGGATATGTGGCGGTGACAGGCAACGGAAAGGACGTGGAGGGAGATTTCGTTGTGCTGGCCATCGGGGTAAGGCCGGACACCGCTCTGGCGGCCGGCGCGGGCCTGGAAGTGAACGCGCGGGGAGCGATCTGGACAAAGGGGGACCTTTCCACCAGTGATCCGGATATTTACGCCATCGGCGACGCGGCCGAGATTACAAACCGGATCACAAAAAGGCGGGTTGTGCTTCCGTTGGCTGGTCCTGCAAACAAACAGGGCCGGCTGGTCGCGGGAAACCTGCTGGGCGCCAGGAAGGGATTCCCCGGCGTGGTGGGCTCCTCAGTGCTCCAGGTGTTTGACCTCACCGCGGCGTGTACCGGGTTAAATGAGCGGGCGCTGAAACAGGAGCAGATTTCCTATGAAAAGGTCTATCTGTCTCCGGGAAACCACGCGGGATATTATCCGGACAGCAGACCCATTTGGATGAAACTGCTGTTTGGTCTGGACGGGACGCTGTTCGGCGTGCAGGCGATAGGCGGAGCCGGGACGGAGAAAAGAGTGGACGTGGTGGCCACCGCTATCCAGCTGCATGGCACCGTAAACGATTTGGCGGCTCTGGAGCTCTGCTACGCGCCTCCCTACTCGTCGGCCAAAGATCCGGTGAATATGGCCGGGTATGTGGCCCAGAATGTCCTGGAGGGTCTGGCCCCCATCTGGCACTGGGAGCAGCTGGAGAACTGGGATTCGGAGAGGGTTCTCCTGGATGTGCGGACCGTGGAGGAATATGAGCGGGGGCACTTGAAGGGCGCGATCAATATTCCGGTGGACGATTTGAGAAATCAGTTGGACGCCTTGCCGGAGGAGCGGGAAATCTGGGTTTATTGTCAAGCCGGTATCCGCGGATACGTCGCCCAGAGGATTTTGATGCAAAGAGGATTCTCCCGGGTTTACAATTTGTCCGGCGGCTATGGCTTATTGGAGCAGATTGGGTACTTGGAAGGGAAAGACCAGGCATAATCTGATCGTTTCAACGCTTTTTCCCCTACGCCGTATCATATTTTATAAGGATTCCAATGACTATTACATCATTTTAGGAGAGTGTTCAGCGTGAAAACAGTAAAAATGAGAGGAGTTGAAATTGGCAGCGGAGTTCCAAAGGTGATCGTGCCAATTGTGGCCGCTACTGCACAGGGAATTGTGGACAAGGGCCATGAGTTGTCCGGGTACAAAATGGACGTGGTGGAATGGCGCGTCGATTTCTATGAAGAAGTTTATCAGCTGGAAAAGGTGCTAGATACCGCCAAAAAATTACGGGACGCGCTGGGAGAAACCCCCATTTTGTTTACGTTCCGTACGAAAAAAGAGGGCGGCGAGCGGGAAATAGCGCCGGACGCGTATACCGCGTTAAACGCCGCTGTGGCAAAAAGCTGGTATGTTGACGCCGTGGATGTGGAAATCTTTTCCGGCGACGACGTTGTAAAGGAAAACGTGGACAATATCCATTCGGCAGGGAAAATTGTCGTGGGCTCCAACCATGATTTTTTCAAAACGCCTGATAAGGATGAGCTGGTCCGGCGTATGAGAAAAATGCAGGACATGGGGGCGGATATTCCCAAAATTGCGGTCATGCCCCAAAACAAAGCGGATGTCCTGACGCTTTTGGCTGCGACAGAAGAAATGTCCCGGGTCTATGCGGACAGGCCGATCATCACGATGTCCATGGGGGGAGATGGCGTGATCAGCCGTCTGTGCGGAGAGGTGTTCGGATCGTCCATGACCTTCGGCGCCGTGGGACAGGTATCGGCCCCCGGGCAGATTTCCGTGGACCAGCTGTTTGACGCGCTTTCCATTATCCATCATGGCAGTACCGGGCAATAAATTGCCCGCCATGGGTGCTCAAACGCAATGCTATCATCAACGAAAGGAATAGGAAACAGTATGAATCGCAAGTTTTCTCTCGCCTACCTGACAATACCCGGGACGTCCCCCATGGATCAGATTCGGATCGCGAAGGAAGCCGGATATGACTTTGTCAGTCTGCGTACCATCCCCATGCATCTGCCGGGGGAGCCGGAGTTTCTGCTCCACAAGGACGCCAAGCTCTTTGAGGCCACCAAGCAGGCGCTGAAGGAGTACGATATGCCCCTGATGGATATCGAGTTGGCCCGGGTTCGTCCCGATCTGGACATCTGCGAGTATGAGCCCGCGTTTGAAAAGGCGGCTGAGCTGGGGGGCACCGATGTACTGGGCAGCATTTGGACCCGGGACAGGGCCTATTACACAGAGCAAGTTGGAAAAATTGCGGCAATGGCCAAGCAATATGGCCTGAACTATAATGTGGAGTTCCTTCCCTGGGCCGGAATGCGCAACCTGCAGGAGGCCATTACCCTGGTGGACTCCGTGGGGGCTGACAACCTGTACATCATGGTGGACACCCTCCACGCCGGTCGTGCCGGCGTTACCGCCGCGGAGCTCAAGCGCACTGACCCGAAGTATTTCCACTTTATCCATCTGTGTGACGGACCCGCCGGTCCCGACGGCGACCCCGTGCTGGACAACATCAAGGACGAGCTGATGCTCTTTACCGCGCGGGAGGGCCGCCTCTATCCGGGCGAGGGCGTGATGGACATTGCCGGCATGGTGGCCGCCATGCCTGAGATTCCCCTGTCCATTGAGCTTCCAAACCTCAAGCGCATGGAGGAACTGGGCGCTGCCGGCCATGCAAAGCGCTGCCTGGATACGGCAAAGGAATACTTCAAGGCCAACCATTTGCTCTGAGCATGGAGCACTGTCACCTGGCGCCTTCCTCCAAACTCCCTTATTCAATATGACGCGCCCAATCGGGTGTGTATCGGACCTTAGAGATCGAGCGCTGATGTGCTGGCCTGGGCCCACCGGAGATTGCTTCGGTGGGCCCCTTTGTATCTTGCCCTGTGTCCCACCGCCAATGCGGTGGGCACCGCATTGGCGACGGCCAGCTCCTCCCGGGCGAAGTAGTCCCGGATGGCAAGCCCCCGAGCCTGGGCCAGGGCGTGGACCTGGGGCTCCACCCGGCCTCCGCAGAGAAATTGGCCGGGAGAGAGCCGGTCCAGGATATCTTCCAGGGGATGGTCGGAGGAGGAGAGCGGGGTATTCAGCATCGCTCCGTCCCCCTGAGAGACAGGGAGGGGCAGAATGACGCAGTCGGCCAGGTCAATCTGAGCGGGGGTCTGTCTGGGAATGGGGCCGGACAGGTCCTGAGCCAGGTCCAGGGCGTAGGTGTAGACGGTGTGTCCGTCCTGGGAGAGAAGCTGGGCCAGCCTGGCCTGCCGCTGGTCCCCTCCCACCACCCAGATGTTCAGTTCGTGTTTCATGGAAAGGTACACCTCCGAAGCCGCCCGAGAGGGCGGTGGGTTTCTGCGCTATCCTATGCCCCGAAAGGCGGGAGGGTGAAAAAGGCGTCCGTTTAGAGGAGAGGGAAAATACGCAAAACAAAAAGAGTCTGTTCCAACTGGAACAGACTCTTTTTATAATCGTTTTTGGGGCGGCTTTGCCGCGTCAAAAACACTTCTCAGCACGCGAGTGTGCGAGCAAGGCGAGTGCGCGCGGCGGGCTGCAGCCCCTCAAACAAAGGGCTTGACCCTTTGTTTGAAAAATCTTACTTGGCAGCCTTGGCGGCCTTGATGGCCTCGATGAGCATGGGGGCAACCTTGAACAGGTCGCCGCAGATGCCATAGTCGGCAATCTCAAAGATGGGGGCGTTCTCGTTCTTGTTCACGGCAATGATGCACTCGGAATCCTGCATACCGGCCTTGTGCTGGATGGCGCCGGAGATGCCCAGAGCCACATAGATCTTGGGGTGCACGGTCTTGCCGGTCTGGCCGACCTGGTGGTCGGCGGACATCCAGCCGGAGTCCACCACGGCACGGGAGGCGCCCACGACGCCGCCCAGCACGTCAGCCAGCTCCTCAGCCAGCTTGATGCCGC
The DNA here is from genome assembly GCA_037245165.1 of bacterium. GTDB lineage: Bacteria > Bacillota > Clostridia > Oscillospirales > Oscillospiraceae > Lawsonibacter. The sequence goes on from JAXWVI010000053.1 coordinate 20,988, forward strand.
CCTCTACGTCCTTGGAGATACCACGGCCCACGGACACCACTACGTCGGCGCCGATCAGGTCAACCAGCTTCTTGGCGGCCTTGACGACCTCCACGACCTGGGTCTGCATGTCGGCCT
>JAXWVI010000054.1:0-23301 GCA_037245165.1 bacterium
CCGCCGTACCAGGTGTTCAGGATGACCTGCTCCCGGGAGGTGAGGTTGAAGATGGCGGCGGTTTCGGAGTTGAGGCCCAGCTGCTTGTAGTTGGTCACCTTGGCCTTGGCGGCGTTGTAGGAGATGAAGTCGGGCTCAAAGTTCTCCAGCTCCTCCTCGGTGGGCTGGATGAACATATTCTTGACGAAGTGGGCCTGCCAAGCCACCTCCATAATGAAGCGGATGGCCATGCGGGAGTCGTGGTTGGCGCCGCAGAACACGTCCATGACGAACAGGCGCTTGTTGGACAGCTGCTCCTGAGCAAGCCGCTTACACTCGTCCCAGGCTTCCTTGGAGGCGGGCTTGTTGTCGTTCTTGAACTCGTCGGAGGTCCACCACACGGTATCTTTGGAGGTGTCATCCATCACAATGAATTTATCCTTGGGGGAGCGGCCGGTGTAGATGCCGGTCATGACATTGACGGCGCCCAGATCGGTGACCTGGCCCTTGTCGTAGCCCTCCAGACCGGGCTTGGTCTCTTCTTCAAACAGGACCTCGAAGGAGGGGTTGCGGACGATCTCGGTGACGCCGGTAATCCCATATTTGCTCAAATCAATGGTAGACATTTTGCACGACCTCTTTCCTGTAATGATCTTCCGGCCGGCGGGCGGAGGCCCGGACGGCGGGAGGAAGTCCTAACCATAACACACTAATCATACACGTTGAAAGCCATAAAGTCAATTCTTTGCCCGACGGCAATTTAGTTATATTTACCATTGCTGTTTGCCTATCGTCCCTCCAGGACCCGGGCCAGGGCCGCAAACTGTGGGATGTCCAGCCGCTCTCCCCGGATATCCCCGGGCAGGCCGCAGCGTTGGAGGATGGCCTGGAGCTCCTGCTTGGAAAACTGCCCGCCATAGACCGCGCTCAGGGCGTTGAGGAGGGTTTTCCGCCGCTGGGCGAAGGCGGCCTTTACCACCCGGAAAAAGGCAACCGGGTCGCCGATCTCCTCCGGCAGAGGCCGGGGGGTGAGACGCAGCACGGAGGAGGTCACCTTGGGGGCGGGAATAAAGCATTCAGGCGGCACGTCGAAGAGCAGCTCCGTCTTGGCGTACACCTGGCAGTAGACGGAGAAGGCCCCGTAGTCCCCGGTGCCCGGCTGAGCGCAGATCCGCCGTGCCACCTCCCGCTGGATCATCACCGTGATGGACTGAAAGCACCCCGACTCCAGAAGGGCGGTAATGGCGGGGGTGGTGATGTTGTAGGGCAGGTTGGCGCAGGCAATGGGGGTGAGGCCGGCAAACTTTTCAAGGACCAGGGCGGGGATATCGGTCTTTAGAATGTCCCCGGAGACGATTTCCACGTTATCCCGGTCGGCCAGAGTCTCCTTTAAAATAGGGAGCAGGGAGCGGTCCAGCTCCACGGAAACCACCTTCCCAGCCAGCTGGGACAGCTCCCGGGTGAGCGGGCCGATGCCCGGCCCTACCTCCAGCACTCCTGTCTCCGGCCCCGCTCCGGAGGCGGCGGCGATGTCCCGGGGGACCCAGGGCTCAATGAGAAAATTCTGCCCCATGGACTTGGAAAAGCGAAAGCCGTGCCGGGCCAGCAGAGCCTTGATCTGATTTACGTCGCACAGATTCATGGTATCCCTCCGGGCCTCCCGGCCTTGGGCGGAGTCGAAGGGGGAGGCGTGAATATGCCGTAGATGAGCTGGGGCTATTATACCTTTTTTTGTCCATTTGGGCAAATCAAAAAAAGTTTCATTTTATGATTGACAAACGGCTTCTTTTCTGGTAAGATACCACTTGCGCTGAGCGAGACAAGCTCACCGCACAAAATCCTTGGGGGTATAGCTCAGCTGGGAGCCGTAACCGCGCAAGCGCGTACCCCCAAATGAGCGACAGCACAAGACCCAAACCGACAACTTAACATTGTTTCCTTGTTAGTTCGACATGAACAATTTTTCTCCTCGAAAGAAATTTTGAGGAGGCATACACGGGGGTATAGCTCAGCTGGGAGAGCGCTTGAATGGCATTCAAGAGGTCAGCGGTTCGATCCCGCTTATCTCCACCACAAGGAAACAGAAAAAACTCGTTTTAACGAAAGTTAAAACGAGTTTTTTCGTTTTTTCCCTTTGCAGATTGATATATCCGCAGATTGCCATTCAGCACTCCCCTACTCCTATGGGCGTTCCGAAAGGAACGCCCTTTTTTTATCCCCAAACGACAGGAGGCAGAACATGAACTTCGATTATTACTATGGCGATGAGAGCAATCAATTTGCTTTTTACCGGATTCCCCGGCAGCTCATTACCGGGGAGGCGTTCAAAAAGTTGTCCACAGACGCAAAACTCTTATACGGCCTCCTGTTGGACCGCATGGGCCTGTCTGCCAAAAACGGCTGGTATGACGGTATGGGGCGTGTGTTCATCTATTACACCTTGGACGAGATACAAGAGGACCTGAACTGCGGCCATGAAAAGGCGGTCCGGCTCCTGGCAGAACTGGACACTGGCAAGAAAGGTTTCGGCCTCATTGAGCGGGTCAAGCAGGGGCAGGGCCGCCCCACCAAAATCTATGTTAAACGCTTCATCACCCGCACCATACCGTCCCAACCCGCTGTGCCGCAAGACATTCCCAGACTTCCGATTTTCGGAAGTCAAGACTTCGGAAAATCAGAAGTCAAGAGTTCCGAAAAACAGAAGTCAAGACTTCCGGTTATCGGAAGTGCAGACTTCCGAAAATCGGACGCAAGTTATATTGAATCTAATCAGACTGATCTCAGTCAGCTTTATCCATCTATCCATCCATCTGCCACAGTCCCGGAGAGCAGATGGATAGATCGAGGCGAGTGCCGGAGAGAAGTGCAAGAAGCAATCGAATTTCCCCTTCTCTGCCAGCAGTTTGGTTATGAGGACGTGGAAAGCGTGACAGAGCTGATCGTGGACACGCTATGCAGCCCCCGGCCTACCTTTCGCATTGGAGGGGCGGAAATGCCGGCCGAGCAGGTAAAAGGGCGGCTGCAAATGTTGGACAATGGCCATTTGGAATATGTGTTTGACTGCATGAGACGCAACACAACAGAGATACGTAATATCCGCGCCTATCTGTTGACCGCCCTATATAACGCGCCAGTCACAATGAGTCCCTATTATCAGGCGGCAGTCCAGCATGACTTTTCCTATCCACAGCGGGAATGAACAGGAGGAGTAGTCCCTATGAGCCGTTATGAAACAAAAGACTACTCCAACCGCCGGGAATACCTAGACTGGCTGGCGGAGAGGTACGGCGTGGACAGGACCGATGTTGTGCTGCTGGCCTCAATCTTGGGGACCGACCAGGACTTTGACGGCCTCCCGTCCACACTGGCCGACCTGCCCGCCGCCAAGCACACCCAAAGGGCTGTTTTCCCACGGATCGTCCCAAACGAGCAAAACTCCCCTCAAATTGAGGGGAGTTTTTAATAAAACGCCACGACATAAAGGAGGAAAACGACTATGGCAGACCCCAAGAAAAACCCTTTGATCGGAGCGTTCCGCGCCCCGGTCCCCAGCGCGCCGCCGGACACATCTGCACCTCCAGGGACGGAAAAGCCGTCTGCCGCTGGAGCCACCAAGCCTATCGACGAGAAGAAAGGGCCGGAGGTGCCCAAGGCTCCCGCAGATACCCCTGCCAAGCCCACCGATGGGAAGAAGGAGCCGGAGGCCCCCAAGCCCCCCACAGACACCCCCGCCAAGCCTGCCGATTGGAAGAAGGAGCCGGAGGTCCCCAAGACCCCTGCGGACGCCTCCGCCAAGCCTGCCGACGGGAAAGCCCCTGCGGAGGAAAAGGAATCCGCCGGTCAACCTGATACCGCAAAATCCCAGAGTGATGGTGTCAACATCGTATCACAAATTCCTGTGGATGAAATCATGGAGAACAGCCTTTTTGTGGCAGCGGAAAATGACCCCACTTTCCAGATGCTAGTCGAGGATATTCGCAAAAATGGGTTGAAAAAGCCCATTAACATCAACCGGACCGCAGATGGCAAATATGAAGTCATTGACGGCAACCGGCGTCTTGCCGCGGCGAAAAAACTGGGTATCAAGACGATAAACGCCACAGTGATGAATCTCCCGGACAAACTCAAGGAAAAGGGGCAGCTCCACAGCAATCTGGACACCTTCGTTAATATTGATGCCCATAAAAAAATAGACGGCAGTGGCGGCCCACGCCCGTCTGGGCCCGCAGAGCCTGCCGAGGGGAAGAAGTCTCCTGTGTCTGATCCTGGTAAGCCCAAGGATGGGAAAAAACAAGAGGCGTCCAAGGCCCCCGCAGACACTTCGGCCAAACCAAAGGAGCAGGAGCCGCAATCCCCCGACCTGCGTTTCGTTGCCCTCTCCAAAATCAAACCTTTGCCCGGCACCTATGTCAAGGACGAGCCCCGCAAGGATTACAGCGGCCTGATCGCGGACATTAAGAAAAACGGCCTTCAAAAGCCCGTCATTCTCCGCAAGAGCGAGAAGGAGGACGAATTTCAACTGGTAGACGGTTTCCACCGCTGCAAGGCGCTGGAGCAGGCGGGGATGCTGGAGGTCCGGGCGGATGTGTATGAAATGTCCCTTGCCCAAGCCAGTGAGTACCGTAAGGGGCACCGGGATAAGCCGCTCATGCCGGTCCCCGGCAAGCTGGTCCCTTATCCCCCGGAGGAGCCCTCCAAGGCAGACAAGACCCCGGAGCCCCCTGCTGGGAAGGAGCCGGAGGATGAAGAACTGCCCAAAAACCTGAAAATCCCCCTGACCAAGGAGGGCCAGCCGGAGACGGTCACGACCATGAAGGTGGCGAATATCCGGCCCTTTGAAGGGCACCCCTTCGCGGTCCGCGACAACAAGGATATGTGGGACCTGGTGGACAGCATCAAGAAATTCGGCGTGCTGGAGCCGGTCATGGTTATCCCCCATAAGGACGGCGGCTATGAGATGGTCTCCGGCCACCGCCGTATGCGCGCCTGCCAGTTGGCCGGAATCGAGAATATTCCTGTTATCGTCCGCAATCTGGACCGGGACGAGGCCATCATTTCCATGGTGGACTCCAACCTCAAGCGGGAGGAGATCAGCCCCATGGAGAAGGCCCGCGCCTATCAGATGAAAACCGACGCCATGAAACGGAAGATGGGCCGCCGGACCAAGGAGGAGATCGCACAGGACGAGGCCCTGGGGATCAAGCGCATGAACGCCGACGAGGAACTGGCCCAGCAGATGGGCGAGAGCCCCGCCACCATCCAGCGGTACAAGACTTTGAATAAACTGGTCCCGGAACTCCAGGATATGGTAGACGTGGGGAAGATCCCGGTCAACACCGGCGCAGATATTGCCCAAATGAAGCCCAAGGAGCAGAAGGTATTGGCGGACGCCATCCAGAAGGAGGATAAAGTTCCTTCCGGCACCAAGGCCAAGGAGTTGAAGAAGGAGAGCCAGGCCGGCAGTCTGACCACGGAGAAGATCGTGCAGGCCGTGGCCCCCACCAAGCGGGAGGAAATGCCTCCGCTGAAGGTCACAATGCTGGAGGAGGACCTGCGGCCCTTCTTCCCTGACAAGCGCACCACCATCCCCGACGTGAAGCAGGGCATCCTGGAGGGCTTGAAACTGCGTCAGACGGTTATGGAGCGCCAAAAGGCCAAGGCCGCGGCGGGAAAAAACGTAAAGAAGGCTGAGGCGCCGGTGAGGTGAACAGGATGAGCGGGAAACGAATGTGCCAGAGCTATGAGATCATCGACAGCCGCCGGGTGGGAGATACCGAGGTAGTGCTGGGGTACAGCCCCACGGAGGTCTCCCCCTACGTCACCTGGAAGAGTTATGCCCACGACAATTTCCAGGGGTACAACTTTGGCCGTTACTTCGGAGACGAGCAGGCCGCCCGGAAGAATATGAAGCAGCGGGTGGATGAACTCAGGGAGGAGCTTCCGCCCGGACACCCGGACTGGAAGCCCCGGCGGCACAGAAAAGCCCCCGGCATGGAGCGGTAACGTACCATGTCCGGGTCTTTTTTCCTATTCAAAAGTCCCCTCAATTTGATGGGACTTTCCGGGGAGGTGTGAAAAATCGACTTTCAAGAGCGTATGGAGCGTGTGCGGGCGCTGACGGATCAACTGGAGGACGGTATCACCGGCCTGTTCCAGAGCGACCAGTACGCGGCCTACCTGCAATCCCTCTCTAGACTGCACCATTACAGTTACGGCAATATTTTTCTCATTAAACTCCAGTGTCCGCACGCCTCCATGGTGGCAGGGTATGGGGACTGGAAGCGGAAATTCGGCCGTCATGTCAAGGCGGGCGAGACCGGCATCACCATCCTGGCCCCCTGCCCCTACTGGACACGGGACGAGGTGGAGGAGACCGGCCCGGACGGACAGACTACCAGAGAGCAGAAATGGGTGAAAAAAACTGGCTTCGCCACGACCACGGTGTTTGATGTCAGCCAGACCGAGGGGCGGGAACTCCCCAGCCTGGGGGTGGAGGCCCTGACGGGCAGCGTGGAGGGCTATGAAAAGCTGCTGTCCGCCTTAAAATCCATCTCCCCCGTCCCCATCAGCGAGGGCCCCCTGCCACCGGGCGTCCATGGGGCGTACCACCACGCGGAACAGAGGATCACCCTCAGCCCCGGCATGAGCGAGGCCCAGACCATCAAAACGCTGGTCCATGAGATCGCCCACGCCAAGCTGCACGCCCTCCCGGTGGAGGGCGGGATCATTGTAGGGGCCCATGAGAAGGACCGGCGCACCCGCGAGGTGGAGGCGGAGAGCGTGGCCTATACCGTCTGCCAGTACCTGGGCCTGGACACCAGCGAATACTCCTTCGGCTACATTACCGGGTGGAGCAGCGGCAGAGAGCAAAAGGAGCTGCGCGCCTCCCTGGAGTGTATTCGCAATACCGCCGCAGAACTGATCGACGGCGTTGAGAGCCGCTGCCTGGACCGTCCGCCCCCGGAGCCTGTGCCGCAGAGCCAAAAGAGGCGTACCAAGGGCAGGAAGAAGCAGGCCCGGACCTCAAAAGTCCCCTCAATTTGAGGGGAGATTTCCAAAACCATTCGATAGGAGTGTGAAGCAGCATGGAACATAACAGCCGGATGAAGGAGATCACCGGCAATCTGAAACAGGATGTAAAGGACCTGCTGGGCGAGAGCGCCAGCCTGTTCACCGGCTTTTTCAAACGAGGAGCTTGTACGGTCCGGGCGGTGGCGGACAAATGGAAAGCCTTTGCCCACGATATTTCCGCCGCTGTGGACGACCTGATGAAGCCGCCCTTCGCAGAAGGCGGCCCGGAGGCCCCAGACGCCAGCCTGGACCCGGAGGGCGAGCCCATTGTGACCGTCACGGAAAGCATGGATGAGCGTTTCCCCATCGGCAAACAGATGCCTCTCTCCCATGCAGAGGAGTATGTACGCCAGGTGGATCAGGAGTGCCGGGAGGCTGAACGGACGCCGCAGGCGGTCAAGGTGAAGATCGACTATGTGAAAGACGGCCGGACAGACCGCTACTGGCTCTCTCTGGAAATCGGGGCGGGCGGCTCCCTTCTGGAACAGATGCGGACCCATATCGGTGCATACCAGGATGGGCAGGCACGAGTAAACCAGTTATTTCAGAGTGTGCCGCAGGAATACCGCACAGTTTTACAGGAAGAATTGACGCCTTTTATCCATCAAAGTGTCGATGAAGTATCCCGCGGCCTTCTGCCCTGTTTCCAGCGCCATTGTCAGGCGGCGGACCTGGGAAAGCAGATGGAGGAGCAGGCGGCCCTTCTGCCGGAGGGGGAGCAGGAGGCATTTCGCTCCGCTGTTCAGCAGATCATGAAACGCCTGCATGAGTCCATCAATATGGGAAAAACGCAGGAACAGCCCGCAGTCCAGCGGGAGGCCCCTTCTGTGGAGAGCCCATCGTCTCCGCAGAAGGACATGACGCAACCACCCCAGGAGAGGGAGGCGGAACCCGCCCCGCGCAGCCCGTCCGTAAAGGTCCGTCTGCAACAGCTTAGAAAAGGCAGGAGGCCGGAAACCTCTGTCCAGCAAACCCAAATGGCTCCTCCTGAGCCCGGCAGACCTGCCAAAAGCGAGTATGACGCCAGACGGATGCAGTGGGAGGCTCAGGAGCGCGCCATCCCAAAGCCAAAGGCCAGGCGGCCCAAACCGCGAAAAGGCCCGGAGCGTTGAGGGCAGAGCGATGGAACAGCAGGCACTTTACCGCTATTACTCCACCCAGCGGCCCGTGGACATAGGGACCTATCCCAAAGACTCGGATAACCCCCTGACGGGCTTTCTTAATTACGACGAGCGTACCAGCGTGGAGCACGGCGCGTTCCGGGCCTGGGGGGAGGTCATTTACCGCTCCCCCCTTACCCCGGATCAAATGTATCAGTATGAGCTGCGGCCATCCAGGGATAACCCTGATGTGCGCCGGACCATGGCGGAGCAGGCTCAGGTAGTAGGCACCTGGGAGGTTCGGAATCATATCCCGGAGAGCAGACGCCTGACCCAGTATGTCCATCCCGGCAAGTTTGTGGCCGGTAAGCGCGTTACCCCGGAGGCGCTGGCCAGACAATACCGGCTGGCCCAGGATCATCCCTTTGTTTACACCCGCGGCCTGCGACCTAAAAAGTCCCCTCAAATTGAGGGAAGATAATAGGAGGAAGTTATGTATCACATCAACGCAAGCAAGGAACGGCTCAAAGCCGTGGAAATTCTGACAGTGCCCGGCCTGTTCACGATCCATCGGGTGGACCGTGCCACACTCCCCCCGTGGATGCACCTCTATGAAATGCAGAGCGACCCCAGCGACTGGAGCCAGCCCTGCCTGCTGGGGCGGCATATCACAGTGGAGCACTTCGGCACCGTGCTCACCTCCAGCCCTCTCCCCCTGCCGCCCAGCGGCTATCTGGACCTGGCCCCCGGCGACTTTGATGACCGCCATGGCGAGGAATACCTGACCGCGGAGGAGTTTGAGGGCAAGTACCTGGACCCAGACTACCAGCCGCCCCCGGCCGTGCGCCCGGAACAGCGGCGGAACAGCCGGGCAAGGACGGTGCAGGCGGTAAGATGAAAGAGGCAAATATTAAATTATTTCCTGTTTTGGACAGATTGTGCGGCCAGACCACCCCCTCCACCCCCGCCAGTTTCCGACCGGACCTCTGGATGCTCCAGGCGGCTGTGTCGGAATACGAGATGGAGGAGCGGATCTTCTACTGGCTCCCCCGTTCCGGCGGAGGGCTGTGTGTCCGGGAACGGGATGTGTTCCTTCGCGGCTCCCACGGCCACCGGGTATGGACCGGCCAGCACCCGGAGGCCGGAGAGGAGGCATACTGTGTCGTCCTCAAAGGCAGGGACCGGGACAGCCCCACAGGGGATATACGCTCCTTCGATTTTTCCGCGCACCTCCGCCGATTAAAAAACACGGCGATGGAGGCCAAAGCCGTGGAACTGGTCTTTTATTCCGGGCGGCGGTTTTCCATGGAGCCGGAACGGTACAGGGTGGCCATGGAAGATTTGTTTTGGGAGTACGGGACGCTCCGGCACATTCGGTATCTGCCCGAAAATGAGGAAGCTCTGGTCCGCACGATCATGATGGAGCATCGATATCAAAAGGGCTGGACACCGAAAAAGGACCGGGCGCCGCCCAGCGGCCCGGTCAGATAGGGAGGTGAATGTGCAGTATGGCGAAAAAATCGTTTTATGAGATCGGCCCCAGTGAAGGTTATCTTCGGGAGGGCTCCTACCTGGAGGTCAGACGGCAGATCAACTACCGGGGCGACAGGGCCGACTTCAAGCCGTTTCTGAATGTTCCGATCAAGGATCTGGAAAAGCAGTTGAAGGAAAGCCAGGCGGAGGAAAAGAAAGTCTTTGAGGAGATGAAGAAGGCCGTTACCGCCTGGGATGAGCATGGGGCGCAGACCCTTCTCCTTCAAAAAGCGATAGAGTACCTGAGAACGCCGGAGGTGACGCACACGGGAAATGAGTGGAAGCGTCACAAGGACGGCTCCTGGGAGATCAGCAACCTGGTCTATAAAATGAAGTTCCATATCAACAAAGATGTGGATGAATGGAAACTGACCTGGGAATTGTCGTATATGGCCCCCGGCCTGTCTCAGGGGCACTGGAGTTATACCCGATCCCCCAGAGAGCGCATTGAGTACGAGGGCAGCAAGAAGTACAAGACCATGGAAGGGGCTCAGAGATACATCCAGAGCAAGTTCGACCAGTATGCACCGTGCTTTGAATCCTTATCCCCGCCCATCCCGGCGGAGGCAAAAGAACTGTTCTGCGTCAATGGCCAGCTTTTGCAGGGCTATTCCCTCGCACGTCCGGTTCCGAAAAGAGAAAGGGTGACGCTGGACGACCTTTTGGAGTGTCTGGAGGATGGGGACCTGGTTGAAGCGGCTCCCATGGCTGTGGAGGCCCCGCCCCCGGCTGCCACCAAAGAGCAGATGCCTAAGACGGTCCAGGCACAGCCAGCAGCCCCCAAGCCGCCTCCGGCCAAAGCCGCCTGCCCAGCCGCTAGGAAAAAGCCGCTTCATAAAAAGCGGCTGGCTATGGCGCGATAGGGGGCGGACATGGCATATACGCATATCACCCCTGGATGGGAGATCGAAGTGTCCGCCCATTACTATCCTGATAAAAAGGCGGACCGTGTTGCGGAATTGATCCGACTGCCGCGGGAGGAATTAGCCGGTCTGGAGAAGGATAGCGTGCAGCAGGAGGAAGCCATTTTTGCCAAGTTTTCCAGCATAGAGGCCGAATGGCGGAAGCAGGCGGCGGAAACCATAGCCATCCGCAAGGCCAGGGAGTATCTGCGGGCCTTGCCGGTAGAGCACACGTCCAACCAGTGGAAGGTCAATCAATTTGGCTGGAACGTATTGAGCAACATGGTCTATAAAATGTCATATCGCGTGTCCGAGAATAAAACGCCGGATGGAACTCTTATCAACTGTGCTTTGTCCTGGGATATTCATTATAACACGCTCCAACATCCGACCCCCGACTACACCGGCGACGGCTGGAAGATCGCAGGTCAGAGCGATAAGCGGTTTGCCACAAAAGAGGAGATGGAGCGTTACCTGCAAGGCAGGATCAAAGCCTACTCCCACCTGTTCACAGAGGTGTCCCCGCCTATCCCCAAGGGAGAGGAAAGACGCTTCTCCGTCAACGGCATCCTGCTCCCCGGCTATACCGTGGAGGCTTCCCTGGAAGAACGGGTGGAGGAAATGCTTTCCTTTCTGGAGGACGACCCGGCCCTGCTGGAGGAACCGCTGTCCTCCGGCCATCAAGACCTACCACAAGAGGAGGAACCGACTATGGCACAGAAGTTACATACCACACCCCTGAATCAGCACAGAAACCGGGAGAGTGTGCAAAAGCCTGAGACCGCCCGGAAAGGGCCCAAGAAACCGCCCCGCCGGAAAACGGCCCCGGTACGGTGACAGCGGCGCTTGCGCCGCTGTCCGCGCCAGCATGGCATTTTGACAGCAAAATGCCGCTGGTCAGGGGCTCCGCCCCTGATACCCCCGCGCCGCCGAAAGTCCCCTCAATTTGAGGGGACTTTTTTCGGGGCACAGTCCCATCCCCCCGCACAACACTAACGCATATCCATTTGATATGCGCTTTTTTGTGCCTAAACAGGAGGTGAACAGATGATTGACAAAAAAATGTACGAGACCCGGCTTCTGGAGTGGACCCTGCAACGCCTGTTTGGTGAAACATCCTATCATGTGGAGAGAAGCCCGTGCCGGGGAAAATTCCGGGGCCATAACGATTATTCCATCGTGTTCGGGAGCGGACGAAAACTGTTTATCGGCCAGGACCAGCGGAACTACCTGAACGGCCTGCGGAAACAGGTTGGCCTGATCCAGCATTTCCGGGACCACCAGGCCGAGAACACCGAGAAGATCAAAGCCGCCCTTGCCGCCCACGACACCCCCTTCTGTGACGCTGCGGTGGAGATCGTTCCATACAACGGCTCGACCGATTTGGTGGTTTATGGCGTCGTGATCCTCACCCACCAGAGCGGCGCCCAACTTCTTTACCGGGAGACTGCGATGCACTTCTATCTGGTGGATGGAGAAAAGCACGGATATTCCTTTGACAAGTGTATGGCCCACCTGCTGAAAGACGCCTGTGGAGAGCGGGCTTATTGCAAGGAGTTTCCCTTGAAAACTCCACCGCCGGAACCGGAAAAGAGGCCGCCGCATCGGAAAGGAGGCCCGGTCCGATGAGGGCCTATAAGACCATCACCCTGCGGCTGGACGCCGCCCACTACGCCCGGCTGACAGAGACCGCCCGGACCGCCGGGCTCAAAATCGAGCCCATGCTCCGGCGGCTCATTATGGGCGTCAATCTCCGGCCCCGGCCCCCCGATACCTACGCCGCCCTGCTCCGGGAACTGAACGCCATCGGCAATAATGTGAATCAACTGGCTTATCAAGCCAACGCTAGAGGCGCGGCCACCCAGGACGAGATACGGGAGGCGGCGCGGCTGGTCCGTCAGGCGGTCCGTCTGGTCCGGGACACACTGTAATGGCCTACACCAAGATTTTAGTCATTCACAACCGCCTGGACAAGTGTGTGGGCTATACCCAGGACCCGGAAAAGACTTCCCTGGAGGCCGCTATCGACTATGCCCTGGACCGGGAGAAAACGGAACAGACCTGTTTCGAGACCGCCATCAACTGCGACCGGGAAAGGGTCTATGCCGACATGATGGACACCAAGCGGCGCTGGGGCAAGGAGGGGCGGAAACGAAAGGGCTACCACATCATCCAGTCCTTCGCCCCCGGCGAGGTGACGCCGGACCAGGCCCATGCCGTGGGCGTGGAGTTTGCCCGGCGCCTGCTAGGGGACCGCTATGAAGCCATCGTTTCCACCCACCTGAACAAAGCGCATTTACATTCGCATATCATTTTTAATTCCGTCTCCTTTGTGGATGGGGCCATGTACCGGGACCAACTGAAGGACTACTACGGCGGGGACGGTGTGGGCATCCGAGGAACCTCAGACGCCATCTGCCGGGAACACGGGCTGTCCATTATTGAGCCCAGTGAGCCCCTGGGCGGCCCGGTGAGCCGGGCCGAGTGGGAGGCGGCTAGGAAGGGCAAAGCCACCGTGCGGGACCTGATCCGCCGTGACGTGGACGAGGCCATCCGGCAAGCCTACACCTACCAGTCCTTCCTCAGCCAACTGCGGCGGATGGGGTATCGGGTAAAAACCGGCCCCAGGGTCAAGCACACCGCTATCCTTCCCCCCGGTGGGAAAGGGTATATCCGTCTGGACAGCCTGAAAGACGGCTATACCGAGGCGGACATACAGGCTCGGCTTGCCGCCGTCCGTTCCGGCGAGGCCCCGCCGGACTCTCCCCCCACTACTTTTTTCCGTCTGCTGGAGCCAGGCATCCGGTATCGGGTGCGGGGTGGGATACCCCGCCGCCCAAGGAAACTCACGGGCTTTCAAGCCCTCTGCTTCCAATACCTTTGCCTGCTGGGAGCATATCCGAAACGCCGTCCGGGAAACCGGACGGCATTTTCTATGCGGGAGGAACTGCTGAAACTGGACCGCTATCAAGAGCAATTCCAGTATCTACGCAAAAACCGCATCGAGACAGCGGCCCAGCTCTCCATGCAGTATGACGCGATACAGGCGGAGATGGACGCCCTCACAGAACGGCGCGGAGAGTTATACCGGCAGAAGCGGCGGGGAGACGGAGGCGGGGAAATCCAGGCGGAGATCGAACAAATCACCACACACCTGCGGGCGCTGCGCCGGGACTTGAAGTTATGCGCCCGCATCGAGGGCGACATCCCCAAGGTCCGGGCGACGGTGGAAGCCCAGCGCCCAGACCATGTAAGGAGGCGTCCTTATGAAAAAACTGCTCCACGCGGACCTGACCGCCATTCTGGGATTGATACCGCTCTATCAGCCCACCGAGGCAGGGAGCCTTGAATTGGATCTGCTCAAACTGCAACAGGGCGGCGCGGCGGACTATCTGTTTCTGGCCCGGCGTGAGAGGTCCTGGCTGTTTGACCCGCCCCGTGTCTATGAGCCGGGCAGTTATGAAAATCTGTGCTGGCTGGCCTTTCAGGACCGGGCCGGGTGGCCGGTGCTCGCCCTCTTCCTTCATGTGGAGAAGTTTGTGGGCGGACGGCCCTGGGGGAGCGTGACCCTGCTGGACTACCGGGAGGCTGCCCGCGGCGTGGAGACGTTTTCCGCCCTTACCGGGCCCCAGCGGGAGCGGCACTTGAAGCTGCTGAAAAAGCGGTATCTCCAAAAAGTTCAGTATTGTTCCATTCTGGAGGTCATTCAATATTTGAAAACCGGGAGGTGAAGAAGATGGATAACAGCGGTGAAGTGGCCGACCTGATGGTAAAGGAGAGCATCCAGCTCACCGAGGCTGCTGTTAAAATGCTGGCGGCTGGGAGCAAAAACCTGGCCGCCTTTCTGCTGGCCCTGTCCCAAAACAACAAAAAACTCTACGGCAAGGCCAACATGGCCCGGCTGCTTCAAACGGGCCGGGAGCTCAAGACCTTTCACATCAAAGAGAACGACCTGGGAGACTTCCGGGCCTACGCCAAGAAAAATGTGCTGTTCTCCGTGATTAAAGACACCCGTTCCACCAGCGGGATCGTGGACCTTGTGACTAATGTGGACTATGTGCCGCTGGTCAACCACTACCTGGAACAGAGGGGCTACCCGGCCCCCGCCCAGGAACAGGAGGAAGAAGCGCCAAAAAAAGCCGCCCCCCGCGCTCGGCCAGAATACTCCTCACCACAGCGCGGGAGTGGCTCGACAGCCAGGCAGACGAGGAGTACGGATACGAGGACGACGGAGACTACTGAGAAACCATCCGTCAAGTCCCGCCTGGAGGCCCTGCGGGCGGCGTCGGAAGGGATGCGGGAGACCGGCAGGGCCCCACAGGTCAAGGGAAAAACTATACCAAAATCAAGATGAATATGTTTTAGGAGGAACATCATTATGGCAAATTTGGAAGCAATCATCGCTGAAAAGTCCCAGCAGGACACCCAATGGAGGGCGGAAATGCAGGCGGACCGGGAGAACACCATCTCCCTGCAAGATGCCGGAGTGGAGGAGATTACCAGCAATCCGGAACTGTATGTGAAGTACCTGGATATGCAGGGGGATAACCCAACATACAGCGCAGGCAACATCGCCCTGGTCATGTTCCAGGACCCGGAGGCCACCGTATTCGGTACGGCGGAACGGTGGAAAACCCTGAATCGGGGCGTGATAGACCAGGAGCGAAGCAAAGGAGTCAAGATTTTTGCCCGGAATACCCTGGGCCGGGGGTATCGTCTCACAGACGCCTACGACATCCGCCAGACCCAGGGACGCGAACCGAAGAAAGTGCAGTTGAGGGATGACAGCAAGGAAATGAGCATTGCCCTGCGCGCCATCCTCAACTACTCCGTCGTTCCCGTGGCCACCGACCACGACTTGCCCGTGGCCGCCTACTATGACAGCAAAAATATGGAACTGGCCGTCAATCCCGCTTTCTCAGACAGCGAGGCGTTTGCGGCCATCGCCGCTGAGGTGGCCCACTCCCGCATCCACGCCAAGGGGGCCAATCCCGGCTATGACCATGAGGAGGTGGACCTGGATGCACAGAGCATTTCCTACATCCTGTGCCGCCAGTTCGGCATCAAAAGGGACACGCCGGACCTGTCCCGTCTGGAGGAACTATACGAGGGCTGGGACCCCCAGCAGCGGCGGAGCGCCCTGGATCAGATCCAGGGGATGAGCAAGCAGTTTGGCGGCTCCATTGAACGGAACATCACCCCCCAGCAGAGAAGCCGCATCCCGCCCCAGCGCCACAGCCGGTAAGGCCGCAGACCGGGGGCGTCTCCCCGTGGGGGAGACTAATCCGCCCGCCGTCCCCCGTCAAGGCCGAGCGATTGCCAGGGCAATCGCCCGCGAGCCGCCCAGTCTGCGGACTGGGCGGGCCTTGACCGGGGCCGTCCGCCGGATTATGCGGTCTCCAAGGGGAGGACGCCCCAAAAGCCGCTTGACAGCGGCTTTTGTCAGTGTGGGGAACGGGTGCGTCTGCCGCGGCCTCTCCGAAGGCGGGGCCCGCCGTTCAAAAGTCCCCTCAAATTGAGGGGACTTTTGGCCCCAGGTTTCCCGTTGCCTGTTTCCGCTCCCCATGATATAATATTTTTGAACATTTTTTCAAAGGCAGGTGACTGTATGAGCGGCAACGCTTTATTAGACCGTATCGACGCATACGCCCAGGCCATACGGGAGCGCCGCCCCCTCACCACGGACGAGGTGAAGGAACTGGACGCCTACTTCCGCATCGGCATGACCTATACCTCCAACGCCCTGGAGGGCAATTCGCTCACCCTCTCCGAGACCAAGGTGCTCCTGGAGGATGGTATCACCGTGGGCGGCAAGCCCATCCGGGACTGCTACGAGGCCACCGGCCACGCCAGAGCCTATGACTATATGCTGGAGACCGCCAGAGGCGGGCCTCTGCAATTCTGTGAGGAAGATATACTCCGCCTGCACGCACTGTTCTATGGCGGCGTTGACCCAGAGCACGCCGGACGCTACCGGGAGGGCCAGGTGTTCATCACCGGCACGGAGTATGTCCCGCCCACGGCGGAGGAGGTGCCGGGCCTTATGGCCGGGCTGGTGGAGGATCTGAATAAACGGAAGGATGCCACACACCCGGTCCTGCTGGCCGCCTATGCCCACCGGAGGCTGGTGGATATTCACCCCTTCCAGGACGGCAACGGCCGCACCGCCCGGCTCCTGATGAATCTGATCCTGGTGAACAGGGGCTACTGCGTGGTCTCTATCCCACCCATCCTGCGCCATGATTATATTACAGCCCTCCAGCAGGCCCAGCGGGCCCAAGGCCCCAGCGACGCCGCCTTCATCAAACTCATTTGTGAATGTGAACTGGAGGCCCAGAAGGACTACTGCCGGATGTTCCGCATCAAACTCCCGGAGCGGAAGAAAGACGCCCCGGAGCGATAACCCGTAAGTCCCCTCAATTTGAGGGGACTTTTTCTTTTTCCAAATCTGCCCCTATGAAAAGGAGTGGTACGTTTTGAATGTCTTAATCGTAGAGCCTGGCCGTGTCCCTTATGAAAAAGAAATACATGGACTTCAGGAAATGCAGGCGGTAGTAGGAGGCTTGATACAAGCCATCTATCCTTATAAAGAATCAGTGGCCCTTGTCTGTAATGAGGAATCTCTTCTTTTGGGCCTTCCCTTTAATCGGAGCGTGGAGGGGGGATATGGCGGGATTTGCGGCACCTTTTTCCTTTGCGGCATCGAGGCGGATAACTTTTGTTCCTTAACCCCAGAACAAGTACAGATCTACAAAAAGAAATTCCATCATGCGGAGCTTCTGATTGGTGTGAAAGGAGATGAATTGATTACCATGAAAGTCCCTCCCCGCCGGAAAGACCGCCCTCCCGACCGGCGCCACCCGCCTGACCCCAGAGAGCGATAGTTGAAACAGGCCGAACAGTCAATAAGAAGTTTTCCCCGGCTCAGAAAGTACCCTCAATTTCAGGGCACTTTCTGAGCGATTTTTATGGAAGGAGTTGACCCACATGAAGAAACGCACCGCGCCTCTGTTTCTGGCGGTGCTGACCGCCTGCACCCTGGCCTGTCCGGCCATGGCCGCCGAGACCCCCGCGCCGTCCGCCGGACCTGCCGCTCTCTATCCCGTGGAGGTTTTGGAGTACACGGAGGGGGATCGGGCCGAGCCCAGGATCAGCAAGACCTACGAACTCTCGCCCATGGATGACCCGGCCCTCATCCCAACCGGGGACTTTGAGCGGTCCGGCTGTCTCTATACTCTGCTGGATATTGTCAAGGAGGACCAGACGGAGACGGACAGCAAGTATTACACCGAGACCGTGACCCTGGACAGCAAGAGCAAGGACATGGAGGAGATCATGCCCCTGCTGGCCGCCACTTGTGAGGCCGTCACGGAGGACGGCTATACCGGCCTCCTCACCCTGGACACCGCCAGCATCCAGGTGGAGGCGTCCGGCTATGCCACGTCCACCCGAAATGTCTCCGCCACCCGCAGTTATCCCAATCTCTCCGAGGCGGATGTGTCCCTGGTGCCCAAGTCCATTGAGGACAGCGGGCGCACTCTCACACTGGCGGATGTTCAATGGCAGGAGGCTGGGGGCTTCTACAATGCTGCTGCCACCTATACCGGCACCGCTTCCAGCAAATATGCCACCGGCTACACCGTCATGGCGGACTACGCCGGGGAAGTGACCAAGACTACCAGCGGGACCGTGCTCTATACCGCCGTTTTCGGCCTGGCAGAGGAGCAGGAGGCCGTGACCGCTATCCCACAGCCTGCCGCAGAGGGCGGCGGCTTTGACTGGCGCTGGCTGCTGGTCCTGCCCGCCGGGGCTGGCGTTGTCGGCCTGGTATTCCTGGGCCGCTTCCTGCTTCAAAAGTACAAATCCAAGAAAGAGTGGAAGGAGTACAACAAATGAGGCTGAAAACCCTTTGTCTGGCCGCCCTCATGCTGGCGGCTGTCTGCATCACTCCGGCCAGCGCCCTGGAATACACCATGGACGCCCCGGACGATTACCTGTTTGCCCGGCCCACCAGCGACAGCACGATCTATGAGCAGGAGGACCCCAATGTGGACCGGAGCAAAAATACAGCCCTGATCCCGCCCGACTTTGGCAGTCCCACCAGTTACCTCCCCGGCTCTGGCGCGGCCCTGACCCCTAATCTGGTCCCCGGAACCTTGGACGGTGGGGGGCTGGTCTCCCAGGTGGGAAGTGTCACCTATCCCACGGTAAGCACGCACTCCGGCTGGACCGGGACTACCGCCACAGGCTGGACGGATGTGACCAGCGATCTCTACTACTCCGGCGGGCACCTGGGCACCCTCAAAATTCCCGCCATCGGTTTGAGCGTCAAGGTGTACGAGGGCACGAGCAGCAAGACCTTAGCCAAGGGCGCGGGCCACTTTGAGGACACCAGCCTGTGGGATGGAAACTGCTGCATCGCGGCCCACAACCGCGGCGTGAACAACCACTTCGGGAAGCTCCACACCCTAGAGCCGGGGGATACCATCACCTGGACCACCAAGCTGGGCACACGGACTTATGAGGTGGTCAGCGTCCAGAAGGTGAAGGAGACCGACACCAGCGGCACCGCCGCCACCAGCGATAACCGGCTCACACTTTTTACCTGTGTCCGGGACCAGCGGGACTACCGCTGGATGGTCCAGGCCGTGGAGGCTTGAGGCGTCAAAATCTTCCCTCAATTTGAGGGGACTTTTGACGCCCTTCTTTTTTTGCATTTTCAATTTCCATATTTTTACATTTTACAAAACTTTTGCTGTGGAAGGAGGTGTTGATTTTTTCACAGCCTCCTTCTGCCCATTTTTAGGAGGCAATATGAAAAAACTGCTATCCCTATTTCTGGCCCTTGTGACGGTCCTGGGCATCTTGCCCACCGCTGCTTTTGCCGCGGACACGCCGGAGGCGGCACTGGGCGAGGTGAACATCTACAACGGCGAGTATGAACTGGGGTATCTGTCCATCAACGGCACCGTCCGAAAGCAGATCTACACCTATTTTCTCTATGAAGGGAATGACGGCCAGCAGAAGGAGGCTCCGGCCTACTGTGTCAACCCAAACACAAAGGGCGTCCCCCAGACCGTGGGCCCCGGCGAGAGCATCAAGTATCTGGCCGAGGAGAAGTCCAGTGACCCCAAGGTGGTTGGTATTATCTCCAACGGCTATCCCCACCGCAGCCTGGGAGAATTGAAACTGGACAACAAATACCAGGCGTATTACGCCACCAAGATGGCGCTGTGGTGCTATCTCCTGCCCAACTGGAACATCGCCAACCTGAAGGTGGCCTCCGGCCTCTCCGGGAACGAGTTGGACATTGGAAACCGCATCTTGGCCGCCGCCAAGGACATTTACAAGCGTGGCACCACCTATAACTATATGCTCACCCCCCGCATGACCGCCACGGCGGAGACCTCCGCGGCCTACCCCGTGACCATCGG
Organism: bacterium; assembly: GCA_037245165.1. GTDB lineage: Bacteria > Bacillota > Clostridia > Oscillospirales > Oscillospiraceae > Lawsonibacter. The sequence continues at coordinate 20,020 of JAXWVI010000054.1, forward strand.
CGGCGAGGAATACAAACAGCAGGTGTTCACTGTCTGGAGCGAGACATGGGTGTACGACTACGATGTAGCCGTATCCTTTGCAGACCTCGGCTCCGTGCCGGAGGGCACGAAGATCGTGGACATGGATAACAACGAGATCACCGCTGTCACCACCGAGCCTACCAGCGACGGCTATGCCGGGCAGTTCAAGGTGCTGTACCCCACTGAAAGCGTGGCGGGCCAGAGCGGAAACGTCCAACTCTCCCTCTCCGCATCTGTGGCCCAGTACGCGGCTATGTACGCCGTGTGCCAGGAGAAGGACCAGTACGGCAATTTGCAGAATTACATCTGCGACCTGGACAACAATGCGCGGTTAGACCTGGCCGCTGTCAGCAGTTACACGGACAGCGAGGCGGATGTACCGGGCGAGACCCGTTTGAAAATCGTGAAACTGGAGGAGGGCACAAAGACCCCGCTGGAGGGGGCTGTGTGTTCTGTGTATGACCCGGAGGGCCGCAAGGTGGGCTCTTACTCCACCGGACCGGAGGGGACGGTCCTGATCCCCCTAACCCTGGAGGGCCATTATACCGTGACGGAGGAGATCCCGCCCCGGTATCACCTGCTCCCGGAGGAGACCACCCAGCACGTCGATGTGGAGTATAACAAGACCGCTATCGTGACCTTTACCAACGCTCCCTATGGCTCCCTGCGGGTGGAGAAACGGAGCGACACCGGCGATGCCCTCTCCGGCGTTACCATCCAGATCAAGCACATTGAGACCGGGGAGACCCGGACGGGCCAGACCCGTAATGGCGTCATCGTCTTTGACGAACTGGCCCCCGGCGGCTGGGAGGTCAAGGAACTGGCCGGAATTGAGGGCTGGATCGCGGACACGGACACAGTGCAGACCGTGGCTGTTGTGGCAGGAGAGGAATCCAGCGCCACCATCGTCAATCAGGAGCTGCCCGGTTTGCGTGTCACCAAGTATGAGCGGGGCACCATGACCCTCATGCCCAATGTGTCCTTCGAGATTTTCCGGGACGCCGAGAGCCTGGGCATCTTCCAGACGGACGAGTTCGGTCAGATTTTGCTCACTAACTGCCAGCCTGGGACCTACCGGGCCGAGGAACGGGACACCGGCGGGGACGGCCATGTGCTGGACACCACCCCCCAGGAGGTGGAATTGAAGGCCGGGGACGGCATCAAGTCCTTGGTATTTTTCAATGACAGGCTGCCGGGCATCCATTTAATCAAGGTGGACAGTGCCGACCTCTCCCAGCCGATTGCCAACGCCCGTTTTCGATTCGAGGCGGTGGACGGCAGTTTCGGTCCGGTGGAATACACCACCCTGGAGGATGGGACCATCGACCTGGGTAAACTCCCCGCCGATACCGCCTATGTAGTAACTGAATTAGAGTGCCCCGGCTATACCGTGGACGACGCCCAGCGCATCATCCACCTGGACGGCGGGGACCAGGCGCAATTTGTTTTTACCAATTCCAAACTGCCCTCGCTGCATTTATATAAGGAGAGCGCGGACGGCACGCCTCTGGGCGGCGTTACCTACCGTCTGGCTAAAATCGAGGACGGCTCCCGGTATCTGGACCGCACCACTTCCAGCACAGGTGAAATCTGCTGGGAGTGCCTGGAGCCTGGCGTCTATTCTCTGCAAGAGGTGTCTACGGTATCGGATCACCTGCTGGACCCAAAAGAGTACCATGTAGAACTGTTTCCCGGTAAAGACAGCACAATTTGTCTGCAAAATGACAAGCGGCCCAATTTGACTGTGGTGAAACGGGACGCTGACACCGGGGCCCCTATCGAGGGGACTGTGTTTCTGGTGAAAGGCGCGGACGGCCATAGTGTGGCGGAAGTGACCACCGGGCCGGACGGCTCCGCCACCGTCTCCAACCTCCTGCCCGCGGTCTATGAGGTGATTGAGAAGTCGGTCCCGTCTCCTTACCTCCCAGACGCCCCCAGCCAGCTTGTCACCCTCTATCCCAACCGGGACAGGACGGTGTATTTTGAAAACCACAAGCGGCCCACTGTCACCGTACAGAAGGAAAATTCTATCACCCATGACCCGATCCAGTATGCCGAGTTCCATATCACCTGGGCCAGCAACAAAACGGACACCGGAGAGCTGCGGGACCTGGGAACCTTCCAGACGGATGCGGCGGGCCAGATCATTCTGGAGGGCATTGAGGACGGCTGGCTGAAAATCGAGGAGACCAAGCCCGCCCCCGGATTCCAGGCTCCGGAGGACCCGGTTACGGAGGTCTATGTCAAGGGCGGCGAGAACAAGACTGTCACCATATCCAACACACCCCTGTCGGCCCTGGTGGTCTACAAGCAGGACAGTGTGACGGGGGCCGGAATTTCCGGCTGCCGTTTCCAACTGAAATATCTAGGCGGCGAGGTCAGCGGCAGCGGCGGGACAGTCATCGGCAATTATGTGACTTCGGCCAACGGCTCCTTCACGGCGACCGGGCTCAAAAAGGGCTACTATATCTGCGAGGAGCTGGAGAGCGACGGGGCCCACGTCATTGACAGCGCGCCCCAGTCCTTCTATGTTTCCGGCGAGGACCAGGACATTGTGACCCTCTATTTCTCCAACGCGCCCAAGGGGGCCGTCCTGGTCAAAAAGGTGTCCAGCGCCGACAACAGCCCTTTGAGCGATGTAGAGTTTTTTGTGACCGCATCGGACGGAGCCGTGGTGGGCGACAGCAACGGAAAATTCGTGACGGACTCCGCCGGGAGTTTTCTGGTGGAGGGAGTAGAACCCGGAACCACGCTGGTCGTCAAGGAAACCAGGGCCAAGCCCGGCTACCTGCTGGACGATACCCCCCAGACGGTCCAGGTCAAGGAGGGCCAGACCGTCATCGTGGAGTTCCGCAATCAGCCCCTGGGCAATCTGGTAATCGAGAAGTGGGGGCGGAACGGTACGAGCACCGTCCCCCTGGAGGGCGTCAAGTTTGAGGTCAAATACGCGGATGGCCGCTATGTAGATGACGGGGGCGGCACCCTGTCCAGCAAGGGCATCTACTATTCTGACTCCACAGGGAAGATTACCCTGTCCGGGCTCACCGGCACAGTGGTAGTGACTGAATTGGAGAGTGTGGAGGGGTACACCATCGACCCGGACAGCCAGAGCCAGACCGTCACCATCAACCCCAACGATACGCAGACCCTTCGCTTTTTCAACAACGCCATCGGCGGTGTAGAGTTGACAAAGGTGAACAAGGCGGATAAGCAGCCTCCCTTGCACCGCTATGGGAATGGAACAAAGCAGTAGAAGTTATA
>JAXWVI010000055.1:0-77548 GCA_037245165.1 bacterium
CCGAACACCAGCAGGATGGTGGACAAAATGGCGGGCTTGACCATGGGCAGGGTGATGCGGCACATGATCCGCCACTTGGGGGTGTCCAGGATGGTGGCCGCCTCCTCCAGGTTGGCGTCCATATTCCTGAAAATGCCTCCAATCAGGATGTAGGCAAAGGGGGCGTAGTGCAGCCCCAACACCACCAGGCTGGGAAACAGGCCCTTGCACCACCAGATGGGCATATTGATGCCCAGGGTGGCGGCCAGCAGACCGTTGGACGTCCCGGTGACGGCGTTGGAGTTGAACATATTCTGCCACACCACCGCCAGGGTCCATTGGGGCATGATGTAGGGGAAAATAAAGATGGAACTGAGGTATTTGCGCCAGGCCAGATTGGTACGGGTTATGAGAAACGCAAAAACTCCGCCGAACAAAATGGCCACCACACAGGTCCCCACCGCCAGCCAAACGGTGTTCAGAAGGGGCGTCCACAGGTTGGTCTTGGCCATGGGACTGGTGAAGAGGTCAATGTAGTTGACGACGGTATACCCCGCGCTCTGGCCGGTCAGGTGGGCGTCAATGGTGCCGGGGTGGATTTTAAAGGTGTCCTCCACAATGGCGATGATGGGGGCGACCGTGCTGAAGGTAAGCACAATGCCCATCAGCAGCAGGATCACATTGTGGGGCTTGGAGAAAAAGGTCTTGATTTTATTCAGCCGGATGGCGGACGCGTTGGCCCGCCGGATATTCATTTGGTCCATATGATCTCTCCTTTATGCCGGGATGGGAAAGCGCCCTTGGAAGCGGCGGATTTCACCTGCGTCCAAGGGCGCTTTGTTGTGCCTATGCTCGGAAGCGAGATTCAGCAACGCCCGGGCAGACGGTTGTTCCGGACAAGAGGGGCATTAGCCCGCGCTGTACTTATCCAGCATCTCGATCCAGCTGCCCACAGTGAAGGAGACGGAAGCGCAGTACTCGGGGTCCTCCAGGACCAGCTTGCCGTCGCCCACCCACCAGTCGTAGCCGTGGTCGTTGAGGGCGGCAAACTCCACAGTGGTGCCATCCTCGGCCATGCCGCCGGTCTGGTGGTGATAGATCTCCTCGTTCTCAGCGGCCACGGTGGGGTTGGAGGAGTAGCCGCCGATGTCCTTGCCCCAGGCGGAGAAGCCGTCGGCGGTGCAGGTCATGTAAGCGATGAAGGCGCAGGCGGTCCAGGGCAGGGGGCTGTTGTCGGTGACGAACAGATAGTGGCAGTAGCCAAAGCCGCCCATTCCGGTGTAGCCGTCATTGTAAGCGGCCACGGTGATGTTGTTCTTGGAGACGGAGGCGGACTCCTCCACAGAGCGCAGCTTGGAGTACACGATAAGGCCGAACTGGTCGGTGGCGGACTGGTCTACCAGAGTGTTGCAGATGGGGCCGTCATCAGTCTGGGCGTTGTAGCTGCCCACCCACAGCTTGATCCAGGCCAGGGCGTACTTGCCGTTCTCGCCCAGGCCCAGGCTCTCCGCCTCAGAGGCCATGGCGTCGATGGTGGGCTGGAAGTAGGCCTGCTCGTCGGCGCTGAGGGCGTCAAAGGCCTCCTTCAGCATGGTGGAATAGTCGTCCCGGGTGAGCATGTACAGGAAGTTCTTGCCCACGATCTCAGAGTCGATGTCCATGAACAATCCGTGCTCGCCCTCGGCCACAAAGTCCCAGCAGTTGTCATAGGTCTTGGAGCCGGTGTTGTTGTACATGAAGATCTTGTTCAGGGTCTGGAGGGGCAGATAGCCCTCATACTCCTCGGCGGTGGTGCCGTTGGCGTCGGCCCAGTCCTTGGGGATAAAGGTGTCCAGAATGCCGGTCTGGACCATCTTGGACTCGATCTGGTTGCCGTCCTGGATGAGGGTCATGGCAAAGGTGCCGGTGTCCTTCAGGGAGTCGGCGGTGAGCTGATCGAAGATCTTGTTGTTCTTGGGCTGCTGCCACTCAAACTCCAGGGTATAGTTGGGGTCAATGGTCTGCAAATACTCAATGAACAGGGGCAGGGCGCTCTTGCCGCGGCTGGAGTTGCCCACGCCGTAGAACATCTTGCCGTTGGACTCCTCAATGGCCTTCTTGGCCAGTTCCTCCAGGGTCATGCCCTGGGCCTCCTGGATGATCTTCTGAGTTTCGGTCAGGTTGGCGGGGGTCTGTGTTTCCGCAGAGCTGGTGCCGCCGGAGCTGGCCGAACCTCCGCTCTGGGACGGGGTGCCGGTCCCGCCGCCGCAGGCCACCAGGGCCAGGGACATGGAAGCGGCCAGGAGCAAAGAGACGATCCGTTTCATGTTTTTACATCCTCCTTCATCATTTTCACTAAATCACAGGCCGCAAAAGGCGGTCTGTCTGGTTATTTTTATTGTATGCAAAAAACACCTCTGTGAACAGGGGACAAAACTGCGGTTTTTTGAGTCAGACTGCACTCTTTGTAAAATTCCAATGAACGCAAGGCATTTCTTGTGATATAATGAGTAAAAATTCACAACACCCGGCTGCGGCGGAAGGGAGGTCTCCATGAAACGATCCATAAAACAGCGCTTGCTGTGCCTCATGCTGGCGTGCCTTTTCACGGCGGCAGGCTGTGCTTCGGAGCGAAGCGGTCCGGCGGTTTCCGACTACGCCCCCCGTGAGGAGGAGCGTTTGGTGGTGTACACCTCCCACAAGGAGGAAGTATATCAGCCGATCATCAAAGAATTTGAGGAACGCACCGGCATCTGGGTTGAGCTTGTGCCCGGCGGTACCAACGAACTGCTGGAGCAGCTGGTAAAGGAAAAGGAAAATCCAAAGGCCGATGTGATGTTCGGCGGCGGCGTAGACAGCCTGGAGGCCTACATAGATTGCTTTACCCCCTACTTCTGTCAGGATTGGACGCTGCTTGAGCCCTCTATGCGCTCTGAGGACGGGCTGTGGACTCCCTTTTCCGCCCTGCCTGTGGTTCTGATTTACAACACCAAGCTGGTCTCCTCCGGACGGCTTACCGCCTGGCGGGACCTCTTTTCCCCCGCCTGGCAGGGGCGCATTGCCTTCTGTGACCCCAGCATCTCCGGCTCCTCCTATACCGGGCTTGTCACCCTGCTGCTGGCTTTGGGCGGAGATGTGGACGATACCTTGATGGCCTTTGCCGTCAGCCTGGACGGCAGGCAGTTGGACAGCTCCGGACAGGTACTGACCTCCGTTTCCTCCGGTACCGACCTTGTGGGAATCACCCTGGAGGAAACCGCCCTGAAACGGGTGGCGGCCGGAGATGACATTGCCCTGGTTTATCCGGAGGACGGCACCAGCTGCGTCCCTGACGGCTGCGCGATTGTCAAAAACGCCCCTCATCTGGAAAATGCCCAGCTGTTTCTGGATTTTATCTCCGGCGAGGATGTTCAGCGGCGAATGGAACCTGAATTTTCCCGTCGTCCTGTCCGCGCCCTCCAGGACGGCGAAGAAGCGCTCCTTCCACTGTCCGATATTCCCCTGGTAGACTATGATATCTCTTGGGCCAGCGAGCATCACAACGGGATTCTCATGTCCTGGGCCTTTTACTTTGGAGGGGGGGAAGAGCCGTGAAACTGACCCGCTCCTTTCGCACCCGGCTGTTTGCGGGCTTTCTGCTGGCCTCCCTGCTGCCCCTGCTGCTGTGTTCGGCTATGCTGCTCCAGATTTTCCGTCTGCGCATGTCCGCCCAGGCAGACACAGAGTCCCGGGAACAGCTGGGCCATGTGATTTCCGCTCTGGACAGCCTGTACGCCGGCTTTCGTCAAACTTCGCTGGCGCTGAAGGCCAGTCCCTATGTGGCGCCCGCCCTGGCTCAGGGCCAGCAGGACAGTTCCATGGTATACAGCGAGCTGTACAGCGCCACCGAAGGCAGCCGCTCCAGCGCCCAGTTTGATCTCTATGACAAGGAGGGAAACTGGCTCTACTCCACCAAAAGTCTTCCGCTTTACCCGCAAATGCCCATCCACTGGGGCGTGCTCTATGCCGCACGCCAGACGGATGGTCTGGCCTTTTCTCCGGTGGACGGCGGTGCGGGCGACGCCGCCCCTCTTTTCCAGTGTGCCGCTCAAATTTCCACCTATGACGGTGCGGATGCGGGTTATCTGGTCATCACCATGACCAGAGCCAATTTTCATCAGCTGCTGGACGGGACTTACGGAAGTCAAGATGACCTGCTGCTGCTCAACCGATATTGGCGCCCGGTCTATTCCTCTTTGTCCTCTTTGGCGGACACCTTAGCCCCCCGCCTGCGGGAACAGCTCCTGGCCGGGGAGGCCCTTCATCAGGAGGGGGACGAGTTTGCCTATGGCACGGCATTTCAGGAGGAGATGGGGCTGTACGCGATCCTTCAGCGCCCCCAGATTCTAAGCCAGGATACCCGGCGGCTTTTGACCACCGTGACGGTAGGCAGCGCCCTGGTATGCGTTGGAATTTCGGTACTGATGGGCCTGCGGCTGAGCCGGCAGATGTTTTATCCCATCGAGCGGCTCCACAGCGCCATCGGGGAAGTGGCCCAAAATAATCTGGACGTGTACGTCCCCCCCTATCGGGACGACGAGCTGGGCCAGCTGGCCCGGCGCTTCAACGGCATGCTGGTGGCCCTGAAACACAATCAGGAACAGCTGGTGGAAAACCAGCGGGAGCTGAATCAGGCCCAGATCCGTATGCTCCAGGCCCAGCTGAACCCCCACTTTCTCTGCAACACACTGGATACCATGAAGTGGATCAGCAAGATCAACCAGGTCCCCCAGGTGGCCCTCATGTCTACCAACCTGGCTGATATTCTGCGGTTTTGCATCTCTCCCGAGGAATTTGTTCCCCTTTGCAGAGAGGTGGAAATTTTGAAACGATACATTGAGATCCAGAAAATTCGCCTGTCCGGAGCCTTTGTCTTTGAGGCAAACATCCCTCCGGAGCTGGAAGACTGCCTGGTGCCCAAAATGATCCTCCAGCCCATTGTGGAAAATGCCATTCTCCATGGCCTGGAAGGAGTGGAGGACGGCCGCATCCTGGTGCAGGCGATGCAGATGGGCTCCCGTCTGCTGAAAATCGTGGTGACCGACAACGGAAAGGGATTGCCTCCCGATATGACCGGGGCCTATGCCCACACAGACCGGGAACTGTGCCGGGGGCATCTGGGGCTGTACAACGTAGATACCATTCTTCGAAAATATTATGGGGAGGACTTCGGCCTATATCTGTCAGCAGGCAGCCAGGGCCGGGGTGCGGTAATTACCGCCACCCTTCCCCTGCGCCGTGAGGAGGAACCGGAATGCTGAAAGTACTGGTGGTGGAGGACGAGGAGATGATCCGCAAGGGCATCGTACTGGCGGTGGATTGGGCAGCGCTTGACTGTGTTGTGGTGGGCGAGGCCGCCAACGGAGAGGAGGCCCTGGCCGCTGTGGAGCGGTACGCCCCCTCCCTCATCATCACCGACCTGAAAATGCCCAGGATGGACGGCATTGAGATGCTCCGCCAGCTGCGGGAGCGGGGAAACCAGGCCTACGTCATCATCCTGACCGCTTATGACAGCTTCGCCTATGCCCAAAGCGCGCTTCGGCTGGGGGCGGTGGATTTCCTGCTCAAGCCATTTCATGACGGGGAGCTGGAGCAGGCGGTTCAGACCCTGCGTCGGCGCATGGAGGCCCTTGAAGGAGGGACGGGGACTTCCCTTCCCCCTATACCCGGGCTCAAAAAGGGGGATAAGAGCAAGTACGTCCTCCAGGCTATGGACTACATCGGAAAACACTACTCCGACCCCAACATTACCGTGGGGGAAATCGCCCAGCATCTCGGTCTGAGTGAAGGCCATCTCAGCCATACGTTTAAAAAGGAGACGGACTACACCCTTCTCAACTATTTGACCCGATACCGCATCCACAAGGGAATGGAACTGCTGCGGGACTGCCGTCTCAAGGTTTACGAGGTGGCCGAGCAAGTTGGGTACAAGGACATTACCTACTTTTCCACCACCTTTAAAAAGCTGGTAGGGATCAGTCCCTCCGAATACCAGGATACCAGTATCTGAGCAGAGGAGGTTCAACATGATACGCGCGGTGCTGTTTGATTTGGATGGCGTGTTGGTGGATACCGATGCCCTTCATTTTCAGGCCTGGAAGGAACTGGCCGACCGTTTACACATCCCCTTTACCCAGGAACAGGGCAACCGCTGCCGGGGGGTATCCCGGATGGACAGCCTGGAGATTGTACTGGAGGGGGCTCCCCGACGCTACTCCGCCGAGGAAAAGGCAGCCTTTGCGCAGGAAAAGAACGCCCGTTACCAGGCGCTGCTGGCCGCTCTCACTCCAGACCATGTAACCCCCGGAGCAGGCGCCCTTCTGCCCGAACTGCGGCGCCGGGGCTATCGCCTGGCCCTGGCTTCCGGGAGCAAAAACGCAGGCCTCATTCTGGAGCGTACGGGCCTGGGCCGGTGGCTGGACGGGGTGGCCGACGGCAACCTCATTACCCGCTCCAAGCCCGACCCAGAGGTCTTTCTCACCGCCGCCCGTCTGCTGGAGGTCCCGCCCGCCCAATGTGCGGCAGTGGACGACGCTCTGGCCGGAATCCAGTCGGGCAGGGCCGCCGGAATGCTGACCGTGGGCTTTGGAGATGCCGCCCTTCATCACGCCGGGGACTATAACATCCAGACGCTGGAACAGCTTCTGCCCCTCTTTCCACCTCTGGAGGTGCTGAAATGATTCGTCTTGTAGCCAGCGATATTGACGGAACCCTGCTGCACGGGGAGGAAACGACCATAGCCCCTGTGATTTTCTGCCAGATCCGCCGTCTGCGGGCAAAGGGCATTCTGTTCTGCCCGGCCAGCGGCCGGCAGTACAGCAGCCTGCGCCGCCTCTTTTCCCCAGTGGCCGACCAGCTGACCTATCTGTGTGAGAACGGAGCCGTGGTCTATGGAGCGGGCAGTCCGGGCCCTGTGCTGGGCAAGACGCCAATGTCCCGCCGGCAGGCCCTGGCGCTGTGTGAGGAAATCCTGGCTCTGCCCAGCTGCGAGGTATTGATTTCGGGCGCCAACACCAGCTATCTGTGCCCGAAGCAGGCGGATATTGTGGACCATATGCGCTACTTTGTGGGCAACAACGTGTCCATTGTCCCGTCACCGGAGGACATTGGAGAAGAAATTTTAAAGGTTTCGGCTTACTGCCGGGAGGGGGCCGTGGGGGTCGAGCCGCTGCTGTCTCCCAGGTGGAGCGGAACATTTCACTGTGCGGTGGCAGGGGAAAAGTGGCTGGACTTTACCCTGGCTGACAAAGGCACCGGCCTTCGGCAGCTATGCTCCGCTCTGAACATTTCCCTGGAAGAGGTTGCCGCCTTTGGGGATAACTATAACGACCTGTCCATGCTGCATCTGGCGGGGCAGGCCTACATCATGGAAAATGCGGACCCCAAGCTGCGATGCCAGTTCCCCTTTCACTGTCACAGGGTAGAAGATATCCTGCGCACCCTTTGAAACGCACACCCGCTATTCCCGCGTCAAAACTGACGGCCGCCCAATCGAAAGATGATGGGCGCCGGCTGCCGTTTTTCCCTTTCCGCGCAAATGAAAGAAACCTTCCCGTCCTGATTTCCCGCTGAAACGGGAAGGAAAAGTTCCCTTCCGCCAGATTAACACGCAAGGGAGGATGACCATGTACGAAACGACAAGCAAACTGTTTCACAAACTGCGCCGGCAGGACAGCGCCGCGGCTTATTTGAGCCAGGACCTGCCCGCTCCCACCTGTTCCCAGGCTCTGCTGCGTCTTTTGGATCAGTCTGGGAAATCCGTCTCCTACTGGATTACAGCGGTGGATATCAGTAAATCTTACGGCTATCAGATTCTGCGGGGAGAGCGGCGTCCTGGCCGGGACATTTTGCTGCGCACAGCCCTGTGTCTGGGACTGACCTTAAAGGACACCCAGCGGCTGCTGGCGGTTGGCTGCTGCGGCGCCCTCTATCCCCGCATACGCCGGGACGCGGCCATCATTTTCGCGTTGAACCAGCACATGACGCTTTTGGAGACGGAGGATCTGCTCATCTCCCTGCCTGAGCGAAGCCTTTATGCCGGAGAATTCTGATATGGGAAGGAAAGAAGCGTTTTTGGCGGAGTACCAGAACCTGGCTTTGACAGACCTGGTACTGCCCGACTGCTTAAAAGCCCAATATACCCCGGTGTCCTGTCTGAAGAGCGGAGAACGAGAGGTATACCTGGTCAAGGACCGGGCGGGCTGGCCGGCCGTGTTGAAAATCCAGCCTTCGGGCCGTGAAGACCCGCTTCGGCGGGAGTATGACCTGCTCCGCAGCCTGAGTCACCCCCAGCTTCCCCGGCCGCTGGCCTATTGGGAAGGGGAAGGTCGGGAGTATTTGGTACGGGAATATGTGGAGGGGATCAGTTTGTACGATCAGGTCACTTCCCATGGCCCCCTCTCCCCCCGCCGCGCCAAGGCAATTATTTTGTCACTCAGCCTGGTCCTTCACTATCTCCACAGCCAATCCCCTCCGGTGATCTGCCGGGACGTTAAGCCCCAAAATGTGATTATGGACTCCTCCGGCCGCTGCCATCTCATTGATCTGGGCGCCGCTCGCCATTACCGCCCGGATCAGAAGGGCGACACCGTATTTTTGGGCACCCAGGTTACCGCCCCGCCGGAACAGTTTGGCTATCAGCAAACCGACCAGCGCTCCGATGTTTACGCTTTGGGGATGCTGCTGCGTTTTTTACTTTCGGGCAGCTTCGACCCTCTGCCCAAGCGGCCGGGCTGCGGCGTTCTCCGCCGTATGGCCCGCCGCTGCACCGCCTTCGACCCCAAGGACCGCTACCCCTCCGTATCCGCCCTGGCCCGCGCTTTGAAATACGGGGGCCTGCGCCTGGCCGCCGGGGCCGCGGCGGCGTTTGTGTGCATGACAGCGCTTGTCTTCTCCCTGTGGAGCCTTCCCCGCCAGGCCCGGCCGGACTCCTCCCTGCTGGAATCCGCCCTGCGCCAGGCGCTGCAGCTGGAGCCGGGGGCCCCCATTCCAACCGATCGGCTGGGGGAAATCGAACAGCTTCTGGTGTGCGGACAGGTTCTGGTTGATACTCGCCAGGAACACGAGGAGCTTGTGAACACCGCCCACGACCGATACGTAGTGGAGACGGCCCACGGGGATATTGACAACGAAGATCTCGCCCTGCTGGCACAGTGTACCAACCTTCGCGTCCTGATTCTGGATTATCAGCAAATTTCCGACCTCTCCCCCCTTTCCGGTCTTCCCCTGGAGTATCTCAGCCTCACAGGGAACCAGATTTCCGACCTGGCTCCCCTTACAAGCTGTCAAACATTGAGGGTGTTGGACCTGGGTGAAAACCCCGTGCGCAACGCCGGGATACTGACGCAGCTCCCCCTTCTGCGGGAAGTCGTGCTGGAAGCTACCGGCATTACCTCAGTGGATACCTTTGCGGGCAGCGCCATCCAGTCCCTCAATGTGCGTACCACCTGGGTGACCGACTATACCCCGCTGGAGCGCTGCCCCAACCTCACCCGCCTGATTATCGGCGACCTGCCGGACGGGGCCGCCCAGACGCTTGCAGGGCTGACTTCGCTGGAAGAGCTGCGCCTGTATTCCTCCCCGGGGGTGGACCTAACCTTCTTTTCAGAGTACCAAATGCTTCAGGATCTGGATTTATACGGCAGCACAATTTCCAATCCGGAAGCCCTCGCCCAACTGCCCAGGCTTCGGGCCGTCAACCTGGGAGAAACCGGACTTGAAGATTTGTCCTTTCTCCCTTCCCTGCCCGCCATGACGGATCTGGATCTGCGGGCAAACCTGCTCTCCGATCTTACGCCGCTGCTGGAATGTCCCTGGCTTACCCGCCTGGTCCTGAGTGAGCGCCACCAGTCTCTGGCGCTGGAACAGCTGGCAGGCGCTCCGTTCCAGATTGTTTACCAATAGAGGCAATGGTGCGCAGTCTGCGCACCACTTCCTTTTCCGGTTGTGCTATACTGATTAAAAATTCCAGTACAACTGGAAAAGGAGAGGATATTATGATGTTGAAACCCTTGTCGGCCGGTCTTTTGTCCCTGTGCCTTCTGTTTTCCCTCAGCGCCTGCGGCAATCAGGCCAAAACTCAGCAGTCCAGCAGCGCATCCAGCGCTTCCTCCCAGACAAGCGCCTCCTCCCAGACAAGCGCTTCCTCCCAGACAAGCACTTCCTCCCAGACAAGCACTTCCTCCGCTCAAAGCGAGGACCAGGACGCCCTGGTGGAATACACTGTGGAGGGCCTGGGCACCTTCCTTCTGCCCGAGGGCTTCACCATGGAGTCCGGTGAGATCACCGAGCCCCTGCCCTCCCAATATGCCACCTTTACAAAGGACGACTACTATATCCAGGCCAACAGGATGGGCCTAGATGCTTATGAGGTAGCCGGAGTCTCTCTCCCCGCAGACCTGGAGGAGTATTCCACCCGCAGCGGCGTCAAGAACAGCGTCCCCGAGGGAACCCAGTTTGCTTACGACGACCAGGGGAACTACTTCGCCCAGTTTACCCAGGAGGACGGCCTGATTTGTTACTATGTGCTGCTCAAGGGGACTGACGCCTACGGCGCCATCTTCCTGACTGCTCCGGAGGATGTCTTCGATGCCCAGACCGCGGCCCTGTGGCTCAGCGGCTCTCAGCTTCTATAACGATTATAAATAGGCCGGGCCGGGAAAATTTCCCGGCCCGGTTTCTCCTTTTCTCTACAAAAAAGGACCGGATTACGCAGCCGGTCCTTTTTCTCATTGTTCCAGTTACTGGGCCAGGATTTCTTCCTTGCGCGCCAGCAGCTCGTCAGACAGCAGAATCTCCTGCACCTTCTCAAAGCCAAGCCGGATGACAGTATCGGCAAACCGCTCCTTTGGCTGTCCATATGCCTTAAAGAGGAGGATACACTTTTCCACCAGGGACAGCACCTGCTCCTCATCGGTCAAAATCACATTCAGCGGACGGCCAACCGCCGTACGCTTGCCCCAGCGGCCGCCCAGGTAGACTAGATATCCCGCGGTCTGGGTAGCAATGGCCCGGAAGGGACATTTCCGGATGCAACGGCCGCAGTGGTTGCAGCTGCCTCCATCGATGTCGGCCTTGCCGTCAACCATCGTGATGGCATGAATGGGGCACTCCTTTTCACATACGGTACAGCCCCTGCAAAGCTCCGGGTCCACCAAAGGCACCTGCTGTCCCACGATACCCACGTCGTTCAGATCCGGTTTTACACAGTTATTGGGACAGCCGCCCACGGCAATTTTAAACTTGTGCGGCAGCTTCACCTGTCCATAGCCCACATAAAAACGCTGGTGAATTTTTTCCGACAGCGCATAGGTGTCAATGAGGCCATACTGACAGGTGGTCCCTTTACAGGAAACCACAGGCCGCACCTTGGCCCCGGTTCCTCCGGTCTCCAGCCCGGCCTGTTCTTTCAGAAATTGGCGCAGGGGCTCAATGTTTTCAAAGGGAACCCCCTGAATCTCCATCGTCAGCCGGGTGGTCATGGCCACCTCTCCGCTGCCAAAGCGCCGGGCGGCCTCCGCCACCGTCTCGCACTCCTTGGCTGTGATCTTTCCGTTGCGGGTGATAACCCGCCCGTTAAACCGGTCTGTGGTACGCTTGTCCCACAGGAACCCAAGACCCTTTACTCGGGTAATTTCGCTTTGGGAGATGCTGGCTTGATTTTGACTCATCGAGTACGACCTCCTTTTGCATTTACGCCGGTTTTTCCGGCGTGGAACGCTCACATGCTCCTCCCCAGCCCGCGGAAGCTTCCCGCTCTCCCGCCGCTGGCTACGGCAGCTTTCGGCTTTAGAATAACGGAATCTCACTTTCCTGTCAACCACTCGGAAAATCTTCCGGTGGAATTTCTCCCTCCAGCGGGGAGAGCAGGTCATAGAGCTGTCGGTACTGCTGGGAAAAGACGCTCCCCTTCCGCCATAGAAAGGTAATGTCATGGCTCTCATGGAAGTCTTCCAGGGCAATGGCCCGCAGTTCCCCCCGCTCCAGCTGGGGACGGGCCGCGGCCTGATAGAGAAATCCAACCCCGCATCCCAAAACGAGCAGCTGCTTGAGCACATTCATGTCGCTGACCTCAATCAGGCTGCCGAAGTCCTCAACGGACAGATTCTCCCGGCTCAGGGCACGGCAAATAATCTCCCGGTTGCCGGAGCCCTGTTCCCGCACCACCAGCGTCTCTCCCAACAGATCAGACAGCACTCTGGGCTCTCGCGCAAAGGGGTAATCAGCTGCGCACACCGCCAGGTAGGGTTCATGGCGATAGAGCACGGAATCATAATCACTTTTGCAAAAATAGCCCTCCACAATGGCAAAATCCAGCTCTCCCTGATCCAAGGCCGCGCACAGGCTCTGGGTATTGGACACCTGAACCGAGATGGGGGATTGCGGGTACATACTGTGATACCTGGCCAGGGGCTTTGGAAGCAGATGCATCCCAACCGTAGGCGTCACACCCATTACCAGACGGTGGGCCAGAGGCCCGGGTTCATGGAAGCGGCGCTGCATGCTCAGGGTATCGCGTTTCATGGTCAGGGCCATCCCCCGCAGCATCTCCCCTTCCTTTGTCAAAGACAGGCGCTTGTTGGCATAGGTAAACAGCCTCACTCCATATTGTTCTTCCAGCCAGCGGATATGCTGAGACACGCCCGGCTGGGTCAAATTCAGCTCCTGTGCCGCCTTTGTATAGTTCATATATTGGCATACCACAAGAAACGTATCCATTCGAAAATCCAGCATCTAAATCCCTCCCTTTTTATCATAACATAGTTTTATATATAAATAAATATAAATAATTTTTCATTATTGGAAAAGTGTGCTATGATGAGGCCACCTCAAAACCAAGGAAGAAAAAGAAGGAGGATTTCCCCATGAGATCCAAGGAAAACCCGGCACGGATGCTGTGGCAGCTGTTCAAAGCCACATTCCTGCTTAGCGCTTTTACGTTCGGCGGCGGATTCGTCATCGTGTCCCTGATGAAGAAGAAATTTGTGGAAGAACTCCAGTGGCTGGAGGAAGAAGAGATGCTGGATATTACCGCCATCGCACAGTCCTCACCCGGTCCCATTCCCATCAACGCCTCTGTCATTCTTGGCTACCGGATGTACGGCGTGATCGGATCACTGGTGGCAATCCTGGGCACTTCGCTGCCTCCCATGATTATTATTTCGGTTATCTCCGTATTTTACACCCAGTTCCGAAGCAATCGGATTATCGCCATCGCTCTTCAGGTCATGCGCGCCGGTGTGGCGGCGGTTATTTTTGATGTGGTGCTTAATTTGGCCAAAAAAGTGGTGGATACCCGGCGTACCCTCTACATCCTGCTGATGGTCACTGCCTTTGTAGGCAAAGTGCTTCTGGGCGTGGATGCCATGATTGTAATTTTGTGCTGCCTGGTGGTCGGTCTGCTGGATCTGACCATTGAGCTGCGCAGCAGAAAGGTGGCGGTCTGATATGCCTCTGCTTATGCAATTATTCTTCTCCTTTATTCAGGTGGGTATGTTCAGCGTGGGGGGCGGATACGCCGCCATCCCGCTGATCCAGAATCAGATCGTGGATATCCACGGCCTGATGACTCTGCCGGAGTTTACCGATCTGATTACCATCGCGGAAATGACCCCCGGCCCCATCTCCATCAACTCGGCTACCTTTGTTGGAATGCGGCTGGGCGGCATTCCCGGCGTATTGCTCTGTACCCTCGGGTGCATCATTCCCTCCTTCTGCATCTGCCTGGCACTGGCCCACTTCTACTATAAATACCGCAGTTTCAGCGGCGTGCAGACCGTTTTGTCTGCTCTGCGTCCCGCTGTGGTGGCCCTGATCGCCTCCGCCGGACTGTCCATTTTGCTGCTGGGTGTATTCCAGTCCGATCTGTCCGGGATTGTATTGACCAATTTCCGCTGGATTGAAGCTGTCATCTTTGTGGGCGCCCTCTTTATTCTGCGCAAATTCCACCTCAGTGCCATCGCCGTGATTTTCGGCTCCGGCGTGGTAGGTACTTTGGCCTATCTGCTGCTGGGCATGGCCTGATTTTCCTCCTCCGCCTGGGACCATTTTGTCCCAGGCGGTTTTTGTCATGGTTTGACATCCATTCCAGATCTGTTTATACTACTTCTTTGTGTGATAGATTTGGAGGAACTCGTATGATTGGAATGGGAACCATCGTCAATGTCCTGGCCATTCTGGTCGGGGGCCTGATTGGCCTTCTGGTCAAAGGCGGACTGAAGCAGCATTATCAAGAGGGCGTCATCCACGCCCTGGGGCTTGCCACCATGTTCATCGGAGCCGGAAGCGCCCTGTGCGGGATGCTGGTGGTATCCGACGGCGCTCTCTCTTCCGCCGGAACCCGGGATACCCTTTTCATGATTCTCTCCCTGGCCCTTGGAACCCTGCTGGGGGAGTGGTGGGATCTGGACGGACGGATGGAACAGCTCGGCGTATGGTTAAAAGCCCGGGCGGACCGGCGGGGCGGCGACAACCAGTTTGTGCAGGGCTTTGTCACCGCCTCCCTGGTGGTATGCATCGGCGCTATGGCCATTGTGGGCTCCATTCAGGACGGGCTGACCGGCGACCCCTCCACACTATATACCAAGTCCATCCTGGATTTTTTGATTGTGATGATCTTTTCCTCCACATACGGAAAGGGAGCTATTTTTTCCGCCCTGCCTGTTGGCGTGCTTCAGGGCAGCGTCACCCTGTGCGCCGGGCTTCTCTCCCCTATTTTCCATCCCGCGGTGGTGGACAGTCTCTCCTTTCTGGGCAACATGCTCATTTTCTGCGTCGGGGTCAACTTATGCTTCGGCCCCAAGTTCAAGGTGGCCAATATGCTGCCCGCCCTGGTGTTCGGCGCTGCGTTTGCCGCCCTGCCCTGGGATCAGGTGGTCATGTAAGAAAAAGGCGCACAGGATTGATTCCTGTGCGCCTTTTTCTTATATATATGGTGCTGACTTTTTATTGATACATCGCCCCGCTCAGCGGACCGCGCGCTCCATGTCCTGCCGCTCCGGTTCAAATCTGGGTCTGAAGCGGTAATACACCAGGAAGGACATGGTCACAGTCAAAATGTCCGCGACAGTCTGGGACCAGACAATTCCATACATACCAAAAATAGCGTTCATGATAAACAGCATGGGAATGTTGAATACCAGCCAGCGAGTCACGCCCAGAAAAAGGGAAATTCTGCCCTTTCCAAATGCCTGGAACAGATATACCGTAAAGAAGCTTAAAAACATCAGCGGCGTGGCCAGCACACGAATCCGCAGGAATTGGGCGGCCATTTCTACTGTCTGGGCATCGGAAATAAACAGATGTGCAAACTGCACCGCAAACAACTCATATAGAATCACGCTGATCCCCGCGATTCCAAGTCCCAGACGCCGGGAGAGGCGAATAATTTCTTCCATGCGCTGTTTGTTTCTGGATGAGTAGTTATAAGCCACAAGGGGCATGATTCCCTGACAAATTCCAATGCCCACATTCAGCGGGAACCGCTCAATCTTCAGGACAATTCCGATGGCGGCCAAAGCCAGGTCATGATAGGAAACCATCAGCTTGTCAATGATCACATAGTCCAGGTCAAACAGGAACGAGGTAATGGCCGAGGGAACCCCCACAGCAAAGACCGCCACAATATTTTCTTTCTTTGCCAGTCCCACTTTTGGGTTGAAGGTAATGATAGAACCTCTTCCCATTCTGGCCACTACAATCAGGAAGAACAGACACGCCACACAGTTGGACAAGCAAGTGGCAATCCCGGCGCCCAGCACCTCCTGACCGTCGGGCATCAGTACAAACATAAAAAGCGGGTCCAGCGCAATGTTCAGAAGGCCGCCCAGAATAATGCCGATCCCGGCCTCCCGGGAGCGCCCAATGCTGCGGATCAGATTGGCCAGCACATTGGAAAGCACCGTAGGGACACCACCTGTGACGATCACGCACATGGCGTACTGCTTGGCATATCTGTATGTATTTTCTCCCGCTCCCAGTACGCCCAAAATGGGCTCCATCAAAACCGCCATTCCGATGGCGAATATAGCGGCGATGGCAATCCCCAGGTATAGGGAAAATGCGCTGACTCGTCTGGCTTCCTGTTCCTGATTTTTCCCCAAAAGCCTGGAAATCAGAGCGCCTCCCCCGATTCCCGCCAGTCCCGCCAGACAGAGGGTAATATTAAACACCGGCAAAATCAGCGAGGTACCGGCCACCATATAGGGATTATTGGTCTGTCCCACATAAAAGGTATCCGCCATGTTATATATCAGGACAATCAGCTGGCTGGTCACCGCGGGGATAATCATGATCCGCAAAGCCGATGGGACCGGGAGGTTTTGGAATACATCCTCCCGAGATGTGTTCGTTTCTTTTTTCATAGCTCTACCCTAAATACAGCATACTGCTCCGGCCCGACGTTTTGCCGCTCCCCGGTTCCGGTATCAATTGTCGGGATAGCGGCGCGCCGTCAAAATATGGTACCGTCTTATTATACGAAGGGACTGCCCAAGATGCAAGCCCAATGGCTGCTCGTTTTCCGTCTGTGCCACCCAGTCCCGCTGCTGATCATCTCACCCATTCTCTTGAAAAACGGATCGCTTCATTGAGCAGCGGAGAAACGGCATCCCGACGCCAGGCAATACCTACCTCTTTAATAATAGGTTCCTTCAGCTTTACTTCCGTCACGCCGCTTACCGCATGGGAAGAAAATTCCTCAGAGGGCAGAAAGGCTACGCCAAGCCCCCCCTGGACCATATACAAGCCCGTGGTAGGGCTGCTGGAACGGCAGACAATATCCGGTTCAAATCCCGCACGCCGGCAGGCGGCCAGACAAAGCTCCGCAGCCACCTGGCCGGTCTGGTGAAAGATAAAATGCTCGTCCCGGAGCTCGGACAGGCTGACCACACCCCGTTTGGCCATGGGATGCAGCCGGGGGACCGCCAGAGAATAGCTGTCCTCCCCCAGCTTTTCAAACTCCAGGCTGGCGGGCAGCCCCCCTGTGGGACGGTTGATAAAAGCCAGGTCTATCTTCCGCTCCAGCAACAGATCAATCAGGCGGTAGGTGCCATTCTGTACAATGTTGACAGAAATATCCGGATAGCTGCAGCAAAAAGCGGAGAGCATCCCCCCAAAGTCGATGCACTGAAGACTTGTGATGATTCCAAGGGCCAGCGTTCCCTTATGCAGTCCGGAATAAAAGGACATCTCCTCTTCCAGTGCCTGCGCTTTTTGCAGAATCTCCCTGGCCCGCATCACAAACTCCTGTCCTGCCTCCGTCAGCACGGCTCCTCTGGAATTGCGGTAAAACAGAACCACGCCCAGTTCTTTTTCCAGCTTGGCAATCTGTTGGGACAGGGCAGGCTGCCCCACATGACAGCTCTGCGCCGCAAGAGAAAAGTTCCCCGTGTCTGCCACCGCCAGGACATAGCGCATAATATACAGATCCATAACCACACCTCCTAAAATCCACTTTGGTCCAGATGCCCAAAGGTTTCTGGCCTTTTTTGTGCATAACATCAAAAGGCTGTAACGGCCCCCACCCTTTCCTTCGCAACGGAGCCCCCCTCACCCCCTACTATGGCCGCCCGTTTCCCATTTGTCAAGCCATCCGTCCCATCTTGTTATCATTTTTTCTAATAATAAATCTCACAAACAAGAATTGGACTTTTTTCAGCAGATGCAGTACTCTTTGGGCAGAAAAGGGAAGCGGCCCTCAGTAATTTCAGGACCCCGCCTATGAAAGGAATGAGTTTGGTGAACCACAATTATTTTACCCAGCGGGACGTGGAACGGCTGGAAAAGCAGGCCGTACAAATTCGTGAAGACATTGTCTCCATGATCCACGCCGCCAAAGCCGGACATCCCGGCGGTTCTCTGTCCGCCGTGGAGATGGTGACTGCTCTGTATTTCCATGTGATGAACATCGACCCTCAAAACCCCCGGTGGGAGGACCGTGACCGGTTTATCCTCTCCAAAGGACACTCCTGCCCGGTGATGTACGCCGCCCTGGCCCGGCGGGGCTATTTTGATCCCGCCATCCTGAACACCCTGCGGCAGTATCACTCCATCCTCCAGGGACACCCCGACATGAACAAGGTGCCCGGCGTGGATATGACCGCCGGCTCTCTGGGCAACGGCCTGTCGGTAGGCGTGGGAATGGCCCTGTCTGGCAAGCTCCACCACCAGGACTACATGACTTACGTCATGCTGGGTGACGGCGAGATTCAGGAGGGCATGGTCTGGGAGGCCGCCATGGCCGCCAACCACCACGACCTGAAGAACCTGGTCGCCATCGTGGACTGCAACGGCGTGCAGATCAACGGTTGGGTCAACGACATTATGACAGTGGAACCTATTGCCGACAAGTGGCGCGCCTTCGGCTGGAAGGTGGTCGAGGTCAACGGCCACAATATGAAGGACGTACTTACCGCCCTGCACACCGCCAAAACCATGCGCCATCCCACTGTGATCCTCATGCGTACCGTCAAGGGCAAGGGCGTCTCCTTTATGGAAGATGATTGTGCCTGGCACGGCTCTGCTCCGGATGACGAGCAGATGGTGAAAGCCATTATGGAAATTAAGGAAGGGGGCGTTGTGTAATGGCTAAGACACTGGCAACCCGTATGGCCTTCGGCCATGAGATCATTGAGATCGCCAAGACCAACCCGAATTTTGTGGTCTGCAACGCAGACACCAAGACCTGCGGACTGGAAAAGTTCGGCAAGTATTTCCCCGAGCGCGAGTTCTCCTTCGGCATTGCCGAGCAGAACCTGGTAGGCGGCGCGGCCGGTCTGGCCGCCTGCGGCAACAAGGTTTTCCTGGCCACCTTCGCCGTATTTGCCTCCATGCGGGCCTGCGAGCAGGTACGCACCTTCGTCTGCTACCCCAATCTGAACGTCACCATCATCGGCACCCACGCCGGTCTTCAGGTGGGCGGCGACGGCGCCACCCACGCCGCTATTGAAGACGTGGCCATCATGCGCGCCTTCCCCAACATGACGGTGGTACAGCCCGCCGATGCCGTGTCTGCCAAGATTTTGGCCCACGCGGCGGTGGACTTTACCGGCCCCCTGTATGTGCGGCTGCACCGCAACCCGGTGCCCGATGTGTACGACCCGGAGACCTACCACTTCGAGTGGGGCAAGGCCAACACCGTGGTGGATAACGGCACGGATATGACCATGATCGTCTCCGGCATTCTGCTGAAGAAGGCTCTGGACGCCGCCGCCATCCTGAAGGAGCAGGGCATCAACGTCCGGGTGCTGGATATGGCCACCATTAAGCCGCTGGACAACGAGGCCGTCCTTAAGGCCGCCGCTGAGACCGGAGCCATCATGACCATCGAGGATCACACCATCTTCGGCGGCCTGGGCAGCGCCGTCTCTGAGGTCGTGGTTCAGAACCGCCCCGTGCCCATGGAGATCGTGGGGATTCAGGACAAATTCGGCGAGTCCGGCGACCCGGAGCTTCTCTACCGGGATCACGGTATGGACGTGGATTCCATCGTGGCCAAGGCAAAGGCGCTGGTAGAGCGCAAGAAAAACTAACGGTATATTAAATGAGTTGCGTAAGGAGGAAATCATCATTATGGCAGCACCTCATGTATGCATTTTGCAGACCAGCTTTGCCAAGCGGGAGGACACCATCGCCTTTCTGAAGGAGCGTGTCCCCGGCGTGCGGGTGGAGTTCATCACCGACAGCACCCTTCTGGCAGACGTCCGGGCCAACGGCGGGCCCACCCAGGCGGTCATCGACCGTATGACCCTGTACGCCAAAGCGGCGGAAATTTCCGGCGCAGACCTGATTGTCAACTCCTGCTCCACCGTGGGCGAGGTGGCCGACATCTACGCCAAGGAAGTTAACATCCCCGTGATGAAGATCGACCTGCCCATGGCTCAGGAGGCGGTCCGGCTGGGCACCAAGATCGCCCTGATCGCCACCCTGGAGACTACCCTTGGCCCCAGCCAGCGCCTGATTGAGGCGGAGGGCGCCAAGCAGGGCAAGAAAATGGAATGCACCCAGTATCTGCAAAACCCCGCCTGGGACGCCCTTCAGGCCGGACACCCCGAGGAACACAACCGCATCCTCATGGAGAGCATCCGCAAACTGGACAAAATGGGCTATGACGCCATTGTAATGGCTCAGGTCTCCATGCGGGCCCTGCTGCCTGATCTGAAGGACGTGAAGACGCCTCTGCTGTGCAGCTTCTATTCCGGTTACGGTGCCATTGCCGACAAACTCAACGAGATCGCTGCCCAAAAGAACTGAAATACGAAAGGAGCTTTTCATAATGAGCAAGAAGTTGGTATCTGATCTGATCGTGGACTATTTGGAGCGCCGGGGTGTGACCGAGCTGTTCGGTCTGTGCGGCCATACCGTCATCGGTATGCTGGACGCGCTGTCCCGGAGCAAGAAGCTGCGCTACATCGGCACCCGCCACGAGGCCATTGCCTCCACCGCGGCTGACGGCTATGCCCGTGTGACCCACAAGGCCTCTGTGGTCATGTGCCACCTTGGCCCCGGCCTGACCAATGTGATCACCGGCGTGGCCAACGCCTCCCTGGACTCCATCCCCATGGTTGTCATCGCCGGCGACGTGCCCAGCTACTACTTCGGCCGTCATCCCCACCAGGAGGTTCAGATGCACGAGGACGGCGGTCAGTACAAGCTGCTGGAGCCCGTGTGCAAGCGCTGCTGGCGGGTAGACGATGTGGATGCTCTGCCCTACATCCTGGACCGGGCCTTCCGTCTGGCCGAGTCCGGCCGTCCCGGCCCTGTCCTGATCGACGTCCCCATGGATATGTTCTCCCGTGAGATGGATGAGGAACTGTGGGATCGTACTTACAAGGACAGCCATGTGACCGTCCGTCCCGCCCTGGACCCCGAGGCCGCCAAGGCCATTGCCAAGAAGCTGGTGGAGGCCAAGAACCCCGTCCTCCACGCCGGCGGCGGCATCCTGCTGGCCCAGGCCTCTGACGAGCTGGCCGCTCTGGCTGAGTACCTGGACATCCCTGTCTCCCGTACTCTGGCCGGCCAGGGCTGCCTCAGCGATCAGCACCCCCTGATGATCGGTCAGACCGGCTTCTGGGGTCTGGAGTTTACCCACTCCCTGACCACCACCGCCGACGTGATCCTGGGTCTGGGCACTCGTTTCGGCGAGGCCGACAGCTCCAGCTGGTACCAGGGCGTCACCTTTGATCCCGATGTGACCACCTTCCTCCAGATCGACATCGACCCCAACGAGATCGGCCGCAACTACCCCGTGGAGATCGGCGCCGTGGGCGATTTGAAGGTGGGCCTGAAGCAGATCCTGGACGAGGTGAAGAAGCTGTGCCCCAAGGGCCGCAGCAACCCCGAGCTGCGGGCCAAGATCGCCAAGGCCAAGGCGGACTTCAAGAAGTCCAACGAGGCTATCTCCAACGATCCTCGCTTCCCCATGACTCCTCAGCGCATCCTGCGGGACGTGAAGGCCGCCATCCCCGAGGACGCTATCCTCTTCACCGACGTGGGCTGGAACAAGAACGGTGTGGCCCAGGAGTTTGACATCACCATCCCCGGCACCATTCACCACTCCTCCGGTCTGGCCACCATGGGCTTTGGTCCCGCCGCCGTTCTGGGCGGCAAGCTGGCCGCTCCCGACCGGATTGTCTGGAACCTGACCGGCGACGGCGGCTTCGGCATTAACCCCTCCGTGCTGGCTACCGCCGTGGAGAAGGGCATCGCCTGCACCTGGGTTGTCATGAACAACGCCGCTTTCGGCACCATTGCCGGCCTGGAGAACGCCAACTATGACACCAAGTTCGGCACCGTTTTCTACGATTCCAACGGCGAGCGCTATACCCCCAGCTGGGCTGGCGTAGCCAAGGACTACGGCGTGGATTCCGTGTGCATCTCCTCCGCCGATGAGCTGCCCGCCGCCCTGGAGAAGGCCCTGGAGGCCAACAAGGCCGGCAAGCCCTTCCTGGTAGAGGTCCCCATGGAGAACATCGTGGTGCCCACTCCCGGCTGCTGGAACATCAACGACATTTACAGCCCCAACGACCTGGTCAAGGAAGGCAAGCTGGTCAAGAAGGAAAATGGCCGGTACGTCGCTCCCAGCCACGCCAAATCTCACAACGCTTAACACGTCCATTGATGGATGGGAAAGGATGGTTATGATGAGCCAAGCTGATACGGAAAAGAAGCTGTGCTCTGCCTGCAGGACTGAGCTGGAACTGCAGGAAAAGTCCTACGCCATGGGCAGCGCTCTGTTTACAAACCGCTTCCATGTAGATATCTACGCCTGTCCTAAGTGCAAGCATGTGGAACTGTTTGCTGCGGAGCGGGAGCTGGTCACCTGCCCGGTGTGCGGAACCAAGCATCCGGCCAAGGAGAAGTGCGCGATTTGCTCGCTGAACACAGTTCTGGACGGAAAGTATGGGCGGTAAGACCCGCCCGGCAGCGCCTCATCGCGCCGGCAATGTCTTCCGTTTCTGAATAACACTTCATGATCCGACCGCCCGCCCGGGCGGTCGGATTCTATCAAAATCCGAGAGGAGGGAATCGATGATGAAGCCCGAAGAAAAAAATCGCCTGATGCGCACTGCCTGTCGGGTGCGTATGGGCATTCTGGAAGCCACCCATTCCGCCAGATCGGGCCATCCGGGCGGCAGTCTGTCCGCCGCCGACCTGTTTACATATCTCTATTTCAAAGAGCTGAACGTTGACCCCGACCGCCCCCACTGGGAAGACCGGGACCGCTTTGTTTTGTCCAAAGGGCACACCGCTCCCGGTCTGTACGCCGCCCTGGCAGCACGAGGATTTTTCCCCTGGGAGGACCTGAAGACCCTTCGCCAGATCGGCAGCCACCTCCAGGGCCATCCCAATATGAACCTGACCCCCGGCGTGGACATGTCCACCGGCTCCCTGGGACAAGGTATTTCCGCCGCGGCCGGCATGGCGCTGATGGCCAAGTATCAGCGCAAGTCCCTGCGGGTATACACCCTGCTGGGCGACGGGGAAATTCAGGAGGGCCAGCCCTGGGAGGCGTTCATGTTTGCCCACCACTACAAGCTGGACAACCTGTGCGTCATCATTGACAACAACCACCTTCAAATTGACGGCCCCGTGGAACAGGTCATGAGCCCCTATCCCATTCCGGATAAACTGAAGGCTTTTGGCTTTGAGGTTCAGGAAATTGACGGCCACGACTTTGATCAAATGGAGCACGCCTTCACCAGGGCACGCGCCGTTCAGGGCGTACCCTTCTGCATTATCATGTCCACCGTAAAAGGAAAGGGCGTATCCTTTATGGAGGATCAGGCCTCCTGGCACGGGAAAGCCCCGAACGACGAGGAGTATGCCCAGGCTATGACAGAGCTCCGGGCACAGCTTGCCAGATTGGAGGGAAATTAACATGGAGGAACGAAAAATTGCCACCCGGGACGGCTATGGTGCCGCCCTGGTCCAACTGGGCAAGGAGCACCCCGACGTGGTAGTCTTTGACGCAGACCTGTCGGAAGCCACCAAGACGGCCATGTTTAAAAAGGCCTTTCCCGACCGCCACTTCGACTGCGGCATCGCTGAGGCAGACATGATGGGCGCTGCGGCGGGCGCAGCCGCCATGGGAATGGTCCCCTTTGTCTCCAGCTTTGCCATGTTTGCCGCAGGCAGAGCCTTTGAACAGGTACGCAACTCCATCGGTTATCCCCAGCTTAATGTGAAAATCGGCGCCACCCACGGCGGCCTCTCTGTGGGGGAAGACGGGGCTTCCCACCAGTGCTGTGAGGATTTTGCCCTTATGCGGACCATTCCCGGTATGGTGGTCATGTGTCCATCTGACGATGTGGAGGCCCGGGCCGCCGTCAAAGCGGCCTATGCCCACCAGGGT
This sequence comes from bacterium, assembly GCA_037245165.1. Taxonomy (GTDB): domain Bacteria; phylum Bacillota; class Clostridia; order Oscillospirales; family Oscillospiraceae; genus Lawsonibacter. Next base: position 23,849 of record JAXWVI010000055.1, read on the forward strand.
CCTGTCTATATGCGCTTTGGCCGTCTGCCTGTCCCAGTGTTTCACTCCGAAGACAATTTTTCATTTGAAATCGGCAAAGGCGAGGTCCTTCTGGACGGTTCTGACGTGGCCATTCTTGCCACAGGACTTATGAGCTGCGAGGCCCTGAAGGCCGGCGAATGGCTTCGGCAGATGGGTATCCAGGCCCGGGTCATTAATCTGTGTACCATCAAGCCTCTGGATGAGGAGCTGGTGCTGAAGGCCGCCCGGGAATGCGGAAAGATCATCACCTGCGAGGAACACTCCGTCATCGGCGGGCTGGGCGAAGCGGTATGTTCCCTGCTGGCTGAGCATCAGCCCACCCCCGTGCGCCGCATCGGGGTCAATGATGTATTTGGACACTCCGGCCCCGGGGCCGCCCTGCTTCAGGAATTCGGTCTGTGCGCCTGTCACATTGAAGATGTTGCAAAGGAGTTCCTTGGTATCTCAAACTAATCAGAAAGCAATTTCAATGTCCAGGACCTATTTTCTGGCATACCTGACCGTTCCCGGTACTGATCCTATGGAGCAGATTAAACTTAACAAACAGTGCGGCTATGACTTTGTAAGCCTGTGCACCATCCCCATGCATCTGCCCAGTTGAGAGCCACTGACGTTCCAGGCAGCGTTTGGACACGGGAGCGCGCGTATTATACCGATGAGGTGGGCAAAATATCCGAGATGGCCTGGCAATATCATTTAAATTATAACGCGGTATCATTCTTCAAAGGCGGTGTGTAATCATGAATCCTACGATAAAACGGATCGGAATTTTAACCAGCGGCGGTGATGCCCCGGGTATGAATGCGGCGATACGGGCGGTGGTCCGTACAGCGGTCGGTCTTGGAATCGAGTGTGTGGGCATCCGAAGGGGCTGGAACGGACTGATCCACAGCGACTTTGTATGCATGGACAGTGATTCCGTCAGCCACATTTTGGATCGTGGAGGAACCATTTTATACACTGCCCGAAGCGAGGAATTCCTGACGGAAGAAGGGCGCGAGAAGGCTGTGTCCACCTGTAAGCTTCTGGGTCTGGATGCCATTGTGGCCATCGGGGGCGACGGCACTTTCCGGGGCGCGCTGGAACTCTCCCGTCTTGGAGTTCCTGTGGTTGGAATCCCCGCCACCATTGACAACGATCTGGGCTGCTCCAACTACACCATTGGGTTCGACACCGCCTGCAACACAGCAGTCTCATGTATCGATAAGCTGCGAGATACCATGCAGTCCCATGAGCGCTGCTCCCTGGTGGAGGTCATGGGCCGCCATGCGGGCTATCTGGCGTTGTATGTGGGGATTGCTGTGGGAGCCACCTCGGTATTGATCCCGGAACGAGGACTGAATTTTCAGCAGGACGTGGTACAGCGTATTCAGGACTCCCGCCTGGCCGGCAACACACACTATATGATTGTAGTGGCCGAAGGTGTGGGCAGTGCGGTGGAAATCGGCAAGCAGATTCACCAGGCCCTGGGAATCGAACCCCGCGTTACGGTACTGGGCCACATTCAGCGCGGCGGGTCCCCCACGGTACGGGACCGTGAAACCGCCAGCCGCATGGGCTATGCGGCAGTACAAGCCATCGCCAACGGGCGCGGAAACTGCATCATCGGAACCCAACAGGGAGCCATTCAGGAAATTCCCATTGAAGATGCTATGGCCATGACCAAGCATTTGCAAATGGAGCGCTACGCGGTCATGGAGGCCATGCACAATCAAGCGTAAACTGTCATTTTCTCCCCATCTCTTCAGGCGGTCCGTTCTGAAATTACAGGAAATAAACGGTACCGGCGCAATTCCGTTATGGAACTTGTGCCGGTACCGTTTATTTCCTGGTGTGAGCAGATTTTATCTGGTTCGCTCCTTCTCATTGTCGGCGCCACATCCTATTCCATTGCCCGTGTTTGTTGTACGGCAGCAAAAGTCCGTCATTTGGATGCATGTTTGGTTCCATTTAGGTCAGACTATGACAAAGGGGGTACCCCATGCAACTTCTGGTTCTTTGTCTCACAACCCTCGGCTCCTTTGCCGCGCTTTTCTTCGCGGCCAAGCTGATCGGCCATAAGCAGATCGCGCAATTGGATTTTTTTGACTATATTACCGGAATCACCATTGGTTCTATTGCCGCTGAAATGGCCACTGAGCTGGAGCAGCCATGGAAGCCGCTTACCGCAATGCTGCTCTACGGCGCAATCACTGTGCTGCTCAGCATCGCTGCCAATAAATTTCCCAAAACCCGGAAATATTTTTATGGTCCCGCTGTCATTCTTATGGACCATGGAAAGCTTGATCGGAAAAATTTAAAAAAAGCCAAGCTGGATTTAAGCGAATTCATTGTCATGTGTAGACAGCAAGGATACTTTGACCTCACAAATATCCAAACGGCCATTTTTGAATACAATGGAAAGCTGACTATTCTCCCGGTCAGCACCCAGCGCCCCGTAACGCCTGGCGACATGAACTTGGCTCCGGAACAAGAGCTGCTGTTTACTGAGCTGATTATGGATGGCCAAATCTTGGGGCAAAATCTCAAGCACATGGGACTGGATCTGACCTGGCTGGACAAGCAGCTCAAGCAACGCGGCATCCATTCCGCAAAGGACGTGTTTCTGGCCCTCTGCGACAGAAACCTAAAGCTTGTGATCTATCAAAACGAGAAGCGTGAAAAATAGGCAGCACACAAAATAGATCGCCGGTCAATCTGCCCCTCCCCCTCAATATGGAAATGGAGGTATTTAAATGGCAAAAAGAGGAATGGCCCGTCCTGACTGGACCCATATCAAACCCCATAACGAAGTCTCCCCTGTACCCCAAATTCAGGGAAAGGCCAAACACGGAAAAAAACCGGCCAAGCCCGTTGTCAGCCAGGACTCGTGAACGAAACAGCGCACCATAAAGGGCCGCCCCTTATAGGGGCGGCCCTTTATGCGGCCTGGCCCCGGATTTCATCTTTACAGAATCTTCAAATTCCATTAAAATAACATCGACAAAAAACAACCTGATTCGAAACTGTATTTCTCTCGTGGATTGCGTATACATGAAAAATGCGGGAGTTGTGGAATACAGCCCCAGGATTATATCAGGAGTGCAGAAGCTATGAAGATGCGCAAACTCTTCCATTGGTACAGCACCCTTCTCAATTTGATCATGCTGGTATTCGTGGCGGTATTGCTGCTGTTTATCATCGTCCTGGTCCGAAACAAGCTGCTGCAAAATTCCCAGAGCCTGGGCAACGCTTTGGTACAGAGCTATGCGGTGGAAGAGGAAATGACCATTGAATCGTTGCTCCGGGAGGCCGCACTCATCGGCCAGTATGTGGATGAACTCAACACCGGCGGCGACAACTCCGAAGCCATCCACACTTGGCTCAGCGGCCATTTCTCCAAGCTCATCCGTATCATGGGTGAGGGCATTGTGGATTTTTACGCAGTGGTGGATGGAAAAATTGTGGCTGCCAATCCCTGGGACGGAGACGGTACCTATCAGTATGAAGATACCGACTGGTACCAACAGGCTGTGGCAGCCAAAGGCGCCCTGGTATTGAGTGCGGTATATACCGATGCGATCACCGGGCAGCGGGTATTTACCATTTCTCAGGCCCTCAACGAGGATGGAGACGTGTTCGCCATGGATGTTTATGTCCAGAACGAGGCGTTTCATAATACTGCCCACTCTCTCCCCGAGAACTGCTCCTACTATCTGTGCGACTCCACCGGGACTCTGATCTACTCCGTCACCAAGTGGGATGTTGACCAGGAAGCGCTTCAGTCCTATGCTGATTATATGCTGGCCGGCATTGCCGACGGTTCTCTGCTCTCCTATGATTCCTCCGTACAGGATATGGACGGCGTGACCCGCGGGGTCTATTACCAGACCATGCGCAACGGCTGGACCGTGATTATGACCATCCCCATCCATTCTATTTTGATGGGAGAACGAAACGCTGTATTCTACATCATAGCCGGTCTGGCTGTGGTGTTGTTCCTCATCCTTTCCTTCATGACCATTGTGGACATCTTCCGCAACCGTAAAATGAAGCGGGCTGATGACACAGCCCACATGCTGGGTGATTCTTTTTATGCAATTTATCGGGTCAACTTTATGGAGGGGACCTATGAGACATTCAAGACCCATGACAATCTGCAAAGCGACATCCCACGATGCGGTTCGTATTCCCTGCTTTTGCAGGCGATCTGCTCTGTGGTACGCCCAAACACCTTCCGGGCCTTTGAGGAAAGCTTCTCTCTGGAACGTATCCGCACACGAGCTGAGCAGGGAATTGCAGACTACGGAGGAGACTATCAGCGCCGGTTCGGCAATGCCTATCGCTGGGTCAACATCCGCACACTCTACAATCCGGAACTGATCCCCAAAGAGGTAATCCTCTGTTTTCGGGACGTAGATGAGGAGAAGCGCCGGGAATTGCAGCACACCATTATTTTACAAGAGGCGTTGGACGCAGCCCAAAAGAGCACGCGGGCTAAGTCAGAGTTCTTCAGCAGGATGTCTCACGACATGCGCACCCCTCTGAATGCCATTATTGGCTGCTGCGATCTGGCAGAAAAAAGCCATACAGCTGATGACCACAGCAAAGTATGGGATTACATCAAAAAGATCCAGTTTGCCGGCAACCAGCTTCTGGGGCTGATCAACGACATTCTGGAGCTGTCCAGGATGGAGGCGGGCAAAAACAACCTTGATCTGAAGGAGTTGGATCTGGGACATCTGCTGACCGACATCGCCGGCCTCTTCCGCGACCAGGTCCAGGAGCAAGGCAAGTCTCTGGATATCAGCATTGATTTTCGGAATTCCATCGTCATGGGGGACGAAAAAAAGATCAGCCAGATCGTCAACAATCTTCTCTCCAACGCCGTCAAGTACAGCGAACCCGGAGACAAAATTTTGCTGGAGGCCAGACAGTTTGATTTTCAGGCCCACAGCAAATATCAGATTGTGGTAGAGGATACGGGAATCGGTATGTCCGCCAGTTTTCTGGAGCACCTTTTTGACCCCTACTCTCGGGAGACTGTCTTTTCCTCACACCCGACCATGGGGACCGGCCTAGGCATGGCCATTGTCAAAAACTTGGTACAGCAAATGAGCGGCGAGATTTCCGTGGACAGCACCCTGGGTAAAGGAAGCCGTTTTACCATAACCCTTCCGCTGAAACCCCTCCGCAGCCATACCCCTGCACAGCCGCGCCCGGCAGAAGCTTTACAGTCTCCCTTTGACTGGAGCAGGCGGAGCATCCTGGTGGCAGAGGATAATGAACTCAACCGGGAAATTATTACGCAGGTGCTTCGGCAATTAGGAGCGCAGGTCCTGGCTGCGGCCAACGGCATGGAGGCGGTTGAGCTGTTCAGTGCCGCCCCGCCCTATTCCATTGACGTCATCCTCATGGATATGCAGATGCCGGAGATGGACGGCTGTCAGGCGGCAGAGGCCATCCGTCATTTGGATCGCGGGGATGCAAAAAGCGTCCCCATCATTGCGGTGACCGCCAACGCTTTTGCAGAAGATATTGACCGGACCTCCCAGGCAGGTATGAACGACCACATATCCAAGCCCATTGACAGTGAAATTCTGCGGCAAACCATGCAAAAGCTGATCACGGAGTGGGAAACACGCCGGAATACGCCCAGTCAAGTATGAGACGGGAGGAAACACAGTTGAGTAGTCCCAGTGAAAAAACGCTCCTCATTGTGGATGATGAAACCATAAACCAGGCCATTCTGTCCAACATTTTTCAATCGGAATATCAGATTATCAAAGCCGAGGACGGTGTTGCCGGACTGGCCGCCATTGAAAAACACGCGCAGACACTCAGCGCAGTTCTGCTGGATGTTATCATGCCTCGGATGAACGGCCTGGAGGTACTGCGCCGTCTGCACCAACTTGATCTGCTGCAAACAATCCCGGTCTTTTTAATTACCGCGGACATGGACAGCACCACTATGCGTGAGTCCTATGAACTGGGCGTTATGGACGTCATTTTTAAACCTGTGGTCCCTTACATGGTCCGCCGGCGAGTCAACTCGGTGGTAGAGCTGTTCCAGGCCCGCCGAAAGCTGGGAGCGGAGGTGGAGCGGCAGCGGGACCAGCTGCTGCTTCAGGCCCAGCGGCTCGCGGATATGAGCATGGGGATGGTAGAGGCGCTGTCCACCGCCATCGAATTTCGAAGCGATGAATCCGGGGCCCATGTGCGCCGGATTCACGACATCACCTGCCATCTGCTGCGCGAAACCCCTCTGGGGCGGGGCCTTTCGGAAGAGCAGATCCGGCTGATCGGCGTGGGCGCCATTACCCACGACGTGGGCAAAATCTCCATTCCGGACGCCATCTTAAACAAACCAGGCCGCCTCTCTCCGGAGGAATGCAAGCTCATGCAGTCCCATACCGTCAAGGGGGCGGAGCTGCTATCCAAAATTCCTCAGATGCGGGAGCACTCGGCCTACCGCTACGCTTATGACATTGCCCTTCACCACCACGAACGGTGGGACGGAAATGGTTATCCAGACAGACTTGCGGGAGACGCCATTCCCATCTGGACGCAAATTGTTTCCCTGACAGACGTCTATGACGCACTGGTGAGCAAGCGCTGCTATAAAAACGCTTTTTCTCCCCAAATGGCAATGGATATGATTCTGCGGGGAGAGTGCGGCGCGTTCAATCCCTTACTTCTGGACTGTTTTCAGCAGGAGGAACCCACGCTGCGCAAATTTTACCAGACAGACGAAGGAGAGAAGATCAATGGATGAAGAGAGAAAAAGTGTTTTACAGCGGGCGGGCATTGATGTGGATGACGCTTTGGGACGGTTTATGGGCAATGAGGAACTGCTGATGCAGTTTTTGCTGAAATTTCCCCAGGACCCGAATTTCCCTCAGTTGAAGGAAGCCATGGCCCATGGGGATGCCGACCGGGCCTTTGAGGCGGCCCATACCCTCAAGGGGGTAACCGGAAATTTATCTATGAAGGCCCTCTCCCAAAAGGTGGGTCTGCTGGTGGAGGACCTCCGCGGCGGAGATTTTACAGGTGCTTCCGGCAAAATGGGACAGTTGGAGGAACTGTACCGTAACTTGACAACGGTGCTGGAGGAACAGCGTTCTTTCAATTCCTCTGACAGAGAATAGCCTGATGTGTTCTGTTTCACTGTTTTAAATCACCTGTGGCCGGGTTATCAATCAGCCTCCCATCTTCCGTAAAGCGCGACCCGTGGCAGGGGCAATCCCAGGTGCGCTCTTCCGGGTTCCATTTCAGCGCGCAGCCCATATGAGGGCAGCGTCTGGCGGTGGGCGTCAGGAGACTGACCACGGCCTCAAGCCCATTGACCGCCAGCTGGGGCCGCAGAATGGTCCTGGATGGTGAAAACACATGAGCCCAGGCATTCTCTTTCCCCTGAATTAGATCCCGCAAAATCATAGCCGAAACCATAGAAGTGGTCATCCCCCATTTATGAAATCCGGTGGCCACATATAGATTTGACGTTCCGGCCGAGTACGGACCGATATAGGGCACCTGGTCCAGGGGCATACAGTCCTGGGCAGCCCAGTGATATTGTTCCACAGCTTGCGGATAACAGCGTCGGGAAAATTCCCTCAGTTCCCTCCATCCGCCTCCTTTTTTCCCGGTGCGGTGGTCCCCCCCGCCTACCAGCAACAGGTTTTCGTAATTTCGGAACGACATTCCCTTCTGAGCCTCATCCACATACATCCCATCCACATTGGGCGCGTTTTCCAGGGCAATCACATAGGAGCGGTGCTGATACAGTTTTAGATAATAGCTGCCATGCTTGTTTAAAAAGGGAAAATGGGTGGCTACGATGATTTTCTCGGCGGTGATCCTGCCATGCTCCGTGACGGCCGTTGTGCCCACAAGCTCCCGAACCGGCGTATGCTCATAAATATGCAGCCCCTTTGCAATGGCCGAGACAAATTTCAGCGGATGGAACTGGGCTTGATTGGGGTATCTGACCGCTCCGGCCACAGAGAACGGGAGGGGCAGATTTTGGCAGAACTCCCCATGAAATCCCAGCTTTTCCAGCGCCTCCAGCTCCTGCTCTATTTTCCGCCGATCATGAAGGGAATAGACATAGGCCGCTTTTTCTTCAAAGCCGCAGTCTATGTCCCGGCAAAGCTCCCGGTATTTCTGAAGGGCCGCCTGGTTGGCATCAAGATACTGTTTGGCCCGGTCAAGGTCAAATTGACGGATGAGCTTGTTATAAATGAGCCCGTGCTGGGATGTGATTTTGGCGGTCGTATTTTTGGTGACGCCGCTGCAGATGGTCTTTGCCTCCGCCAGCACATAGGCGATCCCGGCTTGGTGCAGCAGGTAAGCGCACAGGATTCCCGCCATACCGCCCCCGATGATCAGCACGTCCGTTTTAATGTCTTGATCCAACGGTTCAAAGCTTGGAAGATTGATGTTTTGCTCCCATAACGAGTTCATATGACTTCCTCCGCAGCAATCCCAATTTTCCTTAGTATCAGGTCGAACGAAAAAAATATTCTTGGAACGCAGAAAAAAGGAGCCGGCAGCTGCCGGCTCCTTTTTTGTATTGACCAAGACACATTACCTTCCACATGCCCCCCTGTGCCCCAAGGGCGGGGCAGCGGGAAATTTCAGGCGGCCGAAGAAGTTATGCAACTATTCCAATTACTGAAGCAGCTGCAGCACGCCCTGGGGCACCTGGTTGGCCTGGGCCAGCATGGCCTGGGCGGACTGGATGAGGATGTTGTTCTTGGTGTAGTCCATCATCTCGTCGGCGATGTCGGTGTCGCGGATGGAGGACTCGGCGTCCTGGATGTTCTCCTGCATGACGCTCAGGTTATTGATGGTGTGGTCCAGACGATTCTGGGTGGCGCCCAGAGTACCGCGGACGCTGGACACGGTGTTGATGGCGGCCTTGAGCTTGTCAATGGCGGCCTGGGCATTGCCCTGCTTGCTGATGTCCAGGTCAGCAATGCCCAGAGCATCGGCGTGCATGTCCTGAATGTCCACAGTCAGCTGGTTGTAGCTGTCGCTGGTGTCGCCGATCTGGAGCACCAGACCGTTGCCGGTGACCTTGGGACCGGAGAAGCCCAGAGAGGACTCGATGCCCTCCACAGTGTCCAGGTTGGAGAAGTCGGTCTGGCCCTTCTTCTCGGTGACGGTGATACGGCTGCCGTCATGGCCCACGGTGTAGGTGGTGTTGTCGGCGGCAGCCTTGGTCAGCTTCTCAGACACCTGGCTCAGGTAGTCGTTGTCGGTGCTCTTCAGGTCGGAGATATCGATGACGTTATCCCCGGTGACGGTGCTGTCCTTGTCGGCCTTGAAGGTGTAGGTGGTCTTACCGATGGTGATGGTAGACCCATCCTTCACCATGTTCTGGGTCAGAGTAAAGGAGGTGCTGGCCAGACGCTCGCCGCTGTCGGCCTTCACGTTGGTGATGTCGGTGGTGGAGACGTTGTAGTCGCCGGTGGCGGAACCAGCGTCTTTACCGGCTGTGACCTCGGTGGGGGCCTTCTGACCCGTGGCGGTACCAGTGGGGGTGGTCTTCATAGCGGTGCTGTTGGCATCCAGACCGGCATTTTTGGCGGTGATAGTGAGGGTAGTGCCATCCACTGTGGCGGTATAGCTTGCGCTGAATGTACCGTCCGCATTGAGTGCGTCAGCAATGGCAGAGGCATTGTCGCCTGCATTGTTGCTGGCAGACACGCCTGTAGTGGTACCCTCCGTCACAGTAACACCGTCATATATAAAGGTCTGGCCATTTGTAAAGGTTAGCCCGCTCAGGTCCAGCTGGTATACCGCCGTGGTAGCTGCGGTACCGGCACCGGAAATGGTGACCTTCATGTCGCCGTTGACTTCCTGGCTGGCGTCGGTGGGGGCGGCGGTCTGGGTGAAGTTCACCCGGCCATCAGTTCCGGCCTCAACCGTGAACGCCTGGCCGTTGATGGTAAAGCCGGCGGCGGCACCCGCCACAGCAGTTGCGAGATCATCACCGGTCAGGGCGCCGCTATCATCACCCGCAAGACTGATCTTGTTGCCTCCGATGTCGATGGTCAGGGTCTCGCCGGTAGCATTACTGAAACTGTAGTTGTGCAGATCGATGGAGAAGGTGGTGCCGCTATCATTGTCGGCCGGCTTCTGGGCCAGCACAGTGTTGGTGCCCAGCACGTCGCCTACGCCGGGCAGATTGCCGCCCACGGTGAACTGGCCCACCTTGGTGGCCTCGGCCCCCGCCTCCATGGTGCCGTCCAGCAGGTTGATGCCGTTGAAGTTGGAGCTGTCGGCGATCCGGTCGATCTCGCTGAGCAGCTGATCCATCTCCTTCTGGAGGTTGTCACGGTCGGTCTCGTTGTCGTAGGTGCCGTTGGCGGACTGGCTGGCCAGCTCCACCATACGGTTGAGCATGTCGTGGACCTCGGTCAGGGCGCCCTCAGCGGTCTGCACCAGGCTGATGCCGTCCTTGGCGTTCTTCTGGGCCACGTCCAGTCCGGTGATCTGGGCGCGCATCTTCTCGGAAATGGCCAGACCGGCAGCGTCGTCGCCGGCGCGGTTGATCTTATAGCCGGAGGACAGCTTCTCCAGGTTCTTGCTCAGCGCGGAGGTGTTGTTGGAGTAGTTGCGGTAGGCGTTCATGGCCATGATATTATGTTGGATTCTCATTTCGTTTGCTTCCTTTCATTGAAATGATGTTGGGGAATTGCTTGTTGCCGCGACGATCCTTCGACGCGGGTTCTCGTTTCGGCGGTTTGGCACAGCCTCCGTGGCCTTTGGCGGTCTGAGCCGGCCCGCCCGCTGCTTGCTATATTCCAACCGGCCCGTCGGCCGGGTGAAACCAAATGGGATTGGACGTTCCTTTCGAAACGTCATCGTCATAATGTTTTGGACGCCCGGAGGTCCGGGCTTCGGACACGGCCCCGATTCGGGGAGGCGTCCTCTCGTTTCCCAACGTTCTCCTCTGATCCGGGAACGCTGAGCGAAACCGCACCTGGAAAAAATGCCGCTTCGCTCAGCGCTCCGAACCCGGAGCATGGGCCTTCGCCGGCGTCCCGACCGGCAAAATCCCGGTTCCCGCCCCGCTAAATGGCGGCGACGGATTGCTGTATATGATATTGGGCCAGCCCCCGGGCTTTGATATTGACGGCGGCATTTACACCCCGTCCGTGCTCTGTTCCGCACACAGGGCAGACCCAGCGGCGGGCTTTTGGGGAGAGAACCTCGTTGACGCAGCCGCACACGGAGCAGACCCTGGTGGTCGGGGTAAACCGCTCCACCTCCAGCAGCCGTTTTCCCTGGCGCTCCAGTTTGTAGCGAAGCATCTCCCGAAACATGCCAAAGCCGGAATTGAGCACACCGCTCCCCCCCAGCTCCCCGGAAATGGCGGTAAGAGAATCGTTTCGTACGCACACGGCATCCCATGCGTTGGCTATCCGCCGGGACTCCTTGTGGAGAAAATCGCGTCTCTGGTTGGCGATGTGCTCGTGGAGCAAACGGTATTTCTGCACCAGTTCCCGATAGTTTTCCGACCCCCGCTCCAGCCGACAAAGCTTCTGCTGCATATTGGCCAGCTTATCTTGGGACTGCCGCAGCCAGCGGGGCGGGTTGGCCATAGAGCCGTCGTCCGCCACATAGAAGTGGGAGAGGGAGTATTTCAGGCCGATGGTCCGCTCCTCTGCGGGCCGGACTGGCTCAGGCTCATGCACCGGACACGCATAGAGCAAATAGGCAAAATATTTTCCCGTCTTCGTCCGCTCCACAGTGATCCGGGTCAGCTTCCAGCCGCTTCGTGGGCGGCAGGAAAATTTGGCCTTGACCAGGCCGCTTTTTGTCATGCGCACCGCGTCCCGGGTGATATAAATGGTGGCTCCGCTGCTGGAAAACTGATTGCAGGCGGTAAAGGTGTCACGGTCATCCTTCTTGCGCTTGAAGTTTGGGTAACCAAAGGATCTGGGATTTCGGAAAAAATTTCGGAAGGCCTGGGAGAGCTTGTTGTACTCCTGGGTCAGTGCCTGATGGTCCACTTCCCGAAGAAAGGGGGCCTTGTTTTTGTACTTGGCCGGGGTGGGAATAAAGTGCTTGTCTGTCTCCAGATAGAAACGTTCATGGTCGGCAAGCATCTGATTCCAGATGTACCGGCAGCAGCCGAAGGTCTTTTGGAACAGTTCTTCCTGGGCCTCGTTGGGGTAGAGGCGGACTTTGATGGTGTTATACTGGGTCACCCGCCCGGAAGCGGAGGACTTGTTTGCATTTTCTTCCTTCATAGCGCCCACTCCCCTGTTGTTTTGCTGACACGAAACAAAGAGGCCTGTTACAAAAGGTGTACTTTTTGTGACAAAAATCAGGTTTTAGCTCTTTGCCTGTTCAATAACTTTATCGGTCATTTTCCGGAAAAATTAAGTGCCCGCCTGAAAAATTTTTTGCCCAAAGAGGCCTGTTACAAAAGGTACACTTTTTGTGACAATTATTGCGAATATCGTTCCGCTTTAGACACAACATTACGAAGGCGGCTCCCATTTGAGACGGGAGCCGCCTTTTGTTTGTGGGTTTATCAATCGCCCATGTAATGGGACCTGACTGCGGTTTCCTTAGCCCGCCGCAAAAAGGTCTGGTAAGAAATTCCCAGCCGGTCGGCCGCCGCGCGGGACGAAATTTCCCCCTGCCTCCAGGCCGCCGCCAAATCATAAAATTCCGCCGGCATGGTCATCTGTTTACGCCCCAGGTGCACGCCTTGTTTCTTTGCGGCCATAATTCCTTCCGCCTGACGCTGGCGGATGTTTTTTCGTTCTGTTTCCGCCACATAGCTGAGCAGCTGGAGCATGATATCCGCAATCAGCTGCCCGGTCAAGTCCCGGCCCTGCCGCGTATCCAGCAAAGGCATGTCCAGCACCACGACGTCTACGCCAATCTCTTTGGTCAGCACCTGCCATTGCTCCAGAATCTCTTTGTAGTTGCGTCCCAGTCGGTCGATGCTCTTAACCGCCAATACATCGCCGCGTCGGAGCCGTTTCAGCAATTTTTGGTAGTGGGGCCGTCGAAAATCCTTTCCCGAATATTTTTCTACAATCATATTTTCCGCGGACACACCAAATTCCTGCATCGCTGTCAACTGCCGTGCTTCATTTTGCTCTTTTGTCGATACGCGTACATACCCATACACAACTTTGTTCATCGTTTTTCCTCCGCATCCATCATCGATCCCAGATCAGTGGTATATACTCCGTATTGTACACTGAAATAAAACTGTGTGTCCTCCCTGTCATTGTGCCGCCCGGATCAGAATTTTGCGGTCCAAAAACATCGGAACAAAAAAGCCCAGCCTTGGGAGCAGCAAGCTCTCAGGGCTGGGCATTATTCAGGCAAAGTAAGCAGGCCTCTACGGTCTTTCTTCATCCAACCGGGTGTTGACGCCGGACCTTGGTATAAAACAGCTCCGCCAGCTTGTTCGGGGTCATGTCGTCCCGGCTTTGTCCGGAGCAGTCCAGTACCAGCTTCCCTCCGTCCAACATAATCGTCCGCTCTCCCACCCGCAGGGCATAATCCATATCGTGGGTGATCATCAGGGTGGTGATCTTGTCCCGGTCCACGATTTTCCGGGTTACCTCCATCACCTTTTCCGCCGCCCCCGGGTCCAGCGCCGCCGTATGCTCATCCAGCAGCAGCAGACTGGGCTGAGCCACGGTAGCCATCAACAGGGAGGCCGCCTGCCGCTGTCCGCCGGAAAGCAGCCCCATCTTGGTCTTCATCCGATTTTCCAGCCCCATGTCCAGCTGGGCCAGCAGGTCCCTAAAGTAGGCGCTGTCCTTACGATTGACGGCAAAAAAGGCGCGGGATGCCTTTCTGGTGTAGGCCAGGGCCAAATTCTCCTCCAAGGTCATGTTGGGCGCGGTACCCCGCAGGGGATTTTGATACAGGCAGCTCATATTCAGCGCCCGCTTATAATCTTTTTGACGGGTGATGTCCTCTTCCCCCAAAAGAATCTGACCTTCATCCGGAAACAATTTTCCCAGGATCAAATTAAACAAGGTGGATTTTCCCGACCCATTGGAGCCCAGTACGGTCACAAACTGCCCGGCCGGAACCTCCAAATTCAGGTGATCCAGGGCCAGTTTTTCATTCACGGTACCCGCTTCAAAGCGCTTGGTCAGGCCACGGATGGACAATGAACTGCTGCTCATACCCTACCGCCTCCTTTCTGCCCGACCGCCCGCTTTTTCCGAAGAAGCGGGACAGCCAGGGCACATACCACGATGAGAGTGGAGAGAAGCTTCACCGCATAGCTGGGCATCTCCACCTGATAGGCCGCCTGGATGATGACCCGGTAGAGGAGAGAGCCCCCCACCGCCGAAATCAGGCTGACCACAATCCCCCGATCCCCAAAGAGGACCTGACCAATGATGACCGAGGCCAGCCCCATGACCAGCATACTGCTGCCGCAGTTTAAATCGGCATAGCGCTGCTGCTGGCACAGCAGGGCTCCCGACAGGGCCACCAGGGCGTTTGCCAACATCACCCCCGCGGTTCGGGTCAGGTCCGCATTGATGGAGGAGGATCGGACCATTTCCTCGTTATCCCCCGTGGCCCGGATGTCCATCCCCGGCCGGGTAAAGAAAAATACACCCAGCGCCGCCGTCAGGACCGCCACAATGACCAGGGTCAGCAGCAGCACCTGGGCATTGGTATCCATGAGGGGACTGTCTACCCCGGAAAACAGGCCGGCAAAATTTTTATAGATCGTAGCGCTGGCTTCCATGACCGGGGCTCCGGCAGAGTTGACTGTCTCATGCTGGAGATACAGGTTCGACTGGCCGCCCAGCACCGCGTAATTGACGGTGTACAGCCCCGCAGCCACCAAGATCCCGGCCAAAATCGGCTCAATACGCAGCTTGGTCTGAAGCAAAGCGGTAAACAGCCCCGCCAGAGCCCCGGCGGCCGCCCCCACAACAAGCGCCAGAACCGGATGCCCCGCAATGGTGACGGCGGCGCAGGCGGTCATGCCAAAGACGAAGCTTCCGTCCACCGTCAGGTCCGGCGTCTTCAGAATACGGAAGGTAACGAACACCCCCAGCGCCATCGGGGTGTAGAGCATCCCCTGACTCAGGGCTGAGATCAGCATACTGTAAAAGACCATATCATCCCGCTCCTAAAATCCTGTACCTGTGAAAAATTACTGACCGAAGTGGCTGGTGCCGTCGGCCTCCACCAGCACCTCGTAGCCCTCATAGGCCTGCTGGGGGAAATCGGCTCCGAAGCGGTCCGCCGCCTGGAGATTTACATATTTCGCGTAGTCACTGAGGGTCTCATAGGGCAGCTGGGACGGGTCGGCGCCGTCCAGAATTTCCAGCACCAGGTCGGCCACCTGCTCGCCCAGCTGGACATAGTTGACGCCAATGGTGGCAAATCCTCCGTCAGCCACCATGGAGTCGGCGCCGCAGTAGACAGGCACTCCCGCTCCATAGGCCACATCGGTATAAGTGGCCATAGCGGACGCGATGGCGTTGTCGTTTCCGGTATATAAGGCGTCCACTCCCTTGGAAATCAGGGTCTCGGCGGCCGTCTGAAGCTCGGAGAGGTTTGCGATGGAGCTCTCCTCGTAGGCGATACCCTCCTGGTCGCAGTACGCTTTCGCCGCAGTGATGGTGGAGACGGAGTTGGGCTCGCTGGAGGTGTACAGGAATCCGATCTTCTGGCACTCAGGCTGGAAGTTGAAGATCAGCTTGACAATCTCATCGGCGGGAATATTGTTGGACACGCCGGTAATATTTCGGCAGTCGTCGCCGGTGAGGCCGGCAGCGGTGGGATCGGAAACGGCAGCAAAGACGATAGGGGTGTCGGTTCCATCAAATACTGTCTTGGCCGACTGGGCCGTGGAGGTGGCAATGGGGATCACCAGGTCCACTCCCTCGGCCTTGCAGTTACTAAGGATCGTATTCAACGCGGTCGAGTCGTTATTGGCGTTTTCCAGCTCCACCTGAATATCCTTGCCCGATTCGTTCAGCTTGGCCACGATGGTATCCCGGATCTGATCCAGGGAAGTATGGCTCATGGGCTGGACAATGGCAATCTTATAACGTTCCCCTCCGTCTCCAGAGACAGCTCCCCCGGCGGACGTACCAGAGCCGGAGGACCCGCAGCCGGTCAGGGACAGAGCGAGCAGCAGAGCGGACAGCAAAATACATGTCATTTTTTTCATCATCAATTCCTCCTGTTGAATGGTAAGGCGGTCACAGTGTGGCCGCAAGTTCAATATGCTTCCGAATCACCTGGCAGGAGGCGTCCAGCATCTGCTGCTCCTCCCGGGTCAAGTCCAGGGTAATAACTTCTTCCACGCCCCGCTTTCCAATCCGGCAGGGGACGCCGCAGTGGACGCCCCGCTGCCCGTACTCCCCCTCCAGCAGGACAGAGACGGGGAGGATGCGCTTTTCATCTCCCAGGATGCAGGCGGCCAGCTCGGCCAGGCAACGCCCGATGCCAAACTCAGTGGACCCTTTTCCCTCGATGATCTCCATGCCGGCCCGGCGGGTCTGGGCCAGGATTTCCTCTTTGGAAAGGCCCAGCCGGTCGAAGGGGACGCCCCCCACGGTGACAGCGGAAAAGGGAATCATGGAGGAGTCCCCATGTTCCCCCATGGAAAAGGCACATACGCTTCGCCGGTCCACTCCAGCCGCCTGGCTGATACACCGGATCAATCGGGCAGTGTCCAGCAAGGTCCCGGTACTAAAGCACTGCCATCGCTCCAGCTCCAGGGCTTTGCGCAGATAGTCGGCCACAATGTCAGCCGGATTGGTGATGCTGACCACAGGGCAGGAGAGGTTCAGGGGTTTCAGGACCAAAACCAGTTCCTTCAGCAGCTCCACCGAACGGCCCAATAAATCCAACCTCGTCTGTCCCGGCTGCCTGGGTTCCCCGATGGCTACCACCACCAGGTCCGCATCTCCGCATTCCTCATAGCCGCCGGAACGGACGGTAATCGCCTTTGGCATAAAGCTGACGCTGTCCGCCACATCCAGAGCCTGGGCATGGGCCTTCTCTGCAATCACATCCACCAACACGATATCTTCGCACACACCGGAAGCGGCCAACGCATAGGCGCAGTGGCTGCCCACATGTCCGGCTCCCAGAATCACAATTTTACGCTGTTCCATGTTCCGTTCCTCCTGTCAGAAAATAAAAAAACGCCCTTGGCCAAGCAGATCGCTTGGTCAAGGGCGAAACAAACATTTCGCGGTGCCACCTTGATTCAGACTCAAAAAAGAGTCCCTTTCAGCGGGATACCAACATATCCCCGACCGGTAACGGCGTCCAGCCGTCGGCCCATTTAGGACCGCCCTCCGCAGGCCATATTACTCAGAGCCCCGTGGGAAGCTTACACCATCCTTCCCTCGCTGTGACGGAACCGACCTGACTTTTTCCTGCGTCATCGGTTTATGGTGGGATTATACTGGTTCTTTTCCAGAATGTCAACCCTTTATTTTTTCGTTCCTTCGTGAAGACTCATTTCCGGTCGGATCATATGGCAAGGAGTTTCCCCCATGAGCCGCCTTCTTTTTTCTGCAATCCTCCGCGCCAAAAACTTTCAGATACGGGTTCTTGATCCGTCTTTTCAATTTGCAAGATTTCGATCCTCTCCAATCATATTTCAAAAAAGTGATTGGATTTTCAAAATTTCCATCTGCTTTTTGCAACAATATATCTTTTGTTGCATTTTGACTCACCATTTTAATATATGTGATAAATCGATAATACTATTTATTTTTGTCATGTTTTTTGTTGAAACGCCTTATTTTTTAAGGTTTTGTCGCTTTAGAACAAGCTTAAACTTACAACCCGCTTGTGCTTTAACGGAGCGGATGGTTGAATTGTATGAAATTTTCTTTTATTGTTCCTTCATTTTTAGAGGGGCCACCCATTGCTGACATGACACAATTTATGATATGATAATGCAAAACACACTTCATTTTAAAGCCGTTTGCAGCCGCGTACCAAAAAGGCGCGTCCGCAGAAGGTTCTATCAATCATGTGGAGGCGAGAGAACGAGTATGAAAGGACTGGATCGACAAGAAGGCTATCACCAGCAAGGACTCTATTATCCGCAATTTGAGCACGATGCCTGCGGCATCGGCGTGGTGGTGGATATCAAGGGACGAAAAAGCTACCAGACAGTAGATGATGCCTTGAGAATCGTGGAAAAACTGGAGCACCGGGCCGGAAAGGACGCCGAAGGCAAGACAGGCGACGGCGTAGGTATTCTGCTTCAGGTATCCCACAGCTTTTTCTCCAAGGAGGCGGCCAAGCTGGGGATTCAGCTGGGGAATGAGCGTGACTACGGCGTAGGCATGTTCTTCTTTCCTCAGGACACATTACAGCGTAACCAGGCCAAGAAGATGTTTGAGATCATCGTGGCCAAGGAGGGCATGGAGTTTTTGGGCTGGCGCAAGGTGCCGGTACGCCCGGAAATTTTAGGCCAGAAGGCGCTTGACAAAATGCCCAACATCCAGCAGGCTTTTATCCGCCGCCCGGAGGGCGTGGAGCAGGGTCTGGCCTTTGACCGCAAGCTGTACATCACCCGCCGGGTCTTTGAACAGTCCAACGACAACACCTACGTTCCCTCCCTGTCCAGCCGGACCGTGGTATATAAGGGCATGTTCCTGGTGGGCGAGCTGCGCCGGTTCTACCTGGATCTCCAGGACCCGGAGTACCGCAGCGCCATTGCCTGCGTCCACTCCCGCTTTTCCACCAACACCAACCCCTCCTGGGAGCGGGCCCACCCCAACCGCTTTATTCTCCACAACGGCGAGATCAATACCATTCGCGGCAACGTGGACCGTATGCTCTCCAGAGAGGAAACGCTGCACAGCACCGTCATGACCGACGACGACATGGATAAGGTGTTCCCAGTGATCAACGGTGCCGGATCGGACTCCGCCATGCTGGACAATACCCTGGAGTTCCTGGTTATGAGCGGTATGGACCTGCCCAAGGCGGTAATGATTACCATCCCCGAGCCCTGGCAGAAAGACGATAACATCTCCCGGCTCAAGCGGGATTTGTACCAGTATTACGCCATTATGATGGAGCCTTGGGACGGCCCGGCCTCCATTTTGTTCTCCGACGGCGACACCGTAGGAGCCGTCCTGGACCGCAACGGCCTGCGCCCCAGCCGGTACTACATCACCGATGACGACCGGCTGATCCTCTCCTCCGAAGTGGGCGCCCTGCCCACCGACCCCGCTCACATTGTCAAAAAGTCCCGCCTTCAGCCAGGCAAAATGCTGCTGGTGGACACGGTACAGGGCCGCATCATCGACGACGCCGAGCTGAAAGACCGCTATGCCGCCCAGCAGCCCTACGGCGAGTGGCTGGACCGGGGACTGGTGCGGCTGAAGGATCTGCCCATTCCCAACAAGAAGGTACTCTCCTACACCAACGGGGAGCTCACCCGTCTGCAAAAGGCCTTCGGCTATTCCTATGAGGACGTTAAAAACACCATTCTCCCCATGGCCCGCACCGGCGCCGAGCCCACCGCTGCCATGGGAATCGACATCCCCTTGGCGGTGCTCTCCGACCACAAGCAGCCCCTATTCAACTACTTTAAGCAGCTGTTTGCCCAGGTGACCAACCCGCCCATCGACGCTATCCGGGAGGCAGTGGTCACCGACACCACCGTCTACCTGGGCAATGACGGCAATCTCCTGGAGGAGACGGCGGACAACGCCCACGCCCTTCAGATCCACAAGCCCATCCTCACCAGCGTGGAGCTGATGAAGATCCAGTCCATGAAGAAGCCCGGCTTCCAGGTGGAGACAGTGTCCATCCTCTACTACAAGAACACCCCCCTGAAGCGGGCCTTGGACCGGCTGTTTGTCATGGTGGACCGGGCCTATCGACACGGGGCCAACATCGTCATTCTCTCCGACCGGGGAGTGGACGAAAACCATGTGTCCATCCCCTCCCTGCTGGCTGTGTCCGCGGTGGAGCGCTACCTCATCCGCACCAAGAAGTCCTCCGCCATCTCCATCGTGCTGGAGTCTGCCGAGCCCCGGGATGTGCAGCATTTCGCCGCCCTGCTGGGCTACGGCGCCCGGGCGGTAAACCCCTATCTGGCCCACGATACCATCGGGGCGCTCATTGACCAGGGGCTGCTGGACAAGGATTTCCACACTGCGGTGAAGGATTACAACCAGGCCATTCTGGGCGGCATTGTCAAAATTGCCTCCAAAATGGGCATCTCCACCATCCAGTCCTACCAGTCCGCCCAGATTTTTGAGGCGGTGGGGATCGACAAGAGCGTGGTGGATGAGTACTTTACCGGCACCCTCAGCCGTGTCGGCGGCATCGGACTGCATGAGATTGAGCAGTTGGTGGACTATCACCACTCCAGAGCCTTCGACCCCCTGGGCCTGGGCGGCGATCCCGCTCTGGACAGTGAGGGCGAGCACAAGGTCCGGGCCGGCGCCGAAGACCACATGTATAATCCCCAGGTTATCCATCTGCTCCAAGAGGCGGTCTGGGAGGGAGATTACAACCTCTATAAACAGTACGCCGCTCTGGTGGACGACCCGGAGAAACCCCATACCCTGCGCGGCCTGATGGAGATGCAGTATCTGGCCGAGCCCATTCCTCTGGATGAGGTGGAGAGCGTGGACTCCATCGTCAAGCGCTTTAAGACGGGGGCCATGTCCTTCGGCTCCATCTCCAAAGAGGCGCACGAGTGTATGGCTATCGCTATGAATACCCTGGGCGGCATGTCCAACTCCGGTGAGGGCGGCGAGGACCCCGCCCGCTTCGGGACCATTACCAACTCCGCCATCAAACAGGTGGCCTCCGGCCGCTTCGGTGTGACCAGCGAGTATCTGGTTTCCGCCCAGGACATCCAGATCAAAATGGCCCAGGGCGCCAAGCCGGGTGAGGGCGGACATCTGCCCGGTAAGAAGATTACCCCCGAGGTGGCAAAAACCCGCCACTCCACTCCAGGCGTCACCCTCATTTCTCCGCCGCCCCACCACGATATTTACTCCATCGAGGACCTGGCTCAGCTCATCTACGACCTGAAAAACGCCAATCGTCAGGCCCGTATCTCCGTCAAGCTCTGCGCAGAGCCCGGCGTGGGCACCATTGCTGCCGGCGTGGCCAAAGCCGGGGCCCAGGTGGTTTTGATCTGCGGCTATGACGGCGGCACAGGAGCCGCCCCCCGCAGCTCCATCCATACCGCCGGCGTTCCCTGGGAGCTGGGCGTGGCCGAGACGCACCAGACGCTGCTGATGAACGGTCTGCGCTCCCGGGTGGCCGTGGAGGTGGACGGCAAACTGATGACCGGCCGTGACGTGGCCATCGCCTGTA
This sequence comes from bacterium, assembly GCA_037245165.1. Lineage (GTDB taxonomy): Bacteria > Bacillota > Clostridia > Oscillospirales > Oscillospiraceae > Lawsonibacter. Next base: position 45,188 of record JAXWVI010000055.1, read on the forward strand.
TGCTGGGCGCTGAGGAATTCGGATTTGCCACCGCCGCTCTGGTGACCATGGGCTGCGTCATGATGCGTGTCTGCAATCTGGGCACCTGCCCCATGGGCATCGCCACCCAGGACCCGGAACTGCGCAAGCGCTTCATCGGTAAACCCGAATATGTCATTAACTTTATGCGCTATGTGGCCCAGGACCTGCGGGAGCATATGGCCCGGTTGGGCGTGCGCACTGTGGAAGAGCTGGTGGGCCGCACCGATCTGCTGAAGGTACGCGCCTGCGCCATCCACGACCGGGCCGCCACGGTAGACCTGACCTCCATCCTGGCCAACCCCTATGGGGAGGACGGCGTCAAGCGTCACTTTGATCCTGACGACGCCTATGATTTCCACCTGGAAAAGACGGCCGATATGAAGCTTTTGAAAAAGCTGAAAAACGCTCTGGCCGCCGGGGAGAAGAAGACTCTGTCCATCCCCGTCACTTCCACCGACCGTACTCTGGGTACCATTCTGGGCAGCGACATTACCCGGCTTCACGGCAACACCCTGCCCGAGGACACCTTTACCATCAAGTGTACCGGCGGCGCCGGCCAATCCTTCGGCGCCTTCATCCCCAAGGGTCTGACCCTGGAACTGGAAGGCGACTGCAACGACTATTTGGGCAAGGGGCTGTCCGGTGGTAAAATCATCGTTTATCCGCCCAAAAATGCCGCCTACCGTCCCGAAGACAACATCATCATCGGCAACGTGGCCCTCTACGGCGCCACGGAAGGCAAAGTCTTTATCAACGGTATGGCCGGAGAACGCTTTGCCGTGCGCAACTCGGGCGCAAAAGCCGTTGTGGAGGGCGTAGGCGATCACGGCTGCGAGTACATGACGGGAGGCTGTGTTGTGGTTTTGGGCCCCACAGGCAAAAACTTTGCCGCGGGCATGTCCGGCGGAATCGCCTATGTGTGGGACGAGGACCGGGATTTGTACCTGCGGCTGAATAAGGCCCTGGTCAGCATGGAGCCTGTGACGGAAAAGCAGGACATTGCCGAAATCCGTCATATGCTCACCGAACATGTGCAGGCCACAGGTTCTCCGAAAGCAAAGGAAATTTTGGCCCATCTGGATGAAAAAGCCCCCTGCTTTAAAAAGATCCTGCCTCGGGACTACGAGCGGATGATGCGTACCATCGCCGAGTTTGAGGACCAAGGGATGACCCACGATCAGGCAGAAACTGAGGCTTTTTATGCCAACACCAGAGAGTAAGGGGGAGGAAGCACCATGGGAAAGACCACTGGATTTTTGGATTATGCCCGACAAAACAACCCTGCTCAGGCGCCTCAGGACCGCATCGAGCATTGGAAAGAATTTCATCCCCGGCTTTCCGAGGCGGACCGCCGCCAACAGGGAGCCCGGTGTATGGACTGCGGCGTTCCCTTTTGCCAGTCGGGAATCAAGCTGGGGGGAACCTATACAGGCTGCCCGCTGCACAACCTGGTCCCGGAATGGAACGACCTGCTGTACACCGGCAACCTGGCTCAGGCCCTGGAGCGGCTGCACAAGGCCAACAACTTCCCGGAATTTACCGGCCGGGTCTGCCCCGCGCTGTGTGAGGCGGCCTGTGTGTGCGGCCTCCACGGGGCCCCGGTGACCGTAAAGGACAACGAGCTTGGCATTGTGGAGGAAGGCTTTGAACGAGGACTGATTCAGCCCCGAATCCCCAGCCATCGCTCGGGCAAGCGGGTAGCCATCGTGGGGTCCGGCCCTGCCGGGCTGGCCGCCGCCGACCAGCTCAATCAGCGGGGACATCAGGTCACCGTCTTTGAGCGGGACGACCGCATCGGCGGCCTGCTGATCTACGGCATCCCCACCATGAAGCTGGAAAAGAAATATGTTCAGCGGCGGGTTGATTTGCTGGAACAGGAGGGAATCACCTTTGTGACCGGCGCCGACGTGGGGCGGAACAAAAGCGTGCAGGAACTGCTCTCCTCCTTCGACGCGGTGCTGCTCTGTACCGGTGCCCGTCAGGCCCGGGATATCACCGTACCGGGCCGGGAGGCCAAGGGTGTTTACCTGGCCATGGATTACCTCACCTCGGTAGGCCGCAGCTATCTCAATTCCAAATTCAAAGCCGGCGACTTTATCAGCGCCGCCGGCAAGGATGTGATTGTGGTAGGCGGCGGCGATACCGGCAACGACTGCATCGGCGTAGCTCTGCGCCAGGGCTGTCAATCGGTGCATCAGCTGGTCAAGTATCCCCGCCAGCCGGACCGCCGTCCTGCCGACAACCGCTGGCCCGAATGGCCCAAAGTGGATCGGCTGGATTACAGCCACGAGGAGGCCATTGCCCACTTCGGCGAGGACCCCAGGATTTTTGCCACTACGGTCAAGGAAATCCTGATGGATGAGGAGGGCAATCTCCGCGCCGTCAAGACCATTCGTTTGGAGGGGAAAAAGCGCGACCCCAACACCGGCAAGCTCATTATGACTGAGGTGGAGGGTTCTGAAGAGGAGCTGCCCTGTCAGCTTTTGCTGGTGGCCATCGGCTTCCAGGGCCCGGAGAGCTATGTCTCCCAGGCCTTCGGCGTGGAGACCGACAGCCGTACCAATCTGAAAACAGAACAGTATGCCACCAATGTGCCTGGCATCTTTGCCGCCGGCGACGCCCGGAGAGGGCAATCGCTGGTCGTATGGGCCATCCATGAGGGGCGCTCCGCCGCCCGCGAGGTGGACCGCTATCTAATGGGCTATTCCTATCTGTAAAAGATTAAAAAGCCGCGCCGCAGAGACAAAAGTTTCTGCGGCGCGGCTTTGTTTTCCTTAACGCCATGGGAAGGGCTCCGGCTTCCTAGGTTTTCTCAATCCCTCCCGCAACTGTCATCATGGGGACAGATGAATCCCCGCAGTCTTTTTCCTTACAATAACAGCAGCGTGTCGCTCAGCCGTTTCCCGGCGGAGCCTCCAAAGTCCTCTGCCCGACGGATGCGCAAGAAAGAGGAGCCGTAAATCATCCGCTCGTTTTCCAGCTCGTTGTCATCCCCCAGGAAGATGCCGATGATATGCACGCCTTCCCGGCGCAGCTTTCTGACCTGAGAGCAGGTATCCCGGATTGCGGCCTCTCCGATATAGGTCTCCGGGGTTCCCGACCGTTTTCTCCCGCTTACCATATCATTGGGCAGGCCGTCACTGAAGACGATCACAATTTTATGGTCCTCCCGCCTTTTTAGCAGGTCAGTCCCGGCCGCGGCCAGCGCCAGCCCATCCCGGTTGTTGGACGTAGCTCGGTATTCCAAAATCTTCCGATCCGCCTCCGGCTTGTCATCGTAATCCCGGAAGCGGCGCAGCACCGTGTAATCCCCATATGTGCAGTAGCTCATGACCCGATGAGGAATCTGAATCCCGCTCAAGGCGGCGCTGAACAGATAGCTCTGAAGCGCCACCATGGACTGGCGGACCGCCTGGGAACCGCTGGCATCGATGAGCAGTTCCACAACCACGGTGGACTGATCCTGGCGAAATATTTTGTGGAACAGCTGAGGGTCTTTGCAGCGGCCCACCTTCCAAAGAGCGCTGTTTACCAGTACGCCGCAGTCCGAGGGATAAATTTCCGGTTCATTTCTTAAATTCAGCGCGTTCCGAAAGGCCTGTTCAATGCTCCGGATCCCCTGCCGGGCCGCATCCTGGTGCTCTTCCAGCATGCGCAAATTGGCGTCCCGGCTTGCTCTTAACGACTCGGCGATGGCGGAGGTTCCCTCGTACGCGCTTTCCGGCAGGCCGTCTGTAAACAGCAGCTTTCGCTCCTGGTGGATGCCCACACAGATCGCGTCCTGAATTTCTTTCATCACCCGCTCCGTTTGAAAGCTGGGCCCAAAGTTTTTGGCCAGGTACTCAGGAATCGCCGCCATTGCCTCATCTGACAGCTCAATTCCGTCCGCCGTCGCCGCGCTCGCCTTATCATACTTCAGCTCCTGCTGCTCATCCAGCTGAGATAGTTCCTCCTGGTCCGGGGCAGCATAATTTCCTTCCCACAGATCATCATCGGAAATTTCAAATCTGGAAAGCTCATCACGGCTGTGGTCAGGCGCAAAGTACCGGGTAAAGACCTTTTTATACAAAAGCACAGCCTGTTCCACCAGCGTCTTGGCTTCTGTGCAGTCTCCGCTGCCCTGGGTCAGTTGGGTAAACAGCGCCAGCACATCCTCAAATCCGGCAAAGTTTTGAAGGACCCGTCGGCTTTCCGGATTGGCTGCCCCCGGAAATTGTTCCGTCAGCCAATAAATCTTGATCCAGTCCCGTGAGGCGTGGCGCAGCCGCAAAGGATCGGCATCACCCAGCAGTTCCCGGGCGGCCTGCTCTGCCATAGCCGGGATGCCGGGGCGCTCCGGCGTCAATCGCCGACTCACTGCATATTCCAGACACATATGGGCAATGGGAAGCAAAGCATGCATGTCAAACGCCGCATACCGATACCGTCTCAGCCACAGGTTCAGCTCTTCCAGTCCAAACAGCTTGTCGCCGCCGCCCAGGATCACACCCTCATATACCGCAATCATCCCGCCCGCCTTTTCATACGGATCGCTCATCAGGCGGATATATTCCGGATACTCTCTTTTCCTGTGATCCTCGGAAACCGTCCAAAACAGGCTTTCCTCTCTATCCATACTCACGATGTTCTCCTGTCAGGCAAATCTTGTCATTACAACATCCTGGACCAGCTGAAACTCATACTCATCAAAGCATTTGTTGGTGATGCTGATGGCAATGGCATCCTTGGGCTTCATTCCGTCCGTCATCAGCCGCAGCGCGGCAATCATCCCCCGCAGATCCACCGAACGGGTGGAAATCTCCCCATTGATCGCTTTCTCGTTGAGATCCATAAACAGCCCAATGCAGCACTGGATATTTTCCTCCGATGCGCCGGGAACATCGGCCCGCAGGAGCCGGTGCAGCTGCTGGGCCTGGAGGGTAGGCATACGGATTACCGTGAAGCGGGAAACCAGCGCTTCATTCAGTTCCCGGGTACCCGCATAGCCGTAATTCATTGTGGCAATAAATCGGGTGGCCGGGTGCATGGGGATGCATGCATAGCCCGGCACATCGATCAGCCTGCGGTAATCCAATACCGAGTGCATGACGGCAACGGCGTCATTTTTCGCCATATTGATCTCATCCAAAATACAAAAACCGCCGTACTGAGCTGCCTGTGCTACCGGGCCATTGCGCAGACGTACCTCGCCCCCCACAAAGGTATCTGTGCCGATGAGGGTGCTGCTGTCGGTGTTGACATGGAATGAAACGTTGAAGATGGGCCTTGCAAAAAGCCAGGCCAGATTGTCCGCCAGAATATTCTTTCCGGTGGCCTTTCCGCCGCACAGCAGAATATTTTCCCCTTGCAGCAATGCGGAAACCGTCAGATCCAGAATTTCCTCGCCGATAAACTCTACCGGCGGCTTTGTGATGCGGCCCTGTACTGCCGCTTCCACAGAATAACGCTCCTTAAACTGTTCCAGTCGAATCATCAGATCGTTTCTCATATTATTCTCCGTCTTTGCCTTTTCTCGGACAGATGCCCGGTTTTCCGTCACAACAGCGCCCTTTGGGCAGCTATTTTACCATCCGATTGTATCTTTCCCAATAAAACTTGTCAATGGTCTTCCTACTGAAACAATATTTGATGACCTATTTGGGGCGGTCGCCCATTCAGCGGAAACGGAATCGACTGGGCTTCCACTCATCCGCGGGCAAAGCCACTTGGTCCAATATTGACGTTGAATGAGGGCAGCCACACAGTGAGAAGCGTGTGCCGCTATATTTCAGCTCCCCCCATTGCAGAATCAAACCCTCCGGCTTTTGCCGGAGGGTTTGAGGTTTCGTTTATAGTTTTATTTAAAAATCAACAATATTCATACCAAACTCCCGACGGAAAGAGGCACAGATGCCATTGTGGGTCCATCGAGTCAGGGGCTGGTCTACTGTACAGTAACCATGGGATACCCGGGGCGCCACCAGCAGTTCGCAGGGCACACCATCCCGGAACAGACGCTTGGCAAATTCCACATCCTCATCCCGCAGAGGATCATACTCTCCTACTACTACGCTCACCGGGCCAAGGCCGGCCAGGCTGGGGGCATAGGCGGGCATGGCATAGTAGGGCGGGGTGCTTCCCCGGTATGCCATCGTGTAGATTATCTCCGCAGATTCCCGGTATGCAGCGCCTTCGGCACCCAGGCCGCCCAGCTGCAGCTTGGAATCAGTCCGCTCCAGCGTCAAAGCAGGACAGTTCAGTACCGTCAGAGCAATGTCAGGTCCGCCGTGATCGCGGATGTACAATGCCATGCCCGCAGCCAGGTTGCCGCCGGCACTTGTCCCATGGACGCCCAGGCGGTCAGGATCACCGCCCAGTTCAGCGGCATGGTCATGTACCCACTGGAAGGCACACAGACAGTCCATCAGCTGGGCAGGGTGTCCCAGTTCAGGGCTGGCCAAGCGGTATTCCACCGCCACCACAATGGCAGGGGTATGCTCGGCCAGATAGATGTTCCGGTAGTTGTCAATATCCATATCGCCGCTGACCCAACCGCCGCCATGGATATCAAAAATAATGGGAGCCTTTTCCGGCAGACCGGCGGGGGTAATAACCCTGATCTTCAGCTGCTGGCCGTCCTCCGGGCCGGGAATCACCCGATCCTCCATAGTGGTGCCGGGAGCCAGCGTATAGCCACGAATGGACGCTTGAAGTTCCGCCATGGATGTACTGGTCCCATCCGGGAAACCCAGAATCTGATGGGTGTGGTGTTCATAGCCGGGATAAGGCTTGATATTCATGCTATCTGCTCCTTTTCTCAAATTTTTTGGTTTCTTTTTTCTGTTTGTTCCATCAGGAAGCTCCTGCGGAAGTCTACCAAAGGCTTGCGCTCCATGGAGATCATTCCAATATGTTCCCCCAATTCCATGGTCATGGAAGACTCCCGCGTATAGGGCGTCCATTGGGGCAGGCGGTCCCCCTGGGGCACGCCGGTCTTGGCGAAGTTGGCCCAGTAGGTGTTGCAGGCCCGGGCCAGCTCAAAGTCCGTCCCGGTCCAGGGCCGCCACCCTCTCATGAAGGTCTTGAACACATACCACAGGTCCGCGGCATGAAAGGCTCCCATATCGTCCCCGGGCAGCGGGCGATCCAGACAGTACACATAGGTATCTCCCGTGCCCTGCTTCTCTTTCACCAGCGCCCAGGCCTCGGCAGCCGCCCGACAGTGGTCGGTGAAATGGCGGTATTTGGAGTACTCCTCAAAGTTTTCCTCTCCCCCACAAAGCTCCAGCACTTCACGCCCCTTTTCCGGCCCGTATTCCCGCTCTAATATCTCCTTCCAAACCCGGAAGCTGGGAGCGGCTGGAATTCCCTCTTGGGAGGTGTATCCAATAAGGCAGGGCACATGGCGGTACTCTCCCGCCGCAGCCATGTCTTCCAGTGAAGCGGGCAGCACCCAGCCGTCCACCACCGGGGTCCGCTGCAGCCCCAGGGACGGCATAGATTTTGCCCAGCGTTCCAACAGTTCCTGCCAGGAGAGCGCTCTCGCCTGGGCAATGGTTTCCACGCCCAATAAAGACAGGTCTGTACGGGCCTCAGCCTCTTTTAAGGTAGGAAAACGCATATCCGGAACCGGGGTAAATCCACCGCCGCTTTGCATAATGGCCTTGTCCACAAAGCCTTTTGTCAATGGGGTAGTCAGCAGCGCTTGAATGGACATGGCCCCAGCCGACTGGCCCGCGATGGTAATATTGTTGGGATCACCCCCAAAAGATTCGATGTTTCGTTTGACCCACTGAAGGGCATAGACCTGATCCAGCAGACCGTAGTTGCCGGATACCTTATGTTCAAACTCCTCGCTCAGCTCCGGGTGGGTCATCCAGGCAAAGATGTTCAGCCGGTAGTTGATGGTGACCAGGATCACACCCTGACGGGCAAAATGCTCCCCATCAAAATGGGCGGAATGGCCATATCCCGTCATAAAGGCTCCCCCGTGCACCCAGAAAATCACAGGCAGCTTTTCCTCTTTGCTCTGGGCCGGTGTCCACACATTGAGATACAGGCAGTCCTCGTCCATGGGCTCCTCTACCGGGTAAAACTCATGCTCATAGAAGGACCCCTTCCCCACGCCCAGCTGAGGACACCTGGCGCCGGGCCTTGCGCAGTCCCGTACTCCATCCCAAGCGGCCGCAGGCTGAGGCGGACGCCAGCGCAGTTCTCCCACCGGGGGCGCAGCGTAGGGAATCCCATAGTAAACGGTTATGCTGGGCCAACCGCAGGCAATGCCCCGGACGGCACCTGTCTCCACCACAGTCTCTCTCATGGAACATACTCCTCTCTTATTGATTGGGCTCATATTTATTATTGACGCATTTAGTATACCACATGGAAAGAAAAAGATGCCCCATGATGGATCACGGAGCATCTTTCCGATTACCGGCCGACATTGATTTCCACAGCCAGCCTGCTTTTCGCTCCCGTGCGCGGACCGAAGCCCCAAATCAGAGCCGCGTCCCGGCAGCAGGTAAAGGATCTTGTATGTTCAGACCGCTTACTCACCCCGGACGGCATTGACGGCAGCCACATAGTTATCCACGAAGGTAGGATCAATGTCCTCCTTCATCATATCGATAACCACCTGAGAGGCGCCGGCATAGGCCTCCTTGATGTCCTCGGGCACTTCGCTGCACACCAGGCCGTACTCGTCCTCACACAGCTTCTGCATACGGGCATCATCCTCAGCAGTGCCCTCAGTCTGATATTTCTGGACAGAGTAAATAAACTGGTTCAGGGCCTGCTTCTGGGCATCGGACATGCTCTCATACTTGGCATTGTTCATGACATAGGTGCCGATGAAGGGAACGTGGTTGGTGAAGGTCATGTAATTCTGGACCTCGCAGATCTTGGCTCCCACATAGGAAGCCCAGGGATTTTCCTGGGCATCCAGCATGCCCTGCTGCAAAGCGATATAAACCTCACCAAAGGCCAAGGGGGTGGGTTAGCGCCCAGTTCCTTCCAGAAGGCCATGTGGTACTTGTTCTCCTGCGTACGGATGTTCAATCCCTGAAGATCCGCCAAGGAGGTGATGGGATCATTGGAAGAAGTGATGCGGAAGTCGGTGGCAAAAGCGGTGAGCAGGTGCAGGCCAACCTCGTTGTAGTAAGGCTCAATCTGCTCCATAAAGCCGCCGTTCAACACCTCGTTGCACTGCTCCACATTGTCATACAGACCGCCGATATCCAGCACAGCCAGTTCCGGGATCAGGCCCACCTGGCCGGAGGGCGCGCCGTTAAAAATGTCCACGCTGCCCATTTGAGTGCCCTCAATCATCTCGGTATCGCTGCCCAGCTGGCCGGAGGGATAGAAGTTAATGACAAAATTACCGTCGGTCCACTCCTGAATCTCAGCCAGGTACTTGTCCAGAGCGTCGCCCATAATGGTACCGTCCACCGTACCGGAGCAGCCCATAGACAGAGTGATGGGCTCACAGGGGATTTTCAGCCCGGTGGTATCGTCCACAATCTCAGTGGTGGTAGGCGCAGCGGTACCGGAAGATGAGGCATTGCCGCCGTTGGCAGAAGCGTTGCTCCCGCTGCCGCCGGCGCCGGTGTTACCTCCTCCGCAGGAAGCCAAGGTCAGGGACATGGCCAGGGCCAGAGCCGTGGCAGTCAATCTTTTAACGTTCATTTTAATATTCCTCCAGTTCTATTATTAATTTTGGACTTATGCTTCCGTTCAGTCGCATTACAGCAGACAGAGGCTGATAGGCTCAACAAAGGTGATGAGGAGCAGGGCAATAATAAAGCAGCCAATGAAGGGCAGAGCCTTCTTGCCCAGCGTCGCCACAGGAACATCTACCAGTGGGGCAGCTACAAACAGGTTCATCCCAAACGGCGGGGTGACAAAGCCTACGGCCAGGTTGGTGACCATGACAATGCCCAGATGTACGGCGTTAATTCCGAAACCCTGTGCCACGGGCAGCAGGATGGGGGCAATAATAACCACGGCGGCGCCTACATCCATAAACATACCCAAAATCAGCAGCAAGATATTGATGACAATGAACAGCATGGTCCCGCTGTGGATGGTGGTGGTAATCAATCCCTGCAGCACGTCAGCCGCCCGAAGCAGAACCAGAATACGGCTGAAACCGGTAGCCAGACCGATCAGCACGCAGATAGGGGCATAGGAAGCAATAGCGTCCTTGAAGAGTTGGGGAATGTCTTTGAGCTTGATGGTCTTGTAAATGAAAATACAAACCAGTAAAGCGTAGAACACGGATACACAGGCCGCCTCAGTGGGCGTGACAATACCGCCATAGATACCGCCCAGGATGATGACGGGGGTCAGCACAGCCCAGAAGCCGTCCAGGAATACCCGTAAGAAGCCGCGCTGCTTCAGGGCGGTGTAATTGGCGTTGATCTTCTCCTTGTCCTCGCCGTGGGTCTTACAGTAGATCCAGCAGTAGATCATGATGGTCAAAGCGATCACACAGCCAGGCACAATACCGGCGGTGAACATATCGCCCACCGAAGTGTTGGTGAACAGGCCATACATAATGAAGAGGATGGAAGGGGGAATGATTACGCCCAGGCCACCGGCAGTCGCCACGATGGCGGCTGAAAAAACCTTATCATATCCAAGGCTTACCAGAATGGGGATACACATGGCGCCTACGGCGGCAGCGGTAGCCGGACCCGAACCGGAAATGGCGCCGTAGAACAGGCAGGTCACCACCACCGCGCAGGGAACACCAGCGGTCTTTTTGCCGGCTATATACGCAAAGATATCAAACAGCTTTTTGGAAATGCCGCCCCGAGTCATTAGGGCGCCGGAGAGCATAAACAGGGGAATGGCCAGAATAGGGGTCGTATTCAGACCGCCAATCAGGCCCTGGATAATGTAGTTCATGTTGCCAGGGAATGTGGGGTCAACCAGTTGGGGAATGAAGGTCGCCATTCCCATAGCGACTGCCATAGGAAGCGCCAGCACCATAGCCAGCAAAAACGCCCCAAATACAAGTCCTAACATTACTTCAGCACCTCCTTTTCCACTTCAGCCGGTTTAAAGAACCGGTACAGGTCCTGGATTTGCCGAATAAATCCCAATGCGGACCCAATCAGCACCGCAGCGTATATAAACCACATGGGAACTTCCATTGCCGGGCTGGTCATCCCGCCGCGGTAGGAGTTCATGGTGGCCTGATAGGCATAGAAGCCAAGGTAAGCAAAGAACAGCAGAGTGACAACCCTTCCTACCAGGTCCAACACTCTTTGCAGAAACTTCGGGAAAAAGGTGACCAGAATATCCACCTTCAACATCTTTCCTCTTCTAACACAGTAGCCCATGGAGATAAAGCCGGAGTATACAAAACAGAACCGGCAAAACTCCTCAGGCCAAGACATAGACTGCCGAAAGAAATATCTCATGACCACCTGTGCCATCATGACCACCGCAATGGCTACCAGGAGAATCATAAGGATGGTTTCTTCCAGGTCTTCGTCCAGCCACTTTAAAAATCGTTTCACTTTTAAAGTTCCTCCTCTCTTATTCTCTTCCCTTTTATTTGTGCAGGTGTGCCGGGGATTTCCCATTTCCCACCCGCTTTGTGTGTGAATACTACCAAAAAGAAACGCCTCCCGAAAGAGGCGTTTTGACGGAAGAATAACAGTTCTTTTATTTTTTCGAAGATTTGTCACTCTCTGCCTGAAATGTTAACCAAATTGCCAGACCCGGAAAAGCATTTATTGTATATTTCCTCTATACTGTCCAGGTGGGATGCCGGTGTACTTTTTAAATACCCGAATGAAGTTTTGAACAGAATTAAACCCACAGCGGAATCCAATTTCCTTTGTGGTCAGTTTGGTGGTCTGAAGCAGCTGCTGGGCCTTACTTACTCGCAGAGAAGCCAAATAAACGGAAAATTTTTCTCCTGTGACCTCGCGCCACAGCTCGCTCAGGTAGGATGCGCTGATCCCCACATAGTCACCCACACGGTTCAGGGACAGATTGCTGTCCATATAGTTGTCGCCCACATACTGTTTGGCATGTTCAATGTATTTGTACCTGGTCTTCTGGCTGTATGTACATACCATGCGGAACATCAACTCCGCCTCATCCTGAAACGCCTTTTGCATCTCATCCCGCTGGGTAAAGCGTGGGTCTTCCGGATCAGTCCTGCACTGGGAGAGTACATGCTGATCCTCCTGACTGAGCGGGTAGCTGATCACCCGCTCCAGCATTTCATCCTGTAGGATTTGAAGTAGTTTCGCATACTCCTTATTATCCTGTGCCTGCCGATCAATTTCATTGATGACCCGTTTCATCAAAGATCTTGCCTGGTCGGGCGTATTCTCTACTGCCCGGTCCAAAATATCTTTGGCTCTGGCTTGCAAGAGGGTTTGGTTGATCACCAGCTCCCCATCTCCGCCCCCCTCAGTGAGCGGCTGTTCTTTTCCCTCCGTATTTCGGAAATACTGTTGATGGCGGACCTTTTCCATTGCTTCCCGATAGGAATACCGCACATCTAAAAGATCTGGATAAATTTTTCCTCTGGCACAGAACAGTTGGAAGGGCATAGCCTGGGTGTTAAGCTGCAGCGTCTGCTGAATCTTGCCGCTCATTTGGGACAGGTAAGACAGTGAACAATTTTCCGGATAGCAGCAAATCAATCCCAGTGTCAGCACATCCGTGCGTATGTCATAAATCTTTCCATTTTCGTCGGACAGCCGGTTCACAAGATTCCGGATTGCCAATAAATAGAGGTTGATCTCTGTGTCCTCTATCTTTCTGCGCTCATCTGGCACCATCTGGCAGGCAATCACAAAAAATCTTCCCCGTACCAATATGGGGTCATTGATGCCGCGGAGAATTTCTCCCACCCGTTCCTGTGTCAGGTGCTTCCCAATCAACAGATTCTTTAACATGGATTCCAAAATTTCCGGGGCAATATCACTTACAATGCCATGCAGCTGGGCCTGTTCCTCCAGCGCAAGCGAATACGCGGATTCCAAAAAATCAACCTCGTTGCGCTGTTTCTTATTATCCCAGTCGCGGTTTGCCCCAACTACACGCATAAGATGATCAATGGGCTGGTAAATTACGCGACTGATATACCACGCCAGTACCAGCCCCACCAAGGTCAGCAACAAAAAGGCCGGTAAAAACGTGATGAGAACCCGTTCCCAGGAAATTGAGAGCAGGCTTGGATCAGTAGGCAGTAGATAGCACCACCCGTCCGCCCCTGTATAGAGATAATAGCCATTCAGGCAGTGATCGGCCTGCTGAGTCAAATTTTCCAGGGTGATAAACAAGTCCTTACGATTCAGATTGAGCGGAACCATCTTCCGTTCCGTTGGATTAACAAAAATAGATTGCCCTTTCTCATCGAACACCAAGATGGGGGTTTCTGCCTTGCCCGGAAGGAGCAGTCGCTGACGAATATTGCTCATGTTCAGCTCATAAACCAGCGTTCCGATATGGCTTGCTATGTTCAGCTCCTGAAACAGGAACAACCGTTCCCGATTGTAAAACAGCGTTGTGCTGGTGCGGCTGAGGCTGATCTCCTCTGTATGATCCGAATCCTCATATGCCTGTATCACATCCCAGTCTTTCATCGTCTGTTTTGTATAGATAGTTCCGCTGCTCTCAAACACCATGTCCGATAGTGGAGAGTAGAACCAGGCTCTGCACAGGGTTTCTCCACTGTTTACACAGGTCTTCAGTTGTTGACAAATGCGATAATTGAGTTCTTGACTGTTTTGATTGGGCCGAACCATAAAACTGATGAAATCTGAGCTCCACATGGTCTGGGTCATACCCTGAGACATTACCTCCACCGCCACGTCCAAGGACTCAGAGGATAACCTTAACAGATTCAGGTTATACAATGCAATTTGTTCCCTGTTCTGTTTGGTAATCATCAGATTAAACGAGATATAAAAAATGGAGAGCACACATACCGAAACTGCCAATATTCCGTAAAACGTCTTGAAATAAATGGTACCCCTGCGCAAAAACTTCAGCCGCCCCTCTTGCTTTATCGCGGGTATCCTTCCTTTCTCTCCCACACGTACTCTCTCCTACACATGTATGCTCTGGTATTTACTTCATCCGATAAAAACGCAGCTTTACCCCGTTTCCTCCAGGCCGCGGAGTAAGGCTCCCCACATATACGCCATAATTCAGCCAGCGGTAGCGCGGATCGGCACATAACAGCCTTGGAACAGTGGCAATTGTGGTCGCCTTGGCGGCATCCATTGGCTTCCACCCCTCATTTTCCACCGAAATACACACTCCATCTAACGTACGGATGGTATATTTCGCAAATACATGACGGATTCCTTCCAAATCATCAGGACCGCTGCCCATGACCGTATTCCAGTCCGCTCCACCAGGGATTAATTCTCCCTTCAACTTCTGGCCACAAAATGTGCCTCCTTCAATGGGGATAACCTTCAAATACCCTCTGTGGGTCTGTCCTACCACCAGAGGTTCCGAAATATCCACGTCCAGTTCCAAAATTTCTTCCGCCTGCAACATCACATCTGTTCCATAGATCCCCATGCCTTAATATACTCCTTCCATATCTTTGGCCTGCTTGATAAGGGTTTGGTCAACATTCACATACGCTTGAATTTGTCTGAAAATCTCTCCTGTCAGACGATAAACTCCGTCAACATACTGATTGATCATCAGCGTTTCATTGCCCACCTGAAATTCCACCGGAAACATCCCCTGTAAATAGGACGCTCGAAGCCGAACAGCAGTAAATTTCTCCCATGGATAAAGCCGTTCCCGCGTCCCTACTCTATACAGCAGGCCGTTCTCCGTAATGGTATATGTAATCAATCCGGCATATCGATCCGCCGCCCAAATGGTGATTTTCCCCACACAAAAAATCAGTGCAATAAAAATCATTACCAAAGGCGCCTCCACAAATTTCGGGAATGCTTCTTCCAGAAGAAACCGATAAATAAAATAAAATACGCAGACCACCAAGCAATTCATTATAACGGCAAAATACTTTATCTTTTGAAACCGGCGGCCTATTTTAAATGTATTTCCCATATTCTGTCGCCAACCCTCCTGGAATAAAAATGTTAAGGCAAGTGTACCGAAATACGTTGAAACTGTCAATTTTTTAAAAGTTAACATTTTTCAGTAGCATTCTCATTTTTTTCATTATTTCTCTTTTCTTATTTTTAATTTATGATCTCTGTGTAACCTATGTCCCTTTTGTAACGTGTTCCTGCCTGATCGTACATTTTAGTAAAATTCACCCACAAAAAACGAGGGATTTTTTGCACTTGATATAAACGCAAAACTCTGTGCGCGTCTCGACAATATTTAAAAATCGTATTGGGAAAATTTGTCAAATTTAAGGACTCCGCCATTTGAAAATCTGAAACACAATGTTAATCAAAGCAAAAAATTGATATATAAAAAAATTCTCGAAAACTATGGCTTTCGAGAATTTTAGGAGTGCATGGACGACCAGACCATTTGGTTGCATTCCGTCACTCCAGATTTTAATTTTTAGAGTATCTTTTCGTTTCTAAAATCTTCTATTTTTTCTTTGTATCGCACGCCCGGCCTTCTCTTTTCTTCTATGGCCGCTTGTAGCATCCTAACGCTCCGAAAACCACGCTGTCTTTTTCCCCCAGCGGATAATTGGAGGCTTTCTGGTGGAAGGCAGCCTACGCCGCGAATGAAAAAACAACGTTTACTTGGCTCTCCATTTGTTTTCCTGCTCAAAACCTCTTCTTTCCCAAAGGTCTTGCCGGATTCCCCACCACAATTTGCTTCGCCGCAACATTTCTGACAACGTTTGCGTCAAGTCCTATAAAAGCGCTTTCTCCCACGACGCAGTGGTCTCGGAGCGTACCAGCAGCAATATATGCATTGTCCATAATCTTACAGCTTCCGCCCAAGCGGCATGGATACGCTAACGATACATGGTTGCCGATGTGACAATTGTGGGCGATATGGCTTAAGTTATCAATCTTTGTGCCTCCACTGATCACAGTATCGTCAATCGTTCCCCGTACGACACATGCATTGCTGCCAATCAGCACATCATCACCGATGGCCACACCACCAAAATGCCTGATCATCTTTTTTCGATGGTGCTCATCTTCCACATAACCATAGCCATCATGCCCAATTACCGCACCAGACTGAATTTCGCATCGTTTCCCAATGGTCACATGATTGATGATGGTAACTCCATTCCAGATAACGGTATCGTCTCCAATGGTAATATCCCCGTCCAGTGTACAATGATGCCCAATTCTCACATTCTCGCCCAGTTTTACTTCGGGGGAAACATAAGTGAATTGTCCGATCGCAGGACGGGTGGGTTCTTTATAGTAGAAATGCTCAGTGCATGCAAAAAGGCAAACTTAGACTGTCGGGTTTTGATTAAATTCTGTGCACATAAGAAAAGTTCTGGTCCTACGAAAGCCAGCTTGATCTCTGACGGTTCGATCTCCTTTGGAAGATTGGATGCCTCGTTAATCCATGTAAAGGTATCAGGGCGGTAGTTTTCTAGGGAAGAAAAATAAGAGACAAATTGGCCTTCATCACCGATAAATTGATATTCAATCCCGATTTCGGACAGATACTTCAAGATATCGCTAATTTGTACCATTTTTTCCAGACCCTCCCCCCGTCGAGCCAATGTATTCACAAAAACCCGGACGCAATGTCTCCAGATAGGCGTCCATGCTCTGCTGCTGGTGTTGGCGCAGTCGTTCCAGAATCATCAAATCAGTACCGTTTTCTTCGTTGGAATACCAGATTAGATGGGTCAAAATCTGTAATCTGGGATACTTTAAGGGTGAAATCATCTGTTCGGGCACCTCACGCCAACGCATCATGGAGTCGGAAATATACTTATAACCGTAAAAATACTCAGACGAATAAGCGTTTTTCAACGCTCCAGCTTCTGAAAAAAGTGGGACATCTTTCCCCAAATATGCTTTCATCGGAATATGCCATGATATACTGTGGACGGGCTTTCCCTCCAGAATCCGGGAGAGCAGACTTGTCTCATAAAAAACAGCATCCTGAAGCTTTGACTGGGTCAGCGACGCACCATATTTGCTAAAATCAAAGTGCAATCCCACTTCATGTCCAAGCTTGGATATTTCTCTTATCGCCTGTTCGTTTTCTTGATCCAACAGATTATAAAATTTTGAGGTCAGCAGCACAAAATAGGTCGCCCGCACCTGATTCTCAGACTCCACCCGCGCCATTTCCAATGCTTTTACCGGGGAAGCATCAATATCATGTCGAATCAGCGCAGTCATGTCCTCATGAGGACACGCCTCAAACGTGGACAGCAAATATCCCGCCTCACGCAGATTCTTCAAATAGTCTAAATAATCTGTATATAAAAATCTCATGTTTCTTCTGCAAGCGGGTGACGTCCGCAGACTGTACATTGGCCGGATGCATCCAGCCGGTTTCCGCACACGCAAACCCAACCAATTTGTTTTGCCGGATTCCCCGCCACCAAAGCGTGGGGCGGAACATCCTTTGTTACCACACTTCCACACGCCACCATGGCATACTCCCCAATCACCACACCGCAGCGAATGGTTGCATTGGCGCCAATGGAAGCCCCACGCTTGACAAGGGTAGGCACAACCGTAAAATCACTCTGAAAGGCCCGGGGAAACCTGTCATTTGTAAATGTCATGGACGGACCCAAAAAGACATCATCCTCAATGGTAACGCCATGATACACATTGACATTATTTTGCATTTTGACACCGGAACCAATTTGTACCCCAGCATCCAGGTAAACATTCTTACTTACAATACAGTTTTCACCCAGACGGACGCCTTCCCGCACCTGAGCCTGATTCCAAATCTTACAGCCGTCCCCTATAGTCGCTTCCGCGCTGACTTCCGCGGTTGGGTGAATATAAACGTTCCTCCCCATGTGCGCACCTCCTTCTGTGTCCACACATCCGTTACTTTTTTTGAAAAAAGCCATTAACCGTGTCTAAGATGTACTGAATTTCTTTTTCCTCCAGCTCGGGGAAAATGGGCAGACAAACCGTCTCCTGTGCCGCCTCTTCCGCCTGCGGCAAATCTCCCTTATGATAACCCAGGGAAGAGAACGCGGGCTGCAAATGCAGCGGGATCGGGTAAAACGTCCCCACGCCAATTCCTTTTTCATTCAGGAAGGCGCACAGTTCTTCCTTTTTCTTCGTACGAATCACATACTGATGCCAGCAATGCACTCCGTCTCCCACCGCATGAGGCTTCACCACTTGGGAAGAAAGTCCCTGGTGGTACATCTCAGCAATCTCTGCTCTGCGGCGGTTGTAGGCGGGCAAATGGCGCAGTTTAATGGAGAGAATGGCCGCCTGCACTGCATCCAGCCTGGAATTATACCCAATCAACGAATTAAGGTATTTATACGGGTCATAGCTGCTGTTGGTACTTTGCAGCTGCGTACGGGGCAAAACTTCCTTTTCCAGAAGTTCTCTCGCCTGAACGCCGATCTCCCCGGCGCCGTGATCCTTCAAGGCGCGAAGAATGGTATTGAGGTCCTGTCGGTTGGTCGTCACCATTCCTCCATCACCCATGGCGCCCAGATTTTTCGTGGGATAAAAGGAGAAGCAGCTTACATCCGCCGTCGTTCCAATGTGCGCCCCATGATAGATACAGCCAATTGCCTGTGCCGCGTCTTCAATCACCGATAACTCATGCCGCTTTGCGATGGCACAGATTGCCTCCATATCGCAGGGGGCTCCAAAAATATGGACCGGGAGAATGGCACGGGTCTTGGGCGTAATCGCAGCCTCAATTTTAGTGGGGTCAAGGGTAAAGTCCTCGTATCGAATATCCACAAAGACCGGAACCGCCCCCACCGACGCGATGGCTTCCGCAGTGGCAAAAAATGTAAACGGTGTGGTAATCACCTCATCGCCGGGACGAACCCCACAGGCACGCAGCGCCAGCACCAAGGCATCCGTTCCCGAGGCACAGGAGACAGCATGGTTCACTCCCAAGTAGGTGCGCAGTTCTTCCTCAAAGGAGGCAACCGCGCTGCCCCCAATATATCCACAGCCAGGCAGCAGGGAGAGCAGAGCCGGTTCTACCTCATCCCGCAAGTCGGCATATTGTCTTTTTAAGTCAAAAAAAGGAATGTTCATGTGGTTCCACTAACCTTTCGTAAGAATAAATCAGCAATTCCCCGTGGAAGCTTGCTGAATGATCTGCTCACACAACTCCAAAGTCTGATTTGCCTCCGCAGCCTGCGCGATCTGGCTTTCCTCACCGTTGATCAATTGATAAAAGGCGTGCAGCTCCTCCCGCAGCGGCTCCTGCATGGGGACAAATACACGTTGTGTAACGCTGTCCTGACGATACGCATTTGCCTGCCCCTCATAGACAACAAGGTTGGTGTTTTGTGTCACGGTAAGGGACCGATTCAAAAGATCGGCGGCAATGTAGCTGGTATCTGTATGAATCAGAATCTCACGCACCTTATTTTGTGTAACCCGGCTGGCCCCCAGAACGCCAACCGCGCCTGTCTGGAACGACAGCAATGCCTGTGTATAATCCAGTTTTCCGCTGCAGTGGCTAAGACCGGCGGCTGCCTGCAAGGCAGCATTCTGGTTTGGCAATAGTACATTACAGACCAGGTCAATGTCATGGATCATCATATCCTGAACTACGTTGGCATCGGTAATCCGTCCGTCAAAGGGACTGTACCGACGCGCTTCTATGGCCAGGATATGTTCATGCCGCAGCAGCTTGATCAGCTCCTGCACCACAGGGTTGAAGCGCTCTACATGCCCAACAGCCAAAGCGCAGCCGGCGTGTTCAAAGGCATCGGAAATTTCACGGCCCTCTTTCGGTGTCAGCGCCAGCGGTTTTTCCACCAGCGCATGCACTCCATTGGCAGCGGCCTGAACAGCCGCCTCGCAGTGCATGGATGACGGAACCGCAATGACCACCGCTTCCACTTCAGACATCAACGCCTGCGCCGTGGGAAACGTCTTGATTCCAAACTGTGCTGCCACCTTCTCCGCCCGGCCCATGTTGGGGTCATAAATTCCAATCAACTGGAACCGTCCGGACTCGGAGGCCAGAATTCTTACATGGTTATAGCCCATGTTTCCAACGCCGAGCACACCAATTTTACAGATGCTCATGTACGTTCCTCCTCTTTGTCCTCCGGTTGGCGCTGGACGCCATAGAGGGCAGCATACTCGCTTCCCAAAAGGGGAAGCAGCTTTTGATACTCTGGCCGCTCCAAAAGCTGTCGGACAGCTGGATCGTCAGGCTGGAACTGGGCCAAAGCCGCCTGAATTTGTCTGGCCATCTCCACAAGCTCCGGGTTGGTCTGCGCAGGAACACGATGTTTCAGGAGAAAATCAACGGTCTTCTTCATTGCGGGCGCATCCTCCAGCGCCGCACGAAGCGCGCGTACATACTCCGTTTCATCCTCAATCTGCTGTGCCTCCAGCAAATCCAGGGCAAACCGATGCAGGCCGGGTAACGCCTTCCGATCCTCCCGGTCTGAGAGCAGCTCGGCGTTATAGTAATTGGGCAGATAATCTGCGGCCAGCGCGCAAAAGCGCTCCACCAGGCGCAGCCCAACTTCCTGGCTGTTCCAGTCATATCCCTGCATAACGGCGGCAGTCAGTTCAAATAAAAACTGAAATTTCGTCATGGAGCTGGCAAAATCGTCCCGCTCCATCCAGACCAAAACCTTCTCCGCCATCCCGGGTCGCTTTCCAAATGCGGCGGCGGTATTACGCAGACTCTCCGCCCCTTTTCGATAAAATCCATCCGGCAGAGGCGCGCCGATTTCCACAATATGAAAGATTACCGGATTGGGAACCTCTTTCCACCGTTCGACCCGGCTTGTCAGTTCTACAATAACCTCCGGCCGGGATTCGTCCATAACCCGTGCCGAGACACCCAGTTCATGAGAGATGCGGCGGAGTACACGCCAGCCTTTCTCTTTTTCTTCTCCGAACATCTGGGCAGCCAAAGCCAGACAGACCGTCCGCTGGTTCCATTGATCCTTGTCCTCCGGCTGCGCGGACAGGGCCTTGTCCATCCATCGGGCGCATAGCTCCTCTGCTCCCTCTTCCATCCCGGGCTCTTTCTCCAGATCCTGGAGCAAAACCAAAGCGTTTTTGATCAGATTCGCTCCCTCTGGGAAATCCGACCAGCATCGCATGGTATCCAGCGCCTCTTGGGTACGCCCCAATTTCATTTGACATTTGGCCACCAACTGGCACGCTTGTGTGTAATGTTCGGGCAGACATACCCCAAGGGTAGAGACAGTCACCTCTCCGAGATTATACTTCCCCGCTTGATACTCGGAATAGGCTCCGCAATACCGGTCCCCATAGCCCAACGCCCGTTCATAGTTCCCAAGGTTGAAATAATAGAGCGCGGCAGAAAGTGCCACATCCATGCGGAAAAAAATAGATTTGGCAACGTGCTCTTCCCCCCACGTCAGCCATACCTCCGCTTCCGGTGTCCGGTTTTCCAGGGCGTAACGCGCTCCATAACGGAAAAAAGCGGCGACAATATTGGGATTTATCTTCTCCGGAGCAGCCATCAGTATGGCCATCCCCCGGTGAATATACTCCGCCTGTTCCGCTTTATTTCTGCTGCTGGACTCTACGCACTGAAGAAGCAGCCGCATATCATTTGGCTGTTCCCGTAACTCTTCCCGAAGCAGATCCATGTTGCGGTTTCCCTTTTCCTCTGCACGCTTGCCCAAATCACTGGCGTAGCCGTCGTGGTGAAGGACGGTGTTCTTCAGCAGCTCGCTCATCTGCCCCGGCTTCATCTCCCAGTGTTCATGGACTACACCGGTGTAGCGGATTCCGTTCATCCAGGCCAGGCGCAGTGTAATGAAATCAGTGCAATCTCCTTCTTTCATCTCTACGCTTTTATAATTTCGCGCAACGATGGACGCAAAGTCCACATTTTCTCGATGGGGACTTTTTAGAAAGCGGACCAATTCCGTAATGTCCGGGTCCAGATACTCGTCCGCGTCCACTGTAAAGCACCACTTCCCGGAACACCGGTCCATTACCGCGTTTCGGGCGGCGGCAAAGTCGTTAATCCAGGTAAAGTCGAACAGAATATCGGCGTACCGCTCCGCCACCTCCCGGGTCCCATCTGTGGAACCGGTATCCGCGATGACCAGTTCGCAGGGAATGGCATCTCGCAGCGGTTGAAGCGCCTTTAGACATTTTTCAATACACCGAATCTCATTTTTTACAATCATGCAGATGGAAAGCAGGGGCGTTGCCATAGGGAGACACATCCTTTTATATATACCAATTCATAAAAAAGGGGGCGGCCCTCCGGGCCGCCCCCAGATTGCTGGGAAACAGAAGGGTTTGTCCTATTACTGGAGCAGCTGCAGGACACCCTGAGGCACCTGATTGGCCTGGGCCAGCATGGCCTGGGCGGACTGGATCAGGATGTTGTTCTTGGTGTAATCCATCATCTCGTCGGCGATATCGGTATCGCGGATGGTGGACTCAGCGTCCTGGATGTTCTCAGTCATGACGGACAGGTTATTGATGGTGTGGTCCAGACGGTTCTGGGTAGCACCCAGAGTACCACGCACGTCGGAGACATAGTTGATGGCGTCCTTGATCTTATCCACAGCGGCCTGAGCGCCTTCCTGGGTGGAAATATCAATGGAAGCAATGCCCAGAGCGTCCGCATGGCAGTCCTCAATGGACACCTTCAGCTGGTTGAAGTCATCACTGGTATCGCCAATCTGGAGGCTCAGCGGAGTACCATCCGCATTCTTAACGGTGGTATTGAACGCAGCCTTACCATAGGAGATGCCAGCGGCGATATCATCCAGCGTAGTCAGCTTGGAGCCGTCGGTGCCGGCCTTCTGAGCGAGAGTCAGCGCTCCGGCATTATTCACGCCGGCGCTCCAGGTGGTGCTGTTGCTGTTGATGGCGTTGGCCAGATCCTTCATCTGCTGGGCGACATTGTCGTCCTTAGTCTTGACCACAACCACATCGCTGCCGGTATAGTCAGCCCACTCGCTGTTGTCACCGGCGGCCAGCACATAGGTCTTTCCGTCGATGGAGACAGCCAAGCCATCGTTGTTGGCCGCAATGGTCGCATCAAATCCGAGAGTAGCAGCAGCAATGACCGTATTGGCCATGACTTCGGCTACGCCCTTCTGGCCCTGTGTCAGAACGGTGGTACCGGCATTCCAGTTAGAACCGTCGATAGAACCAAAACCGTTGTTTGTCACGCTAACCGCCCAGTTAGCGTTGAGGGCAGCAGAGGCAGCATTAGAAACGGCATTAGGATCAATTGCCAGTTCAAAGGTCAGCTTGCCGCTCGTCTCATCATAAGTGACATTGAAGCAAGCGGTCGTAGAACCGGCGACATCTCCGGTGACCGCTCCGGTGAACGCAGATGCAATCAGCGACTTCACATCCTGAACACCGTCGGCAGCCACTGCAGAGGTAATGGTCAGCGTGTAGTTACCGATACTGATACCCATGGTCGAGCCAGCGGCAGTCACGCCGGTCCACTCCAGATCGCTCAAGTCAACCTCGAACTTGGTCTTGGCCGCCTCAGTGCCTTCCTTATAAAGTACGGTGTTGGTGCCAATAGCAGTGCCGGCAGTGAGCAAACCAGCGCTGGTCATGGCGGTCAGGCCGGACAGATCGGCGCTCTTTATCGTGGTGGTCTCAGCCATGGAGCCATCCAGCAGATTGATGCCGTTGAAGTTGGCGGAGTCGGCAATACGATTGATCTCGTTTTGCAGCTGTGTAATCTCTTTCTGCAGCTGAGTACGGTCGGTGCCATCCTCATAGGTACCGTTGGCGGACTGGTTGGCCAGCTCCACCATACGGTTGAGCATGTCATGGACCTCGGTCAGAGCACCCTCAGCGGTCTGCACCAGGGAGATACCGTCCTTGGCGTTCTTCTGAGCCACTTCCAGGCCGGTGATCTGGGCACGCATCTTCTCGCTGATGGCCAGACCGGCGGCGTCATCACCGGCACGGTTGATCTTGTAGCCCGAGGACAGCTTCTCCAGGTTCTTGGACAGCGCGCTGGTGTTGGTGTTGTAGTTACGATAGGCGTTCATCGCCATAATGTTGTGCTGAATTCTCATTTCGTTTGCTTCCTTTCAAAATGAAATGAATAGGGGATTTGCTGGCGACCACGCAATTTCCTTTTGCGCGGTTAATGGTGATGGCGTTCCGGTACAAACTCCGTGGCCTTTGGGGTCTGACCATCCCGCACGCTTCTTTTCTATTTCAACCGACTCGCGAGGCCGGGTGAAACCATTTTTTAAGCGGACCTTATTATGTAGGAACCGTTCTGTACATTATATCGGCGGTTTTTTTCTAAAATTAAGGGGGCATACAAAAAGATTTGAAAAAGTTTTAATTTATGATATATGGACTGTTTTCAAGCTTTTTCCCTGGAATTTCATACGGTCGACCACAGATTATCACATAGAGAATAGACCTGGTACAAAATATTTTTTCTGCCATCCCCGACTCGAACGGGGACCATGCTCGCAACCGATGACCCGCTCTCCCATCCCCAGCCTATGCCCAAGCCATGACCTATTTCTATCTCTCGACCAAACATATCTCCGCGTTTTTTCAGACAATCATTCAGCATTTGAAAAAATCACAAAAGCAGGAAAGCCATCTTAATATTTATCTGTTTCAGCCGATATATATAAAAGAGAGATATTTTCTCACCTACTCATGTAACAGAAAGCAGGAAGGTTTTACCTCCCTCATATAGGAAAGGAGCCATCTTTATGCGCTATGATGTAACCCCGGATTTGGTAACCGGCAACGCTCTGATCGATTCAGAGCATCGTCAGCTTTTTGCGGCGGTCAACGCCCTGATGGACGCTTGCTCCCAGGGGCAGGGCCGGGCACAGATCCAAAAAACTGTCCAATTTTTGAGCGATTATGTAATCAAGCATTTTGGGGACGAGGAAAACCTGCAGGTTAAGAATAACTACCCCGGCTATCAGGCACACAAGACCTTCCACGACGGCTATCGCCGCCAGCTGAATGATAAGGCTCAGCAGCTGTTGCAGGACGGCGCATCCATCCGTTCTCTCGGAGAACTTAATCAGGTGGTCGGTATTTTGGTTTCCCACATCCGTACTGAGGACAAGCGTCTGGCCCGGTATATTGCCGAGCGCAATGGTAAATGACCCTTTTTCGCTTCTTATGATAAACGCGGCGGGAGCCACTTCTGTGGCTCCCGCCGTTACTGTTTTTATTGATCCTGGAAGCTTCCCAGATCATCCTGACGCAGGGTAAACCGGCCCACCAGATCCTTCAGCAGATTGGACTGTCCGGACAACTCCTCACTGGCAGCAGCAGACTCCTCAGCGGTAGCCGAGTTGGTCTGAACCACACTGGAAATCTGATCCGTCCCTTCCGAAACCTGATGGATGGACTCCGTCTCAGAAATGATATTATCTGTCACCTGATTCATCAGGCTTACTGCCTCCTGGGTAAAGGCCACAGTCTGATCCAGGGCTTTGCTCACCTCATCAGTAAGGACGCTGCCCCGCTCCACGTTGCTCATGGAGTGCTCAATCATTTCCTTGGTCTGCTTGGCCGCCTGATCGGACTTGGATGCCAGGCTGCGCACCTCATCAGCCACCACGGCAAAGCCCTTGCCGGCGCTGCCTGCCCGGGCGGCCTCCACAGCGGCGTTCAGCGCCAAGATGTTGGTCTGGAACGCGATATTCTCAATGGCTTCAATGATCTGACCAATCTCCTGATGGCCTTTGAAAATGTCGGCCATGGCCTGTTTCAGCTCACTCATCTTTTCATTGCTGGCTGTCACCTGTGTACCGGCCTGGTTGGCCTTCTCCTGAGCATTCTTGGCCGCGGTCGTATTTTCACCTGCGGAAGTATTGATATCGCTGATGGTGGCAGACAGCTCCTGGACCGCGCTGGCCTGCTCCGTGGCCCCCTGAGCCAGAGCCTGGGCACCCGAGGATACCTGTTCGGCGCCGGCGGAAACCTGTTCAGCGGCAGTATTGATTTGCGACATGGTATCGCTCAGGCCGCGCTCCAGATCCTGCAAGGTCGTCAGCACGGCCTTCATATCGCCCACATACAACTCCCGCTTCTGGGAGCGGACATTCAAGTTGCCCCGAGCCATCTCGTTAAGCAGGTATCCGATATCCGCGATAATGCCGCTGAGCACATTGACAATCTCGCTGGTTGCATTGCTCAACAGGCCAATTTCATCCTTGCGGTTAAACTGAGGCACGGGAGAGGTCAGATCGCCTTCTCCGAGATGCTGAATCCGCTGTACGCACACCCGAATGGGCTTGCCCAAACCGTTTGCAATCCGGATGGAAATCAAAATGGCCAGAACAATGACCGCTACCACCAAAACGGCAATGATGACGATGTTGCGATAGGTACTGGCCATAAAGTCAGACGTATAGGCGTTGACGCCCAGGCTCCAGCCGTCAGTTCCGGAAACAGGAGCATAGGCCAGATATTTGGACACGCCGCCGTACTTGTACTGACCAAACCCAGACTCACCGGCAGCCATCTTGGTTTCTAGGGCCGCAAGTTCCTTCAGGGAAGAATCCGTCTTGGCATCCTCTACGGTGTTCTCCTGGTTGCGGACGTTCTCAATGTTCTCATGGGCAATGGTATTGCCATTTTTGTCCAGCATGTAAGCGCTGCTGTTGTCGCTGACGCTGATGGATGCCATAATGTCATTCAGGAAGGTCTCGTGGGGTACAAAGTAGACAACACCCGCAATTTGACCGCCCTCAATGCCGTCCTGCCAAAGCGGGGCGGCTACCATAATGGACAGTTCGCCTGTAATCTTACTGACCGTGGAAGTGGAAAACCAAGATTTTCCTGTCATAGCCTGTTGAAAATACTCCCGGTCGGAATAATTGTTGCCGTCAAACAGGCTGTCACCTGTGGTTGTCAGCAAATTTCCCCGCTCCATATCGTAGTTTTCAGCCCAAGCATTGACCAGGGTCTGCTTTTCTGAAACCGGAACCTCCGGGTCACTTAACTCAGGCACCATGCCCAACGCTTCCGCCGCATACCGATACGACTGCAGCTGATAGGACACATGTTCCGCGGTCTGCTGGGCGACGACCTCCATTGTCTGCTCCAGAACCGTCTGGCTGCTGAAGTAACTCATGGCAATCCCCACAGCCCCACACACAATCGCCGCGGTACCTGCCAAGGCCAGAAAACCCACCAGAAGTTTTTGACGGATACTCTTCATGATTACCAAACTCCCTCCAAAATTGCCGGACAGCATGTTGTATAGTGTCTCATATTCTTTATCGACCGAATTTACAATAAATTAAAGTCGAAAAATAAAAAAACAGAAAAAATGCCGAAGCCGGTTTCTGTAACGTACAGGCCGGCTTCGGCATATTTGCTTAATTTAATGCAACGGCTTCTCCAGATTCCCGGTCCAGCCGATAGATCTGCATGCTCGGTACGGCAAGCAAATAACTCTGCTCAAACTGATGGTTTTCAGCCTGATAAATGTTAATAAGAAGGCAAGGCTGATCCTCCAGAAATACGGTCCCCTCCTGGGGCAGGATGATATATTCATCGATGCTGTTCCCCGAGAGGCCTAACACAGACAGCGGAGTACGTTTGATCAGCGCAACCGCCTCCTCCAATGTGATGGACTGATCCTCCTGCTGTGGCAAAACATCTTTGTCCGCCAGAGAGGGAGTAATGGTACACTCCCCCTCATCCCATTGGATGGTCAGCAGAAACACCTGGTCGGAATCCTCCAGTTCCTCAGCCGCCAGTACCTGGCCTGAGTCGGCCGCAAAGTCCAGTTCGCCTTCCTCGTCAGACCCCGGAGCAATCACACAGTTATAATCCGTCTCCAGGTCTCCGGTGTACTCTTCCACAACTTTGCCCGCATTCGATAACTGGGAATAGATATAGGAGACGCTGCCATCTTCTTCTCCTTCCGCCTCTTCAAATTCGAAGCCATCCTCCAGCGTAACCAGCTCAGTCAGGGAGGGAAGACTGTTCTCTTCCAAAACATAGGTCTGCGGCGGCTCCGTCTTGTCTGAGCCGCCGCAGGCGGACAGCAGCAAAGCCGCCAACAGCGGCGCTGCTGCTTTGATTGCACGTATCATGGTGCCCTCACCTCGTCCTCATATCCAATCTCAACCCGGTCTCCCGCCTTCAGAACCTGTTGAAACAGGCACTCTCCCCCATTCAAGCGCAGGCTCACCGGCCGCTGGATATTTTCAAAATCCATACCAGACCGCTCCAGAAGATCCATCACATAATAGGGTGAGCCGTCAGCTTTCGGAGCCAGTTTAATGGGCTGTCCGTTCAGAAATAAGGAAATGGACTGCTGTACCGGCGGTGTCTCCCGCTTAGGAAGAAGAACTGATTCGCGTAAGTCATCAGGTTTCACCACAGGGTCCTGAATTTTTCCAGGCTGTTCCTTCTGTACCACTACAAAAGCACCGGCCGGTACCAACTCATCCGCCCCCAGCCGCTCTCCATTGACCAAGACGGCAGAAGCGTTCAGACGTTTGGCCAATTGACTCACCGTGAGACGGCAGTCTGCCCCTGCCTGAGCCGGTGTAAACTCCACCCGATCCCCTGCATGCACAATGGCGGAGGGTTGTACCTCTGTTCCATTGATCAGCAGACGGGCAGGCTTGGCTGGCTGTCCATGGAAGACAGTCCGTCGGCCATCCACCTGCACAATCAGAGGTTTTCCGCTTCTCCCCAGCAAATCAAAATAGGTATACCCATTCATCATCAGCAGATCCATGGCTGATAAATCTCCGCTGCGGAACAATTTTGCCCTGGCTCCATTGAGCACGACCTGGCAGCTGTCGTTAATCAGGCCCAGCCCGGCCGAAACCGCAATTCCAAGCGGAGTGGTAAACTCCGGGTCCTCCAAAGAAAAGGCGTCAGAATAGGCGCTGGTTTTGAAGTGCCCCCCCGCAATAGACACTCGCTTGGGGTCCATCTCCAAAGCAGCTGCCACTTTTTCCCGCAGTCCGGATAATTTGCTGCCCCCTCCGGCCAAAAATAGGGCGGAAGGCGCCGCGCCATTCAGAGCTACAACCTGCTGGGCAATTTCCTTTGCCAGCAGCTGGGCTGCGGGTTCCAGTGCCGCTTGAGCCTGCTGACTGGTACACGTCTGCTCCTGGCCCAGGATATCGGTAAAGCTCAGCTGATCCGACTGGGCCAGCTGGGATTTCATACGCTCCGCGGTTGTGTAGTCCACCAGATACTCCTTCATCAGGGCCTCGGTGATCTCATCGCCCGCCACAGTCACCATCGTATAGCCCACTACGCTGCCGTCCCGGCAAACCGCAATGTCCGATGTTCCCGCTCCAATATCCACCAGGCACAGATTGAGCAGCCTCAGGTCCGCAGGAATCGCGGCGTTCAGGGCCGCAATCGGCTCCAGCGTGAGACTGGCTACCTCCAACCCTGCTTGCCGCATGACGGCGTATAAGCTGTCAATGACTCCGCTGGGCAGAAAAGTAGCCACCACCTGGGCCTCAAGCCGCCGTCCGGTGTGTCCCAACAAATTTGTCAGTGGATAGCCGTCCAGCTGGTACTGAATGGCGGTGTAGCCCACCAGAAACAGCTGCTGTCCCTCTTCCCCCCGGATGGCCTGTTCCGCGTCCGCGACCGCGGCGGCCTCCAGCTGCGCGATCATCGATTCATCAATGGGTTCAGGGGCGGACAGCTCCCGCTGGCTTTTGCCCTGCTCGGTGCGCAAAGCCCGCCCTGCGGCTGCCACGCAGGCCCGTTCCAGTTTACAGCCGGCATCTTGTTCCAACCGTTCGGTCACGGTACGCACTGTGGCAGCCACCTGGGCAATATCTTCAATTTGGCCATCCATCATCGCCCGGTGGTTGTGGAGAAGCTTTTCCATCGCCAGAACTCTGACCTTGTCCTCCTCCTTTGTACCAAGCAGACCAATTACGCTTCTGGTTCCAATGTCCAGTGCGTAAATCAGTTCTTGTCCCTGCTGAGGAGCGCATTGTGTCGTCTCAGACATTCATCAGCCATCTCCTTTCCCAAACCGGGATGTGGTGTTTAATACTTGCTAAAACGATTTTCCTCCATGGTGGGAGTGGAAAGCCGGCCAGTGCTCTGGGCGGCAGGCTCCTGAGGCTCCGGCTCATAGGAAGGTGCGAAGGAATCGGACGCTTTGATCTGGAACCGCTGTACCATCTGCTTCATCATCACAGCCTGGGAGGACAGCTCCTGGCTGGCAGCGGCGGACTCCTCGCTGGTGGCGGAGTTGGTCTGCACCACGGCGGAAATCTGATCCACTCCGGTGGTCAGCTGGGCAATGGACTCCGCCTCGGAGATAGAGCTCTCCGCCAGCTTCTCCATATAGTCAATGGCAACAGTGGCATACTCAACGGTCTTCTGCATGTTGGCGCCCACATCCTCTGCCAGAGCGCCGCCCTGCTCCACGGCGGCCATAGAGGTCTCGATCAGCTTCTTCGTCTGTTTGGCCGCGTGATCGGACTTGGACGCCAGGTTGCGCACTTCGTCCGCAACCACGGCAAAGCCCTTGCCGGCGCTGCCCGCCCTAGCGGCCTCAACCGCTGCATTCAACGCCAAAATATTGGTCTGGAACGCAATATTTTCAATGGTTTCAATGATCTTGCTGATGTCCTTCTGGCCGTTCAGGATCTCGCCCATCGCTTTGCGCATCTCCTGCATACGCTCATTGCTGATCTGTACCTGTCCGGCAGCCTGATCGGCGCGATCTTTCGCATCCTGAGCGGTCTTACGGTTTTCCTGGGCGGAATGATCCAGATCGTTGATTGTGGCGGACAGTTCCTCCACAGCGCTGGCCTGCTCGGTGGCTCCCTGGGCCAATGCCTGGGAACCGGTGGACACCTGATCTGCGCCGGCGGCCACCTGGTCGGCAGCCTGGAGGATGCTGCTCATGGTATCGTTGAGCTGCTCCAAAAGGTACTCGATGTTCTCCTTGATGGGGGCCAGCTCACCGGGATACGGCTGGGTGACCGAGCAGGACAGGTCGCCGTTGGCCAAACTCTTGGTCACGGAGACGATATCCTCAATCGCATTGTGAAGAACCTGCTGAGACGTACGGACCGCCTCACAGATCTTACCGATCTCGTCCTCAGCTTCATAGTCCAGCTGGTAGGACAGGTCGCCCTGGCTGAAGGCCACCACAGACTCCTCCGCCTTGCGCAGGGGTACCACGATAGAACGGATAGAATAGGTGTTCATCAGGATTCCAAGGGCCGCGGTAATGATCATCAAAGCCGCCAGGATCACTATCTGCCGGGTGCTGTTGGCATTGACTCGATTGACCGCGTTGGTGCCATCCTGCGTCAGCTGGGCGGACAGCGTATCTCCAGCCTGAACGGCGGCGGTTAATTTGGGGGTACACTCGCTCTTGATCAGCTGCTGCGCACGGGCGGTGTCTCCGGCCTGAACGGCGCTGTCAATATCAGAGAAGCCGGCCCGCCAGTCCTCAACCTTCTGGATAAAATCTTCGGAAAGGCTGGTATCTCCGGTCTGAAGGGTCCGAATGGTCTCGATAGATTGATCAATGACAGAAAGAGAGGTTTCTATCTCGCTTGCCGTGGCGGAGTCATGCCCAAACATGACCATGTCCCGAATCTGGCGGGCAACAGAGTTAATCTCCCGTTCACTCTCCTGAACTGCATCCACAATGGCAATCTGATTGGACAACACACTGGTATACTGATTCCGGATGCTGGAAATGGTCCAGATGGCGACACACATCATCAGCAGAGCCAGAAGCAGTGTAATGGCAAAAGGAAAGATAATCTTGACTCCAACTCTTTTATTTTTCATACTACAGCCTCCTGAAATAAAGTGAAATAATGAAATGCTAAAATATATATACGCGGTTCGCTTAAAAAGCAAGCCGGAATATGAACAGGGTAAGCTTTGCTCAGACTACGTCCCCATAACGTCCCTTTGGAACATCACCAAATACATTTCCGTCCACCAAAGTAATCACCCGGCGGCGCATCAAGTTTACAAATTTTTTGGCGTGTGTGGCCATGATGACAGTAATCCCGTGATAATTGATTTCTGACAAAAACAGGAACATATCCCACGCCGTATCCTCGTCCAGATTTGCGGTCAACTCATCCAAAACCAAGATATCAGGATTGTTAATAATCGCCCGGGCCAGTTCCACCCGCCGACATTGCCCCATGGACAATTCCACCGGATAGCGCTTGGCGGCGTCGCCCATTCCCACCATGTTCAGGGCTTTCTGTACCCGTTTATCCGGTGCCATGTGACCTCGTCCCCGCCCCAGCACAGCTAC
>JAXWVI010000056.1:0-41380 GCA_037245165.1 bacterium
TTCTTTCCTCAATTTTTCTTCATTTTTCTATTGACTTTTTATTTGCAGACTTTCTTAATGTTTTCAGCCTGTAAAGCTCTGGAAAATTTCGGGGCTTTACAGGCTTTTTTCTCGTTTCCAGGAAAAAACGGTTGAGTTTGGTTTCCATAAAGTGCTATACTGGTAAAGCACCATTTTATGTTCAGAGAAAGAAAGGACTCATGCTATGAAATTATGTTCCCGAGGGCTGCGCATCCTCACAGCAACCACATTGGCGATCTCTCTGCTCCTCACCACCCCCATGGTTATGGCAGCCGGAATGCCCTATACCGACATTGAAGACGGCTCCTGGTATGAATCCGCGGTGGAATACTGCTGGAAAAACGAGCTGATGGACGGTGTAACCGGCTCTTCCTTTGGCCCGAATGAACTGATGACCCGCGGGGTACTGGCCTTGGCCCTCTACCGTCTGGCAGACGAGCCTGTGGTAACCCTGGAGGGGAAGGACTATGACAGCGGCTCGGAACAGGTGGATGAGGAGGACGCCCCTACCGCTGAATATCCTTTCTCCGATGTGGAGCCCGACTCCCCCTACGCCAACGCCATCCTCTGGGCCTGGCAGGAGGGCATCATCGGCGGTTATGACGACGGCACCTTCGGCCCTGACATTCCCATCACCCGGGAACAGATTGCCGCCATCTTCTGGCAGGCTCAAGGGAAAAAGCTGGCCCAAAAGGCGGCCCCCTTTACAGACCTGAAGGAGGTTTCCTCCTGGGCAGTCAACGCGGTGGAGTGGGTATGGTATGTGGGTCTGATGACCGGCAAGGAGGACGGAGCCTTTGACTACGCCGGCTATACCACTCGTGCAGAGGGTGCTGTCATCCTGCGGGCCTATGACCGGGCCTTTATCAACATTCCCGACCTGGACCCTGACGCCAGCCCCATTGCCCCTAACACCTACGACAGCTCCGCCTTTGTCTCCAACGGCACTTACCTGACCTACCGGGGCGATGCCCCCAGCTACATCGGCGTGGACGTGTCCTCCCATCAGAAACAGATCGACTGGGCCCAGGTGGCCGCCTCCGGCGTGGACTTTGCCATGATCCGGGCGGGCTACCGCGGATACTATAACCCCACCCTCAACAAAGATACCTATTTTGACTATAACATTCAGCAGGCTCTGGCCAACGGCCTGGAGGTTGGCGTCTATTTCTTCTCCCAGGCCATTACCGTGGAGGAGGCCCAGCAAGAGGCCTATCTGCTCCTGGAGTGGATCCGTGACTATAACATTACCTATCCCGTGGTCTTCGACTGGGAGAGCGTCAACGACGAGGACTCCCGCACCAAGGACACCGACGGCGAGACGGTAACCAAATGCGCCCTGGCCTTCTGCAAAATCATTGAGGATGCCGGCTATCTCCCTATGACCTACGGCAGCCCCTCCAAAATCTACGCCGGGGGCATCCAGCTGGAGTATCTCCAGAATTACCCCTTCTGGCTGGCTCACTACACCAAGGACTGGACTCCCTCCAGCTTCCGCTACCACTATGATATGTGGCAGTACTCCAGCACCGGCTCTGTACCCGGGATCGAGGGCAATGTGGATTTGGATTTGTGTCTGACCGATTTTTCCAAGTGGTAAAATTTTGATGGTGTTCAGACAATTTTTTCACCCCATATTCCATCACATCCTTGGGAAACCGAATAAAATTTCTTGACAAACAGAATTCTTTGATTATAATGGGCTGTACTGGTGTCTTGACACCTGTACAGCCCATTATGTGTGTTTGACAAAGGTGATTGTATGAAAGAATTTTTAAAGCGGAAAAATATTGAAATTTCTGCCAAGCGCTATGGCATTGACGCGCTTGGAGCCATGGCCCAGGGATTGTTCTGCTCCCTGCTCATCGGTACCATCATCAAAACCTTGGGGCAGCAGCTCTCCGTCCAGTATCTGGTGGACATCGGGACCTATGCCATGGCCGTCTCCGGCCCCGCCATGGCCGTGGCCATCGGCTACGCCCTGAAGGCCGACCCCATGGTTCTCTTCTCCCTGGCCGCTGTGGGCTGGGCCGCAAATGCAGAGGGCGGCGCAGGCGGACCGCTGGCAGTCCTTATTATCGCCGTCATCGCCGCTGAGTGCGGCAAGGCGGTATCCAAGGAGACAAAAATCGACATTCTGGTCACCCCCGGTGTAACGATTCTCATCGGTGTGGCTCTGGCTAAACTCATCGCCCCTCCCATCGGCGTCGGGGCCTCCGCCTTCGGGGATATGATCGACCGGGCCACCAAACTCCAGCCCTTCTGGATGGGCATCGCTGTGTCCGTTCTGGTGGGCGTGGCCCTGACCCTTCCCATTTCCTCCGCCGCCATCTGCTCCGTGCTGAAGCTCACCGGCCTGGCAGGGGGCGCCGCCGTGGCCGGGTGCTGTGCCCAGATGGTGGGCTTTGCGGTGATGTCCTTCCGGGAAAACCGCTGGGGCGGGCTGGTCAGTCAGGGCCTGGGCACCTCCATGCTCCAGATGCCCAACATCGTGCGCAATCCCCGGATCTGGATTCCCGCCACTCTGGCCTCCGCCATTACCGGCCCCATCGCCACCTGCATCTTCGGTCTGGAGATGAATGGGGCGGCCATTAACTCCGGCATGGGCACCTGCGGCCTGTGCGGCCCCATCGGGGTCTGGACCGGGTGGCTCTCCCCCAGCGAGGACGCCCTGGCCAAAGGCGCCGCGGCCATCACCCCCACTGGATTTGACTGGCTGGGGATGCTCCTCATCTGCTTTGTCCTTCCCGCCCTGCTGTCCTGGGTCTTTTGTGAGGTCTGCCGGAAGCTGGGCTGGATCAAGGAGGGCGATTTGACCCTCCCCAACTAAGACGGCCATCTTTGGGCGGCGAAAGCCGCCCTTTTTCAATGGGCAGGAAAAATTTTTAAATTTTTTCTTGACATTTCCCCTGTTTTCGGTATAATAATTAAGCCTGTCTCTATGGTGAGGCAGTGTTTCCTTGCTCCCGACGAAGATTCGGGGGCCATATGTCCATAAGGAGGTGCAAAAACATGGCAAAAATCAATTCCAACTACGAGGCTGTCTACATCCTGAAGCCCGATCTGAGCGAGGAGCAGATTGCCGCCCTGGTGGAGAAGTTCAAGGCCGTGGTCGAGGCCAACGGCACTGTCACCGAGGTTGATGAGTGGGGCAAGCGCCGTCTGGCCTATCCCATTGACGACCTGATGGAGGGCTATTATGTCCTGATGACCTTCACCGCCGCCGCCGCCATCCCCGCCGAGCTGGATCGTATTTTCCGGATTACCGACGGCGTGATGCGTTCCATGATCGTCTGCAAGGACCAGTAAGGAGGTCTTTTCCAGATGCTCAACAAGATCTTCCTCATGGGTCGTCTGACCCGTGACCCTGAGCTTCGGCGTACCCAGACCGGCACTCCGGTGGCCTCCTTCTCCCTGGCCGTTGACCGGGATTTTAAGGATAAGTCCACCGGCGAGCGCACCACCGACTTTATCGACGTGGTGGCCTGGCGCCAGACCGCCGAGTTTGTCAGCCGCTACTTTACCAAGGGCCGCATGGCCGTAGTAGAGGGTCGGCTGCAGATCCGCGACTGGACCGATAAGGAAGGCGGCAAGCGCCGCAGCGCCGAGGTCATCGCGGATAACATCTACTTCGGCGATTCCAAGCGGGACGGCGACGGTGGAAGCTACTCCACCGGCTTTAACCAGGGCGGCTATTCCGCCGGCGGTTACTCCGCTCCCGCCTCCCCCTCCGGCTACGGCGCCCCCCCTGCGGACGGCGACCAGTTTGCCGAGCTTTCTGATGACGACGGCGAGCTGCCGTTTTGACTTTGACCAGTTAAGGTCGTAAGAAGGAGGTTAAATCCATGGCTATGGAACGTGATAACAGAGCTCCCCGCGGCCGTAAGCGCCGTAAGGTCTGCGCCTTCTGCGCCGACAAGGTGGAGTGCATCGATTACAAGGATGCCGCCAAGCTGCGCCGGTTCATCTCCGAGCGGGCCAAGATCCTGCCCCGCCGTACCACCGGCACCTGCGCCATGCATCAGCGTCAGCTGACCGAGGCCATCAAGCGCGCCCGTCAGATCGCTCTGCTGCCCTATGTGACCGACTAATATAGGTAAAAACCTCGGCTGTTTTAAGGAACAGCCGAGGTTTTTTATTTTCAACAAGAGGCCCTGATTCCCATAGAATCAGGGCCTCTTGTTGGCTGTTTTTCAATCAGAAAATCATATCCCTGCTGATCTCTCCCAGAGAGTGGACCCCGCACATGGCCATGGTGTCCTCCAGCTCCCCCTTCAGCTTCTGGGTGAGCACT
Source organism: bacterium (assembly GCA_037245165.1). Classification (GTDB taxonomy): domain Bacteria; phylum Bacillota; class Clostridia; order Oscillospirales; family Oscillospiraceae; genus Lawsonibacter. Next base: position 4,316 of record JAXWVI010000056.1, read on the forward strand.
CGGACCCCCTCCTCTCCGCCTCCGTATACGGCGGTGACATAGGGTCTGGCCAAAATGCAGGCGTCGGCGCCCAGAGCCAGAGCCTTGCAGATATCCACCCCGCTGCGCAGACCGCCGTCCACAAAGATGGTCATCTGGCCTTTCACCGCATCGGCAATGGCGGGCAGAACCTCAGCGGTGGCGGGCACGCCGTCCTGCACCCGGCCGCCGTGATTGGATACCACAATACCGGCGGCTCCCGCTTCCAGGGCCTTCTTGGCCCCCTTCACAGTCATAATGCCTTTGATAATAAACGGAACCTTCGCATACTCGATAATTTCCCGCAGCTCGCTGACCGTCTTGGAACCGGCTGGGGGATTAAGCCCTTTCAGAAAGGGAAGTCCCGCCGCATCGATGTCCATGGCAAACATCTGAGCCCCAGACGCTTTGGCGGCATCCAGCTTGGCAAATAGAGTATCCCGGTCCCAAGGCTTTACAGTTGGAATCCCCTTGCCCCCGTTTGCCCCAATGGCTTTGGCCGCGGCGGCAAAGACCCCGGGATCAGTCCCATCCCCGGTAAAGGCCGCGATTCCGGCCTTGGCGCAGGCGGGAACCAAAATATCATTATATTCCTGATCGGTAAATTTCTCTCCGTAGTGGAGCTTCACCGCTCCAACCGGACCGGCAAAGACCGGTAGATCATAGGTCTGGCCGAACACGGTAAACCGGGTATCCACAGGCCCGTTGGCACAGATGGTATCCATATTCAGGCATACATCCTGCCATGCCTCATAATTGCGGATTGCCACAGTGCCGCTTCCCTTCGCGCCGGGACCGGGCACGGTATTTTTACAGGCACGACCGTTGCACACCGGACACGCCTTGCAGTATGGTCCGCTGCAAGTACGGGCTGCCTCCAACACTTCCTGATAGGTCATGGACTCATTCCTCCTCCTGTTTCTTCCAAAAGCATAGCGCCCGGACAGCGTTTCGTCAAGCCCTCTTTCCACAAAACACAGCGCCGCCGGCAATCCCCGGCGGCGCCTTCATTATTTAAAGATTCGTTCTGGCCTTGGTCAGCTCCTGAGCAATGTTCAGTACATGGTCGCCAATCCGCTCAAAATCCGTCAGCAGCTCGGAATAGAGGATACACGCCTCATCCGAACAGATTCCATCCCGCATGCGAATCAACTGACTGCGGCGGTACTCATCTGTCATGTCATCAATTTTCTGCTCGATCTGCGCCACGTCCACCAGCCACTCCGGTCCCCCGGCCTGGCGGTCCAACAGGGTGGTCACCGCCTCCAGGCAAACATCGCGCATTTGCTCTACTTCTTTTTGTGCAATGGGGGAGAGCTTAACATTCTTGGCCACCAACATTCTGGTGTATCCAGCCAGATTATCGGCATGATCGCCAATCCGCTCAATGTTGCCCGAAATGGTAAAGAAGCTGCTGACGACTCGGGAGTCCTGCTCATTGGTTTCAAAAGAGATCAGGTGAGAGACATAGCGGGAGATCTCCCGGTTCAGAAAATCAATATATTCCTCCCGCTGCTCCACATCCTCCAGCTTGCCCGGGTCCCGGTTTAAAATAGCCTCAAAGCTGGTCTCCACATTATCCCGAGCCATGTCCAGCATTCGGTGCAGTTCATTGCGCAGCTGATCCACAACAATGGCGGACAGGCCCAGCCCGCCCTCCTTGCCGCTGGCGGAGACTGGCGCCAGATATTCCAGATGCATGGACTCTATCTCTTGCTCCTGCTTCTGTTCGGGCAGAATCCGTACCGCCAATTTAGCCAAGTAATTGCCAAGGGGCAGCAGCAGCAGGGTTGTCAAAATGTTGAAGCTGGTGTGGACCATAGCAATCTGGCCCGCAGGGGTGCCCGGCAGAACATTGGACAGGAAGCTGCCAAACGCCCCCTGCAGTACCATGCTGCCATCAATCACCCGTGCGATTGGGAACAGGACAAACAGCGTGGTGAAGATGATCGTGCCGATCACATTGAACATCAGGTGGATGATTGTGGCCCGCTTGGCATTTCGGTTGGTGCCGATAGCGGCCAGAACGGCGGTAATACAGGTACCGATGTTTTGGCCAAACAGGACAAACACTGCGCTGGACAGACCGATCACACCGCTGTTGGCCAGGGCCTGCAAAATACCCACGGATGCAGAGGAGGACTGGATAATAGCCGTAAAGCCCGCGCCGGCCAGAATACCCAGAATGGGATTGGAAAACGTAGACATCAGGCGGATAAAGCCCTCAGATTCCCGCAGGGGGGACATGGCGGAGCTCATCATATCCATGCCGATAAACAATACGCCCAAGCCCGCTAAAATCTGCCCGATATGCTGCAGCTTCGGATCTTTGATAAAGACCATCAGCACCACACCGATAAAGGCAAAGAAGGGGGCCAAAGCGCCCACATCCAGCGCGATCAGCAATCCGGTCACCGTGGTGCCGATGTTGGCGCCCATGATAATCCAAACCGCCTGATTGAGGGTCATCATACCGGCGTTGACAAAGCCCACTACCATAACCGTGGTGGCGGAGGAGGATTGGATGACCGCGGTAATTACGGCGCCCACCAGCACGCCCAAGAAACGATTGGCCGTCAGTCTCTCCAGGATATTCTTCATCTGGTTGCCGGCAGCAGCCTCCAAGCCGGAACTCATCATCTGCATGCCATGCAGGAACAGAGCCAGGCCGCCCAGCAGCGACAATATATGCGTAATATCCATACCGTTCTATTTCCCTTCTGCGATCAAATCGCACTTTTCCCTTTTGACATCTCGAAATAACTCCATTATGTATTATACCCGAAACATTTTCATTGCGTCAACTATTTTCCCTATTTTTCCCCCTTTTACCTAAAAACGGCCAGCCGTATCATGGATACGGCTGGCCGTTTTTCAGTTAAATCTGTTTCTGGCTCTCCAGGTATTCGTCATAGGTGGTTTTGCGGTCAATGAGTTTTCCGTCAGAGGTAAAATCAAAAATCCGATTGCACACGGTCTGGATCAGCTGATGGTCGTGAGACGCCACCAGCACATTGCACTTGACCGCCTCCAGGCCCTTGTTCAAAGCGGCAATGGACTCCAGGTCCAGGTGGTTGGTGGGCTGGTCCAGCATCAGGACGTTAGCCCCCGAGAGCATCATTCTGGAGAGCATACACCGCACTTTCTCTCCGCCCGAGAGGACTTTTACGGGCTTATACACCTCGTCCCCGGAAAAGAGCATCCGGCCCAGGAACCCCCGGAGGTACTGCTCCTGGGGATCAGAGGAAAACTGGCGCAGCCACTGGACCAGGTTGTCGTCGTTATCCTGGAAGTAGGGGGTGTTGTCCTTGGGGAAATAGGAAAAGGTGGCAGTCTGGCCCCACTTCACACTGCCCTCGTCCGGCTCCATCTCCCCGGCCAGAATTTTGAACAGGGCGGTGTGGGCGTTTTCGTTGTCGCCCACAAAGGCAATCTTTTCATCGTGGCCCACAATAAAGGATACCTTATCCAGCACCTTCACCCCGTCAATGGTCTTGGATACGTCGGTGACAAACAGGATGTCCTTGCCCACCTCCCGGTCGGGGGTAAAGCCCACCCAGGGATAGCGGCGGGAGGAGGCGGGCATCTCTTCCACCGTCAGCTTGTCCAGCAGCTTTCTCCGGGCGGTAGCCTGTTTGGATTTGGATTTGTTGGCGGAAAAGCGGGAAATGAAGTCCTGCAGCTCCTTAATTTTCTCCTCGTTGCGCTTATTCTGGTTCTTAATGAGCTGCTGCACCAGCTGGGAGGACTCATACCAGAAGTCGTAGTTGCCCACATACATCTTAATCTTGCCGTAGTCAATGTCCACAATGTGGGTGCAGACGGTGTTGAGGAAGTGCCGGTCATGGCTGACCACGATGACGGTGCCCTCAAAGTCCAGCAGAAAATCCTCCAGCCAGTTCACCGCGTCGATGTCCAGGTTGTTGGTGGGCTCGTCCATCATGAGAAGGTCGGGGTTGCCAAAGAGGGCCTGGGCCAGGAGCACCTTCACCTTCAGGCGGGCGTCCAGGGTAGCCATGTCGTTATAGTGCAGCTCCGTGCCGATGCCAAGGCCCTGGAGAATGCGGGAAGCGTCGCTCTCAGCCTCCCAGCCCCCCAGCTCGGCGTACTCCTCCTCCAGCTGGCAGGCCAGCATCCCGTCCTCGTCGGTCATCTCCTCCTTGGCGTAGAGGGCCTCTTTCTGCTTGCCGATGTCGTAGAGGCGCTGGTTGCCCATGATGACGGTATCCATCACGTTGTAGGCGTCGTAGGCATTCTGGTCCTGCTTCAGCACAGACATGCGGATGCCGGGCAGGATGGATACCTCGCCGGAGGTGGAGTCCAGCTCACCGGAGAGGATTTTCAAAAAGGTGGATTTTCCCGCGCCGTTGGCGCCGATGATGCCGTAGCAGTTTCCCCGCAGAAACTGCAGATCCACATGGGAAAACAGCGGTGTTCCGCTGTAATTCAAACTCAAATCGGTAACGGTGATCATAGCTTGCTCCTTTTCCGTATGGTCAAAATCGTTCGGGAATCATATTATCATAGGCTTCTGGAAAAAGATAGCCTTTTTTTACGGAAAAGTAGACAAAAATAGGCCCCGCTCCGGGATCGTTCCGTCAGCGGGGCCTGATTGTCCTTTATTTCAAGCGCCAGATTTCTTCATTATACTGCCGGATGGTGCGGTCAGAGGAGAAGTACCCCGACTTAGCAATGTTTACCAGCATTTTCTGCGCCCAGGTCCGGCGGTCGCGGTAATCATGGATGGCCTGCTCCTTGACGGCGATATAGTCCTCCACATCCAGCAGGGCCATAAACCAGTCCTTGGTCTTCATATCCCGCCACAGGGTGGACAGGCTCACCGGATCGCCCACCGACAGCAGTTCGGGGGACACCAGAAAGTCCACCAGCCGCTCCACGCCGGGGCGGTGATAGAAGTCCATGGGCCGGTAGCTGCGGCCGTCGGGCTCGCTGCCCTGATACAGGTCGATGACCCGGTCGCTGGAGGCGCCGAAGGTATAGATATTCTCCTCCCCCACCAATTGGGCGATCTCCACATTGGCCCCGTCCATGGTGCCCAGGGTAACGGCTCCGTTGGCCATAAACTTCATATTTCCGGTACCGCTGGCCTCCTTGGAGGCCAGGGAAATCTGTTCGGAGATGTCGCAGGCGGGGATCAGGTGCTCGGCCCAGGTCACATTGTAGTTCTCCACCATGGCCACCTGAAGCCAGGGCCGTACCTGGGGATCGTTCTCAATAAGCTGCCGCAGACACAGGATCAGATGAATAATGTGTTTGGCCATCACATAGGCGGGGGCGGCCTTGGCTCCGAAGATGACGGTTACCGGCTGCTCAGGCAGTCTGCCGTTCTTGATCTCCAGATACTTGTAAATGATATACAGGGCATTCATCTGCTGGCGCTTGTACTCATGCAGGCGCTTGATCTGGATGTCAAACAGGGACATAGGGTCCAGCTCCGCTCCCTGCCTGGCCAGAAAGGCCCGGCACAGGTCGTTCTTGTTCTCCTGCTTGACTTCCAAAAGCCGCTGGAGGATATTGTCATCCTCCCGGAAGGCCAGCAATCCTTCCAGCTTTTGGGCATCGCGCCGCCAGCTGTCTCCGATGCAGTCGTCAATCAGAGCCGACAATCTGGGATCACAGGCCTCCAGCCAGCGCCGGAAGGTCACGCCGTTGGTCTTATTGTTGAACTTTTGGGGGTAAAGGTCAAAGAAGGGCTTCAATTCGGAATTTTTTAAGATTTCCGTGTGAAGCGCGGCCACGCCGTTGACGGAGAAGCCGTAATGAATATCCATATGGGCCATGTGGACCAGCCCCTGATCATCTAAAATGGCCACTCTCGGGTCAGGATGGACCTCCTTCACCCGCCGGTCCAGCTCCCGGATGACCGGCACCAGCCCGGGCGCCACAGTTTCAATGAACCCCAGAGGCCATTTTTCCAGCGCTTCCGCCAGAATGGTGTGGTTGGTGTAGGCGCAGGTCCTGCTTACCTGGTCGATGGCCAGATTGATGGACATGCCCCGCTCCACCAGCAGCCGGATCAGCTCCGGGATGACCATGGAGGGGTGGGTATCGTTGATCTGAATGACCACATGGTCGGCAAGAGTATCCAGGCTGTACCCCCGCTCCTCCAACTGATCCAAAATGAGCTGTGCCCCGGCAGACACCATAAAGTACTGCTGGTAGACCCGCAGAAGACGCCCGGCCTCATCGCTGTCGTCAGGGTAGAGGAAGGAGGTCAGGTTGTGGGCAATGTCCCCCTTGTCAAAGCGGATGCCGATCCAGGGCTCCTGGGCGGGCTCGGCCACATCAAACAGATGCAGCCGATTGGCGTACTGGTTCCCCGCTCCGGGGATGGCAATGTCGTACTGTACCGCCTTCAGGTCAAAGCCTCCGAAGGGCACCACAAAGGTCTTTCCGGTGGGAATCAACCAGCTGTCCGGCTCAATCCAGGGGTCAGGCAGTTCGACCTGCTTGTTTTCCACAAACTTCTGCTTGAAAAGGCCATAGTGATAGTTGAGCCCCACCCCGTCGCCGGGCAGGTTCAGGGCCGCGATAGAATCCAGGAAACAGGCGGCCAGACGTCCCAGCCCCCCATTGCCCAGAGAGGGCTCCGGCTCGATGTTCTCAATGCCGCTCAGCTCCCGACCCATATCGGCCAACAGCTCCCGCACCTGGTCGTAGATTCCCAGAGCCAGCAAATTGTTGGACAGCAGCTTGCCCACCAGGAACTCCGCGGAAAAGTAATAGAGTTTCCGCTCCCCCTCCGGTGCCGGCCGCTGGGCCGCCAGACGGCTGCACAGCACAAGCAGCGCCTCGTAAAGCTGGCTGTCATCACACTGGTCCGGCCCACAACCGAACCGCTCCCTGGTCAATTCCCAAAGCTGTTCTTTCAGCTGCATGTTACCTTTTCTCCTTTCGACCCTGTTTGGGAAGGCGCTGGTATACCCGCATCTCCCGGTACAGCCGCCTGGACAGATTCTCGTCATAGCTGCCGGGCAGAGCCCTCCATTTCCAGTTGTTTCCCAGGGTGGAGGGGGTGTTCATTCTGGCCCGGCCGTCCAGCCCCAGCAGATCCTGCATCTGCATGACAGCCAGATCGGCGGGCGACGCCCAGGCCGCGCGCATCATCCCCCAGTTGTACCCCTCGCGGCTGTTCAGGCGCAGATATTCCTTGGCAAATTTTACATCCTTCCGGGGGGCGGACTTCATCCAGCCCAGAATGGTGTCGTTGTCGTGGGTCCCGGCGTAAACCACACAGTGCCGCCCATAGCAGTGGGGCAGGTAGTCGCTGCCTGTATCCCGGCTGTCAAAGGCAAACTGGAGCACCTTCATCCCCGGAAATCCGGACTGGCGCAGCAGCTTTCTCACCGATTCGGTGAGAAAGCCCAGGTCTTCGGCAATGATCTCCTTTTTTCCCAATGTCTTTTTCACCATCTGGAAAAATTCGATCCCCGGGCCCGGCCGCCACCGGCCGTTCCGGGCCGTCTCGTCTCCGTAAGGGATGGCGTAGTATTCATCAAAGCCCCGGAAGTGGTCAATGCGCAGGATATCATAGATTTGAAACTGAAAGGAGATGCGCCTCATCCACCAGGCGTAGTTTTCCCCTTTCATCCGCTCCCAGTCAAAGAGGGGATTTCCCCACAGCTGCCCATCCTCGGAAAAACCGTCGGGGGGACAGCCGGCCACTTCGGTGGGAAGTCCTTCCTTGTCCAGCTGGAACTGCTCAGGATTGGCCCACACGTCGGCGCTGTCCCCCGAGACGTAGATGGGGAGGTCGCCGATGATGGAGATGCCCTTGCCATTGGCCAGCGCCTTCAGCGCGCTCCACTGGCGGAAAAAGAGGTACTGCACCCCCTTCCAAAACTTTGTCTCCCCGTTCAGCTCCTCTCTGGCCGTGTGCAGGGCCTGCGGGCGGCGCAGACGCAGCTCCTCCGGCCACTCCTGCCAGGAGCGGCCGCCAAATCTGTCCTTCAGCGCCATAAACAGGGCATAGTCCTCCAGCCACTCCCGCTGCTCCCGGCAGAAAGCGGCAAACTCCTCCCCGTGGACATCGTCCAGACGGGCACACGCCCGGCGCAGTACCGGATAGCGGTTTCGGTACAGCAGGCCATAGTCCACCTGCTCGGGATCGCCGCCCCAGTCCACCTTCTCGTATTCCTCCCGCTTCAGCAAGCCCTCCCCGGCCAGGTCGTCCAGGTCAATGAAGTAGGGGTTTCCCGCAAAGGAGGAAAAGGACTGGTAGGGAGAATCTCCGTAGCTGGTGGGGCCCACCGGGAGAATCTGCCAGCAGGACTGTCCCCCGTCGGCCAAAAACTGGACAAACTCCCGGGCCGACGCCCCCAGGGTGCCGATCCCCCAGGGGGAGGGCAGGGAGGATATGGGCATCAATACTCCGGCTCTTCTCATCGTTTATCTACCTCTCTCAGCTTTGGTTGAAAGCTCGGCCACGCTCTCCCCATCCAAAAGCCGGAAGGGGACCACGTCGTGGACAGGGCGGCAGCTGCGATGGATATTGCGCAGCAGCAGGTCCACCCCCTGCTCCGCCAGGCGCTTGGTGTCCTGGCAAATGGTGGTCAGCCGGGGGATGGTGTAGCGCCCTATGGAAATGCCGTCATAGCCTACCACCGAAATGTCCTCGGGCACACGTTTGCCCAGGTCCCGCAGGGCGCGGATCACCCCCACGGCCATCACATCACTCATGGCGAAAATGGCGGTCAGCTCCGGGCAGCGTTCCAACAGCCGCTTGGTGGCGGCGTAGGCGTCGGCCATGGAGTAGCGGCTGGGCTGAGCCTGCCGCTCCGGATCGAAGGGAAGTCCATGGCGCTCAAACGCTCGTCTGCACCCCTGAAGGCGCCGGTAGCTGATCTGAGAACTGGACCAGTTGCCCCCCAGCACCCCGATCTCCCGGTGCCCCTTCCGGACCAGATAGTCGATGGCCTGGAAGGCGGCCTGCTCATCGTCGGTGGTCAGGGAAGACAGGTTGTCAAAGCCCAGGTCCCGGGCGGAGTTCGTCAGCAGAACGCAGGGAACGCGGAGATGCTGAAAGGACGTCTGAAAAAACTCCAGATCTCCCCCCAAAAAGAGGATTCCCACAGGTTTGCGCTCCCGGCACAGCTGGATGGCATAGGCCACCTCATTGGCGTCCTCGTCCAGATAGTAAACTGCCGCGTCCCGGTCGCTGTCCCGCAGGAGAGCCTGTACCTGCTCCACCAGGTCGGCAAAGAGCATATTCTGGCTCCCCTTCACCAGGATGGCAATGCTGGTGCCCGCCTGCTGTTTCAGGTGCTTGGCGTTGTTATTGGGTTGAAAGCCGTGTTCCTCCACCACCGCCATCACCTTCCGGCGGGTCTTTTCGCTCACGTCTGGGTGGTGGTTGAGTACCCGGGACACTGTGGCCACGCCGCAGCCTGACAAGCGGGCAATATCCTTGATCGTCATACGCTTCCCTCCTCTTCGGCCGGAAAACCGTCTCTCAGCTTAAGTATATTACCCCTTTACCGCGCCGGCTGCAACACCTTTTATGATATGCTTCTGACACAGCAGGTAAACCACAATAATGGGAATGACGTTGAGCATAATGCTGGCCATCATGGGACCCATCTCCACCCGGCCATAGCTGCCGCGGAAATATTGGATGAGAATGGGAATGGTCATATAGCCTTTGGTGCGGTCCAGGGTCAGATAGGGCAGCAGATAGTCGTTCCACAGCCACATGGTCTCCAGAATCCCCACGGAAATGAGGGTGGGCTTCAAAATGGGCAGTACCACGAAGAAGAAGGTGCGCACAGGTCCGCAGCCGTCAATCATGGCGGCCTCCTCTACCTCAATGGGGACGGATTTCATAAACCCGCAGAACATGAACACGGCCAGTCCCGCGCCGAAGCCCAGGTAAATGATGCAGATTCCATAGGGCGTATTCAAAGGCAGCAGGGATATCCCAGCCAGCTCTGAGGAGACGCTCCAGCCAAATTTCTCCGCTATACTGCCGATGGTGGTGGCTGAGCCAATGCGGTCGGCGGTGGAGGACAGGGTAAACATCAGCATCTGGAAGGGGACGACCATGGAAAATACGAACAGGAAATAGAGGGCTCTGGAGTACCAGGTACGCACCCTTGTAATATACCAGGCACACATGGAGCAACAGATCAGGATCAGCACCACCGACATCAGGGTGATGACCAGCGTATACCAGAAGGCCGTGGCAAAGCCCTGGGACTCGATGGCATTTACATAGTTGTCAAGGCCGGCAAACGTCTCTCCGGTGGGCAGCTCAAAGGCCGTGCCCGTGGTAATGGCCGTCTCCTTTTTCAAGGAATTGAGCAAAATCATGACCACCGGATAGACCCAGGCCACACTGAGGATGGTCAGGATGACGGACAGGACCCTGTCCCGGATCACATGAGCTTTTGTCATTACTGCTGCACCTCCTTAGAGCGGGTGGCCCGAAGCTGAACCAGGGAAATGGCGATGACCAGAATGCAGAACAGCACCGCCTCGGCCTGACCGTACCCCTTCCATACCGCACCGGAACGGGCATAGAAGGTGTTGTAAATGTGCAGGGCCAGCATTTCTGTAAGGTGGTTGGGTTCGCCGGCAGTGAGGGCCAGATTCTGGTCAAAGAGCTTAAAGCCGTTGGTCAGGGACAAAAACAGACAGATGGTAATGGATGGCATCACATTGGGAATTTTGATCCGCCACAGAATCTGCCGGTCATTGGCCCCGTCGATGCGTGCCGCCTCCAGATAGTCGTTGGGAATGGCCTGAAGCCCGGCAATGTAGATGATCATCATATAGCCGATCTGCTGCCAGCACATGAGCACCACCAGTCCAATAAAGCCATAGGGGGCGTGGAGAGACAGCAAGGGCTTTCCCAGCAAGGTAAGGACGCAGTTGAGCAAGATGTTCCAGATATAGCCCAACACGATGCCTCCGATCAGGTTGGGCATAAAGAATACTGAGCGAAACACATTGGTACCCTTGATGGAACGGGTCAGGGCCAGAGCGATGGCAAAGGCCGCCACATTGATGCAGATGGTGGACACCACCGTAAAAAGAGCGGTGAACCAGAAGGAGTGGAGAAACTCCGCCTCTGTCAGGGCATAGAGATAATTTTTCAGTCCGTTCCACTGGGCTTTATCAATGGTGGTGAATTTGCAGAAGGAAAGGTACAGCCCCTGAAGGAAGGGCCAGACAAATCCAATGAGGAAGGCCGCGAATGTGGGCAGCACAAACACAGGCCAAAAACGCTTGATGGCTTTTTCCATAATCTCCCTCCTGTGGGCGTTAGCATAGTCCCTGTCATGGAAAGGCAAGGGGTGGGCGGAAACGCCCACCCCTTGCCGAATGTGTTACGGCATGATGGTTCAGCCGTTGAGCAGCTTATACTCAGCCGCCCAGTTGTCCACGAAAGCGGACACAACCGCATTCCAATCGCCGGTCCCGGCGGCATACGCGGTCAGAGCGGAGCCCAGGTCGTTCTTCCACTGTTCAGAGGGCATGGTGGGGAAGTTCCAGGACACGGGGGTCTTGCCGGCGGCAGTCATCTCGGCGTCCTGCTTGACAAACAGGTTGTTGGATTCCTGAGCGCCCTTGAAGGGGATGACAAAGCCCATGTCGTTGGCCATCGCGGCGGTGCCGGTCTCAGACGTCACGCACCAGTACATAAAGTCCAGGGTGGCCTGGATATTCTCGGGAGAGGCGTCCTTATTGACACACCAGTAGTTCTCGGTGCCGGTGCACAGGCCCTGGTTGGCCTCGTCGCCCGCGCCGATGTAGATGGGGATCATGGCCAGCTGATCATCGGTCATGCCGCCGGCCGTCAAAGCGCCGTACTCCCAGGAGCCGTTCTGGAAGAAGACCGCCTGGCCGTTGATAAACTCAGACTCGGCGTCGGAGCCGGTCTTGCTGGCCAGCTCGGTGGGAGCGCAGGTGGCGTTGTTGATGTACAGGTCCCAAATGGCCTTGTAATTGTCCAGATAGGTGCCCTTGATGGCGTCGGTGGTGCCAATCCCCTCATCCTGATACTCAAAGTAGATGGGCAGGTTAGCCAGGTGGGTCTTGAAACGCCAGTCGGAGGAGCCATCCATACCGGCGGACGTAAAGGCGGCAAAGCCCAGTTCGTCCTTCCGGGCGGTGATGTCCTCAGCCACCTTCTTCAGGTCGGCAAAGGACTGGATATCTTCCATGGTGTAGCCGGCCTGCTCCAGCAAGGTCTTGTTGACGATGATGCCGTAGGACTCAATGACATAGGCCACGCCCAGGGTGGCGTCCCCGTCCTTCAGGGCGTAGTCCTCGCTGGTCAGCTCACCCAGAATGGGCGTTCCGGTCAGATCATAGCAGTAGTCCTTCCAGTTGGCCAGACCGTTGGGGCCGTTGACCTGGAACAGGGTGGGGGGATTGCTCTTGGCAATCTCGCTCATCAGGGTCGTCTCATAGGTACCGGAGGCGGCGGTCACCACGGTGACAGGCACGCCGGTTTCCTCGGTGTAGGCCTTGGCCAGATTCTGCCACGCCTCATCCTGTTCCGGCTTGAAGTTCAAATAGTAAACCGCTCCCTTGGAACCGTCAGCGCCGGTGTTGGAACCGGACACGGCCCCGGAGCCGCTGGTGCTGGTGCTGGTGCTGGTATTCCCGCCGCAGCCGGCCAGCAGCGTCAGCGCCATGGCGGCGGTCAGGGCCAGAGACAATAACTTCTTACTCATTCTGATAATCCTCCTTATCATATCAAGGTCACCTGGCTGTTTATATCCTGGAAACATTCCCGGAACCGTTTCCAGTTCTTGCATCTATGATGTTACCTATTTCTTGCTCCATTTGCAAGAGGTTTTTGTCACATCACACGAAGTTTGGAGAATCATTTAAATTCAACCGACTCTTTTTGGTAAATGTGTCCACCCTTCTTCCATCCAATTTGAGAATCTCTCATATTTTCGTTGTCATTTTTGAAACCATCCGCTATAATATAATAAATATTAAAAATGTCTTATATGAATTCGGGGCGATTTCCGCCCCTGTAAGGAGGCGCATGTCATGAGCAACTATGTGATTTCCATCAGCCGTGAGTTTGGAAGCGGCGGTCGCCTGATCGGTAAGCGCCTGGCCGCCCATTTGGGTATCCCCTGCTATGACAGGACTATTATCCAAAAGACGGCGGAGAAAAGCGGCCTGTCCCCCGATTTTATTGCTCGGGCAGAGGAACGGGCCCGCAGCCGGTTCCATCTGTCCATCGCGCCCATCGGGATCGGCACCCCCGCCTTCGCCCATCAGGGCGTTCCCGTCAGTCACCAGGCCTTTTTCGCACAGGCGGAGGTCATTCGTGAGCTGGCAAACGAAGGTCCCTGTGTCATCGTAGGCCGCTGCAGCGACTATGTGCTGGGCGAACGCCCTGAATGTCTGAAGGTTTTTGTCTACGCCGACCTGCCCAGCCGCATTGCCCGGTGTGTGGAGGACTATCACATCCCCTCCGACGATATGGAGCGGCGGATCATTCAGATGGACCGGGGCCGCTCCAACTACTATAATTACTATACCGGCCATACCTGGGGCGATATGCGCCGCTATGACCTGACCCTCAACTCCAGCACCACCGGCATAGAGGGAGCAGTAGAGATCATTTCCACCCTGGTGAAAGCCAGGGCCGCTCTTGACAGCTTATGAGCGCCTCAACGTCTGTGAAAATCCAGCTCTCCGGCTCTGAGGATACAACCATCCGCTACGAAGATGCGGTCCGTCAGGCAGGCGGCGTACCGCTGGCCGGCTATTGCCCGGTCCCCGATCTGTCCTGTGACGGGTTGATTCTCTGCGGCGGCGGCGATCTGGAGAGCGTCCTGTACGGTCAGGAGAACCGGGGCTCCGATCCGCCCGATATCCAGCGGGACCGGGCAGAGCTGGCGCTGTTTGACGCCTTTTCCCAGGCCGGCAAGCCGATTTTGGGCGTCTGTCGGGGCATGCAGATGATCAATGTGGCCCTTGGAGGGACGCTCATCCAGGACCTGCCTTCTCAGGTCCGGATTTTCCACCGGGGCAGTGACCAGGACCTGGTCCATCCGGTACGCAGCCTTGATGGTTCGTTTCTCCACGACCTCTACGGCCCCGTGTTTTCCGTAAACAGCTTTCATCACCAGGCGGTAGACCGTCTGGGCCGGGGGCTGCGGGCCATCGCCTGGTCGGAAAGCGGAGTGGTGGAAGCCCTTGACTGCCCCGGCCGCCCCATCTTGGGGGTACAGTTCCATCCCGAGCGTATGGCCTACGCCCACCGGCGTGTTGACACCATTGATGGAGCCCCCATTTTTTCCTATTTTTTGATGATGTGTCAGCAATTCCACACCCACTGATCTGCTTTTCTGCACAAACGAGGTAACAAACTATGCACAACCGTTTCCGCCGTCTCTGCCTTCCCCTGTTTACTGTTGCAGCTGCAACCACTTTGACGGTCTTTGCGTTCTCAGACCGGGTTCTGGCTCAGCAATCCCCCACCACAGAGCCCTGGAAGTCCCCTGTCTCCTCCCCTTCCCTCTCCACCGCCCGGAGTGCCTGGCTTCAGTCCTATTCCCCGTATCAGGCACTGCCCAACAGCTATCTGGAGTATGAGTCACGCTATTTGGCCTGGGGAGAGGAAAATCCTGAATTATCTCCCGAACAGGTTGTCCTGGAGGTCAACATCGGTCTGGACAGGGACTTCTATGAGGACCCAGACGTGGTGAGTAATCCGGACAGCACCACCGTCCTGGTCAACAAGTACCACGCCCTGCCCGAGGACTATGTCCCCCAGTTGGAAGCTCTGGGGTCCCGCTACGGTTCCGGTTCCCTTCAGCCGGAAGCCGCCGCTGCGTTTCGCGCTATGGCGGATGCCGCGCGGGAAGATGGGATCTCGCTGCGGAGCGTTTCCGCCTACCGCTCCTATACACGCCAGGAGAACCTGTATTCCCGTTATTTGTCCTATGACAGTCAGGCCTCTGTGGACTCATATTCCGCCCGTCCCGGCTTTTCCGAGCATCAGACCGCCTTGGCTCTGGACATCAACACTGCCAGCCTCAGCGCCCACTTTGAGAATACCCCCGCTTACGCCTGGTTGACAGAGCACTGTGCCCAATACGGCTTTATCCTACGCTATCCCCAAGGCAAGGAGGACATCACCGGCTACCGCTTTGAGCCTTGGCACTACCGCTATGTGGGCGCCGAAATCGCCCAGATCTGTATGAGTCAGGACCTTACATATGAGGAATATATCGCGCTCCAGCCTGTTTCCAAAAAGTTTGCGGAAGCAGGCCCTGTGGAGGGACTTCCTTTTATTTGAAGAAATAACGCAAAAACCGGACGCCTGAGGGCGTCCGGTTCTTTATTCCTGGGGCACTTGCTTGGGCAGGGAGTCATCTTCCCTGATCCAATCCTCAACATGGACCACAGAGTAGTCCCGCTGGGTATTTCGAATCACAACCCGCTCGATCCCGGCGTTGATAATCATTCTCCGGCACATGGAACAGGACGTGGCATCGTGCAGCAGTTCTCCGCTTTTTGCCTCCCGCCCGGCCAGATACAACGTGGCGTTCAGGGTATCCCGGCGGGCGGCGGAAATGATAGCGTTCATCTCCGCGTGGACAGAGCGGCAAAGTTCATACCGCTCCCCCGAAGGGACGTTCATGGCCTCCCGGGTGCAGTATCCAAGATCCATGCAATTCTTTCTTCCCCGGGGCGCGCCGTTATACCCTGTGGACACAATCTCATCATTTTTGACGATAATAGCGCCGTAACACCGGCGCAGACAGGTGGACCGCTCCAGGACAGTCTCGGCAATATCCAGATAGTAGTTCTCCTTGTCGATGCGTTTCACAAGCGGTCCCTCCCACCAAAAATATCGTATCGACAGTATATCCTATTTTGCCCGTTTCCGCAAGTCTTTCGTCAAGCCGCCAACTTTGGCCAAAAACTGTTCAAAAACAGAGTGAAATTTACATTTTGTTTACGAATGGCTTCTTGACGATTGTCCGGCGGCGCGCTATCATTATTTCAAACAATTCGGCAGGCGGCTTCGCCTGCCTTCCCCATCTCTTAAGGAGGCGCGCCTATGATTCGCAATGCGCTCCATCGCTTCATGGATGGCCGCTACGGCAACGATCAGCTGAACCTGTCCCTCATCGTTTTTTATCTCCTTCTCTATCTGCTCTTTGCGCTCACCGGATTTGAGCCGCTCTATTGGGCCTGCCTGGTGTTCGTCTTTGTCTCCCTGTTTCGCCTTCTCTCCCGAAACATTGCCGCCCGGAGACGGGAAAACGCCCAGTTCATGCGCTTTGCCGGTCCTGTGCTGCAATGGTTCCGGCTTCAACGCACCATTCACCGGGACAAGGATCACCGCTATTTTAAATGCCCCAACTGCGGACAGCAGCTCCGGGTCCCCCGAGGCAAAGGGAAAATTACCGTCACCTGCCGCAGCTGCGGCGCAAGTTTTCAGGAAAACAGCTGAAGCAAACCCTGCCGTCCTTGCCTGCGGCGGGGTTTTTTGCTGGGAAGTCTTTTTTTTGCACAAAAATATGTTATACTACAAGTTGTATAGATGTGCCTCCCTTTTCAGGCACCGTGAAATAGGAAAAAGGAGACCGATTCCATGTCTGCCAATTATGATGTTGCAATCATCGGCTGCGGCGAGGCCGGCATCTTTGCCGCCTACGAGCTTGTTCACCTTCACCCTGAACTGAAGCTCCTGGCTCTGGATCAGGGTCAGGATATTTATCACCGAAGCTGTCCCATTGTGGCCGGAAAAGTGCGGGAGTGCATCCACTGCCCCGTCTGCCATACCATGTGCGGATTCGGCGGCGCTGGCGCATTTTCCGACGGAAAGTTCAACTTTACCACCCAGTTCGGCGGCTGGCTCACCGACTTTATGGACGCCGGCAAGGTGATGGAGCTTATCGACTATGTGGACTCGATCAACGTGCTCCATGGCGCCACAACCGAGTATTTCTCCACCGCTACCCCTGAGGCCAAGGCACTGGAACGCCGGGCCCTGGCCTTTGACCTTCATCTGCTTCAGGCCCGGTGCAAGCACCTGGGCACTGAAAATAACCTGCGCATCCTAACCAACATCTACGAAGGCCTTCAGAACAAGCTGGAATTCCGTTTCAACACTGAGGTCGTATCCATTGCCAAGGCAGAGGTGGGCTACCGCCTGACTCTGAAAAACGGCGAGGAAGTTGCCTGCCGGTACCTGATTGCCGCCCCCGGCCGTTCCGGCGCGGAGTGGTTTTCCGAGCAGTGCAAGCTGCTGGGGCTGGAGCTTCTCAACAACCAGGTGGACATCGGCGTGCGGGTGGAGCTGCCTGCCGCGGTCTTTGAGCATATCACCAATGTGGTCTATGAGTCCAAGCTGGTCTACCGTACCAAGCAGTACGGCGATCAGGTGCGTACCTTCTGTATGAACCCCTATGGCCATGTAGTGGCGGAAAACGTGGAGGGGATCAATACCGTCAACGGCCACTCCTATGCCGACCCGGCGCTGCGCAGTGAAAACACCAATTTCGCACTCCTGGTTTCCAACCGCTTTACCAAGCCCTTCAACGAACCCTACCGCTATGGCAAGCATGTGGCCTCCCTGTCCAACATGCTGGCCGGAGGGGTGCTGGTTCAGCGCTTCGGCGACCTGGTGGGCGGTCGGCGGAGCAACGAACACCGGATGAGCAAGTCCTTTGTCCGCCCCACTCTCACCGCCGCCATCCCAGGAGATCTCTCCCTGGCCCTGCCCAAACGCCATCTGGACAACATCATCGAAATGATCTACCAGCTGGACAAACTGGCCCCCGGCACCGCCAACTACGATACCCTGCTCTATGGAGCGGAAGTCAAATTTTACTCTGCCCGGCTTCGCCTGTCCCAGGAGCTGGAAACCGCCCTGCCCGGATTTTTTGCCGCCGGCGACGGTGCCGGAGTTACCCGGGGTCTTGCTCAGGCGGGCGCTTCTGGCATCCAGGCCGCCCGGGCTATTGTCAGAAGAATCTCCTGATTTTCCCTCTTGCCTGGGCCCTTGTTTTGCACCATACGCCGCCGCTCCCTTCTCCGGGTGCGGCGGCGTTCCTTCAAAATTGTCCGGAGCTTGCAGTTCGGTTTTATTTTCCTTTTTCTGGGGGCATTATTTGTTGCTTTCCTCTACACATTTTTCTTCCCCTGGGGCACCTGGTTCTTCCACCGGCTTTGTCCACTGTTTCCACGGGTTCTCCACATTCTCCACATAGTTTTCCACATTTGATTTTGAGAACTTTCCGGGACAATTTTATTCCCTTTTAGTTGTCATAATGTCTGTCAAGGATAAATTTTACACAATTTTTTTGATTTCATCTTTTGCAGGAAAATTTTCTTTTTCTGTCGAATGTTGAAAGGAGCTTCTCCCATGTTGATTCAGGCTGATACCATTGCCGCCATTTCCTCCCCCCTGGTCCCCGCCGCCATCGGAATCCTTCGTCTGTCCGGCCCCAGAGCCCTGGAGATTGCCCGGAAACAATTCCGCCCCTTGGGTCCCCGGAGTCTGCTGGAGCATCGTCCCCGGGAGCTGGTGTTCGGCGACCTGCTGGACAGCGGGGGGCAGCCCATCGACCGCTGCCTGTGTACCTTCAGCAGAGGGCCCGCCAGCTACACCGGAGAAGATACCGCGGAATTTCAGTGCCATGGCTCCCCTATGGTGCTCTCCCTGGGTTTGGACGCCCTTTTTGCGCAAGGCGCCCGTCAGGCCGGACCGGGTGAGTTTACCCGAAGAGCTTTTCTCAACGGCCGGCTGGACCTGGCCCAGGCGGAGGCGGTGGGGGATCTTCTGGAGGCCCGCAGCCGGGAAGGCGCCCGCCATGCGGCGGGGCAGCTCACCGGGGCACTCTCCCGAAAAATCGGGGACATTTATTCCGCTCTGGTGGATGTGATGGCCCACTTCCACGCGGTCTTGGACTACCCGGATGAGGATATCGACCCCTTCCGCATGGACGAGCTGTCCCACACCCTTCAAATTCAGCGGGACGCTCTGGATGGGCTGTTGTCCACCTGCCGCCGGGGCCGCCAGCTGACCCGGGGGCTGGCCTGCGCTTTGGTGGGGCGGCCAAACGCCGGAAAATCCTCTCTTCTGAATGCTTTGGCCGGTTACGACCGGGCCATTGTCACCGATATTCCAGGCACAACCCGGGACACCCTGGAAGTTTCCCTGGAGCTGGGCGGGCTCCCGGTACGCCTCATCGACACCGCAGGGCTCCGGGACAGCGATGATCCCATTGAGCGGCTGGGGGTGGAGCGCAGCCGCAGCGCCATGGAGGAGGCCGAGCTGATTCTGGTTTTGTGGGACAGCGCTCGGCCCGCCGCGGAGGAAGATGTGGACCTCCTCTCCAAGGCCATGGAGCTAGCTCCCACGATTCTGGTCCGGACCAAGGGGGATTTGCCCTCCGCCCCGACTGCTGAGCTCCATTTGGACCGCCTGCCCCCCACGGTGACCGTCAGCGCCAAAACCGGACAGGGGCTGCAAGAGCTGGAGGATGCCGTCGCGGCCCTGTTTCCCCGCCCCGAAGATGTCCCCTACGGTCAGCTCTTGACCAACCAGCGCCAGGAGGAGGCCGCACGGCGGGCCCGGGAGGCCGTGTCCCGGGCACAGCAGGCCCTGGAAGCCGGCGTCACCCCCGACGCCCTGCTCACGGACGTGGAGGAAGCGCTTCAGGCCTTGGGGGAGCTGACCGGCCAGTCTGTGCGGGAAGATGTCACAGACCGGATTTTTTCCCGGTTCTGCGTAGGAAAATAAAAAAATTCCCTCCGGACGTACCGGAGGGAATTTTTCACAAACACATTAGGCCAGGGCGGCAGTGATAATGGCCATGGAGTAGACCTCCTGGGCGTTGCAGCCGCGGCTCAGATCGTTGATGGGGGCGTTCAGACCCAGCAGGATGGGGCCGTAGGCCTCAAAAGAGCCCAGACGCTGGGCGATCTTGTAGCCGATGTTGCCGGCATTGATGTCGGGGAAGATAAAGGTGTTGGCGTAGCCGGCCACCTTGGAACCCTTGCACTTGGTCTGGGCCACACGGGGGGAGACGGCGGCGTCAAACTGCAGCTCGCCCTCAATGGGCACATTGGGCATGGCCAGCTTGGCCTTGTCGGCGGCGTTGCGCATCTTGTCCACATCCTCGCCCTTGCCGGAACCCAGGGTGGAGTAGCTCAGGAAGGCAACCTTGGGGTCGATGCCGAAGATCTTGGCGCAGGAGACAGTCTCAGAGGCAATCTCCACCAGCTCGTCCTCAGTGGGCTTGATATTGATGGCGCAGTCAGCCATGGCCAGTACATCGTTGTCGCCGGTGGCGGAAGGACGGACCAGAATGAAGCAGGAGGACACGATCTTGTTGCCGGGCTTGGTCTTGACCAGCTGCAAAGCGGGACGGACGGTATCGGCGGTGGAGTAAGTGGCGCCGCCCAGCAGGGCGTCGGCCTCGCCCATAGCCACCAGCATGGTGCCGAAGTAGTTGCTCTTCTTCAGCATGGCCCGGCACTCGTCGGTGGTCATCTTGCCCTTGCGCAACTCCACCATGCGCTCCACCATAGCTTCCATATTTTCATACTTTTCAGGATCAATGATGATGGCGCCCCGGATATTGAAGCCGGCCTCCTCCGCGGCGGCCAGGATTTCCTCCTCGTTGCCGATGAGAATGGGGGTCAGGAAGGTACCGGAAAGCAAGCGGGCGGAAGCCTCCAGAATCCGGGGGTCCGTGCCCTCCGTAAAGACGATCTTACGGGGGTGGGCCTTCAAAATTTCAATGAGCTTTTTAAACATAAAAGAATCCCTCCAACTCAAAAAATAGGTGCATCATCACACCTCATTCTGGTGATTATGGTAGCATTTCCTGTGTTAAAATGCAAGGGATATACCATGGTTTTCTTCGCTGGATCGATGAATTTTTCCCAACTTCATGGGAAAATATTTTTATTTTTCTCTTTACGGGGCGTATTGCTTTCAGTTATACTATACAAAGTGTATTTCCATGTTTATTGCCGGGGCGGGGATGCCGCCCCATTGACGCAGAAATCATTGAGGTGAGAAAGTTTGAACGCAGAATTTCCCCGCACGCTCTCCCTGCTCCGGCAGGAGAAGGGCGTCAGTCAGCGCACCGCTGCCAACGCCCTGGGCATCTCCCAGGCCCTGCTCAGCCACTATGAGAACGGAATCCGGGAGCCCGGGCTCTCCTTTGTGGTAAAAGCCTGTGACTATTACGGCGTATCCTCAGACTTTTTATTGGGCCGCACCCTCAGTCGGGACGGCACCACCATTGCCGCCGAAGAGCTGTACGACCTGAGCGAGGAGAAGGGCAACACCCTGAAAGGCAGCGTACTGGCCATGCTCTCCAAAAAGCTGCTGGTCAACTCCATCGGCGCTCTGTTTGACCTATTGTCCAAAACCGGAAGCCGCGAGGCCATCCAGGCCTGCTCCAACTACCTGTCTACTGCGGTGTACCAGATTTATCGGCGGCTCTACCAGGCCAGCCCCGGCTATAATCCCGACTTTTTTTCCGTCTCCCCGCGACACTTTCAGGCTGGTCTGGCTGACGCGGACATGAAATGCGACCTGGCTGAGCTGGAGGATGCCCTGGCCGCTCATACAAAAGGGAAGGGTCCCATGCCCGATATGAGCCATGAGGCGCTCTCCCAGAACTACCCCGTGCTTTACCAGTCGCTTTATCAGCTCATCCACGGGGCGGGAGAACGCATCAACGGTTTAATGAATGCCAGACACAGCAAATAAGCATCGTCCACGGAGGTTTCAAATCTATGACCGATCAATCTAAAATCCGTAATTTTTCCATCATCGCCCACATTGACCACGGAAAATCCACCCTCTCTGACCGGCTGATTGAGCTGTGTCACGCGGTAAGCGAACGGCAAATGGAATCCCAGCTGCTGGACAACATGGATCTGGAGCGAGAGCGGGGCATCACCATCAAGGCCCGGGCCGTCCGTCTGGACTACCAGGCCCAGGACGGGGAGGTTTACCACCTCAACCTCATCGACACCCCGGGCCATGTGGACTTTAACTATGAGGTCTCCCGCTCTCTGGCCGCCTGTGAAGGGGCGGTGCTCATTGTGGACGCCTCCCAGGGCATCGAGGCCCAGACCCTGGCCAATACCTACCTGGCTATGGAGCACGACCTGGAGATTCTGCCTGTCATCAACAAAATCGACCTGCCCGCCGCCGATCCCCAGCGGGTCAAGGACGAGGTAGAAAATATCCTGGCCCTTCCCGCCCAGGACGCCCCGGAAATCTCCGCCAAAATGGGAATCAACATTCCCGCCGTACTGGAGGATATTGTCCAAAACATTCCCGCCCCCACCGGCGACCCGGCGGCTCCTCTGAAGGCGCTGGTTTTCGACAGCCAGTATGACCCCTATGTGGGCGTCATCGTCTATTTCCGCATTATGGAGGGCACCCTGAAAAAGGGGATGAATGTAAAGATGATGGCCTCCGGAGCCAGCTACCAGGTGCTGGACTGCGGCTATCTCAAGCCGCTGGGGATGGACTCCTGCCCGGAACTGTCCGCCGGAGAGGTAGGGTGGTTTACCGCCTCCATCAAAAACGTGAAGGACACCCGGGTGGGCGACACCATCACGGAGGTGAACCGCCCCGCCGAGGAGCCGCTGCCCGGCTACCGCCCCGCCCAGCCCATGGTCTACTGCGGCATCTACACCGAGGACGGCTCCAAATATCCCGATCTGCGGGACGCCCTGGAAAAGCTTCAGCTTAACGACGCCTCCCTGTCCTTCGAGCCTGAGTCCTCCGTGGCCCTGGGCTTTGGCTTCCGCTGCGGCTTTCTGGGCATGCTCCATATGGAAATTATTCAGGAGCGGCTGGAACGAGAGTTTGATTTGGATCTGGTCACCACATTACCCTCCGTAATATATGAGGTCACCAAAACGGATGGTAGCGTCGTTCGGGTGGATAACCCCCACAACTACCCCGACCCCGGCTCCATTGCCGAGGCCCGTGAGCCCTACGCCAAAGTCTCCATCATCTCGCCGCCGGACTATGTGGGCAACATCATGCCCATGTGCCAGGAGCGCCGGGGGGTCTTCAAAGATATGCAGTATCTGGACACCAACCTGGTGGAGCTTCACTACTCCATGCCCATCGGTGAGATCATCTACGACTTCTTTGACGCCTTAAAAGCCCGCACCAAGGGGTACGCCTCTTTGGACTATGAGCTGGAGGGCTATGAAAAGAGTGATCTGGTCAAGGTGGACCTGCTTTTGAACGGCGACCAGGTGGACGCGCTGAGCTTCATTGTCCACCGGGACAAGGCCTATCCCCGAGCCCGGAGAATCTGTGAAAAGCTGAAGGAGAACATCCCCCGTCAGCTTTTTGAGGTCCCCATTCAGGCGGCCATCGGCGGCAAGATCATCGCCCGGGAGACGGTGAAGGCCATGCGAAAGGACGTGCTGGCCAAGTGCTACGGCGGCGATATCACCCGTAAGAAAAAACTGCTGGAAAAGCAGAAGGAAGGCAAGAAGAAAATGCGCACCCTGGGCACCGTCCAGCTGCCCACCGAGGCGTTTATGGCTGTTCTCAAGCTGGACGAGGAATAACCTTTCTGGGCGGTCCACTTCTGGGGCCGCCCGTTTTTTATCATATCTCCCTGGCCTCTCCCATAAAATAGGAATAGGACAAGGGGGGGATTTCCATGCCCATTCGGGAAGAACAACAAACCAAACTTTTCGGCTCAGGGGTACGTCCCATCGTCACAGTCGCCTTGCTTCTGGCCGCAATACTGTTTTTTCTGCCTGTTTTCATGGCAGGGGGCCAGCCAGTCTATCAGAGGGACGAAAGTGAAACAGCCCAGAACGAGGCCACACTCCCCATTGACCGCGCCATTACCACCGCAGCGGCCCGGGACAAAGGCCGGGCGGTACGGCTGAAGACCGATGATGGCCAGGTGGTGGAACTGACCATGGACGAATACCTGTTTGGGGTGGTAGCGGCTGAGATGCCCGCCTCCTTTGAGGAAGAAGCCCTGAAGGCCCAGGCCTGCGCCGCCCGGACTTACACGGTTACCCGCCAGAACCATCCCTCCGACAAGCACCCGGATGCCGACATCTGCGGCGACAGCACCTGCTGCCAGGCTTACATCCAACCGGAAGATGCCCAGGCCCGGTGGGGCCTGAATGCCCAGGAGTACACAGACAAAATTGAACGGGCTGTGGCGGAAACCGATGGGCTGGGTATTCTCTATGACGGCCAGCCCATCCAGGCCCTGTTTTTTTCCTCCGCTGCGGGAAAAACCGTGGATGCAGTGGAGGTATGGGGCAACTCGGTGGACTACCTGAAAAGCGTGGACAGCCCCGAAGGGGACGAGGTCCCCAATTACCATACCCAGGCGGTTTTCTCCTCGGATGAAGTCAAAGACCTAACCCTGGCCGCCTACCCTGGGGCGGACCTGTCCGACGACCCCTCCGGCTGGTTTGGCCAGGCCAGCCGAAACGACGGCGGCGGGGTCATCTCCATTCCTCTGGGGGGCGTGACCCTCACGGGAAGCCAAGTGCGCTCTCTGTTTTCCCTGCGCTCAGCCACCTTTACGGTTTCTTACAGCCAGGGAAACTTCACCTTTGACGTCACCGGCTACGGCCACGGGGTGGGCATGAGCCAATACGGTGCCAACGCCATGGCCAAAGAGGGCAGCACATTTGAGGACATTCTCACCTGGTACTATACCGGCGCCCAAGTGGATGCGCTGTGGTAGTCTCCTGTTTTCGCGGGGATCGCCATCCAAACAGGAGGCGATCCCCATTTTTCTATAAAAACCCCCGCCGGGAAATATGAATAAATCTTGACATCAAAGCTGGTTGCCTTTACAATATAGGAAGGACAAATATGAAAAACTTTGGGGATGTTTTTCAGTTGTCGCAAGGGTAAAGGAGCAGTCCTCGCTCTGCGCTCTTGCGGCTTTTATCTGCAATTTTCGCGGCTGTCCGCCGCAGTAATTGAAACATTTGGAGGTGTATCAGACCAAAATGGAATTTTTGCCCTATATCATCGAGGCGGTCATTTGTATCGTCCTTGCCGGTGTAGTAGGTGCTCTGTTCGGTTGGAATCGGCGCAAGGCCACTGCGGAGCGGGAAATCGGCTCTGCGGAGGACGAAGCCACCCGTATTGTCAACGAGGCTTATAAAAGCGCGGAAAACAAAAAGCGTGAAGCGCTGCTGGAGGCCAAGGAGGAAATCCTGAAGGCCAAAAACGACTATGAGCGCGAAGAGAAGGAGCGCCGGGCCGACCTGCAGAAACAGGAGCGGCGCCTGCAGCAAAAGGAAGAGAACCTGGACCGCAAGACTGAAAATATTGAAAAGAAGGAAGAACAGCTCTCCGCCAAGCTCTCCAAGCTGGATGCCAGTCAGGCACAGGTGGACGAGCTGAAGCAGAAGCAGACCGAGGAGCTGGAGCGGATCTCCGGCTTCACCGCCGCCGAAGCAAAGAACTATCTGCTTAAACAACTGGAGGAGGACGTCACCCACGAGTCGGCCATGAAGATCAAGGAGATCGAGGCCCGCTACAAGGACGAAGCCGATACCAAAGCCCGGGAGATCATCTCCCTTGCCATTCAGCGCTGCGCCGCCGACCATGTGGCCGAGGCCACCGTGTCGGTGGTCCCCCTGCCCAACGATGAGATGAAGGGCCGGATCATCGGCCGCGAGGGCCGGAACATCCGCACCCTGGAAACCCTGACCGGCGTGGACCTGATTATTGACGACACCCCCGAGGCCATTACCGTCTCCTGCTTTGACCCCGTCCGCCGGGAGATTGCCCGTCTGGCCCTGGAGAAGCTGATTTTGGACGGCCGCATCCACCCCGCCCGCATCGAGGAAATGGTGGAAAAGGCCAAGCGCGAGGTAGACGCTGTCATCAAGGCCGAAGGCGAGCGGGCCATCTTTGAAACCAACGTCCACGGCCTGCATCCGGAGCTGGTCAAGCTCTTGGGCCGGATGCGCTACCGCACCAGCTACGGCCAGAATGTACTCAACCACTCCATTGAGGTGGCCCATTTGGCCGGCCTGCTGGCCGCCGAGATCGGCGCCAACGTGGCCGAGGCCAAGCGCGCGGGCCTGCTTCACGACCTGGGCAAGTCCATTGACCACGAGGTGGAGGGTTCCCATGTGCAGATCGGTGTGGAACTGGCCCGGAAATACCGGGAGAGTGAGAACGTCATCCACGCCATCCAGGCCCATCACAACGATGTGGAGCCCAGAACCGTGGTGGCCTGCCTGGTTCAGGCGGCCGACGCCATCTCCGCCGCCCGCCCCGGCGCCCGGCGTGAGAATCTGGAGAACTATATCAAGCGGCTGGAGACGCTGGAGGAGATTACCTCCTCCTTCAACGGCGTGGAGAAGTCCTTTGCCATTCAGGCCGGCCGCGAGGTGCGCATCATGATTAAGCCCGAGGTCATCAGCGAGGATCAGATGGTCCTGCTGGCCCGGGAGATCGCCAAGAAGATCGAGGACGAGCTGGAGTACCCCGGCCAGATCAAAGTCCACCTGCTGCGTGAGACAAAGGCCATTGAGTACGCCAAGTAATATAGCTTCTGAATATGTAAAATCGGGACGCCCCCCAGCGTCCCGATTTTTTATTTCTCATTTTGTTCCTGCATGATGGCGATGTTTTTGACGATCAGCTCCCGCTGCTCCCGGGAGAGGGTACGAAAGCGCTTGACCATGTCCTGCTCCGCCTGAGACAGGGCCATGGGGGGCTGGGGCAGGTCGGTGAGGCCCACCAGATAGTCCATGCTGAGCCCGGTCCGTTTTGCAAACTGAACCAAAACATCCACTGTTACCTCGTTTCGTCCAGTCATATAATGGCTCATCATGGCCTCAGTTACATGAAATTCTTTTGCCAACGTCTTCTGCAAAATATCATGATCTGTAATCCATTCCTTCATTCTTGACCCATAGTGCATAACATCACCCCTGGGTCAAGTATTTGCTTTTCATAAATTAAATTGTTAAAAATTATAAAATAGTATTTTTTAATTTTGTATGTCAAAATTCGACATCACTTGCTTATCAAATATGATATCCTTCTGTCGAACAAAAAAGGGCGCCGCAGAAAAGCGGCGCCCCAAAGAGAACGGAGGCGAATTACTTGTGATCCACGCTGTACATATGCTTGATCAGCTCCAGCACCTTGTTGGAGTAGCCGATCTCGTTGTCGTACCAGGAAACAACCTTCACGAAGGTGTCGGTCAGAGCGATGCCGGCGTCGGCGTCGAAGATAGAGGTGCGGGTGTCGCCCAGGAAGTCGGAGGACACGACGGCCTCATCAGTGTAGCCCAGAACGCCCTTCAGCTCGCCCTCAGAAGCCTTCTTCATGGCGGCGCAGATCTCCTCGTACTTGGCGGGCTTGGCCAGATTGACGGTCAGGTCAACCACGGACACATCCAGGGTGGGAACACGCATGGACATGCCGGTCAGCTTGCCGTTCAGCTCGGGAATGACCTTGCCCACAGCCTTGGCAGCGCCGGTGGAGGAGGGGATGATGTTGCCGGTGGCAGCGCGGCCGCCGCGCCAATCCTTCAGAGAGGGACCGTCAACGGTCTTCTGGGTGGCGGTGACGGAGTGTACGGTGGTCATCAGGCCGTCCTTGATGCCCCAGTTGTCGTTCAGCACCTTGGCAATGGGGGCCAGGCAGTTGGTGGTGCAGGAGGCATTGGACACGAAGTTCATGTCAGTGGTGTACTTGTCCAGGTTCACGCCGCAGACGAACATGGGGGTGTCGTCCTTGGAGGGAGCGGACATGATAACCTTCTTGGCGCCGGCGTCCAGGTGGCCCTGGGCCTTCTCCTTGGTCAGGAACAGGCCGGTGGACTCCACAACGTACTCAGCGCCCAGCTTGCCCCAGGGCAGGTCGGCGGGGTTGCGCTCGGCGGAGACAGGAATCTCCTTGCCGTTCACCACGATGGCGTTCTCAGTGCTGCCAATCTCGGCCTCGCACTTGCCATGCATGGTATCATACTTCAGCATATAAGCCAGATACTCAGCGGGACACAGATCGTTGATCCCCACGATCTCAATCTCGGGGTGATTCAGGCTGGCGCGGAACACCATGCGGCCGATGCGGCCAAATCCATTGATGCCAACTTTGATGCTCATATGAATTACTCCTTCTTCCATTTGATTCGTGTTAGCCCACGATTGCATGGTCTATTATACCCTTTTTCTAACTTTTTTCATAGTGTGTTTTTTCATAGTTTTCCTAGAAAATTTAAATGAAAATTATCCATGGATTGATAAATTTTTTCTGTATATTCCGATGTCCCTGTTTTTTTCAGTTTTTGTCGCTTCTTCTCTTGTCGCCTATGGAAATTTTTGATATACTGGATTAAGTGTTGTTTTGCGTCCCGCGGCGCATGATAGAAACAGAATTTTACCGCATAAGCCGGTTTTCCGGCCGGAGGATACCACTATGTTTGAATCTATCCAGTCTCTGCTGGACAGCTTTCCCGAAGGGGTCATCCAGGTCCGTCATGGCCTGGTGCTCTCGGCCAACGCCGCGGCCAAGCGCTATTTGCCCCAACTGAGCGAAAACGCTCCCCTGCCCGACTGTCTGGTGCTTCCCAAAAACGCTCCAACGGGGGCTGGGTGCTTTACCTTTGGCACCACCGGATATACCTTCAGTTGTTCCCAGACCGACGAGGGACAAATTGTCTTTTTCCGTCCCGCTCCCCAGACCGCCCTGACGGGTCAACAGTTGGACGGGGCCCTTCAGCAGCTGCGGAGCTTTTTAGGCGAGTTTCTGGTGGAGGTAGGACCTCTTACCAAAGCCGACGACACCAAGGCGTACCTGCCCTCAGATGCCTTCAGTAAAAGTTTTTACCGTGCCTTTCGCCTGATGGGCAATCTGGAGTATATGCAGCAAAGCGCCTCCGGCACCGTTCCCTTTCAATCTGCCAGCCTTGACCTGGACGGGCTGTGCCGTACCGTGGTGGAGCAGGCCCGGGGCCCTCTGGAGGCTGCGGGGATTGCGCTGGACTACGAGGGGGAGGGCGGCGGGGCGCTGATTCCCGGCGACGCCGCCCTTTTAAAGCGCCTGCTGCTGGGCTTGATCTCCAATTCCGCCCGTGCCACCCAGGAGGGGCGGATCACCCTAGCTCTGCGCCGCTCCGGCAGCCGTGTCATTCTCACTTTGTCCGACAACGGCCCGCTTCCCGACCAGCGGCAGCTGGAGGCCATGCTGCAGCAGAGTACGCCGCAGGACATCCCTCTTCCCACCCAGGGTGCCGGACTGGGACTGTCCATTGCCCGTGATATCGTCAGGCTCCATCGGGGCTCTCTGCTGGTGCAGTGGGGACAGTCCTCACCCACTGTTGTGGTATCCTTGCCCACCGGGCCGCTGGACGGCCGGACTACCGTAGGAGTCCCCCGGGTCCAGCGGGACGGAGGTCTGGACCCCATTCTGGTGGAGCTTTCCGACGTATTGCCCGCCCGGCTGTTTTCTCTGGATGGGCTTGACTGATATTAACACGCACACTTTAGACCAAGAATCGGCCTTTAAAAGATAAAGATAAAGGGGAGACAGGAAATGTCCAAGTTGGGCTTTGACAATCAAAAGTATTTGATCACCCAGTCCCAGCATATCCGGGACCGGATCAGCCAGTTCGGCGGCAAACTGTATTTGGAATTCGGAGGCAAGCTGTTTGATGACTACCACGCCTCCCGGGTGCTGCCCGGCTTTGAGCCGGACAGCAAAATTCGGATGCTGGAGCAACTGAAGGACAACGCTGAGATTATCATTGTCATCAATGCCGGGGACATCGAGAAGAATAAAGTCCGCGGCGATCTGGGCATCACCTATGACAGCGACGTGCTGCGCCTCATCGACGTATTCCGCGGCCGCGGCCTTCTGGTTGACAGCGTGGTAGTGTCCCAGTACAGGGGCCAGCCTGCCGCCGACGCGTTCCAGACCAGACTGGAAGGCCTGGGGCTGAAGGTTTATCGCCATTACACCATTGAAGGCTACCCTCACAACATCTCCAAAATCGTCAGTGATGAGGGGTTTGGAAAAAATGAGTACATCCACACCACCCGTCCCCTGGTGGTGGTCACTGCTCCCGGCCCGGGCAGCGGAAAAATGGCCACCTGCCTCAGCCAGCTCTATCATGAGCACAAGCGGGGCATTGTGGCTGGATACGCCAAATTTGAGACGTTCCCCATCTGGAACCTGCCTCTGAAGCACCCGGTCAACCTGGCTTACGAAGCTGCCACCGCCGACCTGGATGACGTAAACATGATCGACCCCTTCCATCTCCAGGCCTACGGCGTAACCACGGTGAATTATAACCGGGACGTGGAGGTCTTCCCCGTTCTGTCCGCGATTTTTGAAAAAATTACCGGCAACTGCCCCTACAAGTCCCCCACCGATATGGGAGTCAACATGGCGGGCAACTGTATCACCGACGATCAGGCATGTCAGGACGCCGCCCGTCAGGAGATCATCCGCCGGTACTATGACGCCCTGTGCGACCGCCGCCAGGGCAAGGGCTCCGACAATATTGTATATAAGCTGGAGCTGCTTATGCAGCAGGCCGGCGTCACCACCGAGATTCGCCCCGTCATCGCCCAGGCAAATCAGCTCGCGGAGAAGACCGGCGAACCCGCCATGGCCATCGAGCTGCCCGACGGTTCCATCGTCACCGGCAAGACCTCCGAACTGATGGGCTGCTCCGCCGCCGCCCTGCTTAACGCCCTGAAAAAGCTGGCCAATGCCGGAGGCCACGGGGTACACCTGATCGCCCAGAGCGCCATCGAGCCCATCCAGACTGTCAAGGTCAAACATCTGGGCTCTACCAACCCCCGGCTCCACAGCGACGAGATTCTCATTGCCTTGGCCTCCTCGGCCAATGCGGTACCCAAGGCCGCCCAGGCGCTGGAACAGCTGGCCGCCCTGAAGGGCTGCCAGGCCCACTGCTCCGTCATCCTCTCCCCTGCCGACGAGATGACTTACCGCAAGCTGGGAATCCAGCTCACCTGCGAGCCCCAGTATCAGACCAACAATCTTTATCATCGATAACAAAGAAACCGCCGGCCCGGAGACAAGTCTCCGGGCCGGCGGCGCATTTATCCAAAATACTTTGGTTTTCAGACGCTTATTTAAACCGCACCGCAGTACCGTAGGCAATGACCTCAGCGGCACCCTGCATAACAGCCGAGGACCCGTAGCGGATATTCACCACCGCATCGGCTCCCAGGCCCTCGGCCTCATCCACCATACGTTTCATGGCGATCTGGCGGGCCTCGTTGAGCATCTCCGTGTAGCCAGTGATCTCACCGCCCACCAGGGTCTTCATACCGGCCATAAAGTCCTTGCCGAAATTCTTAGACTGGACAACGGTACCTTTCACAAGACCGAGCACCTCAAACTCTTTTCCAGGGATGTAATCAATGTTTACCAGCATCATAGTTGCTTCCTCCTTAAAAATATGTTCTCCATCAAATTGATTGATTTCTTTCCACCGTATTCTGAGGGCGGCCAGGGCAGGCAGCACCAACAGCCCACAGAAGGCAGCTAAAACATAAAACAGCAGCTTCGCCCAGCCGGGCAGCCCCGAAATCCATCCCAGGGACAGAAATGTGATGACGCAGACGGCCTGAAGCAGACAAAACATCACAAAGCTCAGAACAGACGATTTCTTCTCTCTGCTGTTCCAGTCAGTACTTTCTCGCCTCATCCATCTCCCCCCGTTCAATTTCCCGCAGCCGCTGACGCAGCACCACAAAGGCCAAAGGGATGGTGACCAGATCCAGCACCGCCACCAGGAGCAGTAGACTGTCCAGCCATACGCGAACCGTAAGACAGCGCAAGCCCAGCAAGGCGGCCGCCGACAGCAGCTGGACAACCACATGAATCACTGTCTCCCGGATGGCTTCTCCCCTCTCCTTGCGCTTGGAGGGCTCAATATTTTTTCGCTTCGTCCTCCTCACCTCCCCGGATCTCCTTCCACCGCTGGAAGAGGGCCACAATCACGCCTACCGCCACCGCCAAATACAAAAAGGCGCAGAAGAAAATGATGGCTGTGGCCAGTCCATGGGTGCTGCCCCCCAAGTATCCCGTTACCAACGCCACGGTCAGCAGGAGCATCAAGGCTGCCACCAGTACCGTGACCACCACCGCCCCGAAAAAACCCTTGCCTTTAGTAGTTTTTCGCATCATTTTCCTCCCCCTTCTGGATTTCCTTGATTCTCTGGATCAGGGCCAGCAGCACCCCTAAAATCACCGCCCCAGGAATTGCCATCAGCACCACAAGCAGGGGAAGCGGCGGCGCCTGCTTTGGGTCTGCGGCAAAGGCCCACGCCATCAGAGCGATAATCCCCGCCATCAAAGCGGTCATCAGCACGGCCACCACAACCGCTCCCACATACCGAATGGGCCGGGTATCTCCCTGCTGCTTATTTTGAAAGGTCGTGCCCCTTTGTTCCATCTGTTCCATTTCCTTCAGCAGCTCTTCCGCATTCAGTGCGTCCAGCCGCTCCTCCCGGTCCTTCAAAGCCCGGCAAAATTCCATGGACTGTTCCAGACTGCGGTACTCACGCTCCAGGGTGACCAGGTGCCGGCGCATTCCGTCTCCCACCGTGCTGCTTCCGGACTGCATCCGGCGGATTTCCTCCAGCGGCACGCCCAGTTTCCGCAGCAGCTTAATCTGCCGCAGGACCTCCACCTCTTCCGGGCCGTAATCCCGATATCCGTTTTCACTGTTGCGCCGAGGCGCCAGGAGGCCCTGGGACTCGTAAAAGCGGATATTCTTTTTGGTAATGCCAACCTGGGCCTCCACCTCGTTGATTTTCACGGGGCCATTCCTCCCTTTCCAGGTTCAGCGTACACCTTCCACTTGGTGGAACGTCAAGCCTTTTTTAAAAAAATATTGTTTCTACCTGGGGGAGGCCCTTGCTGATTTCAAAGAAAATCCCCGGCCTTGGCCGGGGACCCTCTTTTACAGCTTGATAAACTGCTCCATTTCCAGCACAAAGACCGTGGCGCCGCCCACCTCAATTTTAATGGGGGTGCAGCCCAGGTTCCATGCCGGCGCCCCGCCCGTCCCATGGGGGGCAATAATCTCCGTTTCCGTCCGCTTGGCGCAGTTTTCCCGCAGAATCTCTAAAATATGGTCCACTTGGTCATTTTCCGCACCGATCATTAAGGTGGTATTGCCATCCCGCAAAAAGCCGCCGGTACTGGCCAGCTTGGTCACGCCGATGTGAGATTGCGCAAGCCCCTCGATCGCCATATTGGCATCCTTGTCCCGGATCACCGCAAAAATCAGTTTCATGTCGTAATCCTCCTTCTCAAATCCGTTCCGGCATGACCCCACCCAACTCAAACATCCTTTTGCCCGCAGGGCTTTGTCATGCTGTTATCCTATCACACTTTTGCCTTCATCTCATGAATTTTTCATGAAGATTTTCTGAGTAAAATTTCCACAACCTTAAGATTTTCCCCCTCTACCTGAAACCGCACCTCCAGTTCCCCAAAGGCCATGCCATAGACCCGCTGAGGGTCCTTCTGATACTGTGGCCTGGGGTCCTGGGCCAGCACGCCGCGAAGCGCCTGCCGCTTCTCCTCGGGAACAAGCGCCAGCAAATGTTCCGGGATTTCCACCTGGAGACTTGGCTCCTTGGGTTGGGAGGCAAAGCCCCCCACCGCCTCGGGCTTACAGTCGGCATAGGGCAGGTAGGGCTTGATGTCGTAAATGGGGGTTGCGTCCATCAAATCCGCCCCCGCCACCACCAGCACCGGCCCAAGCTTGGGGTCCTGCTCCAGCCTCACCAGCCTGACACAGGACAGGCCGATGGGATTGGGGCGAAAGGGAGAGCGGGTGGCAAACACCCCCAGGCGGGCATTTCCGCCAAGCCTTGGCGGGCGAACCGTGGGGGACCAGGGCTTTCCCCTGGCCTTGGAGAACTCCCAGATCAGCCACAGGTGGGAAAAGCCCTCCAAACCCCGGAAGGCGCTCATTTGGCGGTATTCCGGCTCAAATATGATTTTGGCCGTCAGTTCCTCTACCAGTCCGCTCTGTCGGGGGATGCCGAATTTTTCGGGAAAATCGCTGCGGATATGGGCGATGGCGCTCATGGTGGCTGTCTCCATTTCTCTCCCCCTTTCGCGCATTGATAATTTAAATCAGTATATCATTCTATGCCCTGCCGGTCAAGTTCAGAATCTCTCTCCTTGTCCGGACCTGGCGCCCCAAAACAAACCGGGGCCGGCTCCCAATTTTGGACGCCGGCCCCGATTTTTCGTTTTCCTTTTCAGTTTTTAAAACTCCAGCCGTCCCTGGGCAATGCATTTGCCGCTTTTCCGGTCAAAGAGCATGATATTATCCCCGGTAATGGACAGAGGGACCTTGGCTCCGATGGTAAACAGGGAGCTTCCGAAAATTACGCCGGTCAGCAGGAAATCATCAATGCGCACTTTAATGGTCGATTCCATGCCGGTGGGCATGGCGCCGTAGATTTCCCCCTCCAACGTCCCGCTGTCCACAATGTCCAGAAATTCCGGCCGGATGCCCAGCACCAGGTCCTGGTTGGTGAGTACCGGCTCCTCCTGGAGGGAGTCGTCCTCCTCCTCCACCTTGGCCACATGGTAGCGGAAGGTTTCATCTTTATTGCCCTTCTCCACATAGGACTTCTCCGCCGCCTTTTTCCGGTGCTCTTCCTCCCGCGCCGCTGCCTGTGCGTCCCGCTGGCGGAACCAGTCCTCCAGATCCAGAGGGGCGGAGGGCCGGAAGGTGGCCGGGCGCTGGTTGAAGACGGTGAGGGACAGGGTACCGTCAGGGTTCTGGCCGCCCTTGGCCTCCACAAAGTTGATGGCGGGGTTGCCCACAAAATCGGCCACAAAGAGGTTGTCAGGGCGGTGATAGACCGTCAGGGGAGCGTCGTACTGCTGGAGCACCCCGTTGTTGATGAGACAGATTTGGGTGGCCAGGGTCATGGCCTCCATCTGGTCGTGGGTAACGTAGACGAAGGTGGAGCCGGTCTCCACATGCAGGCGCTGAAGCTCATAGCGCATCTCCAGCCGCAGCTTGGCGTCCAGATTGGACAGGGGCTCATCCATAAAGAGCACCGAGGGCTCGGGGGCCAGGGTACGGGCAATGGCCACCCGCTGCTGCTGACCGCCGGACAGCTCCGCCGGGTAGCGGTCCATAAACATCCCGATCTTCACGATCCGGGACACCCGGCGCACCGACAGGTCGATCTCCTCCTTGGTGAGCTTGCGCTTTTCCTTGACCACCTGGCCGTTCTGAACCACCTCAAAGCGCTCGTTGAGGTTCTGGCTCTTCCGGGCGGAGTCTGCCTTGGCCTGGAGGGCTTTGATCTCCCCGGAGAGGTCCTTTCCCTCCTCCAGGTGGTAGCCAAAGAGCTTTTTGGCGGTGTAAATGGAGATGGTAAAGGCGTCGATGAGCTTGATGTAGGCCTTCTTTTCGTCGATCTTACCCTTCTTGTCCCGGCAGTCCTCCAGAATCTTCACTACTTCTCCCGGATTCCGGAGGATTTCTGCCAGGCGGGCGGCGTTTTTAGCCTCAAAGTCCACCTTGGCCATGGGCTCCTTCACGTTGGACAGACCAAAGGAGATGTTTTCATACACCGTCATGTTGGGCCACAGGGCGTAGTTCTGGAACAGGAAGCCCACTTTCCGCTTGTTGGCGGGGACATTGATGCCCAGCTCACTGTCAAAGACCACCTGGTCGCCGATGGTGATCCGCCCGCTGGTGGGGGTCTCCAGCCCAGCGATCATCCGCAGGGTGGTGGTCTTGCCGCAGCCGGAGGGGCCCAGCAGGGTGACGAAGGAATTGTTCTCAATGACCAGGTCCAGGTCGTCCACGGCGTAGAACTTGCCCCAGCGCTTGGTCACATGTTCTAATCTGATTTCAGGCATAACTTAACCTCCTATTCCCTTGTCCAGGCTGGCTCCGGTGACCTTGTTGACCAGAGTGTTGCACACCAGGATGGTGATGATCAAAATCAGGTTGATGCCGCTGGAGAAGGCGTACAGGCCCATTTCGTCGAAGTAGTCCAGGGTGGTGGAGAGGATGAACCCCTGCACGCACAGCAGCATGAACAGGGACAGCTCCCGCAGGCAGGTCATGAAGGGGAGCAGATAGCCGCTGATGATGGACGACTTCTGGATGGGGATGATGATCCGGGTCATCCGCTTGACCCAGGGGATGTTCTGAATAATGGCGGCCTCTTCAATTTCCCCGGACAGCTGGAGCATGGAGTTGAGGGAGCTGCGGCTGGCAAAGGGGATGTACTTGATGGTACCCACGATGATCAGAATGGTGTAGGTATTGAAGAGGTTAATTTTCTCGCTGGAGAAGAGGATGAAGAAGGCCACGCCCACCGCGATGGAGGGCATGAGATAGGGAAGAAAGGCCACGGAGTTGACATAGTTGGCCCATTTACTTCGCCTATTCTTGGATACCGCATAGCCGATGAGGGTGCCCAGGGTGCCCGCCAGCAGAGCGCAGCACACGCTGACCCAGATGGTGCCCTTAAAGGCGTTCCAGATGGTCTCGTTGTGGAGGATACCCTTCTGGCCATACATCCCGTTCTCCGTCACATTCTCGTCGGTGGTCCACCACTTGGTGGTGAGGTTGTCCGGGTCCCCGGTGTAGAGGAAGGAATAGTCGCCGGGGTTGGGCAGGAAGGTCTCAAAGGCGAAGGAGACGATGGGGAAAATGCTGGTGAAGAAGGTGGTCACCACCAGGATGAGGGCGATGACATACTTGCCCACTTTCCCCAGGTTGATCTTGGAGATCTGGCCGGATTTGCCCGTGACGGTGGTGTAGCTTTTGCGGCTTTGGAGGCTCAGCTGGTTGAGCAGCATGATGGCCACGCCGAAGATCATCATAATGATGGCCAGGATGCTGGCCTCGCCGGTGTACTTGGAGTTCATGGACACATACTTGGTAGCCAGGGTGGTGAGGTTCAGGTAGTGGGGCACCGGGTAGGAGCCCATGGCGCTGCCGAACACCAGCAGGATGGTGGACAAAATGGCGGGCTTGACCATGGGCAGGGTGA